>CAJOIU010000007.1:51365-118243 GCA_905234855.1 uncultured Oscillospiraceae bacterium
CGGCATAACCGCTGCCGATGGAATCGGTGGAGAGTGCGCCCCAGTCGTAGGCTACGATGGAGGAGTTGTTCCAAGTGGTCGTGGTGCCGCCGAGGGCGTTCGTGGCGCGGCAGTCGCCAATGAGGCCGAGCATCCAAGGAACCTCCATGTTGTTGAGGTCGCCCGTGCCCTCCGGCAGGTCGCCGGAATAGGTGTATACATGCACATCGGTGAGATCAACGACGCTGTCGCCGCCGGTGAAAACGGCGGTGCGGGTCGCGCCGCGGGTGCGGATCTCGGTGTTTGTGATATTCGCCGTGAGGTCGGAGCCGACGGCGTAGATCCCCGCGCCGACGCCGCCCATGTCGTTTTCGCCCCAGCCGGAGAGATCCATGGTATAGCCGTTGAGGCTCACCTTGCCGCCCTGATCGCCGGTAAGTACGATGCCGTTGAAATCCGCGCCCTCGGAGCGGATGATGTTATGATCCATGGCCTCGGATACGGACTTGGAATCCACCGGGCGGCCGTTTTCAATGTAGAGGGCGGCGCGCAGAGGATAGGAGCGGACGGCGCCCATGTTCGGGCCGTATAGATACGCCTCGTCCGTCAGGGTTAGGACGATATTTCCGCGGTAGCTCGTTTTTTCCTCGATATCGGTCTGTACACCGTCTATGGTCATGGTGACGATCTCGCCGTTCGGGCCGCGCAGCTCCTCGTTTTCGCCCACGGTGAGGCGGGACAGCGCGCAGGAGCGCTCAATGACACGGACATCCTTCGGCTCGGCCTCCTCGCTTGCCTCGCCGGTGGGTTCCACGCTTCCTTCAAGGTCGATCCCGGCCTCCTGCAGCTCTGTGCCGAGACCGCCGCCCAGATCGGATTCCCCTTCCGCCAGCGCGGAAACTGCGCCGACGGTCAGCAGCAGCGCCGCCGCCAGCAGCAGGGAAAGCAGCTTTTTCATAGGATATTACCCCCTGTGTTTCCTTGTTTTTCGGATATCAATGTACCATAGATAAAGGCAAAAGGCAAGGGACGCGCTCCGTCCTGTGGGGGGATAGGTCTGCCCCCGGAAGGATGTCATTCGCAAAACGTCTCGATCCTTCAAAAACGGTAATTATTGCTGGTCGAGCAATATTTTGCGCCCGGCACCCTTCCGGGGTGTCCTTACATGGGAGTTCTCAGCGCCGCGCCAGAAGCTCCATGGCATTTTGCAGCAATATGGCGGCTTCGGCGCGGGTGAGGGAGGCGTCGAGATCGTTCCAGTCAGGCAGCATCACGCTGCATGCCGTGAGGTTCGCCACCGCCTGCGTGCTCTCGCTCTCGGGAAGATCGATATAAGCGGCGCTGACCACGTCCGTCACGTCCAGCACGCCATTCAGCACGAGGCATGCGTCCCGCAGGGTGATATCGTCATCCGGCCGGAAAAGCGCCCCGGTCTCCGCCGCTGTGCCGCGGATATAGCCGTCGAGCAGCGCCGTGGCCACATAGGGCTTAAGCCACGGGGAGATGCGCTCGTCGTCCATAAAGCCTGTGGCGCTCACTCCGCAGAGCAACTCGCAGTCCGCGGCGGTCATGCACATGGAGAGGAACTCGCCCCGGCTGACGGCAGCGTCGGGATTGAACACATAGTCCGCGCCGACGGTCTCCCCGGTGAAAACGCCTTTTTCGGTGAGGGCAACAGCGGCATATTCCGCGCCGCTGCCGGTCATGTCGGAATAGGTGACGGCGGATTTTTGCTTGATGAGCCGTATCAGCACCGTCCCCTCCTGCGAGGGATTGCCGTCCTCATCCACGGCGCGGAAACCGAAATAATCCTTGCCGCGCTTGTTTTCCTTTGGCGTATAGACAAAACAGCCGTTGGGCGAAAGCTCCACGGAGCCCTTCATGGGCTCGGTGGTAAGCTCGAATGTCAGCGTGCCTCCGTCCGCATCATGGGCGGAAAGCTGTCCGCCGACAGAGACGCCGCGGTAGGTTTCGAGCTCCATGTTTTCCGCCACGGGCACGGAGCCCTGCGGCTCGGGGATCCCGTCGCCCGCGGCCAGCGCGGGAGAAACGCACAGCATAATGGTCAAAAGCAGAGCTATGGCCGCTTTGAAAGATTTCATCCTATGACCTCCATCTCGTTTGTACCGTTATTTTGTACGCCGAGACAGAGAAATATTCCCCTTGGCGGGAAAAACTCTCGCTAAGGGGAAGTTCATCAGTCAAACATTGTTTTGGTGTAGATGCTTTTGTCCAGCGCCACGGACAGCTCGGTGAGGACGGCGTTCATCCCGTCGGTGCGGTAGGCGATCTCCGGCTGCCGGAGCGTATCCACCGATTTCGGATCGGCGCGGGGCAGCGATACCCGGACACAGGTGCCCGCGTCCTGCCGGGATTCGAGGATCAGCGTGCCGCCGTGTGCTTCCGCGATCCCCCGGGCGATGGCAAGACCCAGTCCCGCCCCGGCGGCGGGATCGGTGGCTTCGGCGGCGGGGGAGCCCGACAGCAGGCCGGACAGACGCTCCGGCGGGATGCCTGTGCCGCCGTCGTCCACCGCGAGGATGAAGCGGCTGCCCAGCTGGGAAAGGGAAACGCGGATCACGCCTCCGGCGGGAGTACGCAGCAGGCTGTTCGTCAGCAGATTCAGAAGCATGGTCTCCAGCATGCCCGCGTCCGCCGCGGCATAGCCCTCCAGCTTCTCAGCCTCAAATCGAAGTTCGATCTCCATGGGTCGGACGAGCTGCGCCACCGTGTCGCACAGATCCCGAAATAGCGGCTCAAGGTCGATAAGTCGCTGTTTCATGGGCAGGCTCTCCTGCCGCAGACCGGCAGACAGGGTCAGATGGCTGTGCAGCCGCTTGAGGCGATAATAGCTGCGGTAGAGCAGCGCCGTGTATTCCCGCAGCCGGGGATCCTGTTCCGGGCTGCCGCCCTTTACGACGGCGTCGATGGCCAAGCGGGCGGTTAGGAGATCGTTTCCGAATTCGCGCAGCGCACGATCCGACAGAGGCGACGCCTCCGTCTGTTCCCCCGCGAGAAACACGATCGCCAGCCCGTCCCGGCGGGATACGGCGGAGGAAACGCTCCGGCCGCCCAAGCGTGTCATGCAGGCAAAGCGTTCCGCGGGATCGGATAGCGCCTCCTCCGGCAGGAGCGCCGCGGCGGAAAGGCCGGGGCGCAGGCCGAACATCGACTGCGCGGCGGGGTTTGCATATACTACAGCGCCGTTTTCCACGGCGGCCACGGCGTCGCGGCTCATGTCGAACAGCGCGCCGAGGTCTTTGGCGTTCAGACTCATATCCATACTCTCTCTATTATGAAATCCGAGCTTGTCTGATTCTCTCATATCGGTATTATTCTTGCCCGTAGTTTAGCAAATATCGGGGAAAAGAGCAATCCCCGAAAAATTTTTTTCCATGAATCCGAAAAAAATGCAAAAAAACCCTGCGAAAATATTGACAAAGGTGTTATAATAGCTTTTGAAAAGCACGGTATCGGTCAAAAAGTCACAAAAACGGACTTTTCCGGCACCTCCCTGCTGGGGGATTTGCTTTTATAAATTCATTATTCATATATCTAGGAGGTACCAATCATGGTAAAAATCGGCATCAACGGCTTTGGCCGTATCGGGTCTCTGGCCTTCCGTGCCGCGATGAAGTCTGACGACATCGAGGTCGTCGCCATCAACGCTCCCGGCCATCCAGCTTCCCACATCGCTTACTGCACACGGTATGACACCGTCCACGGCCGCTACGACGGCGAGGTCGTCGGCAACGACGAGGACAGCACGGTCACCGTTGACGGCAAGGTCGTCAAGGTCCTTTCCGATAAGACCTATCGCGACGCTTCCCTCGTTCCTTGGGGCGAGCTGGGTGTTGATTACGTTCTCGAATGCACCGGCGCTTATCTCACCAAGGAGAAGGCGCAGGCTCATATCGACGCGGGCGCTAAGGTTGTCATCATGTCCGCCCCCGCGAAGGACGACACTCCCACCTTCGTCTGCGGCGTCAACCTCGACGAGTACACCCCCGATATGCAGTTTGTCTCGAACGCCTCCTGCACCACCAACTGCCTTGCGCCCATCGCCAAGGTCGTGAACGATAACTTCGGCATCATCGAGGGTCTCATGACCACCGTCCATGCCTCTACTGCCACCCAGTCCATCGTTGACGGCTTCCCCAAGAAGAAGGATCTCCGCGGCGCGCGCTCCATCTACAACAACATCATCCCCGCCTCCACCGGCGCCGCCAAGGCTGTCGGCAAGGTCATCCCCTCGCTAAACGGCAAGCTGACCGGCATGGCGATGCGTGTTCCCACCGGCGATATCTCCGTCGTTGACCTGACCGTCCGCCTCGAGAAGTCCGCCACGATGGACGAGATTTGCGCCGCCATGAAGGCCGCTTCCGAAGGCCCGATGAAGGGCGTGCTGGAGTATGTGGACGACGAGGTCGTTTCCTCCGACTTCCGCACCGATCCGCACACCTCCATCTTCGATGCGCAGGCCGGCATCGCCCTGAACGGCAACTTCGTCAAGCTCGTCGCATGGTACGACAACGAGTGGGGCTTCTCTTGCAAGATGCTCGACCTTGCCCGCCACATCGACAGCGTCCGCAAGGCGTAAAAATGAAGAAATGATCCTTTTCTTGCCTGATAGATAATTTGCTGCAATCTTTTTTAAGAGTAAAACCGCATTCAGATATCTGGGCGGTTTTACTCTTTTCATCCATAATTGGTATGTGTTCAAAGCTGTCGCAATGCTGTAAGGGAGTTAAAAAGTGAGAGAGAAATGGATAGACAGTTCCAAAGGGTTGGCGATTCTGCTCGTTATATACGGACATTTCGTTTGGGAGCTTGATTTTCCATATGCAAGTTTTGTATATGGCTTCCATTTGACGGTGTTTTTCCTTTTGAGTGGGTATACCATAAAGAAAGAACTTTCTCTGCAATACATCGGAAAAAAATTTCGTCGATTGATGAGGCCGTACTTTTGGACGTGCGTAGCACTAATCGTTGCCGATATTATCAACTGCTATTTGGTAGATCATAACTGTACGATTTCAAACGTGACCAAAATCATCGGGAACGACCTTACTCGAAGTTTTTTTGCTTCGGGCGGTATTACCATGTACGGTACGATTGATGTCGGGACTTTCATTGGAGCGATATGGTTTCTTCCTGCGATGTTTTTTGCGTTTCTTTTCTTTCAAGCGCTTTTAGCATTGACAGAAAAAGATATTTACTTAGGCATATCATCTATGGCTGTCTCGGTTTTGGGGATAATTTCTGCTCAGGCGATTTGGTTTCCTTTCAGCATACAATCGGGAATGATGGCGGTATTCTTTTTATATCTCGGTTATGAGATAAAAAAACACCGGCTGCTGGAACGCATCCGATGGTATCATTATGTTGTCGCGCAGATCATATTGTTGTATGGTATTTATCAGAATTACTGTTATATTGATTTTGCTGGATGTGAAATTGGCGATTTTTTTCTCTCCGTTCCCATATCTCTTGCCGGATGCTTGCTGATTTACCTTGTTTCAAAGCCTACAAGATTTAAGCTGCATAACTTGTTTACGCAGATATTGGAATTTATTGGGAAAAGATCGCTGGATGTGCTATGTGTGCATCTTTTTGCGATCAACACGATGCAGTACCATGTGGATCGTATGCTCGCGCCCCTTGATCTAACGGGTAATTTATGGGGCTGGGGAGTGATCGTCGTAGAAATAATTGTGGCCGTGGCAGGTGCTGTACTTGTCGAATGCGGTAAAAAAATTGTTGAGAACAAATACGGCTCCGGCAAAAGAACTCTCAAGCTCTCGCTTGGGCGGGATATGGCTATTGATGTTTCCAAAGGCATCCTGATTTTTTTGACGATGGTGGGACACTATGCGATAGCGGGTAATCTTAGAAACATAATTTACTCCTTCCACATGGCAGCTTTTGTTGTGTTGTCGGGCTATTTTCACAATGGTTCCCGATCCATTTCCCATGAAATACGTCGTACGATGAAAACATTTTTGCTTCCGTATTTTGTGTATTCACTTTGCGCCATTGCCTTTTCTGCCCGGAGTAAAGAGGCGTTTGCTGCCGGCCTTATACAATATCTGAGTGGCGTTTCCTTTACAAGAAGGATCTTGACAGATATCCCCACAGTAGGTCCTGTTTACTTTATTTTGATGCTGTTTGTGATAAGACTTCTCTACTCGCTGATAGATCACGTCGTTCAGAACCCTTGGGCAAAGGGCGGAGCGATTATAGGCGTTGGACTGATCGGCCTGTTTTTAGGAAGGCGCGGTTATTGGTTGCCGTGGAGCGTCGATGTAGCGTGTGTTTTACTTATCTTCTACCATCTTGGCGTTCTTCTGCGGCGGTGGGACTTGTTGGCGCTTCTCAAAAATAACAAATATTTATATTTTGTTTTGGCTCCGATATGGGTTTATATGATATGGATGGGCGGAATGGAGATTTCGGTGCGAAATTATGGCTGGTACGGGCTGACGATTTTGGGCGCTACTGCAGGAACCGTGCTGCTCTATTGCCTTTCTGATTATATCACCCACCATCTCCCCATAATTGCGAGTGTTCTCAGCTATCTCGGAAAGGCAACGCTTTACATTTTATGTACACACACATTGCTGTATGATAGTGTGAATGATTTTGTGTCGCATCGCTTCTCTGAGGAAAATTTCACATTCCTTGTATTCACTATATTGCTTCAGATTCTGATAAGCGCTGCTCTTTGGGCCATAAGACTGCTTTGTGTCAATTATGGCTCGAAGAAACGACAGGAATGCAGAACGTGATAGTGCGACTATGCCGGCTTTTGCGGGAGCTGCAAGGAAGCTCGGAAGCACCTTGAAGCCGGCGGCAATGCTCAAAATGCCAAACAGCGGCGGCATAAAGATCGAGCCGCCGTAAGCACTTGCCATTTGGATGCCGCCGTTCGGCTCTGTTCCTTGCATATTTTTTCTGCGTCTATTTTCACACAATTACCCACGTATGGGTGACCGCACCTCTGTTGGTTTCGGATGGCATCATACTGTGTTCCGCGCGGATGGTAAGTGCTTCTGCGGCGGGAAACTCTTTACATCATAGCCGTTTCGCGGTATACTACAGCGGCACAGCGGCATAGAATCTTTTATCCAGCCTGACCCAAAGGAGCCTGTATGTCGGAGAAAAAAGGACAAAACTTCCTGCATGGCGCAGCGATATATACCGTCGGCATCATCGTCATCAAGATCCTCGGCGCGATCTACAAGATCCCGCTGGGCAATATCCTCGGCACGGTGGGCTTCAATCACTTTGACGTCACCTATCGGCTGTATAACGTGTTTCTGACGATCTCCACCGCGGGCATCCCCGTGGCGATGAGCCGCCTCATTTCGGAGGCGGACGCCGTGGGACGCGATCAGCAGGTGCGGAAGGTCTTCAATGTCGGCATCAAGACATTTCTGGGTCTCGGTCTCGCGGGAACGCTCATCATGATGCTGTTCCCGGACGATCTCGCCGCGTGGATGGGAGATATCCGGGCGACACAATGCCTGTTCGTCATGGCGCCGAGCGTGCTGCTCGTGTGCGTGACGGCGGCTTATCGGGGCTATGCGCAGGGACATGCGGACATGATCCCCACCACGGTTTCCCAGATCGTGGAAACGGGCGTGAAGGTACTGATCGGCCTGTCCTGCGCGGGCATCCTGCACCGCATGGGGAAAAGCGTGGAGATCTGCGCCGCCGGGGCGATCCTCGGCACCACCGTGAGCTCCTTGGCCGCCATGCTGTATATGCAGATCAAGGTGCATCATAAATATGAGGTCAATCCGCCTGTGACGCCGGAGAGCGATACCCCGGACAGCGGAAAGCGGGTTTTGTGGGACCTGCTTCGCATCGGTATCCCCATCACGATCTCCACCTCTGTCATGAGCCTCATTCAGCTCGCGGACGCGAAGATCACCCTCAATCAGCTCCAGAACGCCGCGGGCTATGCCGAGATGGCGGCCTATGCCTTGAACGGCACCTATGGGCAGGCCATGACGGTCTATAACGTCCCCTCCGCCTTCGTCGTACCCTTCGTGGCGAGCGTTGTGCCGGCGATCGCGGCGGCGCGGGTGCGGGGCAACCGGGAAGAGGTATGCGACGTGGCGGAAAAGGCCATGCGCATGTGTACGCTCCTGTGCCTGCCGATGGCGGTGGGCATGGCGGTGCTGTCTAAGCCCTGCATGGATGTGCTGTATCCCTCGGCGGCGGAGCAGGGAGGTATGCTTCTGACGGAGCTGGGAATCGTGTGCTATTTCATGACCATGAGCCTCATGACGAACGCGATCCTGCCCGCCAACGGCAACGAGCGGCTGCCCCTCGTCGCGATCCTCTGCGGCGGGGCGACGAAGGTCGTCGTCACCTATCTTCTCGTGGGCGACCCTTCCATCAACATTTACGGCGCCCCCATTGGCACCCTGTGCTGCTATATCGTGATGCTGTCTGTAAACCTCATTTTCATGGCGAGGCATATGGCGCGGCCCATGAACCTATGGCGCATTTTTGGGCGTGCGGGCATCAGCACAGGTGTCATGGGCGTTGGCGCATGGGCGGTCTGGTCGCTGCTCCACAGCGTGACCCGCGGCTGGCAGGCCTCCATCATGGGACGGCCGCTGAACATTATCGTTCCGTTTCTCATCGCGGTCTGCGTAGGTGTGGTGATCTACGCCGTGATGATCGTGGCGCTGCGGGCGATCACGCTGGAGGATATGAAGCTCATGCCCAAGGGCGAAAAAATTGCCAAAATACTCCATATTCATTGACAAATTCGAAAAAACATCGTAAAATTGCCGAAATTGCCTTGAAAACAGCGTTTTTTTTGATTTTTTCTATTGCAGAGAGAAGAAAACTATGGTAAATTTTCAGTACAAAGAAAAGTATGGCATTGAGGATTTTCGAGCCATCATGGAGCTGCTGCGCGGCGAGGGCGGATGCCCTTGGGATCGTGTGCAGACCCATGAATCCATCCGGCGCAATATGCTCGAAGAGGCCTATGAGGCCGTGGCCGCCATCAACCATGCCGATATGGACAACCTCCGGGAGGAACTGGGCGATCTGCAGATGCAGATCCTGTTCCATGCCCGCATGGAGGAGGAAATTGGCGGCTTCGATTTCGACGATGTGTGTGACGAGGCATGTAAAAAGCTCATCCGACGTCATCCCCATGTATTTGGTACGGCCGAGGCCGGAACGCCGGACGAAGTGCTTGCCACTTGGGACGCCGTAAAGCGCGAGGAGAAGCAGCAGAAAACCACCGCCGGCGCGATGGCCAGCGTGGCGGATGCGCTGCCGGCGCTGTGGCGGGCGGAAAAGATCCAATCCAAAGCCGGAAAAGCCGGTTTCGACTGGGACGACTGGCGCGGCCCCCGGGAAAAGCTCAGCGAAGAGATCGCGGAGCTGGACGAGGCCATCGCCGCCGGGGAAAATATCGAGGCCGAGCTGGGCGATGTGCTTGCCACCGTCGTTAATCTGGCGCGGCACTTGAAGATCGACCCGGAAAAGGCGCTGGGCGGCGCCTGCGACCGTTTCATCGCCCGGTATACCCGGATGGAGGAGCTGGCGGCGGTCGGGGGGAACTCGCTGGAGGCAATGGAGCCGGAGGCGAGGGAAGCCCTCTGGGAGCAGGCCAAGGCGGAGGAAAGAGATTCGTAAGAACTTTGCGTACTGCGCAAATTCTAAATAACACAAGAAAATGGCGGACAGCCGCCGAACAATTAGGAGGATTCACATGAACAAAGCAGAACTCATTGCCGTTGCCGCTGAGAAGGCCGGCCTGTCCAAGAAGGACACCGAGAAGGTCATCAACGCTGCGCTTGACGCGATCACCGAGGCTCTTGTGGGCGGTGATAAGGTCCAGCTTGTCGGCTTCGGCGCTTTCGACGTCAAGGAGCGCGGCGAGCGTATCGGCCGCAACCCCCAGACCAAGGAAGAGATCAAGATCCCCGCTTCCAAGGTTCCTCAGTTCAAGGCCGGCAAGGCTCTGAAGGACGCCGTCGCGAAGTAACAGCGATCAGCATATCTGCGGCGCGGGTTATCCCGCGCCGCTTGCTATTTCGGAGGAAAACCATTATGCGTCTGGACAAATATCTGAAGGTTTCTCGCCTTATCAAGCGCCGCACGGTGGCAAACGAGGCGGCGGACGGCGGCCGGGTCACGGTGAACGGAACTGCCGCCAAGCCCTCCCGGGACGTGAAGCCCGGGGATGTGATCGAGATCCGTTTCGGCGCCCGCACGGTGAAGGTCGAGGTGGTGTCTGTTGCAGAAAATACCTCGAAGGCCGATGCGCCAGCCATGTATCGGGAGCTGTGAATTCGACAGAGTATGCGGTTTTTTGCATAAAACAACACTCTTTTTTGTGTAAAACTCTGTTGAGAATGTTGGAAACGAACGCTTTGCGGGGCGTCTGCATGGGAAAACGCGCCGGCGGTTATGCAGTCCGTTTGAATATTTACGGCATATTTGGGGACTTGCCTCCATATCCATGGGATATGGGGGTGCTTTTTTATGAAAAGACTGATATCGGCAGCGCTGGCCGTCCTGCTGCTCACGGGGCAGGCGTCGGCGTTTTCACCTCGGACGGACGGGGATATCTCCGTGGCCGCGCCGTATGCCGTGCTGATGGAAAAAACCACCGGGACGGTCATTTATGAAAAACAAGCGCACGAGCATTGCTCCCCAGCCAGCGTGACGAAGGTGATGACGATGCTGCTCATCACGGAGGCCATCGAAGCCGGACGGCTCTCCCCGGAGGCGATGGTGACGGCGAGCGACGCCGCGGCCTCCATGGGCGGCAGCCAGATCTGGCTGGAGCAGGGGGAGAGGATGAGCGTTTCGGAAATGCTCAAATGCGTTGCCGTGGTGAGCGCTAACGACTGTGCCGTGGCGCTGGCGGAGGAGCTTTGCGGCACTGAGGAGGCATTCGTGCAGCGGATGAACGAGCGGGCGGCTGAGCTCGGCATGGAGGATACGCATTTCACGAACTGTACCGGCCTTTTTGACGACGAAGCACACTATACCTCGGCATATGATATCGCGATCATGTCCCGGGAGCTCATCTCCCATGAGTTCATCAAGCAGTATACGACCGTCTGGATGGATACCGTCCGGGGCGGGAAATTCGGCCTTTCCAATACAAATAAGCTGATCTTCTATTACGACGGCGCAACGGGTCTTAAAACCGGTTTCACCTCCAAGGCCATGTACTGCCTGTCCGCCACGGCGGAACGGGACGGCGTGGAATACATCGCAGTGGTGCTGCATGCTGATACCTCCGCCGATCGGTTTGAAAGCGCCAAGACCCTCCTCAGCTATGGCTTTGCCAATTTCGATATCACGTCCCTGCGTCCGGCGCAGGCGCTGCCGCCGGTGCGGATCGGGCTGGGGACGAAGGAGAGCCTGCAGCCGGTGTTCGACGGCGCGGAATACCTGCTGGAGGAGAAGGGCGTCATTTCGGAGCTGAGCTTTGAAATCGACCTGCCGGAAAGTGTGGACGCGCCGGTGGCGGCGGGGCAGAAGCTGGGTATCCTCACCGTGCGCAGCGGTGAGGTGGTGCTGGCGGAAATCGACATCGTGTCCCCCGAGACAGTGGAACGGCTGGGGTTTTGGGACGTGTATGGGCGGATACTGGGGGCTTTGATTGGTCGGACAATGTAAAAATCGCCCCATTTTTATGCAAAAACGGTGCAAAAAAAGGGCTATTTGCCCCACTTCGTGGAAATGCGGACTTGAAAAACGGCGGAGGATGGGCTATAATACCAGCGAATCTCAGCAGATGTTGGTCTGCGATACAGAATGTGAGGATAAAAAACATGGTTAAGGTCGATCTGTCCGGCGTGCAGGGTTTTCTGGAAGGAGCGGGGCCGGATTACGGCGCGGCCTCCGTGGCGCACCGCGCTTTGGCGGAGGGGACATGGGCCGGCGCGGAGTTTACGGGCTGGCGGCAGCTTCCCCGGCGCGTGCAGGGGGAGGAGCTCAAGAAGATCCTTGCCGCGGCGGAGCGCATCCGCGATACGAGCGAGGTGCTGGTGGTCGTCGGCATCGGCGGCAGCTATCTCGGCGCGCGGGCGGGCATCGAGCTGATCCAGCCGAAAAACGGGCCGGAGATCATTTTTGCCGGCAACGGCCTTTCCGCGGACGATCTGAACGATAAGCTGGAGCGGCTGGGCGACCGGGAGTTTTCCGTGAACGTGGTCTCGAAATCCGGCACTACGCTGGAGCCGGCGGCGGCCTTTCGGGTATTCAAAGCGCTCGCGGAGAAGAAATACGGCGCGGGCGCAAAAAAGCGCATCTATGCCACGACGGACGCGGCCAGGGGCGTTTTGAAATCCATCGCGGACGCGGAGGGATATGACACATTCGTGGTGCCGGACGACGTGGGCGGACGGTTCTCTGTTCTTTCGGCGGTGGGGCTGCTGCCGCTGGCGGCGGCTGGCTGCGATGTACGCACGCTGGTTGGCACGGCTGCGGAGGCGATGTATGCTCTCGACCTGCGCAGTCCGGAAAACCCCGCATGGCAGTATGCCGCGGTGCGCAACGCCCTCTATGCCAAGGGCAAGACCATCGAGCTTCTGGCCTGTTATGAGCCGTCCTTCCGCTTCTTTGCAGAGTGGTGGAAGCAGCTCTACGGCGAGAGCGAGGGCAAAAACGGCGTCGGCATCTATCCCGCGTCCGTGGAATACAACGCCGACCTGCACTCCATGGGGCAGTATATCCAAGAGGGGCCTCGCACGCTGATGGAAACGGTGGTGAGCTTTGACCGTCCCCGCCGCGATTTTGAGATGCCGTTTTCCATGGGCGACGCCGACGGGCTGAATTACCTCGCCGGGCGCAAATTCTCCGATATCTCCCGGGTGGCGATGGAGGCTGTCAAGGCTGCGCACATCGCCGGCGGCGTACCGAATATCGGCATTTCCGTCCCACTGCGGGACGAGGCGGGCTTTGCCGATCTCGTCTGCTTCTTCGAGACGGCCTGCGCCATCAGCGGCTATATGCTGGGGGTGAATCCATTCGATCAGCCGGGGGTGGAGGCGTATAAAAAGAACATGTTCCGCATGCTCGGCAAGCCGGGCGCGCAATAAAAGCCAAGGACGCCGCGGGAGACCGCGGCGTCCAAAAAATTATCGGGGAATTTCGCACATTCCCATTGCAGGAAGAGCCGAAAGATGGTATGATATCCTTACAAAAGACAAGGAGCGTGACTACCGTTGGTTAGATTGATCATGGGTCTCAAAGGGACCGGCAAAACAAAGACTTTGGTCGAGATGGTACGCAAGGCGGTCGATGAAGAGCACGGCGACGTGATCTGCATCGAAAAGGATAAGGTTCTTACTTACGACATCCCGTATCAGGCGCGGCTGGTTCACGCCGCGCAGTACGGCATCAACTCTCTGGAGCTGATGTGCGGCTTCATCAGCGGTCTTGCCGCCGGCAACTTTGACATCACCCATGTCTTTATCGATAACCTCTTCAAGATCATCGGAAATGTCGATGCGGAGGTTCTTGCGGGCTTCCTCGCTTGGCTCGAGAAGTTCGGCGATGTGGAGGGCATCACCTTCACGGTGACCGTCTCCGCCGACCCCGCCGAGTTCGGAGAGGCTGTTACCAAATATCTTGCCTGAACAGGCGGAAAAAGGCGGAGCCGGAAAGGCTCCGCCTTTTTATTCTCATACATCAGGTGCGGATCAGCGAATCGGCCGCGTCCTTCAGAGCGGCGCAGAAGCGAAGGATCTCCTCCTCCGTTGTGAACCGACACAGGGACACCCGGATCGAGCCGTCAATCACCGGCGCGGGCAGACCCATCGCCGCCAGCACATGGCTGCGTGCTCCCTTCTTGCAGGCTGAACCCTTCGATACGAAGATCCCGCGGCCGTCGAGATAGTTCAGCAGCACCTCGCTCCGATACCCGGGAAGGGAGAGATTCATAATATGCGGCGCGCCGCCGCCGATCACGGTGAGCGTCGGCAGCGTTTCCCGCAGCGTGCCGACGCACAGCTCGCGCAGCGCCGCCATACGGGCATGGGCGGCTTTATCCTTCCGAGCGGCGTTCACCGCGGCGGAAAAGGCGCAGATGCCGGGCATGTTCTCCGTGCCGGAGCGCCGTCCGTCCTCCTGTCCGCCGCCCAGCATAAGCGGCGGAAGCCGCAGCCCCCGTCGGATATAGAGCGCGCCCGTTCCCTTCGGCGCGTGGATCTTATGGGCGGATAGCGTTATCATATCCGCACCGAGGTTTTTTGCTGTGAAGGGCAGCTTCATATACCCCTGCACCGCGTCCGTGTGGAGCAGCGCGGAGGAACCGTTTTTTTTCATCGCCCGAGCAATGCCGGGAATGTCGGTGATCGCGCCGGTCTCGTTATTCACCAGCATGAGGCTCACAAGAACGGTATCCGGCCGCAGGGCGGCAATCACATCCTCTGCATGGATCGAGCCGTCCTTGGCGGGGGACAGGCGGGTGATCTCATATCCCTGCGATTCCAGATGATCGAGGGTGCGCAGGACGGCCGCGTGCTCCGCCTCAGAGCTGACGATATGCCGTCCCTTGTGGCGCATGAGCTGCGCGCCGGAGCGGATCGCCCAGTTATCGCCCTCCGTACCGCCTGCGGTAAAGAAGATCTCCTCCGGCGCGGCGCCGAGGGAGACGGCAACGGCCGTCCGGGCGGCTTTGAGCAAGGCTCGCGCCTCGCGGCCGGGGCCGTGCGTGGAGCTGGGGTTGCCGAAAGCCTCCGTCATGCAGCGTACGGCAGCCTCCGCCGCCTCGGGGCATACCTTGGTCGTGGCGGCGTTATCCAAATAAATCTGTTCCATCAATTTTATCACCGCATAGGATTATATACGCACATGGAAGAAAAAACAAGCCAAAGGACATACGCGGTCTATACGCTTGGCTGCAAGGTCAATCAATATGAAACGCAGGCCATTGAAACGATGCTGCGCGCCCGGGGGTTTGTGCCGGCGGAGGAGGACGCGGACGTGATCCTCGTGAACACCTGCGCCGTCACGGCGGAGAGCGGCCGGAAATCCCGGCAGGCAATCCGCCGCCTTCAGGGAAAGCATCCGCGCGCCCTCACGGCGGTCTGCGGCTGCTTTTCGCAGCTCGAGCCGGAGGCGGTTCGGGGGCTGGGCGCGGATATCGTGTTCGGCAGCGGAGAGAAAGAAAAGCTCGCGGCGGCCATCGATGCCGCGGTGCCGGTCATGATGATCGACGATCCGTTCAAGCGGCGGTATTTCGAGCCGCTGCCTGCCGGAGCCGTGGCGGGACGTACCCGGGCGATGCTGAAGATCCAAGACGGCTGCGATAATTTCTGCGCCTATTGCGTGATCCCTTATACCCGCGGCCGGGTGCGGTCGCTGCCCCTCGAAGACTGCACGGCGCAGGCAGCGAGACTTGCCGCGGAGGGGTTTGCGGAGATCGTGGTGACCGGCATCGAGATCGCATCCTACGGAAAGGATCTGCCCGGAAAGCCCGGTCTCGCTGACGCGGTGGAGAGCATCGCAAGGGCTGCGCCGGATACCCGTATCCATCTCGGTTCGCTGGAGCCGACCGCCGTGACGGAGGGATTCTGTGCTCGGCTCGCGGCGCTGGGGAACGTATGCCCCCATTTTCATCTCTCGCTCCAATCCGGCTGCGACGATACGCTGCGCCGGATGCGCCGGAAATACGACACCGCCGCGTTTTATGCCTGCTGCAGCCGCCTGCGGGATCATTTTCCCGGCTGCAGCCTGACGGCCGACCTCATCTGCGGCTTTCCCGGAGAGACGGAGAAACAGTTTACGGAAACGCTGGCGTTTCTGGAGCGCTGCGGCTTCTCCTTTGTCCATGCATTTCCCTATTCCGTCCGGCCGGGGACCAAGGCCGCGGAGTTGCCCGATCAGCTTCCAAAGGCGGAGAAGGAGGATCGGGTTCGAAAAGCAAACGAGGTCATTCGCCGTCTGCAGGAGGAGTATCTTACCGGGTGTGTCGGGAAGACCCTGCCGGTGCTGTTCGAGAGTCCCCGGGAGGGACACGCGGATAATTACTGCGTGGTGGTCACAGAGCGTGATTTTCCCCGGGGGACTGTGCAGAATATCCAAATTACGGGTACGGACGGCCAGAGGCTTTTGGGAAAATGAAATTTGCAATCCTTACGGCATAGAGATATAATATAGTTGTTTAATGTAATAAATTCCGCGAGGTAGACCGATGAATAGAGAAGAGGTTTTTAATTTTTCCGCGGGGCCGTCCGTCCTGCCGCGGGAGGCGCTCGAACGCGCCGCGGCGGAGATGCTCAACTACAACGGCAGCGGCATGTCCGTCATGGAGATGAGCCACCGCAGCAGCTTTTTTCAAGAGATCTTTGATGCGACGAAGGCCAAGCTCAAGGCCGCGCTGAACGTCCCCGATACCCATGAGATCCTGTTTCTGCAGGGGGGCGCGTCGCTCCAGTTTTCCATGATCCCGCTGAATCTGCTGGAGGACGGCGCGGCGGATTACGCCGTTACGGGGAATTTCGCCCGCATCGCCATGAAGGAAGCGAAGAAATACGGCGATATCCGTGTGGCCGCCAGCTCCGAGGCGGATAACTTCACCTATATCCCCACACAGGCGGAGCTGACGCTCACGCCGGGCGCGAAGTATTTCTATTACTGCGCGAACAACACCATATACGGCACCGAATGGGGCTATGTCCCGGAAACAGACGCGCCGCTCGTGTGCGATATGAGCTCCGATATCCTCTCCCGACCCGTGGATGTGTCGAAATACGGCCTTATCATGGCCGGCGCACAGAAGAATATGGCGCCCGCGGGCGTCACCGTCGTCATTATCGACAAGGCTCTGGCCGGGCGGGAAATGCCCATCACCCCTCTGATGCTCAGCTACAAGACCATGATCGAGAAGGACAGCATGTATAACACCCCGCCATGCTGGTGCATCTATATGCTGGGGCTCACTCTCGACTGGCTGGAGAAGCAGGGGGGCGTTGCCGGTATGGAGGCCATCAAGCACGAGAAGGCCGCCATGATCTATGATATCCTCGACAACAGCAGACTGTATAAGCCCCATGCCCGCATGGACTCCCGCAGCGAGATGAACATCACCTTCCGTACGGGAGACGCCGATCTCGACGCCCAGTTTGCCAGGGAGGCGCAGGCGCAGGGGCTCATGAACCTGAAGGGACACCGCAGCGTAGGCGGCATTCGCGCCTCGCTGTATAACGCACAGCCGATGGAGGGCGTGAAGGCGCTCGCGGCGTATATGAAGGAATTTGAGGTAAAGCATCATGTATGAGATCAAAACGATGAACAATATCGCCCAGGCCGGACTGAACGTCCTCAGCGCCAAGGGCATCATGGTGAATGTGGACGCGGAGGATCCGGACGGTCTGCTGATCCGCTCCGCTAAGATCCACGATATGGCATTCGGCGATAAGCTTGCCGCCATCGGCCGCGCCGGCGTGGGGGTGGACAATGTCCCTATCGAACGCTGCACGGAAAAGGGCATCGTGGTCTTCAACGCGGCCGGTGCGAACGCGCAGGCGGTGGTGGAGCTGGCGATCTGCTCTCTGGTGCTTGCCTCCCGCAACATCATGGACGGCGCGTTCTGGGCCAAATCCCTGGCCGGACGCGAGGGGATCGACGCCGAGGTGGAGGCGGGGAAAAAGAATTATGTCGGCCCGGAGATCATGGGCAAGACCCTCGGCATCATCGGCCTCGGCAACATCGGCTCCCGCATCGCGAATGCCGCCATCGGCCTCGGCATGGACGTGATCGGCTATGATCCGTATATGTCTGTGGAGTCGGCATGGCGGATCTCCGGCGAGGTGCGTCACGCGGAGGATCTCGGCACCGTGTTCCGCAACTCCGACTATATCCTCATCCAGCTACACTTGACCGACAAAACGCGCGGTATGCTTGGCGCGGAGGCTTTCGCCCAGATGAAAAACGGCGTCCGCATCATCAACCTTGCCCGCGGCGGCCTTGTGGACACGGACGCCATTCTGGCGGCCATTGCCTCAGGCAAGGTGGCTCGCTATGTTACGGATTTTCCCGATGATAAGCTCATCGGAGCGAAGGGTGTCGTGGCCTTCCCGCATCTCGGCGCGTCCACGCCGGAGAGCGAGGAAAAATGCGCTGTCATGGCGGCGCAGGAGCTGGCCGACTATCTCATGGACGGCAATACCAAAAACGCCATCAACCTCCCCGATGTGAATCTCGACCGGGCGGGGGAGGGTCGCATCTGCGTGATCCATATGAACGTCCCCCGCATGATCAACGGATTTTTGGATATCATCGGCGAGGAAAACATGAACGTAGCCCACATGATCAACAAGGCCAAGGGCGATATCGCCTATACCATCATCGACGTGGATTCCCCCGTCACCAAGGACATGGCGGAGAAAATCGCCGCCATGCCCCATGTGCGCCGCGTCCGCGTGCTGTAATAGCGGAAAACCGCAGCCAAGATCGACCAATGCATCGGTCTTGGCTGTATTTTATTCGGGAGAGGTTACAATTTAGATACAAATAATATCAAATTTATGTTGCGTGGTGGAGGGATTCGTGATAAACTGTAACAGAATGTGTATAACTATGTCTGCGTGCGGCCGAAAGCTGCTAACGGAGGTACTATGGATATGCTGAAAAAGCTGACAGCGCTGGCGCTCGTGCTGGTTTTGCTGTTTTCGATGGGAGGCTCATTCGCGCTGGCGGGAGAGGAGGCGCCGTTGGAGACAGTGCCGCCGGAGCCGATCGGCGGGGAGGAGCTTCCGACCGAAACATTGCTGCCGGAGCCGCTGGAGGAGCCGTCGGAGCCGACGACGGAGGAACTGATGCCGGAGGACGAGCTTCCAGCGCCGGAGACGGCGGAGGAAGCGGAGGCGTCTGACCCTGTCGAAGCAGAGCCTGTGGAGACTGCTCCCACGGAGGTCGTGCCTATAGAGGCTGAGCCTGTCGGAGATGACCCTGTCGAAGCGGAGCCGGCCGAGACCGAACCTGTAGAAGATGAACCTTTCGAGGCCGAAGCTACGGAGACCGAACCTGCGGAGACCGAACCTGCGGAGGCTGAGACTGTGACGGCGGAGGCGGAGCCGGTGGAAGCGGCGGATGAGGCTGATCTTTCTCAATCCCGTCCATGGATCGAGCCGGGCAATACCACTGCGGAGATCCTCGGCGGTGGCCGGTATCTGACCGCCGATGACGCGCTGTATTATATTGAAGGCGGCCTGTGGCGTGAGCGCGGCGGACGGACGGAATTTCTGACCTCCGAGGCCGACGGGAACCTGAACCTTGCCGACGGCTGGCTGTATTACACGACCGCAGCGGGCAGCGTCATGCGGCTTCCCGCTGCGGGCGGCACGGCTGAGACGGTTTATGCCTTCGGCGCCTACATACGGCAGCTTTACGTCATGGGCGGGGAATTGCGCTTCCTCTCCGGCGGCAGCGTGTATTCCTATGACACGGAAACCGGCGCGCAGGAGAAGCTTGCCGCGCCTGCCAATGCCGTGGGGCTGATCCCCACGCCTTACGGCAATATCTATCTCACCGGCGACCTGTTCCACTATACCGTTTGGGCGGAGCGGGAAGCGGTCTGCTCCGATGTGGAGCGGTGCTATGTTGATGGCGGGTATCTCGTGGCGGTGATCGGCGGCGAGACGAAACAGGCGGAGCTTGCCGCTTTGTTCGAAGGCGACTTCCGGCTGACAGACTACCGCCTCCATGCAGAGTCGGCGGATAACGGTCTTTCCGTGGAGGAACAGCTCGCACGGGAGGCGGCGTATCTGGAATCGGACGAATATCTTGCCCATGAGGACGCCTTGGAGCTGGCAGCGGACGGCGTCGGATACTACACGGCCACCAACGGCAATATCGCCTATACGGCGACCCTCGACGCGGATCAGAAAAATATCACCCTCCGGGCTCGCCAGATGCTGGAGGTGGAGTGGACACCCCTGCAATGGCGCTATTCTTGGGGCGGCGACGACGATTCCTATCTGAACTCCAATTCGTGGGGCACGGGCATCACCGCAACCGACGGCACCAAGACCTACGGCTATTTCGAGGCTGGCGAGACCTATCGGGGCATCCCCTATTCCCAAGCGGTGTTTACCGGCTATGTGGGATGGGATATCTCCATCACGGGGTTTGTGGAGGCTGTGAACGATTCCTCCAGCAGATTCTATTCCGGGTATTCGACCTACAGCCGAACGGCGCCTTATTACGGCAGCGACTGCTCGGGCTTCGTTTCGTGGGCATGGGATCTAAGCAGCCGCTGCACATGCACGAGCCTGCTGAAATACTCCTATCGGGTGGACAACGCCATCAGCAATCTGCGCGTGGGCGACAGCCTCAATAACCCCAATAGCCACGTCGTCCTCGTCACCAACATCGGCTACGACGCAAACGGCAATGTCTGCTCCGTGGAGATCACCGAGCAGACCCCCGCGAAGATGCGCGTCACCTGCTATGGCGAGCTGCTGCCCGGCCGGGAGTATGACGCCCGCGACTCTCTCAGCGCGATCCAGAGCTACTATTTCAACCGGGGCTACAGCATCTATCGCCGGAACCCCTCCAACGGCAGCGTGAGCTTCCATGAAAGCTCTGCGGTGAATCTGAGCGAAAGCGGCTATGCCCCTGCTCCCCAGATCTCTGTGGAAGTGAACGAGGGCGGCACCGCCAAGGTGGTCAGCCTGACGCATCCCGTGAAGAACGCAGTGATCTATTACACCACAGACGGCTCCACGCCCACGAAAAACAGTACCAAATACACCGGGTCCTTCGAGGTGAAGCAGAAGACCACCGTGAAGGCCATCGCCGTCTGCGGGAAGCCATATACCGGCAGCTATACGCTGACCTACGCGATCTCCGTATCCCGTGCGGAGCAGCCCTTTGTGGTGCTGCTGGACGGCGATATGCAGGACGAATACGTTTCTTCCGGCTCCAAGATCACCATTATCAATAACGCCGGGGATACGATCTATTACACCACGGACGGCTCCGCGCCCTCTCTCAAAAGCAAAAAGGCTCCCGCGGAGGGGATCACCGTAACGAAGGATATGACCCTCAAGGCGGTGGCGTATTCTAAATCCGATCTTGTCAGCAAAGCGGTGACGCTGAAGGTGAAGATCGGAAGCTTCCTGCAGATAACGGCGGAAAACGGTTCCGGGGGCTATATTTCCCCGGGAGGCTATATCAGCGTTTTGAAGGGATCGAACTACACATTCAAGATCGAGCCGCTGGAGCACTATCAGATCGCCGATGTGCTGGTGGACGGAAAGAGCGTGGGAAAGGTAACGAGCTATACCTTCAAAAACGTCACGGCCAAGCATACCATCAGCGCGAAATTTGCGGTCGATCTGCCCTTTAAGGATGTGAAAGCCGGCCAGTGGTTTGCTTCCGACGTGGCCTTCGTTTATGCCCATAACCTGTTCGCGGGAACGAGCGAAACAGCCTTTTCGCCCTCCACGCCCATGAACCGGGGCATGTTCATCACCGTGCTTGGCCGCTTTGCCGGAAACGGCGAATGGAAGGATCTGGAGAGCTGGTCGGGCATCCTCGGCGTTACGAACGGCAGTCATATCGCCATTCGGAACCTCACGAATACCAGCGATACCAGCGTGATCCTTGCCCAGACGGGGGCGGTGGGAGCCCATGTGACCGTCCGCACCATCGTGCGCAGCGAAAACAGTTTGGACGGCGCTACATGGTTCGGCGTGACCTATAACAACACAAAGGGCTTTATGCGCTCGGTCTCGGCGGACGGGAATAACAAGCGGCTGCTGTATGTGTATACAGGCGCGTTCACCGACCTGCCGGACGGCGCGTATTATACCGGCTATGCCCAATGGGCGAATATCTTCGGCCTTATGAACGGTGTGTCGAACACGAGCTTTGCTCCGAAGAGCGAGATCTCCCGGCAGGACATCTGCGTAATGATGTACCGCTATCTGACGAACTATCTCGGTCGTGAGCTGTCCTCACAGTCCTCGACCTTCAAGGACGACAGCTCCATCGCCGGGTATGCCAAGACTGCGGTCTATGCGATGAAGAATATCGGCGTCGTAAACGGCTATCAGGATGGTACCTTCCGTCCCCGCGGCAGCGCCACCCGCGCCGAGGTCGCCAAGATGTTCGCAAGTCTTTACAACTATCTTTACGGCTGACGGCCGGATAACAGGAACCCCTCTTGCCGAGGGAGCATAGAATGCTCTGACGGCAAGGGGGGATTTTTATGGATCTGGAACAAGCTGCGCGGCAGCTCATGGCTGGAAAAAACGGCGCGGCGCTGCAGCAAATCACACAGTCGCAGGAGGGAGCAAGGCTCGCCGCGCGTTTTGACGGCGCAAAGCTGGAGCGGGCGGCGCAGGCGGGGGATACGCAGGTGCTGGCAGCGCTTTTGAAGGATGTGCTTTCCACGCCGGAGGGCCGCAGCTTTGCGGCGCAGGTGCAGAAGGCGGTGGACGGTCATGGACGGTGATATCGGCGCGATGCTCCAGTCGGTGCTGTCCGATCCGGAGCAGATGGCGCAGATCACCCGGATGGCGCAGGGCCTGATGCAGGCGCAGCCTGCGCCATCCGCGCCGCCGCAGGAGGTCGGAAGCCCACCCCCTGCCGCCGGAGGACAGACGTCCTTTTCGGAGGGAGAGGCAAAGCTTCTGTCTTCGCTGGGGAGCCTGTTTTCGCAGAACGGGGGGAAAAGCCGCTCCACGGCGCTGCTCGTTGCCATGCGGCCATATATGAAGCCCGAAAAGCAGGAAAAGCTCGACCGCGCCATGAAGCTCGCGCAGATGTTCCATATCGTCAGCGCGGTCATGCAGCAGTTGGGAGGCGGTCATGGCCTATAGCGGGGAATACGGACGCCGGAGACAGGCGCGGGAAGCGCCGTCGGAGGAGACGGCGCCGCCCCGGAGTGAGACGGCGCCGCAGCCGCGCAGGACGGAGGAGAAGCGTATGCTGCCCGATCTGAACAGCCTTTTTCAAAGAGTCGAGGCCGCCGGCATGGATACCGACGACCTCCTCATGGCGCTCATTCTGTTTTTGATGTACCGCGAGAGCGGCGATGTGGATCTCCTCATCCTGCTGGGTGTGATGCTGCTGGGGTAAACGTGTTTAAGTCCGCGGCACGAGACCGACCTTCTTATAGACCTTGCGCAGTGTCTTGTTCGCGATATACGACGCCTTATCCGCGCCGGACTTGCAGAGAGCTTCCAGATAGCTCTTGTCCTTCATGAGGCGCTGCGCCTCCTCGCGGATAGGGCGGAGCATTTCGATCACGGAATCGCCCACGGCAGTCTTGAAGGCGCCGTAGCCCTGCCCGGTAAATTCGGTCTCGATGTCCTCAAAGCTCTTACCGGTGCAGCTCGCGTAGATCTGCATGAGATTCGCCACGCCGGGCTTACGCTCGGGGTCGTAGCGGACGCAATGCTCGTCGGTATCGCTGTCGGTGACGGCGCGTTTGAATTTGCGCGCGATGTCCTCCGGCCGATCCATGAGGCAGACGCGGCCGTTTCCGATATCGTCCGACTTCGACATCTTGCTGGCGGGATCGAGCAGATCCATGACCCGGGCGCCAACCTTGGGAATGTACGGCTCGGGGATCTTGAAGGTTTCGCTGTAGAGGTTGTTGAACCGCTGCGCCACATCCCGGGTCAGCTCCACATGCTGCTTCTGATCATCGCCCACGGGGACATAGTCAGGCTGATACAGAAGGATATCTGCCGCCATGAGGGCGGGATAGGTGAATAGGCCGCCGTTTATGTTGTCGGCGTTTTTCTTGGATTTGTCCTTGAACTGGGTCATGCGGCTCAGCTCGCCGAACATGGTATAGCAGTTCAGCACCCAGCCAAGCTCCGCGTGAGCGGGAACATGGGACTGGATGAACAGGGTGTTTTTCTCCGGGTCGAGGCCGCAGGCAACGTATTGGGCAAGCTGCTCCAGCGTACGTCGGCGCAGATCGGCGGGATTCTGGCGGGTGGTGAGGGCGTGCAGGTCGGCCATGAAGTAATAGCAATCGAACTGCTCGGCGCGTTCCGCCCAGTTTTTGATCGCGCCGAGATAGGAGCCGAGGGTAAGATCCCCGGAGGGCTTGATGCCCGAGAGCATGACTTTCTTCTTTTCGTCCATGATGATATTCCGCTTTCCACGGCGCATGAGCTGCGCCGTTATGTTTTCGTTCGATTTATAATAATACCATATCGCATTGACCCTTGACAAGCGGGAAAGAATAAAATAACATGGTATGGCATTGAAACCAACGACCGAACAGGAGAAACCATCCATGGACGAGAAGTTTTTTGAAGAGCTGGAGGCTCGCATCCCCGTCGGCGAGGTGCGCACCCGTTTTGCGCCGAGCCCCACGGGGTATATGCATGTCGGCAACCTGCGGACGGCGCTGTATACATGGTGCATCGCGCGGCATTACGGCGGCAAGTTCCTGCTCCGCATCGAGGATACCGACCAGAACCGCCTCGTAGCCGACGCGACGGACGTGATCTATAAAACCTTGACCGACTGCGGTCTCGATTGGGATGAGGGGCCGGATAAGGGCGGCCCTGTGGGACCATATATCCAAACCGAGCGCCGGGGGCTGTATCTGCCCTATGCCAAGCGGCTTGTGGAGCGGGGACATGCCTATTACTGCTTCTGTGAAAAGACCGAGTCCGAGGAGGACAGCGGCTCCTTCGAGCGGGAGGACGATCCCTGCCGCGGTCTCGACGCCGCGGAGGTGCGGCGTCGCCTTGACGCGGGTATGCCCTTCGTTATCCGCCAGAAGATCCCCCATGAGGGGACAACGACCTTCCACGACGAGATATTCGGCGACGTGACCGCGCCGAATAAGGATCTGGACGATCAGGTGCTCATAAAGCGCGACGGTCTGCCGACCTACAACTTTGCGAACGTCATCGATGATCACCTTATGGGTATCACCCATGTCGTCCGCGGCTCCGAATACCTTTCCAGTTCTCCGAAGTATAATCTTCTCTATGAGGGCTTCGGCTGGGAGGTGCCGAAATACGTCCATTGCTCGCCCGTCATGCGCGACGCCCACAACAAGATGTCGAAGCGTCACGGCGACCCCTCTTATGAAGACCTGCTGGAGCGGGGCTATCTGCGGGAGGCGATCGTGAACTACGTCGCCCTGCTGGGCTGGGCGCCCAAGGGTGAGCGTGAGATCTTCAATATCCGCGAGCTGGCGGAGGCCTTCGATCTTTCCGGTATCTCCAAGAGTCAGGCGATTTTCGATATCGATAAGCTCACCCATTTCAACAGCGAATACATCCGCGCCATGACGCCGGAGGCCTTTGCTGCCGTGGCGGAGCCGTATATCCGGCAGACAGTGAAAAATCCGGCCATTGACCCGGCGGCCGTCGCTGCGCTTTTGCAGCAGCGCACCGAGGTTCTGACCGATATCCCCGGCAAGCTTGGCTTTTTCGACGCGCTGCCTGAGTATGACACGGCGCTCTATGTCCATAAAAAATCCAAGACGGACGAGGCGGTTTCGAAGGAGATGCTGACCGCGGCGATCCCTGTGTTGGAGGCCGTGGAGGTATGGGACGACGAGCATATCCACGACGCGCTCGTTTCCCTCGCGGAGGCGCTTGAGGTCAAAAACGCCAAGCTCATGTGGCCGGTTCGCATCGCTGTGACAGGAACCGCCGTCACGCCGGGCGGCGCGGTGGAGATCTGCCGCATCCTCGGCAAGAACGAAACGCTGCGGCGCCTGCGGGACGGTTTGGCGCGGCTGTCATGATTTTCTAACAGAATAACGCCTCTTTTCGGATATGCTAACCGGGAAGAGGTGTTTTTTATGCGAAAACGAACGACCATACGCATACTCTCGTTTCTTTCCGCGGGCGTGATCGCCGCCGGGGCGCTGGCGGTGACGGCGCAGCGCCGGGCGCGGAGTCTGGAGCTGTATGCCCGCGCCAATACACAGCACGCCTTTGACGAGCTTGTTACGAGCGTGTCGGAGCTTTCCACCGCGCTGGAAAAAAGCATTTATGTCACCGATCCCGCTCTGGAAAGCGCTCTATGCACACAGATGTTCGGCCGCGCCGTCACGGCGCAGATGGCCATGGGCAGCCTGCCCTATTCCTCGCAGGAACTGGAGCAGACGGCGGGCTTTCTGTCCCGGGTGGGCGACTATGCCTGCACGCTGGCGCGGACGGTGGGCGCCAACGGCGGGTATTCCGAGGAGGAGCTTCATAACCTCACGGAGCTGGCCGATACGGCGAACGTCATGGCCATGAACCTGCAGGATATGCAATCCCGGCTCATGGCTGGGCGGCTGACCATGGACGAGGTCTATACCACCGCCGCCGCGGTGCAGGCACAGGAAGATACCGCGCCGTTGGCAGGGACGGCCTTCCAAAGCATGGAGGCGGAGTTTCCCGAGCTTCCCACGCTCATTTATGACGGACCGTTTTCCGAGAGCATGACAAGTCCGATCCCTGTCTGTCTTGACGGCATGCCGGAGGCAGATGAGGAGACGGCGAAGCAGACCGCGGCACGCTTTCTGGGCGCCGGGGAGAAAAACGTAACGCCACTGGGGGAATGCGGCGGTGATATCCCATGCTGGTGCTTCGGCGCGTATCTCGCTGGCGGGGAATACAGCGTGTATGTCACAAAACAAGGCGGCATGGTCATGAGCGTCCTCAGCTCCCGGTTACCCGGACAGGCGCGGCTCTCCGCCGAGGAAGCCCGAGCCATTGCGGCGGGCTTTATGGAGCAGGTCGGTTTTTCCGATATGGAGGAGAGCTACCATCGGATCGAGGGCGGCATTCTGACGGTGAACTTTGAATATGAGCAGGAGGGCGTCCTGTGCTATCCCGATCTGGTGAAGGTCGGCGTGGCGCTGGATAATGGAGCTATCATGAGCTATGACGCCAAAGGGTATCTGAGCGCCCATCAGGTGCGGGAGCTGTCCGCGCCGGTCATCTCGGAGGAGGACGCGCTGGCCACCGCCTCCCCGGCGCTTTCCGTGCGGAGCGTGCGGCTGGCGGTGATCCCCTCGGAGGGTGGGGAAGAGAAGCTCTGCTATGAGCTGACCGGCCGTTCGGCGGAGGGACGGCGGTATCTGCTCTATGTGAACGCCGCCACCGGCGCGCAGGAGCGAATCCTCATCCTTTTGGAGGACGAAACGGGAACGCTGACGCTGTGAGCATTCGCGGTACCAAACCCCGGCGATAAGAAAATATTCACAATTCAGCGGTTGACAGTTGCGGCTCATGGTTGTATTATGTAGTCAGGATGTAACGATTGTAACCGAAGTTACAATTTTCTTTGATTGGAAAGGTGAAGTGCCATGAGCTTGATCCCCAATACCGTATGCCGCCGCTGCCACCGGGAGTATCCCGTGATCCGAACCCGCTGCCCGTATTGCGGCACGAAAAAGCCGCAGGAGGTGCGCAGCGCCACGCCGGAGAGCGACAGCGCCGTTTCCGGGACGGAGGCGTCCCGCCGCGCCGCGGAGAATGTGAACTGGCAGATGCTGATCGGAGGGATCCTGCTTGTATGCGTGATCGTCGCCGTGATCGCGCTGGTTTCCGTGAACGTCAAGACTCGCGTTGGCGAGGCTGAAAAGGCACAGCAGGAGGCCATCGAGCAGATACAGGCCGAGACTACTGCCGTGCCGATTCCCACGGCTACGCCGACTCCGTCCCCCACGCCTACGCCCCCCGTGACCGCTGTGCAGATCACCTATCAAGGCCGTGAGATGGTGGACTTCACCGAGTCTGCCGGAACGCAGATCGACCTCGACGCCGCGCCGTATCCGCTCAACGACTCTGTTACGATCTCGTGGACGAGCTCGGACGACAGCGTTGCCACCGTGGATGAAAACGGCCTCGTGACGCTGGTGGGCGCTTCGGGCAGCAACTGCACCGTTTATGCCACCGCCGGCGGCGTACAGGCGGGCTGCATCGTCCGCGTGCGGTAAAAACCGATAAAACAGCGCATCCGCCTCCCGAAAGGGAGGCGGATGCTTTGTTGAATAGAATATCGCCGGGGCGCTGCGCTCCGGCGATACTCTATGGATTGAGGACAAAATGAAAAAGATGAAACTGTCTCTTGCAATTCTTATTGTAAAGCGTGAGTATTACAAAAGAAAGTGTAAGAATGTTTCAAAACTATTAAATTGCGTGAAATCTTTTGCAAATCGGGAAAAATTGCTGTTTTTCCCGAGCGGTCAGTCCATGCCGAAGCCCCACCATAGGTCGTTGGGCAAAGAGTAATCCGGCGCCTTGCGAAGGACGGAGAGCACGAAGGGACGAATCTCACCCGGTCCGTCCATAAACGCAGGGCTGCGGACGATGTAATCCTGCGCAGAGCACCAGCGGGCGACTCCCGCGATGGCGCCGCTGAAGTCGCCGTTCGATACCAGCAGCTCCGTGATGCGGCACAGGCCGTCGGATGTGTCCGCGGCGGCCACGCCGTTTTCCAGAACAAAAAAATCCGTTCCCGTCTCCTCCATAAAATCGAACACCGCGTCATCGAAGGTGACATGGGGCATGCCGCCCATGAGCCACTCCCGCATGCCTGCGTAATGGAGCGCCGGGATGCGGGCGGCGTTGACGGCGCTGATGCCGGCAAGGTCTGTCTTTTTAAGCCGCGTCTCGCGGACATAACTTAGTGGCTTCGCGCCGGAGGCCTTCTCATAGAAGGGATACAGCCCCGTCTCGGCGGGGAGGACACAGGCGGCGTCCGCCGTTTGAAGAGCGGCGTCGGTGGCGGCCTTATATACGGCGGAGCCGATGCCCCGGCCGCGGTATTCCGGGAGGGTGGCAAGAGCGTAGGTGTAGCCCGCAGAAAGCGTATTGCTCCGATAGGGATAGGCCGTCTGCCCGCCGATGATATACATGGCGGAAACGACCTTGCCGTCCGTCTCCGCCACGACACATCCGCCGGGGATCAGGAAACGGCCGAAAAAGGCGTCGATATATTCGTCCGGGTCGCCGAAGGCAAGCTTCCAGAGGCCTTTGAGCTGGGGCTTATCGTCCGGCTGCCACGGACGTAGAATCACATCAGTCATCGGTTATCACCACCGTGTATTTTTCCACCATATGATCGGGATGGTAACTCTCCTTGGACTGCCGGAGGCTTTCAAGACCCATGTCGTCCTCCCGGTTGATCCATAGGGTGTCGGGATATTTTTCGCGGATATGACGCACAAATTCGCGGTTTATCATGGGGTATGCGCCGTTTATGTCGCCGTGGGCTTTTTCAAAATGCACGACATAGGTGTGGGCGCAGACCCGCTCGCCTATGGTGAAGGCCACGGGCTTGCCCTCCACCCGCAGGATGCCGCCGTCAAGACCCAGCGGCTCGAAGGCTTCGAACGCTCGTTCGATCGCTATGAACTCGTCGCTGGCGCCCGCGTCGATATCCTCGGGGTTTTCCGAGAGCCATTCCCGCAGGAGCGCGGTGCATTCTGGGAAATCGCCGGGGGCGAGAGGGGAGAAGCTCCAGTCGTTTTCCGCCTCGAAGCGGTTGATGTGGTTGCGCTTGCCGTGCAGATGCTTGCCGGAGAGGGTGGCGAGCTTTTCCGCGCTGTAGATGTAATCCCAAAGGGGCCGCTCGCTTTCCACGGCGTGTCTGCCGGGAAAAAGCTCCTCCAATAAGGGCAGATGCGCCGCCGTCACGCCCCGGAGGGTGAAGGGGAAGCCATGCGCTTTGGCGTAGGCCGCCAGCTCCTCCATGACGGGGCGCAGGTCGCCCCTGCCTACCGGCCATGCGAAAAAGGGTTTATCCTCATAGCAGGGCGCAACGATCACCCGGTCGCCGCAGCGGCCTACGAGCTGGTGGAAGGACTTGTCCCATAGGTATATGTTTCCGAAATTGAAGTCGGCGCTGGAGGAGCCCTCCGCCCATACGAGCGGATCGATCCATGCCTTGTCCTCCAACGTTACGGGGTGTAATTCGATCATGTTTGTTTTTGAATCTCCTGCTGCAAAAGCTTCAAGTCTACGAAGGTCTCCGGCCGCTTTGAGGGATCCCGCAGCAGCGCGGAGGGATGATAGAGCGCCATCGCCGGGCGGCCGAGAACCTCGAACCATTGACCGTGCTGGCGGGTGATGCGGAAGTCGGAGCCGATGAACGCCATGGCGGCGATGCGTCCGAGGAATACGATGATCCTTGGATCCACAAGATCGATCTGCCGCCGCAGCCAACCGATACAGGCCTCCTGCTCGTCCGGCAGGGGATCGCGGTTGCGGGGCGGACGGCATTTGACGATGTTGGTGATGTATACCTTGGTGCGGTCGAGACCGATGATCTCCATCATCGTGTCGAGGAGCTTCCCGGCGGGACCGACAAAGGGTTCACCCTGCAGATCCTCCTGTTCCCCCGGCCCCTCGCCGATGAATATCACGTCCGCTGACTCGTTTCCTACGCCGAATACGAGGTTTGTCCGCGTCGCAGCGAGATCACAGCGCCGACAGGCAGCGCATTCGGTTTTCAGATCGTTCCAGCTTTCCATAGGTTCCCAATCTCCGGCGTTATGATTTGGCTCCATGTTTCCATGCGGGAAACGTCCTCCGGCAGGGAGGAGATGGGGCGGAAGCCCCCCTCCAGCTTTTCCGTCTCCCGGACGAAGACCTCGCCCGTGGTGGTCAGGGTGAAGAAAAAACCGAGATGCACGCTGCCGACATCGTTTCCGCTGTCGTTGATGAGACCGCGGAGGGTGAGCTTTCCAAAATCGGCGATATCGATCTCCTCCTCGATCTCCCGGCGCAGGCAATTAAGGAGCCAGTCGCCGTGCGCCTCGTCGACCTCGTTGATATGCCCGCCCACGCCGAGGCTCATAAGCCCGTGCAGGCGCGCCTCGCCGCCCTTTTTGAGGCGGCGGGTGGCAAACACCTCGTCCCCGCGCACGACGGCGACATAGGGGATGATCTGCCGGTATTCGGGGCTTTCCTCCGCCACGGGACGGGCTAGGAAGAAGCCCTCCCGGGCGATGAGCTCCATGACCTCAGCCTCCCGGCCTGTGATGAGGCCGTTCACGGATACGATATCGCCCAGCGAAGCGGTTTTTACGACCAAGACGTTTTCCATGTCTGCTCCGTTCAATCCAACTCGCTCTGGCCGGTATAGAGCATATAATACCGTCCCCGCTGCGCCAGCAGCTCCTCGTGGCTGCCGCGCTCCACGATCTCGCCGTGCTCAATGACTACGATGGCGTCCGCGCTGCGGACGGTGGAGAGGCGATGGGCGATGACGAATACGGTGCGGCCTTCCATGAGGGTATCCATGCCCCGGGAGATGAGCTTCTCCGTGCGGGTATCGATGGAGCTTGTTGCCTCGTCGAGAATCATGACCGGGTGCTTTGCGACGGCGGTGCGGGCGATGGCCAGAAGCTGGCGCTGTCCCTGCGAAAGGTTCTGCCCGTTGCCGGTGATCATGGTATTATACCCGTCCGGCAGGCGGGTGATAAAGCCGTGGGCGTTCGCGGTCTTGGCGGCCTCGATGCATTCCTCGTCCGTGGCGTCCAGCTTGCCGTAGCGGATGTTATCCATCACGGTGCCGGTGAAGAGGTTCGTATCCTGCAGCACCATGCCGAGGCTGCGGCGCAGGGCGGCTTTTTTGATATCCTTGATATCGATGCCGTCGAAGAGGATGCGTCCCTCGTCGATCTCATAGAAACGATTGATGAGATTTGTGATGGTGGTCTTGCCCGCGCCGGTGGAGCCTACGAAGGCGATCTGCTGGCCGGGCTTTGCCCAAACGGTGATATCCTTCAAAATGGGCTTTTCCGGCACATAGGAGAAGTTCACATGCTCCACGCGGACGCTGCCCTGCACCTCGCGGTATTCAAAGGTTCCGTCCTCCCGGGGGAGCTTCCATGCCCAAAGGCCGGTGCGCTCGCCCTTTTCCGTCTCTGTGAGGGAGCCGTCCGCGCCGCGGCGCACGGTGACTAGGCCGACCTTGCCGCCGTCCTCCTCCGGCTTATGGTCGATGACCGCGAAGATGCGCTCCGCGCCGGCGATGGCGGAGAAGAGGTTGATGGCTTGGTTCGACATCATGTTGATCGGCATCGTGACCTGCCGGATATAGTTCAGGTATACGCCCAGCGAGCCGATGGTGAAATGCCCCGTGACGGTCATGAACCCGCCCAGTACCGCCGTGACGGCATAGCAGATGTTCATGATGGCGTTCATGGAGGGGAAGATCAGCGAGCCGAGGAAGTTTGCGAAGATGGAGTTTTCCCGGTACTCGTCGTTCAGATCGCCGAAGCTGTCCTTGGCGCGAGCCTCATAGCTGAAGGCCTTGACGACCTTGAGGCCGTCGAGCATCTCCTCGATGTTGCCGTTCAGGATACCGAGGGAGGACTGCTGCTTTTTGAAAAGAATCTTCGAGTAGCGGCCGACCCAGCGCACCAGCAGGAAGGACACGGCTACCGTCAGCGCGGTGATGATAAAGAGCTTCCAGCTCAGCGCCAGCATGAGGACGATGGTGCCGACGAAGGTGATGATGCCGGACAGGAACTGGACGATGCCCTGCTCGAGGCACATCTGCACGTTGTCCGCGTCGTTGGAAAAGCGGCTCATGAGCTCGCCGTGGGTGTGCTTGTCGAAATAAGTGATGGGCAGATCCTGCAGCGCAGAGAAGAGATCCTGCCGCAGCGCGTTCGTAGCCCATTGGGAGAGGGTCATGCAGAAGCGGGAGGTGAAATACGTCGCCGCGGCGCTGGCCAGATAAATGCCCGCGAGGATCAGAAGCTGGCGCGCCAGCGCGCCATAGTCCTTGCTCTCCTGCGTGATGAGGGGAACGATATAGTCGTCGATGAGGGGTTTTAGGTAATAGCTCGCAACCAAGGAGCACACGCTGGAGATCAGCATGAACAGAACGATGAAAACGATGAGCTTCTTGTTTCGTCCGGCATAGCCGAGGATGCGCAGCAGCGTGCCCTTCGTATCCTTTGGCTTGCGGAAATCCCGTCCGCCGGGACCGGGGCCGCGCTGGATGTTTTTATAGATCTTCTCGTCGTTCACGTCGACGCTGTCTACGGCCATCCGTGCCTTGAGCTGGGCAAAAACCGATTTTCTTTTTTCAGCCATCGGACAGCGCCTCCTCTACCTGCGAAGTATAGATATCCCGGTAAATGGGACTGCGTTCCATTAGCTCTGCGTGGGTGCCGATGGATTCGATCCTGCCGTTATCCATAACGAGGATCTTATCCGCGTTCACCACCGAGGATATGCGCTGGGCTATGATGAATACGGTGGTATCGCGCAGCTCGCGGCTGAAGCTCTCGCGGATGCGGCTTTCGGTGTCGGAATCGACGGCGCTGGTGCTGTCGTCAAGAATGAGGATCGCGGGGTGCTTGAGCATGGCGCGGGCAATGCACAGGCGCTGCTTCTGCCCGCCGGAGACGTTGGTGCCGCCCTGCTGGATATCAGTATCGAGACCCTCGGGCAACTCCGAGACGAAATCCCATGCCTGCGCGTTCTTCAGCGCGGCTATGATCTCGTCGTCCGTGGCGTCCTCTTTGCCCCAGAGGATGTTTTCGCGGATCGTGCCGGTGAAGAGGACGTTGTTCTGCAGCACCATGCCGATGCCGCCGCGAAGATCCTCCAGCCGGTAATCCCGGACGTCGACTCCGTCCACCAGAACGGCGCCCTCCGCCACGTCGTAAAACCGGGGGATCAAATTCACAAGACTGGATTTCCCCGCGCCGGTGCCGCCGACGATGGCCACCGTCTCGCCGGGCGCGGCGGTGAAGCTGATGCTTTTGAGGACCTCCTCGCCGGTGCCGGACTTGGCATAGCGGAAGCTGACGTTCCGGAACTCCACTGAGCCGCGGTCGGAGGCGATGGGATGCGCCTGCGCGTCCGGCTTATCCTGAATATCGGGGACGGCGTCCAAGACCTCCGCAATGCGCTTGCCGCAGGCGCGGCTGCGGGTATACTGCATCAATACCATGGAGAACATCATCACGCTGAACATGATCTGTGTGAGGTAGCTGATGACGGCCAGAAGCTGACCGGACTGGATCTCGCCGGTGGCCACCATGCGTCCGCCGAACCAATAAAGGCACAGCGTCACGGCGTTTAGAACGATCGTGGCGAGAGGGCCGAGGGCGATGATGAGACCAACGGCGCGCAAGTTCGCGTGAGTCAGCTCGTCATTTGCCTTTTGGAACTTTTGCCGCTCATAGCGCTGGCGGACAAAGGCCTTTACGACGCGGATGGCGATCAGGTTTTCTTGGATGTCGGCGTTCATGGCGTCCAGCTTCTGCTGCACGAGGGTGAACAGCTTATCCACGATGCCCATCAGCAGCACCACGCCGCAGAACAGCACAGGCGCTGCGATGAGGTAGATAAGCGCGAGCTTCCAGCTATAGGTAAACACGATCACGATGGCCACGATGAGCTGGAACGGCGCTTGGATGAAGGTACGCATCATCATCTGCACGGACATCTGGAGCTGTCGCACATCGCTCGTCGTGCGGGTGATGAGGCTGGCGGTGGAGAATTTGTCGATATCCCCGAAGGAAAACTCTTGGATGTGATGGAACATCGCCACCCGAAGGTTCGAGCCGAAGCCGTTCGATGCCCGGGAGGCGTGCCATGTGCTGAACATACCCGCTGCCGCGCTGACCAGTGCCAGCAGCGTCATGAGGATGCCGCATCGGATGATATAGCTGCGGTCACCGCTCGCTACGCCCACATCTACGATGTTGGACATGAGCGTCGGCAGCGCCAGCGCCACCACGGATTCCAGCAAGACGAAGATGGGCGTCAGAAAGAGGGAGGTTTTATACTTCCCCCAATACCGAGTGAGGATCTTTCCCATGAATGTAAATCTGCTCCTTTTGATTCTTAGCATACAAAACATTCTAATTATACAACTAAAACATTCACTAATATGTAAATTAAATGTGAATTATCCGCGGGAGGCAAGTCGTGCCCTCTGGTCATATTGCCGCGCATGGCGCATAGACTTGTCCTGTGGAAGGAGGCGGGCGCATGGAGGGATACCGATCGGCGCTGGCGCTGCTGCCGCCGTCGCTGCGGCAGGCGGCAGATTCGCTGCCGGAGGGGGATAAGCGTCGCTGCGAGGAGTTTCGCCTGCGGCGGGGACGGCCTGCCATGGCGCTGGTCGAGGAGCGGGAGAGGCCGTTTTCGACGCTTCCGGTGTCGGAGGCAGATATCCGCGTCGTGCTGGAGGCGGCGACCCGCTCATCGCTCCATGCGGCTGCGGAGGAGCTGCGCCGCGGTTATATTGCCGCGCCGGGAGGCGTGCGCGTGGGGGTATGCGGGGTCGGGGTCTCCGACAGCCAACGGCTCACCGGCCTGCGGGCGTTCAGCTCTCTTTCCCTGCGGATCCCGCGGCAGGTGATCGGCTGCGCAGACGGGATCTGGCCGTCGGTGACGGCGGGCGGTTTTGCATCGCTTCTCATCGTCTCGCCGCCGGGGGCGGGAAAAACGACGCTCCTGCGAGAGCTGACACGGCGGCTTTCGGAGGAAGGATACCGGGTTGCTGTGGCTGATGAGAGGGGCGAGATCGCAGACGCGGCTCTGGGTGAGCCACGGTTCGAGGTGGGCGCGCACACGGATGTCCTGACGGGGGTGCCGCGGGCGCAGGCGGCCATGATGCTGCTGCGGTCGATGAACCCGCAGATCGTCGCCATGGACGAGATCACGGACGAGGCGGATGCGGCGGCGCTGATGAACGCCGTCGGCAGCGGCGTCCGGCTGCTGGCAACCGCTCACGGACGGGATGCGGCGGACGCAGCCAAACGCCCCGCGCTGCGGCGGCTGCTGGAGCTGGGAGCCTTTGCCCGATGCGCCGCGGTGGAGAACCGAAACGGCCGACGCCGGGTCGTCCTTCGGGAGCTGGGATGCGGCTGATCGGCGCGGGGCTCGTGATCTTAGCCGGACTCTCGTGCGGGCTGTCTCTGGCAAAGGACTATCGCGGCCGCCTTGACGGCTGTCGGTCTCTGTGCCGGATGCTGGAGCGCATGGAGTTGGAGCTGACGCACTTCTGCACGCCGCTGCCGGAGCTTTTTGAAAAGCTCGAGGAGGGCGGCGCGCAGCCCCTTTGCGGCGCGGTGAGGGCGGGGATCGAAGCAGGCGGCGGCTTTGCCGCTGTATGGCAGGAGGCATTGACGGCGCTTCCGATGACCGAACGGGATATTTTGACGCCGTTGGGGACGATCCTCGGTCGCTATGGCGCGGCGGAGCAGGCGGCGGCGGTGGCGGCATGTCTTGCCCGTATGAGAGGGATGTGCGAGGAGCTTGAAGCTGCGCGGGCGGAGAAGGCTCGGGTTGCCGTCGGGCTGTGTGCGGGCACCGGAATGATGCTGGCGGTGCTGCTGCTATAACGGGTATGGAGTATGCAAATGAATGTGGATCTGATTTTCAAGATCGCGGCGGTAGGGATCCTCGTGGCGGTGCTGAACCTGCTGCTGACCCGTTCCGGCCGGGACGAGCAGGCGCTTATGACCACCATCGCGGGACTCGTGGTAGTGCTGGTGATCATCGTGCAGCAGATCGCGGGACTGTTCGATCTCATCAAGGAACTGTTCGAGCTGGGATGACGTTGCTTATGAAGGCGGCGGTGACGGCGGTGGCAGGAGCGATCCTGTCGCTGCTTCTGAAGCGCTCCGCGCCGGAGCTGGGTCTGACGCTCAGCGTCGCGGTGAGCCTTTTGGGCGCTGCGCTCGCCATGGAGCTGTTTTCGGGGCTTGCGGAGGTCATCAGTCTTGTGCGTGATGAAACGGGGCTGAGTCCCGCCGTCGCTGCGCCGGTCATGAAATGCGTAGGGATCGGTGTGGTGACACGGCTCTCGTCGGACATCTGCCGTGACGCGGGACAGAGCGCGGCGGCCTCTGCGGTGGAGCTGTGCGGCACGGTATGTGCCATGCTGGCGGCGCTGCCCCTCATCCGGGCGCTGCTGCAGACGGTGGGGGAACTGGCATGAGAAAGCTGGCGATATTCCTGCTTTTGGCGCTGCTGCTGTCGACCCCTGCGATGGGGGCGGATACGGCGGCGCTGGAGGGCGCCCTGCCGGAGACGGCGCGGGAGGTGCTGGGAGACATGACCGTATCGGACGTGATGGAGGGACGGGGCGTGTTCCCTGCGCTGTGGGACTGGATAAAGCGGCAGGTCTCCGAAAAAGCCGCGGAGGCCGCACGAGGCGCGTGCGTCGTGCTGACCGTGACGCTGCTGTGTTCCGCAGCGGGCGTCATGAGTGAGAACGGAAAAACGCCGGGCTATATGCTCCTCGGCGGCGCGCTGGCGATCTTGGGCGCATGTGCGGGAGATATCCGCTCATTTCTGGGTCAGACGCAGACGGCCATGGCGACGCTTTCGGATTTTTCGCGGGCGCTGCTTCCGTGTGTGGCGGCCTCGGCTGCGGCGGCGGGGGACGCGTCGGCTTCGGCACGGTATACGGCGAGCGCCCTGTTTCTCGATATCCTCATGACGCTGGGGGCGGAGCTGATCCTGCCGATGATCTATGCCTTCTGCGTGACCGCGGCGGCGGATGCCGCGCTGCCGGAGGGGGCGCTGGGCGGGCCGGTGAAGCTGATGCGCTGGGGCTGCACGACCCTGCTTGCGGGGCTCACCACCGTATTCACCCTCTGCCTTACCGTTTCGGGCGCGGTGGCGGGCAGCGCGGGCAAGCTGGCGGGCAGCGTGGCGAAAACGGCCATTTCCGCCGCCCTTCCCGTGGTGGGCTCCATCCTGTCCGATGCGGCGGATGCCTATCTCGCCGGGGCACAACTCGTGCGGGGCGCGGTCGGTGTATTCGGGCTGGCGGCAGTGCTGTGCGTATGCGCGGGACCAGCCGTCGGGCTGGGGCTTCGGTATCTTCTCTTCAAGGCGGCAGCCTGCGTATGCGAGCCCTTTTCGGACGGACGCTTGGCGGCGCTGGTTGGGAATATTGCCTCGGCCTACGGGATGGCACTGGGGCTTGTGGGCAGCGCGGGGGCGATGCTGTTCATCTCGGTGGTTCTGGGGATGGGGGTGCTGACGGGATGAGCGGCTGGATCCGGGGCGTTGCCGCGGCGTCGCTCCTCTCGGCTATTGCTATGGCGCTTTGTCCGCCGGGGCGGGTGAAAAGCGTGACCCGGCTTGTTTGCGGCATCGTTTGCGCGCTGGCGGTGGCGTCGCCGCTGCTGCGGCTCGATATGGGAGATATCTCGGCGGGGATCGCGGCGTATGAACAGCAGGCGGGCAGGATCGCGCTGGATGCGGAGGAGGAGCAGAAAATGCTGGAACGGACATACATAGAGGAGAAATGCGGCGCATATATATTAGGCAAAGCGGCCGAGACGGGCGCTGACGTGCGGTCTGTATCCGTGCTGGCCCGCTGGGACGATCACGCCCTCGTGTGGTACCCATGGGAGGCGGCGGTAGACGGCGCGTACAGCGATACGCTCTCCCGCGTGATTGAAGCTGAACTGGGCATCCCCGCGGAGCGGCAGACATGGAGCGGGTCGTGAGCGCGAAGCAGCTTATGGATCGGCTCGGAAGCCTGCGGTATGTCCTGATCATAGCGGCGGTGGGCGTGCTCCTCATGCTGCTTCCGGCACGGAATGGCGGAGGCGCGTCAGCAGAGGCGGAAGAGAGCGAGGAAATCCGCATCGCGGGGCTTCTGGAGCGGATCGAGGGCGTCGGGCACGCGCAGGTGCTGCTGTCGGAGCACGGCGCGGTGATCGTTGCCGACGGCGCTGACAGCGCCGCTGTGCGGCTTCGGGTGACGCAGGCGGTGCGATGCTATACCGGACTCGGCGCGGATGAGGTGCAGATCTTCAAAACCGAATCATCATGGAGGGACGAACAATGAGAAGAAATCTGAAGCGGAACATCGTGATCGCGGCGGTGCTGGTCTTCGTCGGCGCGGCGGTGTATCTGAACTGGTCGTACAACAACCGCTGGGGCAAGGCGGATTCCGCCATGGCAGCGGCGGAGGACGCGGCGATGGCGGCGGCGCAGGAGGAATATCTGGCGGCGTCCGCTGCGGGCGGCGCGGTGCCAACGGCCTATTTCGATACGGCGCGGCTCACACGCCAGTCCGCCCGGGACGAGGCGCTCTCCCTGCTGGAAATGGCCTGCGACGACGATGCGGTGTCGCAGGAGGTGATCGACGAGTCCATGCGCCAGATCAATTCCATGGCGGCATGGAACCTGCAGGAGAACCTGCTCGAAAACGAGCTTCTGGCCAAGAGCTTTGCCGACTGCGTCGTTTTCGTATCCGACGACGGCGTGACGGTTGCCGTGCCCGCGCCGCTGGAGGGCCTGACCGAAACGCAGGTGGCGCAGATCACGGAGGCCGTGATCGCTAATACGGATTACGGCGCATCGGCGCTGAACATCATCGAGGTGAAGAGCTGACAGGCGGGAAGATTTAGGCTTTTCTTTTTCGGCGCCGTATGCTATAATACAGAAAAACAGCGAGCGCTGATGTTCGGAGGTGCCGGCTATGGCCGAGAATTATATCGTGAAGCAGGCGGAAAAGGGAACCATCCATATTTCGGAGGACGTTATCGCCGTGATGGTGAGCGCGGCAGTATCGGAGGTGGAGGGAGTTGCCGGTTTCGGCACGGCCACCACGCCGGAGCTGGTGGAGCTGTTTGGCAGGAAGACCGCCACGAAAGGCCTCAAGATCCGCTTCGTGGACGACAAGATCACCATCGACGTGATGGTGAACGTCCGTCTCGGCGGAAGCATCACGGATATTGCCCTCCGGGTGCAGGACGCTGTATGCCGCGAGGTGGAATCCGTCACCGGCATGAGCGCGGTGGTGAACGTCCATGTGACGGGCGTGGCCTTCGATAAATAACCCTGCGGAGAAGAATTTCGGAGCCCCAGATCCGGGGCTCCTTGTTGTATTTGGAGAAAAGCTATGACGAGAACAGCCGCAAGAGAGATCGCCATCCAGCTCGGCTTTGCCGTACTCGCGGGCGACCATGACCCCCGCGCCGCGGTGGAGGCTTTTTTTGAGCCGGAGCATTACGCTGCGATGGCCGCGGAGGGAGAGCTTTACGCCGAGAAGCCCTCGGCGAAGGATATCGACTTCATCACCCGCAGCGTGGTTGGTGTGACGGAGCATCAGCGGGAGCTGGACGGCTATATCGGGCAGTATGCCAAGGGCTGGCGCACCGAGCGCATCTCCCGCAGTGCCGCCGCCGTTCTGCGGCAGGCCATGATGGAGATCCTTTATATGCCGGACGTGCCTCCCGCCGCCGCCATTGACGAGGCGGTGGAGCTGGCGAAGGGCTATGAGGACTCGGAGGTCGTGGCCTTCATAAACGGCGTGCTGGGGGGCTTCTACCGCGGCGAGGTGCTGCGGGAGCCGACGCCGGAGGGGGAGACGCATGAATGAGCTGACGCTCAGCGTCTCACAGCTCAACGCCCACATGAAGGCGCTGGTGGAGGCCGATCCCATGCTCTCCCGCGTTGTGGTACGGGGCGAGCTGTCGAACTACAAGATCTACCCCTCCGGGCATCATTATTTCACCATGAAAGACGCGGAATCGAGCCTCAAATGCGTGATGTTCCGCTCCAGCGCCTCAAAGCTGCGCTTCCGGCCGGAGAGCGGCATGAGCGTCACCGCCGCGGGACGGGTCTCCGTCTATCCGCGGGACGGGGCATATCAGCTCTATGTCACGGAACTGATGCCGGAGGGCGTGGGAGACCTGCAGGTCGCATTCGAGCAGCTCAAGGCGAAGCTGGAGGCGGAGGGGCTGTTTGACCCGGCGCATAAAAAGCCGCTGCCCGCCTTTCCCCGGCGGGTCGCTGTCGTTACGAGCGGCGCGGGCGCGGCGGTGCACGATATCATCCGTGTCCTCGGTAAGCGCTGGCCGCTCGCCAAGATCCTCATCCTGCCCGTGCGTGTGCAGGGAGTGGAAGCGCCGCCGGAGATCGTGGGCGCGATCCGCTACGCGAACCGCTGGAAGCTGGCGGACGTACTCATCACCGGCCGCGGCGGCGGTTCGATGGAGGATCTGTGGGCGTTCAACGACGAGCGTGTGGCGCGGGCGATCTATGAATCCGAGATCCCCGTGATCTCTGCCGTGGGGCATGAGCCGGATGTGACCATCGCGGATTATGTCGCGGATCGGCGGGCTGCAACGCCTTCGAACGCGGCGGAGCTGGCCGGGCCGGAGATCGAGGACGTCCTCGCTCTCATCGCGCAGGACGGCATCCGTCTGCAGCAGGCGATGGGCAAAAAACTCGATCTGCTCTCGCGGCGCTTATCCGATCTGTCCGCGCGACCAGCGCTGACCGACCCAGAGGTATATCTCGGCGCAAAGCGCATGGCGCTGGATTATGCCCGGGCGGGACTTTCCGCCGCCGGAGAAAAGAAAACCGCCGACTGCCGCCGCCGGTATGTGGAGCTGGCGGCAAAGCTTGACGCCCTCAGTCCGCTGAAGGTGTTGGCGCGGGGCTATGCCATCGCGGAAAAGGACGGACAGGCTCTCCGCTCGGCGGAGGACGCGCAGGTGGGGGATATGATCGACATCAAGCTGGCCGGGGGCTGCCTCGGCTGTATCGTGGAGGAGGTTCGGAATGGCTGAAAAAAGCTTTGAGCAGTCGCTGGCGCGGCTGGAGGAGATCGTTCGCCTTCTGGAAAAGGGCGACGCGCCGCTGGCGGAGAGCCTCGGCCTGTTTGAGGAGGGCGCCGGGCTGATCCGCTCCTGCGGCAAGCTGCTGGACGAGGCCGAGCAGAAGGTCGTTCAGCTCCGAAAGGGGCCGGACGGCGCGCCGGAGGAGCTGCCCTTCGAATGAATACGGAAAGATACGACGCTTATAAAGACGGGGTCGAGCGGGCGCTCATGTCGTGCTTCGCCCCTGCGGGCGACGGCGCGGACGGCCTGCGGGAGGCCATGCGGTACAGCCTTCTGGCCGGGGGCAAGCGCATCCGACCTGTGCTTTGCCTTGAATTTGCCCGGGTCTGCGGAGGCGATCCCGAAAAGGCGCTGCCTGTGGCCTGCGGCGTGGAGATGCTTCATACCTACAGCCTCATCCACGACGATATGCCATGCATGGACAATGACGATATGCGTCGCGGTCGGCCGACGAACCATAAGGTCTTCGGGGAGACGACCGCCGTCCTTGCGGGGGACTGCCTGCAGGCGGAGGCGTTTGCGGCCGTATGCTCGGCGGAGGTCGGAGAGGCGGAGCGCTTTCGCTGTTGCGCGATCCTCGCCCGCGCGGCGGGGCTTCCGGGTATCTGCGGCGGGCAGTTTATGGACTTGAACGGTGCGGCGGCGTCGGCGGAGGCTCTCACCGCCGCGGATCTCGGGAAAACGGCGAGTCTTATGGGCGCGGCCTGCGCCATGGGCGCGGCAGCCGCAGGCGCGGACGAAAACACCGTCGCCGCCGCGGAGGGCTTCGGCATGGCGCTGGGAATGGCCTTCCAATGCCGGGACGATATGCTCGATCACGACGGCTTTTACGACCTGCTGGGGGAGGAAAAATGCGCCGCCCTCACCCGGATGTATACCGATAAAGCGCTGGAGCTTCTCGGGTGCTTTGAGGATACGACGTTTCTTCGTGCGCTGACGGAGGAGCTCAGCGGGAGAGAAAGCTGATATTCATATAAACATGAATATATGCAAAATGCACCTTGCAAAAACAGGTGCATTTTGTTATCATAATAGAACTTTCATATGCATGGAGCCTTTATCGCATGGGTTGTTTGGATAAAATACAATCGCCGTCGGATCTTCGCGGGTTGGATGAGGCGGAGCTCTCAGAGCTCTGCGCGGAGATCCGACGCTTTCTGGTGGACAGCGTCTCCCGCAGCGGCGGGCATCTGGCCTCAAATCTCGGCGCGGTTGAGCTGACCTTGGCGATCCATCGGGTCTATGATACGGCGCGGGATCGCCTTGTGTTCGACGTGGGGCATCAATGCTATACCCACAAGCTGCTCACCGGCCGCAGGGAGGGCTTTGAGCATTTTCGTGAATATGGCGGGATGTCCGGCTTTCCGAAGCCGAGCGAGAGCGCGCATGACGCTTTCGTGGCGGGGCATGCCTCCAATTCCGTATCCGTTGCTCTCGGCATGGCGCGGGCGCGCACGGCACTAGGCGCGGATTATGACGTCGCGGCGGTCATCGGCGACGGCGCGCTGGGGGGCGGGCTTGCCTTTGAGGGACTGTCCGACGCCGGACACAGCGGCGAGCCGCTGGTGATCATCCTCAACGATAACGGCATGTCCATCAACCGCAATGTAGGCGGGACGGCAGATATGCTCGACCGTATGCGCACGCGGCCCGAATACATCAACTTCAAGCGATGGTATCGCAGTGTGTTCGCGCCCCATGTCCCGGGGCTGTATCGGTTCACCCATCAAGCCAAGCGTTGGATCAAGGAGCGGGTGATCCCGGAAAACGTATTTGACGATCTGGGATTTGAATATATCGGCCCGATGGACGGCCATGATATCCATAAGATCGAAACGGCGCTGCGCTGGGCGAGGGAGCAGAAAAAACCCTGTCTTGTCCATGTCGTTACCCGGAAAGGACACGGCTATGCCCCTGCGGAGCAGCGGCCGGAGTCGTTCCACGGCGTTGGCCCCTTCGACCCACGCACCGGCGAGCCTCTGAACGCAGAGGAGGATTATTCCGCCGTTTTCGGCCGGGAGCTGACGAAGCTCGCAGCCGAGGACGGGCGCGTGGCGGCGATCACGGCGGCCATGAGCGAGGGAACGGGTCTCGATGGCTTCCGGCAGGCGTTCCCGAAGCGCTTTTTCGATGTCGGCATCGCGGAAGGCCATGCCTGCGCCATGGCAGGCGGCATGGCAGCACAGGGGATGATCCCTGTGTTCGCGGTGTATTCCACGTTTTTGCAGCGGGCTTATGACATGCTCATCCACGATGTGGCGCTCATGCATCTGCATACGGTGTTTGCGGTGGATCGGGCGGGGATCGTCGGCAAGGACGGCCAGACCCATCAGGGCGCGTTCGATGTGGCGTATCTCACCAGCGTGCCGCATATGACGGTCTACGCTCCTGCGAGCTTCGCGGAGCTTGCGTCGATGCTGCGCCGGGCAGTTCTGGAGGACGAAGGCCCCGTGGCTGTGCGTTATCCCCGCGGCGGCGAAGGAGATTATGCTGCCGATCACTCCGCGGCGCCGTGCGCCGTGCTGCGGGAGGGTTCAGATGTTACGGTCGCCGCTTACGGCGCGGAGACGGCCTGCGCGCTGGCGGCTGCGGAGCTTTTGGAAAAGCAGGGCGTTTCGGTTGAGATCGTAAAGATCAGCCGCCTTGCGCCGCTCGATATCGAACCCGTTGCCGCCTCGGTGAAAAAGACCGGCGCGCTCGTGGTGCCGGAGGATGTGTGTGAAGCCGGAGGTATGGGAGAGCAGATCCTTGCCGGGCTGGCGCTCAAGGGCGCGGCGCCAAGCAAGGCGCGTCTTGTAAATCTGGGCGACGGCATCCTGCCGAACGGCGCGCCGGACGAGCTTCGCCGCGTGACCGGCTTGGACGCGGAGGGCATCGCCCGCGCGGTGAGGGAGACTTTGGATGGCAAAGATCAGACTTGACCAGCGCGTATTCGACTTAAAGCTGGCGGAAAGCCGCGAAAAGGCCAAGGCGCTCATCATGGCCGGATCCGTGTATGTAGACGGCGAGAAGCAGATGAAGCCGGGCATGCCCGTGACCGAGGAGGCTGCGGTGGAGGTGCGGGGGGACAGGCTCCCCTTCGTCAGCCGCGGCGGACTGAAGCTGCAGAAAGCCCTTGATACGTTCGCCATCGATCCTGCGGGGTTTGTGTGCGTTGATTGCGGCGCGTCCACCGGCGGCTTCACGGACTGCCTGCTGCAGCGCGGCGCGAAGCATGTATATGCCGTGGACGTGGGCTACGGCCAATTGGCATGGAGCCTGCGCTGCGACGAGCGCGTAACCGTCATGGAGCGCACCAACGCCCGGAGCCTCACGCCGGATATGCTCGGGGAAGCAATGGACATGGCCGTGATGGATATGTCGTTTATTTCCCTGCGGCTCGTGCTGCCTGCCGTTCGAACGCTCTTGAAGGAAACGGGACAGGTGGTCTGTCTTGTGAAGCCCCAGTTTGAGGCCGGACGCGAGAAGGTCGGGAAAAAGGGCGTAGTGCGGGATCCCGCCGTCCACCGGGAGGTGCTGGAGGATTTTGTCGCCGCGCTGGACGGCCTCGGCTTCTCGCTGGCGGGACTGACGTTCTCGCCGGTGCGGGGGCCGGAGGGGAACATCGAATATCTTGCTTGGCTCAAAATCGGAGGAGACAGCGTTTCGGCGGACTGCGGGGAGATCGTCCGGCAGTCCCATGATGCGCTGGAGCGATAGGAGGGGTTTTGCGTGAAACGGATCGTTTTGCTTCCGAACGTGCAGCGGGACGCGGGGCTTGCCTGCACCCTACGGGCGAAAGCTATGCTGGAGGAGGCCGGTCACGGGGTCGTGATCTCGCCGGTTTACGGCTCTGTGCCGGGCGTGCCGGAGATGCCGCTGTCGGAGGCGCTGGAGGGTGCGGAGCTGCTTGTTACGCTGGGAGGCGACGGCACGATCCTGCATCTGGCGCCGCTGGTGATGGCCAAGCGCGTGCCCCTTGTGGGCGTGAATCTAGGACATAAGGGTTTTCTCACGGAACTGGACGAGGGGAGCATTGACCGCCTGCTGGACGCGGCGGAGGGACGCTTTGAGCTGGTGCCTCGCATGATGCTGGATGTGGAGATCCTCCGGGGCGGACGGAAGATCTTTTCCGATACCGCTCTCAATGAAGCGCTGATCTCCGGCATCGTGCAGAATGTGCGTCTGACGGCACTGGGAGACGGGGAGCGGATCCTTACCTTTTCGGGCGACGGGATCATCGTGTCGTCCCCGACGGGCAGCACGGCGTATTCTATGTCCGCGGGCGGGCCTCTGGTAGAGCCATCGGCGGAGAATATCATCCTCACACCGATCTGCGCCCATATGCTGGCGGCGCGATCCTTTGTCCTCACCTCGGAGCGCGTGGTGGAGGTATGTCCGCAGGAGCTGGAGGACAAGCGCTGCATCCTGTCCGTGGACGGGCGCGGCATGACTGACCTTCAAAACGGCGACTGTGTCGTGGTGAGAAAATCCGAGCATAAGCTGCTTCTGGCGCATCTCGGCACGAAGAGCTTTTATGAAACGGCATTTGAAAAGCTGGGGGAGAGAGAATGAAAACCAATCGACAGGCTGTGATCCTTGAGGTCATCGCCGAGCAGGATATCGAAACGCAGGGTCAGCTTCTGGAGGCGCTGCAGGCGCGAGGCGTCGTCAGCACGCAGGCCACCATTTCCCGGGATATCAAGGATCTTCGTCTCGTGAAGGAAATCTCGTCCAATGGGAAATACCGCTATGCGCAGGCGGGGCAGGAGGAAACGAGCGACGCGGCTCGGCGGATGCAGGAGATTTTCCGGGAGGCCTGTGTGAGCTTCGACCATGCCCTGCATACTGTCGTCATCAAAACGCTGCCGGGGCTTGCCTCGGCCGTATGCAGCGCGGTGGACGCCATGTGGGATGAGAACATCCTCGGCACCGTCGCGGGAGATGACACGGGCATCCTCATCATGCGTAACGCCGCGGCGGCGGAGCGTCTGTGCGCCCAGCTCCGCAAGACGTATAAGCGCTGAGCGCGAAAGGGAGAGTCATGCTATGCTGAGGAGCCTCCACATCGAGAATATCGCGGTGGTGGAGCGGGCGGACGTGGAGTTCCGGGAGGGGCTGAACGTATTGACCGGCGAGACCGGCGCGGGCAAATCCATCATCATCGACGCTTTGTATGCCGTCATCGGCGGGCGGACGAGCCGGGAGCTGGTGCGTTCCGGCGCGGAAAAGGGCATAGCCTCCGCCGTATTCGACGCGGACGGGGCGGAAGACTGGTGCGGCGAGGCCGGCGTGGAGCCGGACGACGGTGCGCTGATCGTCCAGCGCAGCATATCCGCCGACGGAAAAGGCGCCTGCCGCGTGAACGGCGTTCCTGTGACGGCGGCTCAGCTCCGCGCCCTCGGCGCGTTTCTTGTGGATATTCACGGGCAGAACGACGGCCGTCAGCTTTTGGATGAGAGCCGCCATATCGATTATTTGGACGCCTTCGCTGGGTCGGATGCAGAGCGTGCCGCGTTCCGCGAGACTTATGACGCCTATAGGGATAATGAGCGGGAGATCGCCCGTCTGAGCCTCGACGACGACACCCGCCGCCGTCTGGCGGAAAGCCTGCAATATCGGGTGCAGGAGCTGGAAAAGGCGGAGCTCAGATCCGGCGAGGAGGAAGAACTGGAAGCAAAGTCGGCGCTATTGCGCAACGGCGAAAAGCTGCGCGAGGCGTCCTCCGGGGCGTATGCCGCGCTGTACGGCGGCGAGCCGTCCGCCGTTGAGCTGGCCGGGGAAGCCCGGGGGTATCTGTCCCGCGCCGCGGGCTGGAGCGCAGAGCTTGCCGAGGCGGACGCTTCCGTGAAGGAGGCGCTGAGTCTTCTGGAGGATGCTGCCGAGCGGATGCGGGACTTTGAGGATTCCCTCGATTTTTCGCCGGAGGAATTTGACCGCGTGGAAAGCCGCCTGTCACAGCTCCGCCGGCTGGAGAAGAAGTTCGGCGCGACGGACGAGGCGGAGCTCATCGCGCTGTATGACGAATCCGCCAAGCGCCTTGCGGAGATCGAATACGGCGACGCGGCCATTGAGCGCCTGCATAAAAAGCGCGGGGAGCTGGAAGCTCGCTGCCGGAAAGCCGCCGCCGCGCTCACGCAGGCGCGTAAAAAGGCGGCGGAGAAGCTCGGAAAGCGCGTCGAGCAGGAGCTGAAAGCCCTTTCGATGCCCTCCGTGCGCTTCGAAACAGCCATCTCGCCGGTTACGGCAGAACCCGGCTTCGGCGTGAAGGGCGCGGACGAGGTATGCTTCCGCATGAGCGCGAATGCGGGCGAGAAGCCCGGACGCATCGCCAAGATCGCCTCCGGCGGCGAGCTGAGCCGCATCATGCTGGCCTTGAAGACCGTTTTCGGGGAAAACGACCCTGTTCCCACCGCTGTGTTCGATGAGATCGACACGGGTGTGTCGGGCGTGGCGGCCAGCCGCGTGGGGGAGAAGCTCTCCGGTATCGGCCGGGCGCGGCAGGTTCTGTGCGTGAGCCATCTGCCCCAGATCGCGGCCATGGCGGACGCACAGTATCTTATCGAGAAATCGGAGCGGAACGGACGCACCTATACGACCGTGAACGAGCTCGACCGCGCCGGACGGCGGCGGGAGCTTGCACGGCTCATCGGCGGCGACAACATAACGGAGCTGACGCTCGCCTCGGCGGAGGAGCTTCTTGCCTCGGCGGACGCATGGAAAGAGGGAGAAGCATGAGCTACAGCAAATACGACATATGCGCCCGGCTCTGGCCCCGGTACCCCTTCGGGGGATGCAAGAGCTTCTGACCTACAATGACGAATTAAACGCAGCTGCGATAACATACGAAGGAGAAAACCTATGACACTGTATGACGAACTCGTCGCCCGCGGTCTCATCGCGCAGGTGACGAATGAGGAAGAAATAAAGAATATGATAAACGCGGGCAAGGCCACCTTCTATATCGGCTTTGACTGCACGGCGGACAGTCTGACCGCGGGGCATTTCATGGCGCTCACTCTCATGAAGCGCCTGCAGCAGGCGGGCAATAAGCCCATTGCTCTCATCGGAGGCGGCACCACCATGATCGGCGACCCCTCCGGCCGCTCGGATATGCGCAAGATGCTCACGAAGGAGGATATCGACCATAACGCCGAATGCTTCAAGCGCCAGATGGAGCGCTTCATCGACTTCTCCGACGGCAAGGCTATGATGATCAATAATGCCGACTGGCTGCTTGACCTCAACTATGTCGAGCTGCTGCGGGAGGTTGGCGCATGTTTTTCCGTGAACAACATGCTGAGAGCCGAGTGCTATAAGCAGCGCATGGAAAAGGGCCTGAGCTTTCTGGAGTTCAACTACATGATCATGCAGTCCTATGACTTCTACTACCTTTTCCAGCACTACGGCTGCAATATGCAGTTCGGCGGGAACGACCAGTGGTCGAATATGCTCGGCGGCACGGAGCTTATACGCCGCAAGCTGGGCAAGGACGCGCACGCCATGACCATCACCCTGCTGACCGATTCGCAGGGAAATAAGATGGGCAAGACCGCCGGAAACGCCGTGTGGCTCGATCCCAACAAGACCTCGCCTTACGACTTCTACCAGTACTGGCGTAATGTAGACGACGCGGATGTTATGAAATGCATCCGAATGCTGACCTTCCTGCCTCTGCAGCAGATCGACGCCATGGCGGACTGGAAGGACGCAAAGCTCAATGAGGCCAAGGCCGTCCTCGCCTATGAGCTTACAAAGCTCGTCCATGGCGAGGCGGAGGCCGAAAAGGCGCAGTCTGCCGCGAAAGCCCTCTTCGGCGCGGGATCGTCGGAGGAGATGCCCGTGACCGAGATCGCCGAGGCCGATCTCACCGACGGCGCTGCCGATATCAAGGCGCTGCTCGTGAAGGCGGGACTGTGCAAGTCCAATTCCGAAGCGCGTCAGAACATCACGCAGGGCGGCGTTTCCCTGAACGGTGAAAAGGTGACGGACGTGTTCCTGTCCGTTCCCGCCGAGGCGCTGCGGGAGGGCGTGCTGCTCAAGCGCGGCAAAAAAAGCTTTGCCAAGGTCGTTCTGAAATAACCGCAAAAGACCCAACAGCCTGCCGCAGTCCTGACCGCGGCAGGCTGTTTAACGCTTAAAAGCAACAAAACAGTAAAACGATACAGTAAATTTGTGCAATTCGCACATTGATGTTACCCATTTGAAGTGGTACAATGCCGTTGTTCGCGGATTTTCCGCGGGATTGTAACTGAGGATTAAGGAAAAGAAAGGAAATCTTCTCATGAAAAAGCTTATCGCACTTTTGCTTGCGCTTGTTATGGTGCTTGCGCTGACGGCCTGCGGCGGCAGCAATACGGCCGCGCCTGCTGCCGAACCAGCCGCCGAGCCAGCCGCGGAGCCCGCCTCCGAACCTGCCGCGGAGCCCGCCTCCGAACCTGCTTCGGAGCCTGCTGCCGAGGCGGCGGACAGCTTCAAGGTCGGCGTCATCCAGCTTCTGGAGCATCCTGCGCTGGATCTGGCCACGCAGGGCTTCGTGGACGCCCTTACCGAGCTTCTGGGCGACAGCGTGAGCATCGATGTTCAGAACGCGCAGGGCGAAAGCGCCAACTGCTCCATGATCGCCAACGGCTTCGTGGCAGATGACGTAGACCTCATCATGGCGAACGCCACGCCCGCGCTGCAGGCGGCGCAGTCCGCCACCGGCGATATCCCCATCCTCGGCACCTCCGTCACGGACTATGCCTCCGCGCTGAAGATCGAGGACTGGACCGGCGCCACCGGCACGAACATCTCCGGCACTACCGACCTTGCCCCGCTGGATGGACAGGCCGAGGTGCTGGCTGAGCTTCTCCCCGTGGAGAGCTACCCCAACGTCGGCCTTGTGTACTGCACGGCTGAGGCCAACTCCGTCTATCAGGTCAACACCATCCGCGTGTTTTTGGAGGATCTTGGCTACACCGTAACGGATTATGCCTTCAACGACTCCAACGATATCGCTTCCGTGGTGACCAGCGCCTGCGAGAACTGCGAAGCCCTCTATATCCCCACCGATAACACCGCCGCCTCCAACACCGAGGCGATCACCAATGTGGCGGAGCCCGCGGGCGTGCCCATCATCGCGGGCGAGGAGAGCATCTGCCTTGGCTGTGGCATCGCGACCCTGTCCATCAGCTACTACGATATCGGCTACAAGACCGGCGAGATGGCCTATGATGTCCTCGTGAACGGCGCCGACGTCGCCACCATGAATATCGAGGCCGCTCCCCAGTTCACGAAGGAGTATGTCGCTTCCCGCGCCGAGCTCCTCGGCATTGAGATCCCCGACGACTATGCCGCCATCGCGGAGGAGGCAGCCGAGTAATCCCGGCTGATCCCTCAATCTCATAGAATCGAAGCAAAAGGACGGAAAAGGGATGCCCTTTTCCGCTCTTTTGCGATTCTCTTTTATCCTGCACGATTACTGGAGGCAACTGCTGCATGAGCATTTCATCCCTCATAAACGCGCTCCCCGGCGCCTGCGCCCAAGGTATCATCTGGGGCATCATGGCCATCGGCGTGTATATCACCTACAAGGTTTTGGATATGGCGGATCTGTCTGTGGACGGCACGATGGCTACCGGCGGCGCCGTATGCATCATCATGATGACGAACGGCTATTCCGTGTGGATCGCGCTGCTGTGCGCGTTTTTGGCGGGGATGCTGGCCGGTCTGGTGACGGGCGTTTTCCATACTTTCATGGGTATACCGATGATCCTTGCGGGCATACTGACACAGCTCGGCCTGTATTCGATCAACCTGCGCATTCTGGGCTACGGCTCCAACTCCGGCACCGCGAGCAACCTCTCCATCAGCGTGGATCGGTATTCGCTTCTTGTGTCGCTGCGGAATGTCCGCGCGCTGGCGCTGAATAATCCGATCTTCGTATCGCTGCTGTTTTTGGCGATCCTCATCGGCGTGATGTATTGGTTTTTCGGCACGGAGCTGGGCTGCTCCCTGCGTGCCACCGGCGCAAACGAGAACATGAGCCGTGCGCAGGGCATCAATACGGATTTCAGCAAGGTGCTGGGCCTTATGATCTCCAACGGCATCGTCGCCCTGTCCTCGGCGCTGTTTGCGCAGTATCAAGGCTTTGCGGACGTAAATATGGGCCGCGGCGCCATCGTGATCGGTCTGGCTGCCGTCATCATCGGCGAGGTCATTTTCGGCAAGATCTTCAAAAACTTCGCCTTGAAGCTGCTGGCGGTCGCCATCGGCGCGATCATCTATTATCTCGTCATCCAAGTCGTTCTGTGGCTTGGCCTCAACACCTCGGATCTGAAGCTGTTTTCGGCCATCATCGTGGGGATATTCCTGGCGCTTCCCTATTGGAAGGGTCGGTTTTTCTCCTCCTCCAAGAAAGGAGCGGCGAAAAATGCTTGAGCTCAACAGCATCTATAAGACATTCAATCCCGGCACGGTGAACGAAAAGCGCGCCTTGAACGGCGTGAGTCTCACCCTGAGCGAGGGGGATTTCGTCACGGTCATCGGCTCAAACGGCGCGGGCAAATCCACCGCTCTCAACGCCATTGCGGGCGTATGGCCGATCGACTCCGGCTCCGTCGTTATCGACGGGCAGGATGTGACGGGGCTTGCCGAGCATAAGCGCGCCAAGTATCTTGGGCGCGTATTCCAAGACCCCATGAACGGCACCGCCGCCACCATGGAGATACAGGAGAATCTGGCGCTGGCCAAGCGCCGCGGCGACCGGCGTACCCTGCGCATCGGCATCACCAAGAAGGAGCAGGAGGAGTTCCGGGAACTGCTTCGTGGGCTGAATCTCGGGCTGGAGGATCGCATGACCGCAAAGGTCGGCCTGCTCTCCGGCGGCCAGAGGCAGGCGCTGACGCTGCTCATGGCTACACTCAAAAAGCCGAAGCTTCTTCTCCTCGACGAGCATACGGCGGCGCTCGACCCGAAAACCGCCGAGAAGGTGCTGGAGGCGACGGATACCATCATCCGCGAGCATAACCTCACCGCCTTCATGGTGACGCACAATATGCGCGACGCCATCGCCCACGGCAACCGCCTCATCATGATGAACGAGGGAAAGATCATCTTCGATATATCCGGTGAGGCGAAGCAGCGTCTCACGAGAGACGACCTGCTGCAGAAATTTGCCGAGGTCAGCGGCGACGATCTGGAAAGCGACCGCGTGCTTTTGGCGTAACAAGAGAATTTACGGACTGCCTCTCCGCGCCGGGGAGGCAGTTTTTTGCGAAAAATGTAACGCAATGTAATGAAAAACCGCCGGGTTCTGTGATATAATGCAGATATGATATCAAGAAGGGAGAATAACGGCTATGAAAAAGATCCTTTGCTTTGCGCTGTGCTTCTGCTTTGCGGCAGCGATTGCGGCGGGGGCGTACGCCTCCGGAGAACCATCGGGGGGCGCCTCGGCCGATAATGTGGCCATCTCCGCGGCGAATACCGACACGGAGACCGTCACTCTCGTCCCGGAGGAGCTGGATGAGCTTATTATCGGGCCGGAGGGATATGAATTTACCACGGATATGATCTGTCGTCATATCGAGATCGACAGCGCGGCGGAGATCACGTCGGTCTATCCCATCATCGTGTTCTTCGAGGAATCCGATTCTGTAAAAAACGGAGATGTGATCGGGAACGTCCAGTTCGTCTCCGACTATGACGAGGTGATCGCTGTTGTCCATACAAACGACGTTCACGGTCATATCGACGTGGAGCCCTATGTGAAGGGCTATGCCGACAGCCTGAAGGCAAGCGGCGACTATTCGCTGGTGCTGACCGTGTCCGCGGGCGATGTATACGGCGGCGGCGAGGCGGTGGCCGGCTCCTACAACGGCGAGTTCATCCCGGCGATCATGGATGAGGTCTATGACGTCCTTGCGCCGGGCAACAACGACTTCGGCTCTCCCGGCGTCGTGCGGCAGAACGTGATGCTCACGGCCCTGTACGATCACACGCAGACCCTCTGCGCCAACGTGCAGACGAAGGCGGACGGTCTCGCCATGGAGGAATACATCGACGGCTATACCCCGATGCTGGGGGAGGAGACCTTTGTCTCGCTGTATGACAAAGTCACCGGCAACGGCGACGGCACGGTGGACCTCTCCGCGCTGGGTCTCGAGGATCTGGAAGGCGCCGCGCCGGCTTATCAGCATACGGCGACCTTCACCACCGATAACGGCACGGTCGTCGGTCTGTTCGGCCTGACTACCAGCGGCGGCGCGCTGGATGTGGAGCTTGACGGCCGCGGCTCCGTCGCAAGCGCGCAGGAAAGCGTGGATGAGCTGAAGGCGGAGGGGGCGCAGATCATCGTCGGTGTCGGCCATACCGGCTGGATCAGCGAGGGCGCCTCCGGCGGTGTTTCGAACGACACGAACTCTTGGGCGCTGGCGAACACAGTCGATGGCATGGATGCTTTCGTGGACGGTCATACCCATTCCATCATCAACAAGGGACAGGGCGTGCTGGTCGGTGATGAGAATTGTTATGTAAACCAAGCGGAGAGCTTCGGCTATTGCATCGGCGAAATCTATCTATATGTGAAGGACGGTGAGGTCATCGCCGTTGACGGCAATGTCATCAAGGATATGACCGAAATCACGCCGGACGGGGAAGTGCAGGCGCTGGTGGATGCGGCGACGGAACGGGTGAAGGAGGACTTCGGCAAGCCCATCGCGGAGACGCCCTATTTCCTGAACGCGGAGCGCATCTCCTCCGGCAACGAGGGCGGAACCGTCCGCGGCAATGAGACGAACCTAGGCGACCTCATGACCGACGTCATCCGCGCCGCGGCCTCCGAGCGGATGGGGGTCGAATACGACTTCTGCGCCTATCCCGGCTATTGGCTGCGTTCCTCGGTGGAGGCGGGCGAGGTCACGCTGGAGAGCCTGCAGGGCATTTTCGCCAACCCCACGGTGCTGTATTACGATACCTATACGGGCGAGCAGGTGCTGAGCATGGTGCAGCGCGGTCTCAACAGTGTTTATCCCGAGAAGGAGGACACCACGTTCAACCAGTATTCCGGCCTCCGCGTCACCTATACGGACAACGCGGGCAAGGGTACGCCCGTCACCATCTATGTGGGCGACACCCTCGTGTATGACGCGAATAACGGCGGCCTGCAGGTGGGGGCGGACTGGACATGTACCGGCGTGCTTACCATGACCGGCGGCGAGATCGATAACTATACCGGCGACGGCGCCAATTGGATCTGCGGCGACAAGACCGCGGTGCAGGAAATGGTGGGAAGCTGGTTTATGTCCCATACGGCGGAGGATTATATGATCCTGCCGAATACCGTCGCGCCGGATGGCCGCGTGGTTGAGATCAAGTGAGCGGATATTATGGGACCGGGGGGACTTCCGCTTGGAAGCCCCCTTGTGAAAAAGAAGGCGCGGCATCCCGGCTCGTATCGATCTTCAGCGATGAGACGGAGCGCTTCCGCACCCCGGCAGAGCCCGAGGCGGGGGATCTCGTTTCGGTCCGCATTCGGGTGGAATGCGAGGGGGACGCCCGCGTCCAGCTCTATTGCGGCAAAGCGTCGCGGCTGATGCTGCCGGCGAGGCGGCAGGGGTCGTTCGTGTATTATGAAACGCAGATCACCTGCGGCGAGGAGCAGGTATCGTATTTCTTCCTGCTGGAATGCGGCGGCATGCGTGTGCTGTATGACAAGCTTGGCGCCCGCAGTCTTGCCGTGCGGGAGCTGCCCGTATCGGAGCAGCCCTTCCGATTCGTGCCGGGCTTTCATGTCCCGGCATGGGCGAAGGGCGCGGTGCAGTATCAAATCTTCACCGACCGCTTCCGAAACGGCTCTGCGGAAAACGATCCCGTGGCGGGCGAATACTACTACACCGATGGGCCGATCCTGCGGGAAACGGATTGGTACGCGCCCCCCGGCGCGGCGGATTATCGCCGGTTCTATGGAGGCGATCTGCAGGGCGTGCTGGAAAAGCTCGACTATCTGCAATGGCTCGGCGTGGAGGCGATCTATTTCAATCCCCTCTTTGTATCGCCCTCCAGCCACAAATACGACGCGCAGGATTATGAGCATATCGACCCGCATTTCGGCGTGATCGCCGAGGATGGCGGAGCATGTCTGCCGGAGGGCGAGCGGAAAAACAGCATGGCGGAGCGGTATATCCGGCGGGTCACGTCGGAACGCAATCTGGCCGAGACAGACGCTCTTTTTGCCCGGCTCTGTGAGGAGATGCACCGCCGGGGCATGCGGGTGATCCTCGACGGGGTCTTCAACCATTGCGGCTCCTTCAGCCGGTGGATGAACCGGGAGGGGATCTATCCCGCCGGCGGCGCTTACGGCGACCCGGACAGCGAATACCGGGATTTCTTCCGCTTTCAGGACGACGGATACGAGGCATGGTGGGGCGTTGATACCCTGCCAAAGCTCAATTACGACGGCTCGCCCGCGCTATGGGAGCGTGTCCTCGCGCTGGGGGAGAAATGGGCGCGGCCGCCCTATAGCATCGACGGCTGGCGACTGGACGTGGCGGCGGATCTTGCCCATATGCCGGAGGTGAACCACCGCTTCTGGCAGGAATTCCGGCGGCGGGTAAAGGCGGTGAACCCGGACATTCTGATCCTTGCGGAGCATTACGGCGATCCGACCCCGTGGCTCGGAGGGAACGAATGGGACACGGTGATGAACTACGATGCCTTCATGGAGCCTGTGACGTGGTTCCTGACGGGCATGGAAAAGCACAGCGACGGAAGAAACGACAGCCTCTACCACAGCGGCAGCGCGTTTTTTGCCATGATGCGCCGGAATATGGCGCGGCTGCCCATGCCGTCGCTGGAATGCGCTATGAACGAGCTGTCGAACCACGATCATTCCCGCTTCCTTACCCGAACGAACCGGGTAGTGGGTCGGCTGCCTAGCCATGGCTCCTCGGCGGCGGGGCAGGGGATCGACAAGCGCGTGATGCGGGAGGCGGTGGTCATCCAGATGACATGGCCGGGCGCGCCGACGATCTATTACGCGGACGAGGCCGGACAGGTGGGGTGGACGGACCCGGACAACCGCCGCACCTTTCCGTGGGGCTATGAGGACGTGAGCCTTATCGAGCTGCACCACACGCTGACCGATCTGCGGCGCGCGTTTCCTGTGCTCCGAGCCGGCTCGCTGACGCCCCTCGGAGCGGGAGAAGGCTGGATCGCCTATGCCCGGTTCGACGATACGTCGCGGGCGGTGGTGATCGTGAACACCTCCGAAACGGGACTGCGGACCCAGCTGCGTGTCCGGGATGCTGGCGCGGAGGACGGAGATGCGTTTACCCTGCGCTTCCGAACGACGGCGGACGGCTTCTTCGCTGAACCGGAGGACGCGGGGCGCACATACAACGGCATGCTGACCGCTGAGCTTCCGGCGCATACGGCGGTCATACTGACCGGCTGAGGCCGGATCACGGACAGGAGGGCGTTTATGCAGAAGGAAGACAACAGCTTGCTGTATTTCAGCGACCTCGACAGCTTCTATTTCCACGAGGGAACGCACTACGAGGTCTATCGGAAGATGGGCGCGCATCCCGCCTCCCTCGACGGGGTGGAGGGTACGCTGTTCACGCTTTGGGCGCCCCATGCCCGCGCGGTATCCGTCATCACGGATCGCAACGGCTGGTGGGAGGATAACGGCCGTATGACGCCTTCGCCGAACGGCGTATGGGAGCGGTTCCTGCCCGGAGTGAAACCCGGCGACGTGTATCGCTATGTCGTGATGGGCGCGGATGGGATCAAGCGCTATAAGTCCGATCCCTATGCCTTCTGCGCCGAGCGGCGCCCCGCCAACGCCTCGGTGGTATACGGCCTCGGGGACTATGCATGGCAGGACGGGGCGTATCGTAAAACGAGGGAATCGGCGGATGTCCTGCGGGAGCCGATGGCGATCTACGAGGTGCATCTCGGCTCGTGGAAAAAACGCTACAACGGCGATTTCGACGAAGACGGCTTTTTGAACTATCGGGAGCTCGCGGATCAGCTCGCGGAATACGTCAATTATATGGGCTATACTCATGTGGAGCTCATCGGCATCTGCGAGCATCCCTTCGACGGCTCGTGGGGTTATCAGGTGACGGGCTTTTACGCGCCTACCAGCCGCTACGGTACGCCGGACGATTTTCGCTATTTTGTCGACACCCTCCATCGGGCGGGGATCGGCGTGATCCTTGACTGGGTGCCGGCGCATTTCCCCAAGGATACCTTCGGCTTGGAGTGCTTCGACGGCACAACGCTCTATGAGCCGGAGGATCCGCTGCGCGCTGAGTATCCCGAATGGGGGACAAAGGCCTTTGATCACGGAAAGCCGGAAGTGCGCTCCTTCCTCATCTCCAATGCCATGTATTGGGTGCGGGAGTTTCATATCGACGCCCTGCGGGTGGACGCCGTGGCTGCCATGCTGTATAACAGCTTCGGCCGTTCCGAATGGCGGCCGAACGTCTATGGAGGATTGGAGAATCTGGAAAGCACCGATTTTCTGCGGCAGCTCAACCGGGCGGTGCGGCGGTATACGAACGCCTATCTGATCGCGGAGGATTCCTCCACCATGCAGGGCATCACGGAGGATGTCGACCGGGGCGGCATGGGCTTCATGTTCAAATGGAGCCTTGGCTGGATGAACGACACGCTCAAGTATCTCGCAAAGGATCCCATCTACCGCCATTGGCATCATGGGGAACTGACGCATACCCTTGACTATGCCTTTACGGAGAGCTTCGTGCTGGTGCTGTCCCATGACGAGGTGGTGCATCTGAAGCACCCCATCCGGGATAAGCTGCCCGGCGGTCTGGAGGATCGCTTGGGCGGGATGAAGACCCTGTATACCTTCCAGTTCACCCATCCGGGCAAAAAGCTCCTGTTCATGGGACAGGAATTTGCGGAGGATCGGGAGTGGTCGGAGGCACGGGAACTGAATTGGTGGCTGACCGGCGACTTCGGCCATAGGGACGTGATGCAGTGCGTGCGGAACCTTTTGGGGCTTTATCGGTGGTATCCCAGCCTGCATGAGGATCCCCGGGATCCGGCGATCTTTGAATGGGTCAACCGAAACGACGCGGATCGGAACATCCTCAGCTACATACGGAAGCCCCGGAATGGCTATGACGGCGCGGTGCTGGTGGTCTGCAACTTCTCGCCCATGAGCTACGGCGATTACGCCGTGGGGGTTCCGCTCCCCGGCAAGTATGAGCGGGTGTTCAGCACCTATGACAGTCTGCCCGGTGGCGGCGGCCCCGACGAGATAGGCGGCGTTCCCGTGCTGGAGGCAGAGCGGAGCGAATGCGACGGTCGGGAATACCGGCTCAGCTATGGTCTGCGTCCCAACGAATCGATCATCCTCACCTTTCCGAAGGAGTCATAAACAGCTATAAACGGAAGCTTCCTCCCGCGGTTCAGCCCGCGAGAGGAAGCTTTTTCGGTATGACGGCGGCAGGCTCCTCCCGGAGGGGGAGCGAGGGCGCCTTCAGCTTGTGGAGCTTCAGCCGCCGATATAGCCTCATGGCTGCCAGCATTGCGACGCCGGTGAGAGGGCGGTATTTTTTGATAAATAGTCCCGTGAAATCCCGCTTTTCACCTCCGAAGCCCTTTTTGAAGCGGTAGAGGCCGTAGAGCGGATCGTCCTCCCGGGGCGCCTGCGGGACACCCCGCAGATCGTAGAAGGAGCAGCCAAGCCGCAGGGCGCGGCGGATCATCTCCCATTGCAGCAGATAATTCGGCATGGCGGCGCGATGCTCGTTGGAGGATGCGCCGTAGAGATACCATGCCTTGTGACCGTAGAACACCTCGATCGTTCCGGCGATGGGCTTTCCGTTCAGATAGGCGAGATACAGCACCGCGTTTTCCCCCATGGAGGAGAGAACGTCTTGGAAATACGACCGATCCCGGGTAAGAAACCGATCCCGCTCGCCGGTGATCTCCATGAGCCGCGAGAAGGCGGAAAGCTCCGCTGCCGGGATGGGGCGGTCGCCGCGATACTGACGGATCGTTACGCCCCTCCGCTGCGCAAGCCGGATGTTATAGCGTGTTTTGGAGGGGAAGGCGGCAAATACCTCCGCCTCCGTCCTGCCGGAAAGATCAAGACGAAACACATGCTGCGCCTGAATGTTATCGAGACCCGCGCTGTACTTTTCCATAAACCCTTCTGCCGTCAAAGCGGCGCGGAAGGAGTCGTCGTCGGCGGGGGCGTCCGGGTCAAGCAGAAGCAGCGGCGCTCGACATTCCCGCGCCGCCTGACGGATGCCATCGAGCAGCTCCCGCAGGACGGCCGGATCGTCACGGTCGCATATGGGACCGCGGGGCGCATAGATCAGCGAAAGACCCAGCGGGAGCCGCCGGATGAGAAGGGAGGCCGCCCCAAGGATCCGGCCGTCGTCTCCGCGGACGACCACGCCGCGCCAGTCCCATTGGCGCTTGACCTGCGCCCATTGGGGCGACTGCAGGAAGTGCCCGTTCGGGTGGGTATTGATAAAACGGGACATGGCCTCCGCATCCCCGGTGTTCTGTTTTGTGAGGATCGTATACATAGGGTTCCCCTTTCCTGTGCGTTTGCTGAATAGACGCCGGGAGGGAGCAAAATGTTTCGCATTGCCCCTCGGCGTTTTCAGCATAACATCAGCGAAGGAGAATGTGTTTTAAGATGCCGGGAAGATGTTTAAGTTTGGTTTAACGCAGCAAAAAATGCGCCTCCGCAAAGCAGACGGAGACGCATTTTGCTAAGTTGGTATGTATTATTTTGCCAGCAGGACTTCCAGCGCGGCGATGCGCGCGGCGACGCAGAAGAGCTCCATCGCCCGCTCCAGATTCGGAACGCTGGGATAGGAGGGCGCGATGCGGATGGTGCTGTCCTTGGGATCCTTGCCATAGGGGAAGGGGGCGCCCGCGCCGGTCAGGGTAAGGCCGGCCTCCTTGCAGAGCGATACGCAGCGGATGGCCGTGCCGGACAAGCCTTCAAAGGCAACGAAATAGCCGCCCTTGGGCTTCGGCCAGCTTCCGATGCCCCGGGGAGCGATCTCTGCTTCAAGGTATTTCAGCACGCAGTCGAACTTCGGCCGCATGAACGCCGCATGGCGCTTCATGTGCTCCCGGACGCCGTTGGCGTCGCCGAAGAATTTCACATGGCGGAGCTGATTGATCTTATCGTAGCTGATGGTCTGGATGCCGAGCTGCTTGAGGAGGAACTGGATGTTGTTTTCGCTGGCGGCCATGACGGCAACGCCGCCGCCGGGGAAGGTGATCTTGCTGGTGGAGGCGAACTCATAGACCATATCCTCCGAGCCCGCCTCCCGGCAGGCGTCGAAGATGTTCAGAAGGTCATCGTCCTCCTCCGAGAAGCCGTGCACGATATAGGCATTGTCCCAGAAAATGCGGAAATCGTCCGCCGCGGGCTTCAGGGCGGCAAAGGCGCGGACGGTCTCATCCGAATAGGTGATGCCGGAGGGATTCGAATACTTAGGAACGCACCAGATGCCCTTGACCTGCGGATCGGATTCGACATACTGCTTCACGAGAGTCATGTCCGGACCGTTTTCGTCCATAGGGATGTTGATCATCTCGATGCCGAATTCCTTACAAATGGCAAAGTGGCGGTCATAGCCCGGAATGGGGCAGAGGAATTTCAAGGCGCCCTGCTGTCCCCAAGGCTTTGCTCCGCCGTATACGCCGAGGAGAAGCGCCTTGGAAACGGCGTCGTACATGAGGTTCAAGCTCGACTGTCCGCCCACGAAAATGTTTCCGGCGGAAACGCCCAACAGATCGGCAAAGAGCTGACGACATTCGGGAATACCTGCCAGCACGCCGTAATTACGTACATCCGTTCCGTCGGCGGCGTTCACGAGCTCCTTGGCAGGGATCTCCAGCATGCCCATGGAAATATTGATCTGATCCGCGTTGGGCTTCCCGCGGGACATATCCATCTTGCCCGTACCCTTGATCCGATCATAGAGCGCCGTTGCGACGGCGAGCTCTTCGGTCAGCTCGGTCTTAGTCATCTCCAGATAGCTTTTCATGGCGGTATCATCCTTTTAACATAAGATTTTCTGAATATAAAGTATAAACTTTCTTATCGAAAAATACAATCGGTAATCCTGTTAATCCATTATAGCAGATTTTTTCCAGATTTGTGGATTATTACAAAAAATTGAAGCAATTCCTTCCGAGGTTGGCATGGCCGCCTATCCAAGAGGGCGGGAATGTGCTATAATGCCCTCAGCAAGATTTGGCGGAGGGAGCGGCTATGTTTTTTGATACCCATGCGCATTACGACGACGAGTGGTTCGATGAGGATCGTGAGGCGCTGATCGCCTCGCTTCCTGCGGCGGGGGTGGAGCTTGTGGTCAATGTGGGCTGCGATCAGGCATCCAGCGAGGCTTCCATTGCCTTTGCGGAGCGGTATGATTTCTTTTATGCGGCGGTGGGCTGGCATCCCCATGAGGCGAAAAGCTGGGATGACGGGAGCGCCGACCGTATCCGTGCGTGGGCGAAGCATCCGAAGGTGGTGGCCATTGGGGAGATCGGCTTGGATTATCACTATGATCTCGACTGGAAGGAGAAGCAGATCGAGGTGTTCGAGGCGCAGCTCTGTCTTGCGGAAGAGCTTGACCTGCCCGTTGTCATCCATGACCGGGAGGCGCACGGGGACTGCATGGATATCATTCGCCGCCACCCAAGGGTGCGAGGAGAGTTCCATTGCTATTCCGGCAGCGCGGAAATGGCGAAGGAGCTGCTGTCTCGTGGCTGGTATCTGGGCTTCAACGGAGCGATTACCATGCAGGGCGCGCGCCGCGCCAAGGAGACGCTTTCCATGATGCCGACAGACCGCATTCTTTTGGAAACGGACTGCCCATATCTCGCGCCCTTGCCGCGCGAGAACGGCCGCCGGAACGATTCCCGAAAGCTCCGCCGTGTCGCGGAGGTCATCGCGGAGACGTGCCGCACTACGCCGGAGCTTGTGGCGGCGGTGACGATGGAAAACGGGAAGCGCTTTTTCGGTCTTGAATAGGCTTCGGCCGGCGGGAAATTACAGAATTTTCATTGACAATCCAGCCGGATGAGTGTACCATGAATTTGCTGAATGTCAGAGCATGACAGCGGGAGAACCATCTTTTGGGGTGTATCCGTCTGCGGACGGTAGGAAGCCTTCTTTTCCGAACCCGACAGCTAATCTCGCAAGCGCAGGAAGGATCGCGGCGGTATGTCCGTCGGGCATAGTCTTTGATGCTGCGCGTTTTTCGCGCAGCTATTTTTATGGGAAGCTGGTAAAAGTAATTGAGCAGCAATAAGTTGAGAACGATCCTGCTGGGACGTCCCCTGCAGGATTCCGAGCTGGGTCATGAAAAATATAGTGTATTATGGGGCATCCCCGTATTCGCCAGCGACGCCATCTCCTCCGTGAGCTATGCGGGGGAGGAGATCCTGCTCGTTCTGATCCCGGCGCTGGGTATGCTGTCGTTTCGGGTGTTCCTGCCGGTGGTGGCGGCCATCATTACCCTGCTGGCGCTGCTGGTGTTTTGCTACCGCCAGACCATCGAGGCGTATCCCTCCGGCGGCGGCGCGTATATCGTAGCAGGGGAAAATCTCGGCCATCTGCCGGGATTGGTGGCTGGCTCCGCGCTGGTTCTGGGCTATATCCTCACCGTGGCTGTCAGCGCCTGCGCGGGCGCGGCGGCGATCACATCGGCGTTTCCCGGCGCGCTGCCCTATAAGGCGCTGATCGCCTTCGGCATCATCTGCCTGCTGACATGGGGCAATCTGCGCGGTATGCGCGAATCCTCTGTGATGTTCGGAGTGCCGACATATCTGTTCATCATCACGATGATCGCGCTGATCGTGACGGGGCTCGTGAAGTATTCCATGGGATTGTATACCCCGGAGCAGACGGTCATCGTGACGGAAAACGCGAGGGATACGCTGCTGTTTGTTGTGCTGAAGGCCTTCGCCTCCGGCTGCACGGCGCTGACGGGTGTGGAGGCTGTTTCGAACGGCGTGCCGAACTTCCGCGATCCGGCGCAGAAAAACGCCAAAAAGGTGCTGTATGCCATGGCGGGCTTCGTATGCCTTGTGTTCCTCGGCGTGAGCATCCTTATTAACCTCTATAAGATCGTCCCGAACGAGCAGGCTACGGCGGTGAGCCAGCTCGCGGGCGCGGTGTTCGGGCAGGGCAGCGCCATGTACTTCGTCGTGCAGCTCATGACGGTCGTGATCCTCGCGCTGGCGGCCAATACCGCGTTTGCGGATATGCCGCTTTTGATGGCGCTCATGGCGAGGGACGGCTATCTGCCGCGCCAGCTCGTGTCCCGCGGTACGCGGCTGAACTATTCGAACGGCATCCTCCTGCTGTTTGCTTCCGCGTCGATCCTCGTTTTTGCCTTCCGGGGCAGCCAGCATCTGCTGCTGCCGCTGTATGCCAGCGGCGTATTTATCTCGTTCCTTCTCAGTCAGCTTGGTATGCTGGTGCATTGGAAGCGGGTGCGCGGCGCGGGCTGGCAGCTCAAGGCCGGGATCAACGGCTTCGGCACGCTGGTGACCGGCGTGACCCTTGTCATCATCGTGCTGATGAAATTCCTCAGCGGCGCATGGGTCACTCTCGTGTGCATCGTGCTTTTGGTTTATATGATGCTGCGGATTAAAAAGCACTACGATTCCGTTGCCGACGAGCTACGTGTGACGGATCTCGCAGCGGCGAAGGAGCAGGTTTCCCGCGCCAAGCCCGCCAAGGTCATCCTGCCGGTACAGTCCATGAGCCGGTCGTTTGTGAAAACTCTTGACTGCGCTCTGAGCTGCGGCTTTTCGGAAATCGAGCTGTACCATGTCTGCGACGACGAGGAAAAGGCGCTGGCGCTGAAAAGGCGGATCGAGGAGCTGGGGGTGGATGCCCGGTTTGTGTATGAGGTGACCACCTATCGCAACGTGAACGAGGTGCTGCTGCGGCATGTGCAGACGGAGGCGGCAAAGCTGCCGGAATATCAGAATCTGACGGTGATGATGGGCGCCCTTGTCGTGACCCATCCACTGCAGCGGCTGCTCCATAACCAGACGACCCAGCGCCTCGCCCGGAAGATGGAGCGATATCCCAACGTAGCTGTGTTCAACGTGCCCTATCTCATCGGCTGAACCGAAGACCCAATGCCCGGAGGCGAAATGCTTCCGGGCTTTTTGTTATATTTGTAGAAAATGACAACGGGTTGACGATTATTATTGACAATTATTCATGAATAGCTTAAATTGATGGTGGTTTAGTATGTCCACAACTTACCGCTGACCGTATGAAAGGATGAGTTGTATGAAACGAGTCATATCGCTGTTTCTCGCGGTGCTGTTCTGCTTTTCGCTGCTCCCGCTTTCGGTGTGGGCAGAGGAGGCGCAGACGCTCGAAGAGGAAGCTGCCGTCGAGGTGATCGACGCTGCGGCGGAGAACGCGGAGGAATCCGCGGAGGAGCCTGCGGAGGAGCCTGCGGAGGAACCCGCAGAGGAAGCCATAGACGAGCCTGCGGCGGAGGAGGAACCCGCGCCGGAGGCAGAGGAACCCGCAGAAGAACAGGAGACCGAGCCGGAGGCGGAGATCATCGCCCCGGCGGATGAGGTCGAGATCGCGGAGGAGGCCGTCGCGGCGGAGCTTCCCGTGGAGGAAGAACCCGCGCCGGAGGAGCCTGCCGTGGTAACGGCGGAGGCCGCGCCGGTGGAAGTCGTCCCCGGCGGCGACGATAACGAAGAGCTGTTTGCGGAGTTCGTGGACAACGCCTTCGGCATCGAGGATACGCCGCTGGCCGCGGCGGAGATCTCCGTGGCGGACGCTGCCGCGCTTGCCGCGCTGATGACGAATGGAGAGAAGCTGACCGGCAAGGAGCTGGCGGCGTATGACCGTCTGCGTCCTCTTGTGGCCGCGGTGGCGGACGGGGAGCGCACCGATACCCGGTTCGTGATCGAGGTCGTATACTCCAAGGAGGATCTTGGGGTGGAAGCCATCGTGTCCGGTGGCGCGATTGCTGCGGATGCGCAGGCGGCTGCCACGATCGATCAGCCCGCGCTGTCCCGCATCCTTGAGGCGCTCCGCTCCGACAGCCCCTATGAGTTGTTTTGGTATGACAAGACCCTCAGCACGGGGCTGACTACGGGGTTCAGCGGAACCTCCAGCGCGCTGACGGCGACCTATACCTTCTCGTTCCCGGTGGCGAAGGAGTATTCCGCCTCCGACACGACGGGGACCTATGTGATGGGCGATGTGCCGAACACCGTACAGACGGCGGTGGAAAATGCACAGGCTATCGTGGCGCGGCACAGCAGCGAGTCGGATTACGACAAGCTCGTGTCCTATCGGGACGAGATCTGCGCCATGACCTCGTATAACCACGGCACCGGCGGTCTGCCCTACGGTAACCCGTGGCAGCTCATCTGGGCCTTTGACGGGGACGACGATACCGAGATCGTCTGCGAGGGCTATTCCAAGGCCTTCAAATACCTGTGCGATCTGTCCGCCTTCACCGGCAGCGTTTACTGCTATATCGTGGACGGCGTGATGGACGGCGGCACGGGCGCGGGCGCGCATATGTGGAATATCGTGCGCTTCGGTGAAACGAATTATATGGTGGATGTCACGAACTGCGACGCCGGCACGGTGGGCTATCCCGACAAGCTCTTCATGCAGGGTTTCGAGAGCGGCGACGCGGAGAGCGGCTATGCGTTTGCAGCCGGCAGCTCGACGATCACCTATACATATGACGGCGACATGTGGAATATCTACGACACGGCTGAGCTCACCGTGTCCGATACCGCATGCGCCGGTGAGGAAGAGGAACGCGATTATCCCCGCGTGGACGGAAACACCATCTTTGTCCAAACCTTTGCCGACCTTCAGACGGTGCTGAACACCTATAACCTTGACGACTACCGCGACGGCGGCGGCTGGGTGCATATCAGCGTCGAGAACGCGGACGAGTTTACCATCGGCGATGCCGAGATCCCGGAATCCGTCGAGTTGCGCGCGGATTGCCCCGTGGTGATCTCCGGCAAGGTCACGGTAAACGGCCAGCTCCAGACCGGCAATCTCACCGTGAACGGATCGCTGACGGCAAATGGCTATGTCGGCGTAAACGGCGATCTTGTCGTGAACGGCAGCCTGTACGTCACTGATTATCTCGCGGTGTATTGCCGGAGCGAGGATCACACCGTCACCGGCTGGGAGAACATCAGCTTCGGCGAGGACGAGGGGGGCAATCTCCGCGGCGGCATCCATTTCGAGTTTCAGGTGACGGACGAAGAGGAGCTGCGCGCCGCGGCGTACAAGGCCGATACGCTGACGGTCGACGGCGCATGGGTAGAGGCGTTCATCGCCGAC
>CAJOIU010000008.1 GCA_905234855.1 uncultured Oscillospiraceae bacterium
GCGCGAGGCGGGACTTGAACCCGCACGTCCGGAGTGGACACTAGAACCTGAATCTAGCGAGTCTGCCAATTCCACCACTCGCGCATATCGGGCGCTGATGATTCAGCGCCCGATCATAATATCATGAGATCTGTTGATTGTCAAGCCGGTTTTTTGCACTTTTCGTCTTCTTGTTTGCAGGATCGGAGAAGACGCGCTTTTTTCGGATGGTTGCGGCGGGAAGCGACGGTTTCGCCTCGTTGAAAAAACGGGCGGCATGTGCTACAATCAAAAAAACGACCGCGGCAGCGGCATTTTTGGAGGAAACCATGTTCTTGCGGCGCGCCCGGTGGGTCACGGATAAATACATACTGCTCATGATGGGCGTATTCCCGCTGTTTGTCGGCTTTCGCCTGCATGCGTATACGGCCATCACCCGGGCGAAGTTTCTGTTTTTCGTCATTGCCACCGGGGTGTGGCTGGTGTCTGTGGCTGCGCTTCTGCTCATCGGCGCGGCAAGGGGGGAGCGGTATCCGATCACGATCCGTCCGGCGCATATCGCCATGGCGGCGTTTTTGGCCTTCGGCGCGATCTCGGCGGCGTTTTCGGAATACGGGGCAGTGTGCCTTATAGGCGCGGATCGGTATGACGGTTATCTATCCACGGTGCTGTATGGGGCGATTTTCTTCGGTGTTTCCTTGCTGGCGGAGCCGCGGCCGCGGTATGCGTGGGCGCTGGGAGCCTCCGCTGCCGTGTGCAGCGGGATCGTGCTGCTGCAGCTTTATGGCCTTGACCCCTTCCGGCTCTACCCGGAGGGAACGAACTACTACGATAAATACGCCCTGCTGAACTCCGCGTTTCTGGGAACGCTGGGAAATGCGGGGGTCACCTCAGCGTATCTGTGCCTCGCAGCGCCGATCCTTGTGATCTATCCTGTGCTGTCCGAGGAGCAGCGGGACGGATGGCTGCTGCTGCCGGGGGCAATGGCGCTGGCGGCGCTGGCGCTGTGCGACGTGGACGCAGGCGTTGTGGCAGCGGCAGGCTGCGCTTTGGTATCGGTGCCGATGGCGATACGAAACCGGAGGATCTCACGCATCGCGGGAGCCGCCGCCGGGGGCTGCGCCGCGGCGGGACTGGCGGCGCTGTATTTCTGGCCGGGGACGAGCGGGACGCTATGGGAAATGTCGCAGGTGCTGCATGGGCGTCTGTCCGATTCCTTCGGGTCGAGCCGAGGGCAGATCTGGAAGCAGGGCTGGACGCTATTTCTCGAAAAGCCTTGGCTGGGAGGCGGCCCCGGCACCACCTCGCTGCGCTTCGATATCCGCTGGACCCGCTATGTGGAGGAGATCGGCCGGGAGCGGGTAGCCAAGGTGAGCAACGCTCATAACGTATATCTGGGATATCTTCTCAATATCGGCCTGCTCGGAACCCTGAGCTATTTGGCCGCCGCGGTCTGCAGCTTCGTAACATGGGCTCGGCGGCGCGCCCTCGGGGCGCTGTATCCCGCGCTGGGCGCGGCGCTGGTGTGCTATATGATCCAAGACTTTTTCGGTCTCGGTTTATGCCTGTCCGAGCCGATGCTGTTTGTGATCTGGGGTCTTCTGGAGAGTGGGCAGCCGTCGGGAGAATAAAGCTGAAAAATCACAGCCCAAGCCTCGCAAAAAGGCTTGGGCTGTGTCGGTTCTTAGATTCATTCCTTCGGCTCGATCTCCGGCGTGCAGGTGAGCTGGATGCCCAGTCGGCGATAGAGATTCTCGTCCACGGAGGACATCATCACCGTGGAATGCGCCTGTGCGCCCTGCAGCACGGGAAGCTGTTCCATTGCCTGACGCGCCTGAGGGCTGCGGGAGGCGCTCATGGATAGAGCGATCAGCGTTTCGTCCGAGTGCAGCCGGGGGTTGTGGCCGCCGAGATATTTGGTTTTCAGCGTCTGAATGGGTTCGATGGCGGCGGAGGCAACAAGATCGGTTTCGGAAGAGATGCCGCCGGCAAGCTTGAGGGCGTTCATAAGAGCGGCGGAGGCGGGGCCGAGAAGCTCGGACGTCTTGCCTGTGACGATCCTCCCGTCGGGCAGCTCGATGGCCATGGCGGGAGCGCCGGTCTGCTCCTGCTTGGCAAGGGCGGCCTTCACGACGGCTCTGTCCTCCGGCGAGATCTCGGCCTGCTTCATAAGAAGCTCCTGCTTATATAGCTCCTCCTTCGGCGCGTCGCCCCGTTTGACGGAGACGGCGCTTTGGAAATAGCGGCGGATGATCTCCTGCTTGGCCGCTTCCTGACATGCTTCGTCGTCCGAGATGGCGTAGCCCACCATGTTCACGCCCATATCCGTGGGAGACTTATAGGGGCATTCGCCCAGAATGCTCTCAAAGATCGCCCGCAGGACGGGGAAGATCTCCACATCGCGGTTATAGTTGACGGTGGTGATACCGTAAGCCTCCAGATGGTAGGGGTCGATCATGTTCACGTCGTCAAGGTCGGCGGTAGCCGCCTCATAGGCGCGGTTAACGGGATGGTGAAGCGGGAGGTTCCAGACGGGGAAGGTCTCGAATTTCGCATAGCCGGCTTTGATCCCGCGTTTGTTGTCGTGATAGAGCTGGGAGAGGCAGGTGGCCATTTTTCCGCTCCCGGGGCCGGGGGCGGTGACGACGATGAGATCCCGGGTGGTTTCGATGTAGTCGTTCTTGCCGTAGCCCTCATCGCTCACGATGAGAGGGATGTTGCCGGGGTAGCCCTCGATGTTGTAGTGGTAGTAGGAGCGGATGCCCATGACGTCCAGCTTCTGGCGGAACTTCGCCGCCGCGGCCTGCCCGGTGAATTTGGTGATGACGATGCTGCTGACATAAAAGCCGCGTTTTTCGAATACGTCCTTGAGACGCAGCGCGTCCTCGTCGTAGGTGATGCCGAGGTCGCCGCGCTTTTTCTGCTGCTCGATGGCCTCTGCGCTGATGACGATGACGATCTCCGCCCGATCCTTGAGCTGCTCCAGCATTTTGAGCTTGTTGTCCGGCGCGAAGCCCGGAAGCACCCGGGCAGCGTGATGATCGTCGAAAAGCTTGCCCCCAAATTCAAGGTAAAGCTTGCCGAACTGCCCAACGCGCTCGCGGATCTGCTTGGATTGCAGCGCCAGATATTTTTCCGAATCAAAGCCCTGTTTCACGTTCTGTTTCTCTCTTTCTGCGGTTTCGGATCACAATGAAGCTATTTTACATGATTTTCCGACATATGGCAATCGGATATTTTGCTGTCTTCGTTTTTTTCTTGGGGGGAATACGGTTGAAATCCGTCGAAGGATTTGGTATTCTATGGATAGCGACGGCCGGTAGGCGCCGGATTCTAAAGAGAACAGAGGTGTGCATCATGGCAAAAAAGGACGGCACGAAGAAAACAAGCAAGCTGATTCAGGAGTTTAAGGAGTTTATTTCCCGCGGCAGCGTGATCGATCTTGCGGTCGGCGTGATCGTCGGCGGCGCGTTCACGACCATCGTGAACTCGCTGGTGGACGATATCGTGATGCCGGTCATCGGCATCATCACCGGCGGCATTGATTTCAGCTCTCTGAAATTCACGATCACCCTTCCCGAGGAGTTGGTGGACGTGGCTCCTGCCACCATCAACTACGGCATGTTCATTCAAAACGTCATCAACTTCCTGCTCACCGCCCTCGTGATCTTCTTCATGGTCAAGGCGATCAACGCCTTCCGCAAAAAGAAGGAAGAGGAGCCCGCCCCGGAGGAACCTGCCGAGCCCAGTGAGGAAGTCAAGCTCCTCACCGAGATCCGCGATCTCATGAGCGCCCAGAACAAGCCGGAGGGCAAGAAGAAATAACCGAGCTGCATCACCACATCTCCCGCGCAGGCGATCCTGTGCGGGATTTTTTGTCTTTAGGGCAATTTTGGGGTTGACAGATCGGGGCGGCTGGTGTATTCTGTAGCCAGAAAGATTGAACGCAATTGAATTTAACAAAATCTATTAGGAGGCATCATTATGAACGTATACGATTTCACCGTGAAGGCGCAGGATGGCAGCGAGGTCTCGCTGGCGGACTATAAGGGCAAGGTGCTGCTCATTGTGAACACCGCCACCGGCTGCGGCTTTACCCCGCAGTATACCGATCTGCAGGCGCTGTATGACGAGCATAAGGCCGACGGGCTGGAGATCCTCGACTTCCCCTGCAACCAGTTTGCGGATCAGGCTCCCGGGGACGATGAGGAGATCCACACCTTCTGCACCGGCCGCTTCGGCATCACCTTCCCTCAGTTCTCGAAGCTTGAGGTGCTGGGCGAGAATGCCGATCCCCTGTTCCGCTGGCTCTCCGAGAACACGAAGTTCGAGGGTTTCGGCGGGGCGATGAATCTTGTGCTGGGGACGGTCGTGAAAAAGATGGATAAGGATTATAAGAACAACGGCAATATCAAGTGGAATTTCACGAAGTTCCTCATCAGCCGGGAGGGCGAGATCCTTGCCCGCTTCGAGCCGACGGAGAACATGAAAAAGGTCAAGGCCGCCGTGGAAGCGGCGCTGTAAAAGTATTTTTGGGGAGGCTCATCACATGAACGAGGTCTATGAATTTCTGAAAAAATGCGGCACCTATTATCTTGCCACGACAGAGGGGGATCAGCCCCGGGTGCGTCCCTTCGGCACGGTGGATGTCTTTGACGGCGGGCTGTATATCCAGACCGGGCTCAAAAAGCCCGTGGCCGCCCAGATCAAGGCGAACCCGAAGGTGGAGCTGTGCGGCTTTGCCGAAGGAAAGTGGATCCGCGTGGCGGCGACCGCCGTGCTGGATGAGCGGATCGAGGCGCAGAAGCATATGCTGGACGCCTATCCCTCCCTGCAGGGCATGTACCAGCCCGGCGACGGCAATACCGCCGTATACCGGCTCACGAACGTTACGGCGCAGATCTGCTCCTTCACCGAAGCCCCGGTCGTCTACAACTTCTGATGGAGGACGCGCGATACGAAGCGCTTCGGCTGGAAAACCAGCTCTGCTTCCCGCTGTATGCCTGCTCCCGGCAGGTGGTGAAGAAATACCATCCCTACCTCGAGGCGCTGGATCTGACGTATACCCAGTATATCACCATGATGGTGATCTGGGCGGAGGGAACGGTCAGCGTCAAGGGTCTCGGCGAGCGGCTGTTTCTGGATTCCGGGACGCTGACGCCCGTGCTGAAAAGCTTGGAGGCCAAGGGCTTCATCCACCGCGGCCGCTCAGAGGAGGACGAGCGCGTCCTCCTTGTGGAGGCAACTGAGGCGGGCATGGCGCTGCGGGAGCGCGCGGCGGAGGTGCCGGCGAAGATCGCCGGCTGCATCCGACTTGCGCCGGAGGAGGCCATGGAGCTTTACCGGCTGCTGTATAAGATCCTGATGGAAGAGTAAAAAAGCAAAAAGAACCCGCCTCCGGCAGTCTGATGGACTGAACCGGGGGCGGGTTTTAACGATGGGAGATATTATTCGGTTTTCTCTTCCTCGATGGTGATCTCGATCTCGGGCTCTTCCTCGGCAACGGGCTCGGCGTCCGCGTCCTCGGACTTCACGGCGCTGCGAATATCGTCCACCACGGCGGTGCCGGCGTCGACGACCTTCTTGCCCAGCTTGCGGGGGCTGAGATCCACGACCTCGCCGTCTTCCTTCACGACCTCCACGCTGCAGTCGAAGCCCGCGGTGGCGATGGCGGCGGTGATGAGCGCCCAAGGCGCCGCGGCGACGCCGATGAGCCCGCCCACGATGCCCACGTTCAGCGGCAGGTTCACAAGCACATGATCGTCCTTGCGGATGAGGATCTTGGCCACGTTGCCCTTCTTGATGAGCTCGCGGAGCTTATCACCCAGCGCCTTCATCTGCTCTTCCTGCTCCTGCTGGTCGGGCTCGCTGTATTTGAGCATATCGTCGATGACTTCCTTTTCCTGTTCATCCATGATTTTGTCCTTCCTTTCGAAAAATGATGCGTTTATCGCGACGGCCTGCGCCGCGGACGTTACGGTTGCTTGACGGCAGCGGCCTGCGCGCCGGAGACCTTTAGGCGGATGCCCTTGGCCGCGGCGGCGTCCTCCAGCATCTGCGCGAGCTTCTCCGAGCTGCCGTTGAGGTATTTGACGGCAAAATCCTCCTTTGCGCTGTCCGGCAGTGCCTTGGCGGCGATCACGGCAGCGCCGCCGACCGCGCCGCCGAATTGGCGAAGCACGGCATCGTAGTCGATTTCGCTGACGTATAGCTTTAGTTCGATCATAGGTTGCATCTCCCAAAAACTTCAATTGCGCACCCGCTCTACCGGGTTCGCTATTATTATAACACATTATGTCCGATTTGCCTATCCCCACTTTTTCGGTCAGGACCGACGAATTGCAGCGAAAAATTTTCACAGGTACTTTCCCTTTTGCGCGTATTGTGTTAATATAATAGCACTATGAGTGATTTTAATGATTTCAACTTCAACAACTCGCCGGGGCCGGGGCCGAATACGCCGCACCCGGGCGGAAACCGCGGCGGGGACGACGCCATCGAAACGATCTCTTGGGTCATCGACATCATGCTGATCTTCGTGTGGTTCCCCGTCGGCCTGTTTCTGACCATCGCCAACGCGACGGGACACAACTTCGTGGGGAAGCTCCTCCGCAAGATCCGCAGCGGCATCCAAGAGAGCGGCGGCAGTCAGACCTATCGCGCCCCGCAGGCCTCCACCGCCAAGGCGTATCGGACGCAGTATACCTCCGAGCGGACGGGAACGACTCCCACCGCTTCCCGGAAGCCGCAGACCGAGCGGACGCAGACGGCGGCCAAGGCCGCTGCGGAGCAGGAGGCGCCCGAGGGCGTCCGCCGCCCGGATCAAGGCTCCACCGTAAAAGAGGTCTTTGGCTGGATCCTCGGAGCCTTCGGCGCGCTGGTGACCCTCGGCGCGCTGATGAGTGCGGAAAGCATCTGGACGATCCTGAGCTTCCTTGCCATTGCGGCGGGGGGCGCGGCACTCATCTGGTCGGGTCGGCAGGGCAAGAAAAAGCTCTCCGCCTTCCGCCGCTGCATCACCGTGACGGGGGACAAGGGCGTCGTGAAGATGAAGCCCTTGGCCAAAACGCTGGGCTTGACGGACGCGGAGCTGGAGCGGCAGCTCAGCGATATGATCGACCGGGGCTATTATGGTCCCCGGGCGTATATCGACCATGCCCGTTCGCTTCTTGTCATCGAGCCGGAGGAGATGCGGGACGTTTATAAGGCCGAGGACGAGGCAAAGGCGAAAAAATCCGCGGAGAAGGCAGAGAAAAAGAAGGCCGAGCAGGAAGCTGCGAAAACGGAATACGAGCGCTTCGTGGAGCGCATTCGGCAGGCGGATATCGATATCGACGACGAGGAGATGAGCGAGAAGATCCGTCAGATGCAGGCGATCACCGAGGCAATCTTCCAAGAGGTGGAGCAGCATCCCGAAAAGCGCTCCCAGATCGACCGTTTTATGAACTACTACCTGCCCACGACCCTGAAGCTGCTCGACTCCTATGCCCGCATCGAGGAGCAGGGCGTTTCCGGCGAGAACATGGCGAAGGCCAAGGCGGATATCGAGCGCATCGCGGATACCCTTGTGGACGGCTATAAAAAGCAGCTCGACACCCTCTATCGCGCCGAGGCGGTGGATATCGCCGGGGACGTGAGCGTGATCGAGAACATGATGAAGCGGGACGGCTTTGTCGGACAGAACGATTTTCAGATCCATGTGAAGCCCGAGGAGGGCGGTCAGGTCATGGGAGGTCACTGATATGCCGGATCCCTATTACGATAAGCTGCTGCGCTGCCGCGATGCGGTGGCGCAGCTTTCCGGAGGCTTCGAGCCGCGCCTCGCGCTGGTATTGGGCTCCGGCCTCGGCTCCGTGGCGGAGACGATGGATGTGCGCGCCCGCGTACCCTACAGCGAGGTGGAGGGGATGCCCGTATCCACCGTGCCGGGACATGCGGGGCAGTTTCTTTTCGGCTATATCGGCGGCACGCCCGTTGTATGCATGCAGGGAAGGCTCCACTATTACGAGGGCTACGACGTGCACGATGTGGTTCTGCCGACGCGCATTATGGGGCTTCTCGGCGCGAAGACGCTGTTTCTCACGAACGCCGCCGGCGGACTCGATCCCGCGATGGAAACGCCGTCGCTCATGGTGATTTCCGATCACATCCTGCTGCATTTCCCGAATCCTCTCGTGGGGCCGAACCTCGACGAGCTTGGCCCCCGCTTCCCGGATATGAGCGCGGTTTACGACGCGGATATTCGGGCGCTGCTCAAAAAGCGTGGCTTGGAGATGGGGCTTCCCATGTCCGAGGGCGTGTATGTCCAGCTCACCGGCCCCAGCTTCGAGACGCCCACGGAGGTGCGGCTGCTCGGCCGCATGGGCGGCGGCGCGGTGGGCATGTCCACGGCCTGCGAAGCGGTCGCGGCGCGGCATATGGGCATGCGCGTATGCGGCATCTCCTGCATCACGAACAAGGGCGCGGGCATCTCCCAGCACGCGCTGACACATGAGGAGGTCGTGGAGGCCGGGAACCTCATCGGCCCGCGGTTTTCCGCCCTCGTCACGTCGGCGATCCCGGAGATCGACAGGTTATGAAGTATGAACCAGTCAAAAACATCGCGCTCACCGGCGACGGGAGCGCGGTGCGCATTATTGACCAGACCCTGCTGCCCGGCGAGCTGAAAACGATCGACCTGCGCGGACGGGATGAGTTGTATGAGGCGATTTACAGTTTGCGGGTGCGGGGTGCGCCCGCCATCGGCATCTTCGCTGCCTATGCCGTGTATGTGCTGGCGCGGACATATGGGCAGGAGGAGTTCTTTGCCCGGCTCGACGCTGACTGCGATCATCTCATCTCCAGCCGCCCCACGGCGGTGAACCTCGCCCGGCAGATCGGGCGGATGCGGGAAACGGCGTATGCCCTGCGGGGACGGGCGGAGGAAGAGATCGTCTCGGCGCTGCGGACGGAGGCGGAGGCCATCCACGCGGAGGATGTTGCCATGTGCCGTGCCATCGCGGAGGCGGGACTGTCGCTCCTGAATGAGGGCGATTCGGTGCTGACCCACTGCAACGCGGGGCCGCTGGCTACCTCGGAATACGGCACCGGCCTCGGTCCGCTGATGCTGGCCGCCGAGCGGGGGATAGAGCTCAAGGCCTATGTGGACGAAACGCGCCCGCTCCTTCAGGGCGCGCGGCTGACGGCATGGGAGCTGCAGAATGCCGGGATCGACTGCACGCTCATCTGCGACAACATGGCGGCGCTCGCCATGGCGCAGGGGCGGATACAGGCCGTGCTGGCCGGGTGCGACCGCATGGCGGCAAACGGCGACGCCGCGAACAAGATCGGCACCTCCGGCGCCGCGATCATCGCGAAGCACTACGGCGTGCCGGTGTATATTTTGCTGCCGTCGTCCACCGTCGATATGGACTGCCCCACCGGGGCGGATATCCCCATCGAGCTGCGGAGCGGCGACGAGATCCGGAGCATGTGGTATGAAAAGCCCATGGCGCCGGAGAATGTCAAATGCTGGAACCCGGCGTTCGACGTGACGGATCACAGCCTCATCACTGCCATCGTGACGGAAAAGGGCGTGCTGTATCCGCCGTTTGAAAAAAGTCTGAAAGAGGCATTCGGAGGGATGAGATCATGATCCGGTTTTATAACGGGCGCGTGCTGGAGGGCGGCGCCGTCACGCAAAACGAAGTATGGACGGACGGGGCGAGGATCGCCTATGTGGGTCCCGCGAAGGAGGAAATGCCCGCGTTTGAGCGGCAGATCGACCTAAACGGCGATCTGCTCATGCCGGGCTTCAAAAACGCCCATACCCATTCGGGCATGACCTTCCTGCGCTCCATGGCGGATGATCTGCCCCTGCAGGACTGGCTGTTCCGGCAGGTGTTCCCCCGGGAGGCGAGGCTCACGCCGGAGCGCCTCGTCGCCTTCTCCAAGGTGGCGTTTCTTGAGTATCTGGCAAACGGCATCACCGCCTGCTTCGATATGTATTACTACACCGACGATTTTGTGCGTCTGGCCAAGGATTGGGGCTTCCGTGCCGTGCTGTGCGACGCGCTCTCGGCCAATAACGACTGGTCAGAAGTCTATCGCAGCTATGAGAAATACAACCGCTACGACCCGCTGGTGAGCTATCAGCTCGGCTTCCACGCGGAATATACAGCGAGCGTGGATATGCTGAAGTATCTCTCCAAGGCCGCCCATGAGCTCAAGGCTCCCGTCTGGAGCCATAACTCCGAGACAAAGGCCGAGGTGGAGGGCTGCATCGAGCGCCACGGCGTCACGCCGACGAAGCTGTTCGATGAGCTTGGCCTCTTTGACTACGGCGGCGGCGGCTACCATTGCGTGTGGATGACGGACGAGGATATCGAGATCTTCCGCAAACGCGGACTGTATGCGGTGCTGAACGCCTGCTCCAACGGCAAGCTCGCCAGCGGCATCCCGCCGATTCGGCGATTCATAGAGGCGGGGGTGAACCTCGCTGTCGGCACGGACGGCCCCGCGTCCAACAACGCGCTCGATATGTTCCGGGAGATGTACCTTATCAACATCCTCTCGAAGCTGGACGAAGGCGACGCCTCGGCGGGTGATCCCGCGCTGATCCTAGAAGCCGCCGTGGGCGGCGGTGCGCGGGCGATGGGACTTTCGGACTGCGACCGCATCGCGGAGGGCAAGCAGGCAGATCTCATCGTGATCGATTTGCACCGGCCGAACATGCGCCCGGAGCATAATATCGTGAAGAATCTCGTCTATTCCGGCAATCCCGGCAACGTGCTCATGACGGTGATCGCGGGCAAGGTGCGATATGAAAAGGGCGCATTTTTCGTCGGCGAGGACGCCGAAAGCGTTTACCGCGAGGCCGAGCGGCTGACGCGGCAGATCATGGCGGAGACATAAAGCGAATGCGGCGGGAGGCGCTTCATGCCTCCCGCCGCTTCTTCAGTTGTTCTCCGTGAACCACCAGCCGCAGGCTTCGAGATCGACGAAGCCCTCCGGCGATACCTCAATGCCGTCGTCCTCCAGAAACTGCCGCTGCAGCTCGGGTCCGCCGAGGCCGTAATTGGAGGCGAGACGCCCCTGCGCGTTCACAACGCGCCAGCAGGGGGTGTGGAATGCGTCGTCGTTTTGGTGCAGCGCGTTTCCCACTGCGCGGGCAAGGCCGGGATTCCCCAATGCCCGGGCGATGGCGCCATAGGTGGTGACATGCCCGGCCGGAATGGAGCGGACGAGGGTATAAACCTGCTCTTTCATGCCGATGCCTTCTTTCTTTTTACGGTAAAGGGTGGTATAATCAAGAAGCAGTATAGCATATTTTCGGAGGATTGGATATGGGGATTTTATATGCCTTGGAGGGCATCCGCAGCCCGGTGATGGACGCGCTCCTGTCGGCGGTGACGTATTTCGGCAGCGAGCTTATGTTCATTGCCGCGGCGATCATTGTTTTCTGGTGCGTGGATAAGAAATACGGCTATTATCTCATGGCTACGGGCATGATCGGCACGCTCGTCAATCAGTTTCTGAAGATCGTTTGCCAAGTGCCGCGCCCATGGGTGCGTGACCCGGATTTCACCATCGTTGAGAGCGCCCGCGCCGAGGCCACGGGGTACTCCTTCCCAAGCGGCCATACCCAGAGCGCCGTGGGCATCATCGGCGGCATTGCCCGGTTCACGAAGCATAAGGCCGTGCGCATCGTGTGCGTCGTACTGGCGGCGCTGGTGGCGTTTTCGCGGATGTATCTCGGCGTGCATTATCCCTCGGACGTGGGATTCGCTCTGGTATGCGGGCTTGTGCTGGTATTTGCGCTCTATCCGCTTCTGGAAAAAAGCGACAAAGATCCCAAGATCATCCCGATCCTTTTCGGCGTGACGGCGGTGGTTTCGCTGATCGCCGCGCTGTATGTGGAATTTCATGCATGGCCGGCGGACATCGACGCGGCGAATCTCGCGGAGGCGGTCAAAACGCTCTATATGATGTTCGGCTGCACGCTGGCGATCACGGTCGCCGCGCCCATCGAGCGTAAGCGGATCGGCTTCGACCCCAAAGCGCCGTGGTGGGCGCAGCTTTTGAAGATCGTGCTTGGCCTTGCCTGCGTGATGGCGCTCCGGGCGGGACTCAAGCCAGTGCTGACGGCGATTTTCGGCTCGCTCGGCATCGCCCACGGCATCCGCTACGGTATCGCGGTGCTGTTCGCGGCGCTCGTATGGCCGCTGACCTTCCCTTGGTTTTCCCGGGGCTGCAAGAGAAAGAAATAACTTCATCAATATAACAAGTCTGCCGGTTCGCGCTGAACCGGCAGACTTGGTTTCTAGGGCGGTGTTATTCGGCTTTGCGGATGAGGATGAAGGGTGTGAGCTGGGTGGAGTTGCCGGAGGGGTTGTCCCGTATGAGCTCCGTGCATTGCTCGTCCGTCAGCATGAGATCGGGGCTTTTGCCCAAAATATCCCGCTCGAAGTCGTTGGCGTCCACCAGCATGCAGGTGACGCCCGTTTCCTCCTTGATGCGGCGGCAGACCTCATTCGGCTCCTTCGGCAGCATCATGCAGAAATCGCCGTAAACCTCGAAAGAGGCGGTGTAGAATCCGTCCAGCCCTGCGACCTCCGGACCGGCGATCTTGTAGAACACGCCTTTTTTGCCGAAAAGCTTGCCGAAGCCGCCCGCGATGGACGCCCAGATGATCTTCAAAGCGCCGCAATGGTCGATGGCGAACTGCATCTTCCAAGGGTTGTCCACGCCGATGCCATAGGGGCTGTGGGAGGCAAATTTTGAGAGAAAGCGCGCCAGCCATGTGAGCTTCATGTCCTTTTTATAAATGATGTTCTTCTGGCAGAGGGAGATGATCTTTTCCGCCACGGAGAGAATGTCGCCCTCCTCGTACAGCGGCAGGACATACCGCTTCACCAGCTCGATGTAGTCCTCGCCGACCTCGACGAAATGGGTCTTGATCGCGCCGCGGTCATAGGAGCCGAAGCTTGTTTCGATGCGGAGCTGTTTGTTTTCGTTTGGCGTGAGAACGCTTGCCATATTCCGTTCCTCCGTGGACATGCATTTTATGGTAGTATACCACGCTTTGCGGACAATTGCACTATCAAATTGACAAAAACCACGGCAGCACGGCGCACTTGACAACGGGCGGAGGTATGATATAATTTGTCAAGAATTAAGCATAATTCTGGGAACGTGAAAAAAACTTACTTAGGAGGTATGTTACAATGGCAAAATGGGTCTGCACCGTTTGCGGATATGTTTATGAGGGCGAGAAGGCGCCCGAGGTATGCCCCGTCTGTAAGGCGCCCGCGTCCAAGTTCATGCAGCAGGGCGAAAAGGTCTGGGCGGCGGAGCATGTCGTCGGCGTCGCGCAGGGCGCGCCGGAGGATATCCTTGCCGGACTGCGTGAGATGTTCAACGGCGAATGCTCCGAGGTGGGTATGTATCTCGCTATGAGCCGCGTCGCTATCCGCGAGGGCTACCCCGAGGTCGGTGCGTTCTTCGAGAAGGCCGCCATGGAGGAAGCGTGGCATGCCGCGCATTTCGCGGAGTTGCTCGGTGAGGTCGTGACTGACAGCACCAAGAAGAATCTGGAACTGCGCGCTGACGCGGAGTATGGCGCAACGAAGGGACGCGCGGATCTGGCAAAGCGGGCGAAGGAGCTGAATCTCGATGCGATCCACGATATCGTCCACGAGATCGGGCGCGACGAGGCTCGCCACGGCAAGGCCTTCGAGGGGCTTCTGAAGAGGTATTTTGGCTGAAAAGAAGGATACCAAGCTGGTTCCTCCGTGCTGCCCGAAATGCGGAGAGAAGAAACACTGGCGCGAAATGCCTAACATTATGCGGATCGTCCACGCCCATGGGCTTCTGAGTTGGTTCCTCCCGACAAAACCGCGGGCAGTCTATCACTGTGAGAAGTGCGGTTTTTACGGGAAGTACAGAAAGGCTGCGGACCCGCCGTACTTACGGGCCAACAGGTAACGCAGCTCTGACGGAGGCCCGCCACGGCAAGGCCTTCGAGGGTCTGCTCAAGCGCTACTTCGGTTGAGCGAAAACGTAGGTAAGTCAAACACTTGAGAGGAGCAAGGGAAACCCTGCTCCTCTTTTTTGTATCCCGTCAGCCCCTGCGTTTCGGGATCGTCCGCGCCGCTCGCGGTCAATACCGTACCGTCAGCTTTGTGGAATCGAGCCCCGCCTCCTCGCGAAGGCTGAGGGCATAGAGACCGGCGAAGCCGCCGAGGCCGCCGAGAATGTCGAAGCCGGGGTCGTCGGCGCTGACCGTGTCCATCCGGCCGGAGAAATAGGCGACGTTCAGCTCGGTGAAAAACTCCGCCGCCGCGCGGGTGTCGGGATCGTCCGCCATCCGGCGGACGGTGTCGTCCCGTCCGGAGCAGCGGAAGAAGTCCAGCGAATACGCGGCGAAATCCAGCAGGTTTGGATCGGTCATGCCCTGCCGCGCTGCCCATGCGGATACGTCGGTGATACGGGTCGCATACGCCGCCTCGTGATCGGAGAGGGTAAGGACGCCGTACTGATTCGGCGATACCGCCAGCGACGAGGTGGCGATCTCATAAAAGCAGCTGTCGTCGTGGGAAATGTGCTGGCAATGCAGATGCCCGCTCAAATTCACGAGCACGCCGTTTTTTTTATACAGCGCCAGCAGGTCGTCCGCGTTTTCGATGAGATAGCCGCTGTAGATGACGCTGTTGTGCTTGAACACGTTCTGATGGCTCACGGCGACGACCTTCGCTCCCGCGAGGGATGCGTCCGCGAGCTGCGCCTCCGCCCAAGCGAGGGTCTCGGGCTTCACGGTGTTGGGCGAATCGGCGGTGTTCACGTCCAGCATCAGCACCCGCAGCCCGGGCGATACTTCATACATATAGCTCAGTGAAGCCGCGTCCCGCGCCAGCGCCGTGGCAAAGCCGCAGTCAGCATAGATCGTCGCAAATTCCGCCGCCGTCACACTCCCGACGCGGGTAAAGCCGTCGCCGCGGAATGCGGCGGCATTGCTGTTTTCAAGATCGTGGTTGCCGGGCATGACGAGGACGGGGACGCCCGCCTCCGCAACAGCGCGAAGCTTTGCCGCCAGCGCTTCGTGGCTCACGCGGGCGCCGTTGAAGCTGACATCGCCGGAGAGAATGAGCGCCGCGGGCTGCGCCTCGATGACCTCCGCCAGAAAGGCGTCCGTCAGTTCCTCGATATAGTCCATGACCTTGCCGTCGGAATCTGTGACCATATCCTCAAAATACGTCCCGTGGTCGGTAAGCTCCGGCGCGAGATAATGCAGATCGGTGGCGATGATGAGGGTCGTTTCGGACATGGCGGATACCTCCTTTCCGGGCGAGCCGGCGGCAAGACCGTAGATCCCCAGCCCAAAGAGGGCGAGGACGGCCGTCAGTATCAGAAATAAGATCGGCGCTTTTCGGCTCATGGCAGGCTCCTGTCGCGGAAATGATCTAAAGGTATGATACCATATCAAAAGGCTCTTGACAAATACCCCGAGGGGGTATATAGTTAAGATACCCCGAGGGGGTATTTGAAAAAGGAGACGCAATAGCATGGAGGAAAATTGCTGCTGCCATAAAACCAAAGATCGCTCCGAGGAGGAGAAAAAGGCGCTGGTCCACCGGCTGAACCGCATCGCGGGTCAGATCCAAGGCATCAAGGGGATGATCGAGCGCGACGCCTATTGTACGGATATCCTTGTGCAGTCCTCGGCGGTGAGCGCGGCGGTGAACGCATTCAATAAAGAACTGCTCGCTTCGCATATCCGTACCTGCGTAGCGCAGGATATACGCGACGGCAAGGACGAGACGATCGACGATCTCGTGAAAACGCTGCAGAAGCTGATGAAGTGATTCGGAAGGTACAGGAATGGAACAATATAATGTGACGGGCATGAGCTGCGCGGCGTGCAGCGCCCGGGTGGAAAAAGCGGTATCGCAGGTTCCGGGGGTGACGAGCTGTTCGGTGAGCCTGCTGACAAATTCCATGGGCGTGGAGGGGACAGCCTCGCCCGCGGCGATCGTGGCGGCGGTGAAGGACGCGGGCTACGGCGCGTCGCCAAAAAACGCGGTTCCCGCCGCTCCCTCGGCGGAGGAGGACGCGCTGGCCGATCACGAGACGCCGGTTTTGAAAAAACGGCTGATCGCGTCGCTGGGCTTCCTTGTTGTGCTGATGTATTTCTCCATGGGGCATAGCATGTGGGGCTGGCCGCTCCCCGCGTTTTTCGACGGCAACCATGTCGCCATGGGTGTCGTGCAGATGCTGCTGGCGGGAACCATCATGGTCATCAACCAGAAGTTTTTTATCAGCGGCTTTCAGAGCCTCCGGCACGGCGCGCCGAATATGGACACCCTCGTGGCCATGGGATCGATGGTGTCGTTTCTGTGGAGCGTGTATGTGTTGCTGGCTATGACCCGCGCCCAAACGGACGGGGACATGGCGGCAGTCATGGATTATACGATGGACTTCTATTTCGAGTCCGCAGGCATGATCCTTGCTCTCATCACGGTGGGAAAGCTTTTGGAGGCACGGTCGAAGGGAAAGACCACGGACGCTCTCAAGAGCCTCATGCGTCTCGCGCCGAAGACCGCGGTTGTGGAGCGGGACGGGACAGAAACAGAGATCCCTGTCGAGCAGGTTCGCATCGGCGATGTTTTCCTCGTCCGTCCGGGGGAGAATATCCCGGTGGACGGCATCGTGATCGAAGGCGCTTCGGCGGTGAACGAGGCCGCGCTCACGGGCGAGAGCATCCCGGTGGATAAGGCGGCGGGGGATGAGGTTTCCGCCGCTACGGTGAATCAATCGGGCTTTCTCCGCTGCCGCGCGGCGCGTGTGGGAGAGGATACGACGCTCGCCCAGATCATCCGCATGGTGAGCGACGCCGCCGCGACGAAAGCGCCTATCGCCAAGATCGCGGACAAGGTCTCCGGCGTGTTTGTCCCGACGGTGATCGGGATCGCTGCCGTCACGCTTGTGATCTGGCTGCTGGCGGGGCAGACCTTTGGCTATGCGCTGGCGCGGGGCATTTCTGTGCTGGTCATAAGCTGTCCCTGCGCCCTCGGTCTTGCCACGCCGGTGGCGATCATGGTCGGAAACGGCATGGGAGCGAAAAACGGCATCCTGTTCAAGACCGCTGTTTCGCTGGAGCAGGCGGGGAAGGTGCAGATCGTAGCTCTCGATAAGACCGGCACGGTCACGAGCGGCGATCCGCGCGTGACGGATATCCTGCCGGCGGACGGGGTGACGGAGACGGAGCTTCTGTCGACTGCCTGCGCCGCCGAGAGGAAGAGCGAGCATCCCTTGGCGAAGGCCATCGTCCGCTATGCGGATGAGCAGGGGATCGCCGTGCCGGAGGCGTCTGCGTTCACGGCGCTGCCCGGAAGCGGGCTGGAGGCCGTTGTGGACGGAGCGGAGATCCGCGGAGGCAGCGCAGCTTATATCACGACCGTGGCAGCCCTGCCCAAGGTGTTGTCCGAGGCGGGCGAACGCCTCGCAGAGGCGGGCAAAACGCCGCTGTATTTCGCGCGGGACGGCCGACTTCTCGGGGTGATTGCCGTGGCGGACGTTCTGAAGCCGGACAGCACGCAGGCTGTCCGGGAACTGCGGGATATGGGCATCCGCGTCGTCATGCTCACCGGCGACAACGAGCGCACGGCAAACGCCATCGGGCGTCAAGCCGGAGTGGACGAGGTGGTGGCAGGCGTTCGCCCCGAAGGGAAGGAGCGGGTCATCCGCCGCCTGCGGGAGCAGGGCAGCGTCGCCATGGTGGGCGACGGGATCAACGACGCCCCGGCGCTCACCGCGGCAGATATCGGCATTGCCATCGGCGCGGGTACGGACGTTGCCATCGACGCTGCGGACGTCGTGTTGGTCAACAGCCGCATATCCGATGTTCCCGCCGCGATCCGTCTCTCCCGGGCTACGCTGCGGAATATCCGCCAAAACCTGTTCTGGGCGTTTTTCTATAACAGCATCGGCATCCCGCTGGCGGCGGGGGCGTTCATCTCCCTCTTGGGCTGGGAGCTGAACCCCATGTTCGGTGCGGCGGCCATGAGCCTTTCGAGCTTCTGCGTTGTGACGAACGCCCTGCGGCTGAATCTGTTCAACATCCGCGATCCGCGGCATGATAAAAAGATCCAAAACAAGACCCCGGCCGCCGTCTTGGAACCGTCGGCGGAGGAACAAAAGGAGGAACCTTCCATGACAAAAACCATGAAGATCGAGGGCATGATGTGCATGCATTGCGAGGCTCGCGTCAAGAAAGCGCTGGAGGCGCTGGACGGCGTAGGCAAGGCCGCCGTGAGCCATGAGGCCGGCACGGCCGTTGTCACGCTGGAAAAGGACGTGGCAAACGATGTGCTTACAAAAGCGGTTGAGGATCAGGATTATAAGGTCCTCGGCGTGGAATAACGGAAATCGACAGCAAAAGGCGCTTTGCCAAAACCCTGACGGGATTTGGCAGGGCGCTTTTGGCATTTCTGCACAAGATTGCAGAGCATTTTTTCCGAAACTAGGTGATTTAATGCATTGCAAGGATGAAGTTTTTCCTGTATATTATAAGAAACGGTTTATCCTACCAAAAGGCTTTTTTATGAGAGCCGAATAAGAAGTAAGGAGAAAGAAAAATGGAGACTTTTACCAAAATCGTCTCAGCGGTCGATGATTTTGCATGGGGTCCTGTGATGCTGGTGCTGCTCGTAGGCACGGGCCTGTATCTGAGCATCCGCTCGGGCTTCCTTCAGTTCACGAGATTTGGTTATGCCATGCGCAACACCCTCGGTAAGGCCTTTAAGAAGCAGAAGGCCGGCAAGGGCGAGGTCACGCCGTTTCAGGCAATGACCACGGCGCTGGCCGGAACGGTCGGCACCGGCAACATCGCCGGCGTAACGGGCGCGATCTTCATCGGCGGCCCCGGCGCGGTGTTCTGGCTGTGGATCTCTGCTCTCGTCGGCATGGTCACGAAGTATTCCGAGGTCGTGCTTGCGGTGAAATTCCGTGAGCGCAACGCTGACGGCGACTGGGTCGGCGGCCCGATGTATTCCATCAAAAACGGCCTCGGTAAAAACTGGCTCTGGCTGGCTTACGTCTTTGCGTTTTTCGGCATGATCGCCTCCTTCGGCATCGGCAATACCACACAGGTCGATTCCATTGCCACCGCCATCGGCACGGCTGTTGCGGCTTTCGGCGGTGCTGAAGGCAGTACTGCTCTCCGTATCGTCATCGGCGTGATCGTGGCGATCTTCACCGCGGTGGTCATTATCGGCGGCATCAAGCGCATCGGCGCCGTGACGGAAAAGCTTGTCCCCTTTATGGCGGTCATCTACATAGTGGCTGCGCTCATCGTCGTTTTCGGCAACATCGGTCAGATCGGCGTCGTCCTCGGCGCGATCTTCCAAGGCGCCTTCAAACCCAGCGCCATCGCCGGCGGCGCTCTTGGCGTCGGGATCATGACCACCATCCAGAAGGGTATCGCCCGCGGCGTTTTCTCCAATGAGGCGGGCCTCGGCTCCGCGCCCATCGCTCACGCCGCCACCTCCGAGATCGATCCTGTGAAGCAGGGTGTTTACGGCATCTTCGAGGTGTTCATGGACTCTATCGTGATCTGCACGCTGACTTCCCTCGCGCTCCTCATGGGCCTCTCCGGGCAGGTGGGGATCAGCGGCATCGAGTGGGGCGTCAGCCATGGCTCCGAGATGGTCGTTGCCGCGTTCTCCGGCATCTTCGGCGGCAAGATCAGCTCCATCATCATTGCTGTCGGCCTGAGCCTCTTCGCTCTTTCCACGATCCTGAGCTGGTCGCTCTACGGCGCCCGCTGCTGCGAGTTCCTGTTCGGCAAGGCTGCCAAGCCCGCCGCGCTGGTCTATAAGGTCGTCTTCTGCATCATCCTCATCATCGGCTCCACGCTGGGTCTCGATCTCGTGTGGACGATCGGCGACGCGCTGAACGGCCTCATGGCGATCCCGAACCTCATCGCGCTGCTGGCGCTCTCCGGCGTGGTCATCAAGATCACGAAGGATTATTTCTCCAACAAGAAAAATCTCGAATGAGAAGGCGGCCGTCCTGCCTCCGGCCATGTCGGAGGCGGGGTGGCGGCGATGATCGAAAACCGCGGCGCTTCGCCGCGGTTTTCGCGTTGACTTGCGGGACGGATTTCTTTATACTGATGACATATATCACGGAGGGGGTGTACGCTGTGCCGAGAAAAAACGGCAGGAACACCAAAGCCCGCATCGTGGCGGCGGCGTGGAAGCTGTTCTACGAGCAGGGCTACGACGATACGACGGTGGAGGATATCATCTTTGAATCCGAGACCTCGAAGGGCTCGTTCTATCACTATTTCGAGGGAAAGGACGCGCTGCTGGGCTCCCTTTCGATGCTGTTCGACGAGAAATACGACGCGCTGCTGGTGACCATGGACACGGAAATGGATGCGGTGGAGGCGCTGCTGTATCTGAACCGGGAACTGTTTACCATGATCGACAACAGCGTATCGATGGAGCTTCTGGCGCGGCTGCTGTCCACCCAGCTCGTGACCCGGGGCGAGCGTCATCTGCTGGATCGGAACCGAACGTATTTCAAGCTCCTGCATCGGATCGTGAAGCAGGGACAGGAGCGGGGCGAGCTGCGCGCCGATATCACGACGAACGAGATTGTTTCCGGGTATGCTATGTTCGAGCGGGCGCTGATGTATGATTGGTGCCTCACGAACGGAGCCTATGCACTTTCGAAGTATGCGGCGGATATGATGCCGATGCTGCTGGACGGATATCGCGTTAAATAATTAATTTATAATTCGTACTTTTGTTAGTTTAGGTAAACGTCTGGTAAAAAATGTAGTAAAACCAATAGATTAGCGTACGGTTATGATAACCGTGTATAGACTAAAGTCTATACACGGTTCTGTATTTACGTTCAGTTTCTTTTCTGCTATAATATCCTCAAATCCTCCCATGGGATAGAGAAGGGAGGAGAGAAAGGATTTCGTCATGCGTATTTCTGAAGTTGTCGTATTCATCGTTTATCTGATTTTTATGATCGGCATAGGCGTCTATTTCTTCCTCCGCAGCAAGAACACCGGTGAGAAGGGCTATTTCCTCGGCGGCCGCGCCATGGGGCCTTGGGTCTCCGCGCTGTCGGCCGGTGCGTCCGATATGAGCGCGTGGGTGCTGATGGGGCTTCCCGCCTCGATCTATGCGCTGGGCATCGGGCAGATCTGGATCGCGGTCGGCCTTGCCATCGGCTATGCGTTGAGCTGGATCCTTGAGGCGCCGCGTCTTCGCCGCTTCTCCATCGTGGCAAACGACTCCATCACGATCCCCCAGTATCTCACGAACCGCTTCCTGTCGAAGTCGAAGGCGGTGCAGATCATCTGTGCGGTCATCTTCCTGTTTGCCTATACGATTTACGCCGCCTCCAGCATCAAGGCCTGCGGCACGCTTTTCAGCACCGTGATCGACGGCCTCAGCCCGAATGTGGCCATGTATATCGCCGGGCTCATCATCATCAGCTATACGTTCCTCGGCGGCTTTTCCGCCGTCTGCTGGACGGACTTCTTCCAAGGTCTTCTGATGCTGGGTGCGCTGCTCATCGCGCCGATCTTCGCGGTGTTCATGCTCGATACCGCCGGGGCGTCCAGCGTGGCGCAGATCACCGCCGAGACGCAGAATTTCTGGAATCCCGTGGCGAGCTGGCAGGATATCGTTTCCGGCTTTGCTTGGGGCATAGGCTACTTCGGAATGCCCCATATCATCATCCGATTCATGTCGGTGGAGTCCCAGAAGTCGCTGAAGAAATCGGCTCGCATCGGCATCACATGGACTACCCTTATCCTCATCTTCGCGGTGATCGTAGGTGTTGTCGGCCGCATCTTCCTCGGCATGAACGAGGAGATCGCCGAAAACTCCACGGTGTTCCTCACCATGGTTCGCCAGATCTTCCCGGGGGTCATTTCCGGCCTGCTGCTTTCCGCGATTCTCGCAGCGGCCATGTCCACCGCGGACAGCCAGCTTCTGGCCGCTGCCTCCGCCTTTGCCAGCGATGTGTATAAGCCGGTGATCCGCAGGAATCAGGCCACCGATAAGGAAATGCTGTGGGCGGGACGCTATGTGGTGCTCGTCATCGCGGTCATCGCGGTCATCATCGCCTCCAACCCGAACGCCGGTTCCATCATGAGCCTTGTCTCGAACGCATGGGGCGTCTTCGGCGCGGCTTTCGGCCCGGTCATCATGCTCAGCCTGTTCTGGAAGCGCTTCACCTTCTCCGGCGCGGTGGCGGGCATCGTCGTCGGCGCGGCGGTGGATATCCTGTGGCTGGCGTTCCTCTCTGGCACGGGGGTCTATGAGATCCTCCCCGGCGCGGTTGCAGGTCTCATCGCGGCGGTGATCACCTCCCTGTGCTCCAAAGCGCCGGGTGCGGAGGTCGAAGCCCTGTTTGACCAAGCAATGGCTTATGAGGAAGCGGAAGCTTGAACATAGCAAAACCACAACGGCGCGGCGAAATTGCCGCGCCGTTTTTGCGGTCGGACGGGAAATTCCCATAAAACCGATAGGTATTGTGGAAACTGCACAGATTTGCATTGGAAGTAACGGGAAAAAACCGATAAACTGAAGGTTGACAAAGGGGAAAGCGAAGGACTATAATAAACGCAACCTCCGCGGGGAGGGAAATTTCATATCACCAAAGGCTGTGAAGAGAAGAGTAGGCAAGAGGTTATGCCGCAGAGAGTCCCGGGAGCTGTGAAGGGATGCAGAGGGCTTGCCGAACATGGTCTCGGAGCCGTGCGGGCGATAGGTAGTCCGCAACGGGCGCGCCCGTAACAGCGCAGGGGTTTGCTGGAACTCCGCAAGGCGCATGCCGCGAGGCATGGGCGAAGCAAGGTGGTACCACGGCGCGTGAAAGCGTTCGTCCTTGATGATGATTCATTGAGGGCGTTTTTTTGTTTGCAGGGGAGGAAACATGGGAGAGAAGATCATAGAGCTCCAAGGGCTGTGCAAGACCTTCGGCACAGGCGACGGCGCGGTGGAGGCGCTCAAGGATATCCATATCGACATCGAAAAGGGCGATATCTTTGGCATCATCGGCCTGTCCGGCGCGGGGAAAAGTACCTTGGTTCGATGTATCAACCTTTTGGAGCGGCCGAGCAGCGGCCGCGTGATCGTGAACGGGCTGGACATGACCGCTCTTTCCGAGCGGGAGCTGCGGAAGGCGCGGCAGTCCATCAGCATGATCTTTCAGGGCTTCAACCTGCTGATGCAGCGCACGTCGCTGGAAAACATCTGTTTCCCGATGGAGCTGGCTGGGGTGAAGAAGGAGGAGGCGCGCAAAAAGGCGCGGGAGCTTCTGGAGATCGTGGATCTGCCTGATAAGGCGGACGCCTATCCCGTGCAGCTCTCCGGCGGGCAGAAGCAGCGCATCGCCATTGCCCGCGCGCTGGCGAGCGACCCGCAGGTGCTTCTGTGCGACGAGGCCACCAGCGCCCTTGATCCGAAAACGACTCAGTCCATACTGGAGCTGCTGAAGCGGCTCAACCGCGCGCTGGGCGTCACGGTGGTGGTCATCACCCATGAGATGCGCGTGGTGGAGCAGATCTGCAACCGGGTCGCTATCCTCGACGGTGGCGTGGTGCAGGAGACCGGCTTTGTGGCTGATGTGTTCTCGAATCCCAAAACGGAGGCCGGGCGCCGGCTTGTGCTGCCGGAGGGGGAAAAGATCCACGTCCTACCGCAGAATCGGCTGGTGCGTTTGGTGTTCAACGGCATGGCCGCCGATGAGCCGATCATATCCACCCTCGCCATCGAGCAGGGGATCCGTCTCAATATCATGAGCGCGGATACGCGCTCTATCGGGGAAAAGACCTTCGGCAATATGGTGCTTGGCCTGCCGGAGGATGAGACGGAGGCGGCAAGGGCGCTGATTTATCTCCGGGAGATTCCCGGCGTGACCGCGGAGGAGGTGACCGACTATGTTCAGTGAGGCGAATGTGGCCTTGCTGCAGAACATCGTCCGGGAGGATCTTCTGCATGCCATCTGGGAGACGCTGTATATGACCTTCGTGCCGACGGTGATCGCGTTTGTGATCGGCCTGCCGCTGGGCATCCTCCTCGTCACCGGCGAGGAGGGCGGCATCCGGCCGCTGCCGAAAGCGCTGATGAAGGCGCTGAATGTCGTCATCAATCTGCTGCGCTCCGTGCCGTTTCTGATCCTGCTGGTGGTGGTGCTGCCGGTATCGAAATTCATCATGGGGACGACGGTGGGTTCGCCTGCCATGCTGGTGCCGCTGTCCATCGCGGCCTTTCCCTTTGTGGCGCGCATCGTGGAGACCTCGATCCGCGAGGTGGACAAGGGCGTGATCGAGGCGGCGCAGGCCATGGGCGCGAGTCCCTTCCAGATCGTATGGAAGGTGCTGATCCCGGAGGCAAAGCCTGCCCTCATCTCCAATTTTATGGTGGCGCTCATCACGATCTTCGGCTATGGCGCCATGGCGGGTATCGTCGGCGGCGGCGGCCTCGGCGCCATCGCGGTGAACTATGGCTATTACCGCCGCAGACAGCTTGTGCTGTTCTTCGCGGTGATCCTCATGATCATCATCGTGCAGGCGCTGCAAAGCGCGGGCAATACCGTTACCCGCAAATCGGATAAACGCATCCGATAGCCTTTCTTTACGCGCAAATCCCTTACTATATAAAATTCAATCATCAAAAGGAGAAAAAGACATGAAAAAGACTCTTGCCCTCGTGCTGAGCGTCGTGCTGATCCTTGCGCTGGCCGTTGGCTGCGGCAGCAAGGCGGCAGAATCCAAGACCATCAAGGTCGCCGCTTCCCCCACGCCCCACGCGGAGATCCTCGCCATTGCGAAGGATATCCTCGCCGAGCAGGGCTATGACCTTGAGATCATCGAGTATACCGACTATGTCCAGCCCAATCTGGTGGTGGACAGCGGCGAGCTTGACGCTAACTATTTCCAGCACACCCCGTACATGAACCAGTTCAACGAGGAAAACGGCACGGAGATCGTCTCCGCCGGCCTCATCCACTATGAGCCCTTCGGCATTTTCGCCGGCAAGACCGCTTCCATCGACGCGCTGCCCGATGGCGCGAAGATCAGCATCCCCAACGACGCCACGAACGGGGCCCGCGCGCTGCTGCTGCTCCAGCAGGAGGGCGTCATCACGCTGGCGGACGGCGCGGGCATTGAGGCCACCGTTTATGATATCGTCGATAATCCCAAGAATGTGGAGATCGTCGAGATGGAGGCCGCGCAGCTTCCTTTGTCCCTCGGCGATGTCGATCTTGCGGTCATCAACGGCAACTATGCCCTTGACGCGGGCCTGAACCCCGCCACCGACGCGCTCGCCATCGAGGACGCTTCCGGCGATGCGGCGCAGTATTTCGCGAACCTCATCGGCGTCAAGGCCGGCAATGAGAACAGCGAGGCCATCAAGGCGCTCGTGGCTGCCTGCCAGTCCGACGCGGTGCGCGACTTCATCAACGAGACCTATAACGGCGCCGTTGTGCCCATTTTCTGAGGTAAAACCCTGTAATGTTAACCCCCGTTGCTTGATTGCAACGGGGGTTTTGCGGTATAGTGTGGGCAGATCGAAGCGGAAGGAGCGACGATGATGCTGAGCGAAAAGATTAAGGAGCTGCGCAAAGCGCAGGGAATGAGTCAGGAGGAGCTGGCTTCCCGGCTGCATGTGGTTCGGCAGACGGTATCGAAATGGGAGAAGGGTCTTTCCGTGCCGGATGCGGATATGCTCATAAGGCTCGCGGATGTGTTCGGCGTGAGCGTGACGCAGCTTTTGGGCGGCGTGGCCGGAACCGAGCCGCAGACCGCCTCGGCCGAGGAGCTGGACGCCGTGGCGCGGCAGCTTGCCGAGATCAACGAGCAGCTTGCCGTGAAAAACCGCCGCGCCCGCCGGATCTGGCGGACGGTCTGCATCGTGCTGGGCGTGATCGTGGCGGTGCAGATCCTTCTCATCGTGCTGGCTCTGACCTTCTCCGCCGTGCATGAGAGCGGCTCCGGCGCGGAACCCGTCACAGTCTATGAGGAGGTCGTTCAGCCGGAGGAATGATCGGCAAGATTTTTGCGCCATCGTCCAAATTAATGCTTGACAAGGGACAGGTTCTGCGGTAGAATATCCCTTGCTTGAAAGAGCTATGGACGATTGGCGCAGCTGGTAGCGCATCCGCTTGACGTGCGGGAGGTCACAAGTTCGAGTCTTGTATCGTCCACCAACAAAACCACACCATATGGTGTGGTTTTTTGTTTTTGCGAGTGTTTGAATACAATATCTAGTGCTTCGCTATCAAAAATGGAGTTGAATGACCCATATTGTTTTGGATCGTCTTGATATCATCGCCGTTTTCTTTTTCTTACAGTATGTGGTATCATAAAGCCATGCAAAACAGCAGGATTACTAAACACGAGGAACAGGAGGGATTTGCATGAAGGAAGTGAAAACGATCCTGAAGCGGATAGCGTTCTATTATCTGCTGCTGGCGATCAATATCATTCCCTGCGCCAGCGTGATCCCGGATCGCTTCCCGATGCGCAACCTCTCCACGATCTACCTGCTGATACTGTCCGTGTGCCTCGTTTTATACTACGCACACCGCGTGTCGCCGACTGGCGGTCTTTCTGTTACGATGAAGTCGATTTCGTGGATGGGCCTTCTTTTGATTCTGCTTCGAGGAATAAAATACAGCGCGTTTTCGGAAGTGGGCGTATTGGCGCGGCATACGTGGTATCTTTACTATGTCCCGCTGCTCCTGCTCCCCCTGTTCCTGTTCTATATCTCGCTTCTTGTTTCGCCGAAAGAGCATGTGCGCATTTCATGGGTGTGGCGCCTGACGCTGTCGCTGACGGTCGTTCTCATCCTTTTGGTCGTGACGAACGATCTTCATCAGCTGGCTTTTCGGTTCCGGCCGGATTTCAGGAATTGGGACCGCGAGTATACCCACGGCTGGCTGTTTTACGCCGCGACCTTCTGGCAATATGCGCTCTATATGGCAGCGATCCTCATTTTGGTGAACAAATGCCGCATCGGCAGTTCCAAAAAGAATGCGTGGATCATTCTGATCCCATTTGCGATCGGTATCGCGATGAATGTTCTTTTGTTCACCGAAAGAATGCCGAGGCTGAACGGATCTTATATCATCGAGTTTCCCGAGGCGCTTATCTGTATGACGGCGGCTGTGCTGGAATGCTGTATACAGTTGGGTCTGATCCCGACAAACACGAACTACGGCAGGCTGTTTCCCTTTTTTTCGATTTCCGCGCAGATCACGGATCAAAACGGAACCCCCGTGTATGTCTCCCGTTCGGCGCTCCCATTGGCGCATGCGCAATTCGCCATGGAAAGCGGTGCGCGGATCGATGCGCACACGGTATTGCATAAGATGCAGCTTCCCGGAGGCTTCGGCTTTTGGCAGGACGATATGACGGAGCTGGATCGGCTGAACGCGGCGCTAGCGGAGGCGAAGGAAGCTCTGGCGCAGGAGGCGGAGGTGATCCGCCTGCGCAATGAATTGAAGCAGCGGCAAACAAAGATCGAACAGCGAACGCTGGTGTATGACACGATCGCCAAGCGGACCCAAAGGCAATCGCAGACGATCTCCCAGCTTGCGAAAACCGCTCGCCTGTCGTCGGACTCAGCAGTGAAGGAGGACTGCCGCCATCAGATCACGCTGCTCGGAGCATATATAAAACGCTATGCAAATCTGATGCTTCTGTCGCAGGAGCGCAGCGTCATAGAGGTCGGAGAGCTTGGACTGTCCGTCTCGGAGGTGCTGCGCTATCTGAATAATTGCGGCATTCCGGGCGAGTTCATAAGCCACGCGGACGGCACGGTGTCGGCCGCTGCGGCGCTCTCAGTATTTGAAGCCTTTGAAACGCTGCTGGAAACCAACCTTTCGTGCCTGCAGGGCGTATTCGTCAATCTTTCCGAGCAGGAAAACGTGACCTTCAAAATGACCTTTGAAAATCTTTCCGAGCCGCTTTCTGACGAGGGGACACAGTGGCTTTTGACCGCCGGCGTCCTGAGCGAGATTCAGCGCGAGGACGACGTGACCTACATCTGTCTGACCCTGCCGAAAGGGGGCGAGACCGCATGAGCGCCTTTTTCGCGCTTTCGGCGCCGGCGCGGGCGTTGTTCGCGCTCTGGGCTTTGCTTCTCTGCCTGACCGACATCGGCAGCGCAGTCCTCGCTGCTGTTAGAAGACGGTACCGCTTTACCGCATTTGCACTTATGCTGTTCGCGCCCGTTTATTTCATGTGGCAGGTGATTTTTGACCTGTCCCTGTTCGGAAGAACGGAAGACGCCGCCGAGATCAGTCTCACATTGGGCGGTTTTCCGTGGTTCTGTTGGCTTGCCGCTTTTCTGCTGGTGACGCTTGCGGCGGCGCTTCTTCTTGGCTACAACATCCGATATGACAGAACCTTCATCACCCCGGGTACCATTAAGCTTTTTTTGGACAAGATCCCCTGCGGGGCCTGCTGCTGGCGGGATAACGGAAGGGTGCTGTTCTCCAATATCTGCATGAACCGCCTGTGCGTTTCCCTGACGAACGGCCCGCTGCTGAACGGCAATCACTTCCGCGACGCAGTGAAGGATGGGATACTGACCGCTGACGGCAGGGCGTGGCGTTTTTCCTGCCGCGAGCTGATCTTCGACGGTGAGATCCTGCACGAGATGATCGCCTCGGATATCACGGCAGAGTATGCCAAAATGCAGGCGCTAGAAAAGGACAAAGCAGAGCTCTCCGAACTGAACCGCGAGCTCCGGGAATACTACCTCAGCATCGACGACATCATCCGCAGAAGGGAGATCCTGCAGGCAAGGGTAAACATACACGACGAAATGAACCGGCTTATGCTGTCTACCGCGACGGCAAACCGTGAGGATGCGGCGGCGATGGATCGTATTTTCTCGCTGTGGGAGCAAAACGCGCTGCTGCTGTGCATGGAGGCAGAGGAAACGACAGATGCGAAAGCGGTAAACAGCATGGAAAAGCTCGCCGCGGCGCTGAATATTCGTCTGGTCTGGCAGGGCGTTTTACCGGACTCATTATCCGAGTGGCAGCGCAGCCTGTTCTTCTCCGCCGCGCAGGAGGCGATTGCCAACGCCGTCAAGCATGCGGACGCTAAAACGATGACGCTCTCGTTTGCCGAGACGGGAGAATGCTTCTGCTGCCGCTTCACAAATGATGGGAAATTGCCGCATGACGCCGTGCGCTTTACCGGAGGGCTTGCCAACCTATCACTGCTGGCCGACAAACAGGGGGCGACCGTTTCGGCGCAAATTGACAAAGCGTTCACTCTCTCTTTGTGCTTTCCGAAACAAACGGAATCGAATCAACCGATTGGCTGATGCGCGGCCGTGTATCGGAAGGTAAAATGGAACTTACGGCATGAAGGGAGGGTTTCCGTATGACGTATAACGTTTTGATCGTGGAGGATCAGGATATCTCGCGGGAGCTGTTTGAGATATACCTTCGCTCCAGTGAGCATTTTCGCCATCTTCTTTCGATTTCCAACGCCTCGGCGGCGCTTTCCGTCTGTCAGAACAGCAAAGTGGATCTCATCCTGATGGATGTCATGACCGAGCTTGACCACAGCGGACTGGACGCGGCGGAGGAGATCAAACGGCAGTTCCCGCGGATCAAGATCATTATCGTCACTTCCATGCCCGAGTATTCATGGCTGGCGCGGGCAAGAAAGATCGGGGTGGATTCCTTTTGGTATAAGGACGGCCACAAGGAAAGCATCTTGGACGTGATGGAACGAACGATGGCGGGGGAGCATATCTTCCCCGATGAAACGCCGCTCATTCGCATCGGTCATGCCACAAACCGCGAGTTTACGGAGCGGGAGCTGGACGTGCTGAAGGAACTCACCACCGGGGATACCAATGCCGAGATTGCCGAGCGGCTCGGTATTTCCGTCGCCACGGTAAAAAGCCACCTCCTGCACTTGATGGAGAAAACCGGCTTCCGGACACGCACCGAGCTGGTTTCCGAAGCCAGAGGACTTGGAATCGTCATCAAAAACAAACGCGAAGAATCATAGAGTATAAAACGGCAGAACCGGACGTGCAGCCTATACGCCCGGTTTTTTGTTTGGAACCATCAACAATCAGCCGATCGGCTGATGCGGCGCGGAGCACATTTCACTATACTGGTAAAAAGGTGGAGTATACCACGACCGAAGAAAGGAGAGATACCATGGGACTGTTCAAAAAAGAAGCCTGCGTCCTCTGCGGCGGAAAAACCGGCCTGCTGGACAAAAAGTGCCAGGACGGCAAGGTCTGCAAGGACTGCGCAAACAAAGTGTCACCTTGGTTTGACGACTGGAAGAGCACGAGCAAGCTCGTGCTGGAGAGCCATATCGCTATGCGCTCTGCCGACCGGACGTTAGCGGAGATGGGCAACTACAACAAGGTCTTCGGAGAATTCGGCGTCATCCTGATTGATGAAGCCGCGCGCAAATTCATTGCCTTCCCGGACACCAGCTCCGGCCTGTTCGGGAGCCAGAGAAAGGTAAAAAGCCTGCAGGACGTGATCGATCTGGGCCCGGATGTGATCAGCTTTGACGCGGTGGAGGATCTCGAGATCGACATCACCGAGACCACCCGCGAGGAAAAGCGCACGGTGGACGGGCAGCAGGTCAGCTACGATCCGCCCCACATCCTCTACATGGAGACCTTCACCCTCCGACTGAAGCTGGACTATCCCTTCTTTAAGACCATGAACATCCAGCTCAACGACGGAGCCGTGCAGATCCATAACATCGGCCGGCGTCTCTGGACCGATCCCGGACGCAAGCTGGCGGCGCATCTGCTTGGTCTTCCGGGCCTTGTAAAGGAGGATCAGGACGCGGTATTTGACAACGACTCGCTGCTCCGTGCATTTCTCCGAAGCGATTTTGAGATGCCGGACTACTCCTACGGCTTCAAATGCACTCTGCACAACTGGGACGAGATCAAAAAGTATCAGTATTATCTCGCCATGGCGCGGGAGATCCAAAACATTATCACAGGAAACGGAGAGTGAAAAGCATGAAAAAGATTCTGACCCTCGGGCTGGCTGTTATTATGGCGCTCGCGCTCTGCGCCTGCGGTTCCTCCGGCGCTTCCGACGAAAACCAGACCATGTACGGCACCTACATGCTGTACGCCATGGATTATGACGAGGAAACCGTTGTTTTCGCCGACGAGCTGTTCGAAGGCGAGAACTACATAACCCTGAAAAGCGGTGGGATCGCGGAGATGTGCCTGGAGGATGAATTGGCCGACGTAAAATGGAAGGCAGAGGGCGAAAAGCTTACCATTACCGCAGATGACGGCGATATGGAAGCGACCCTTTCGGACGGCATCATGGCTCTGCTGATTGACGGTCTGCATCTCTATTTTGTCGGGGAAAACGCTTCGACGGACAGCATTCACGCCGTGACCATAGACGAAATGCTTTTCGGTGCGGCAGAGGACGCGATCGACGAGGTTTTCGATGAGGACGCGATCGACGAGGTTTTCGATGAGCCCGCGATCGACGAGGCTTTCGATGAGCCCGCGATCGAAGAGATCGAAGCGGAAGCTCCCGCGGCGGCGGGAGAAACCGAGATCCAGAAAATGTGGAACGGCTGGTATTACGGCTGCATCGACATGGATGGCTGTACCGACGACTGGGCGTTTCTCAATGGCGCTACCTATGACGCCGTGATGTATGTCGAGCTGGACAGAGACGGCGTCGGCCGCTTTGCCATTTACGATCCCTTCGGCGATCTGATTTCGAATGAACACAGCAACCTGTATGTGCAGGCGGAGTGCCATGCCGACACGCAGTATCTCTACGGCGACAGCGGCGTTGCCTTCGACGACGATCTCAATCCCTCGGATTGGGTGATCGTCCATAATCTTGCTGTTCCGGAAAAGCTCAACGTGGGCAGCGAGTCTTGGGAGGATAGCGGCGCCAAGATCGGCTATGACTTCCAGTTCAAGCCATGGGGCGACCGTTGGGAAGGCGACAACTATACACAGTTTATCCCCTATTTCGATGCGTACATAGATGCGATCGACGCCGGCCTTGCATCTCCGTTCGGCGATACGTTTACGGGCTTTGGAATTGCCGAGCCTTCCATCGGCGGCGGTGAGAGCCCGGAAACGGCCCCCGACTCCGGCGCCCCCGGGGAGCTTTCCGCTCTGCTCGGTGCGAACCCTGCCAAGCTGGATGTTAACGACAAGGGCGCAGTGTTTATCTATTATCCGGCGGAGCAGTTTTATTACGATCCCGACTACGGCAAGCTTAAAAACGACGATACCGGCGTAGGCATCCTGATCGACCCTATGCTCGGTTCAACGAATTTTGATGAGCTGAAGGCGTCCTACGAGGAAAACAACAGCGATGAAGAAGACTACTCTCTGACGGAGACGACGATAAACGGACACAAGGCGATGATCATGACCTATTCCGATTGGCTGGGCTCGACGATGCGCGTCGATATCGATTTCGGCGGGGAGCACGACGGCTTTTACGGCATGAGCTTCGCGGTTTCGGGCGATTCCATCTGGGACTGCGACACGGATATCGTCTGGGCGATTATCGAATCCATGGAAGTGGTAAAATAAAGACGGAATATGAGACGATCACGGAGCATTCTGTTGGTGGGACTATGGATCATGGCGCTGATCTGCGGCTGCGGTCAATCGGATCCGGCAAAGACGATTACCAATAGGAACATTCCTGTCGAAGACGTCACGGATTTCTGCTACACTTATGAAAATATCAACTATGGCGCGTTCTATCAAAGGTACCGATTCTATGTAGAGAACGATCGCTATATGTTCCAGCACGAGACCCGCGAAAGGCCAAATGATTATGGTCCGGCAGCAGAAGAAGACATCACGGCCATCGGAACCTTCGAGCTGACGCCCCGGGAATGGCTGGAGGCAATGGGCCTCCTGAAAAGCGGGAAGGTGAGTGTCCGGAAGGAATCCGCAGAAAGCGGTTCTTCCGGTCCATGGACCTATATTTACTGGAAAAATGACAAGTCCCGGTATCAGCAGTTTACGTTTTCCGGTTATGAGGAAAGGAAAGCCTTCGAGGACTATTGCGCAGACCTTGCTCAGAGCGGTCGGTAAATGACAGCTTGGGCGCGCGGAAAACAGCATCAAATAACAAAAGCGTCAACTATCCGGAAAAAGGATGGTTGGCGCTCTTGTTACCAAAAAACGGCCATGCTCAGCACGGCCTTTCCTCTTTCCCCAGTCCCTGATTCGCCGCTGCAAAAATCAGAAATGAGCTCGTCGCCTCCGGCTCCTCCTTCATTTCTGATTTTTGTCACACATTATTGACAAACCCACAAATTTCTAATAACCAGCGGCGCATTCTGGCTTGCCCTATGGCCGGATTTGCGGTATCATATACAAGTTATGAGAACATACGACGCTGGAAAATGTGATATCGCGGTCATCGGGGCGGGTCATGCCGGGATTGAGGCCGCGCTGGCCGCCGCGCGGCTGGGACTCGATACCGTATGCTTCACGGTGAGCCTTGACGCGGTGGGGAATATGCCCTGCAATCCTGCCATCGGCGGCACGGGGAAAGGCCATTTGGTGCGCGAATTGGACGCGCTGGGGGGCGAAATGGGGCGCGCGGCCGATCAGGCGTGCATCCAATATCGGATGCTCAACCGCGGCAAAGGCCCCGCGGTACACTCCCTGCGGGCGCAGGCCGACCGCCGCAGGTATCAGGAGGTCATGAAGCATACGCTGGAGCTTCAGGAGCATCTGCGGCTCAAGCAGGGCGAGGTGGTGTCCATCGGCGTGGAGAACGGGCATGTGACCTCCGTTACGACGGACAAGGGCGCGGTCTATGAAGTCGGCGCCGTGGTCATCGCCTCCGGCACCTATCTCGGCGGGCGCGCCGTCACCGGCGAGGCCGTGCGGGATTCCGGGCCGGACGGCCTCGCCGCCGCGCTGCCGCTGACGGACTGCCTGTGCTCGCTGGGGCTGAGCCTGCGCCGCTTCAAAACCGGCACGCCGCCGCGGGTGAACGCCCGCACGGTGGATTTTTCCCAAATGCAGATCCAATACGGCGACGAGGACATCGAGCCGTTTTCCTTCCTGACGGAGAAAATGCCGCGCAATCAGGCGGTGTGCTGGCTCACCTATACGAATGCCGAGACGCACCGCATCATCCGGGAAAACCTCAACCGCAGCCCGCTGTATTCCGGCGTCATCCACGGCGTTGGGCCGCGGTACTGCCCCAGCATCGAGACGAAGATCGTCACCTTCCCGGATAAGGAGCGGCACCAGCTTTTCATCGAGCCGATGGGGCTCAATACCGAGGAGCTGTATATCCAAGGCTTCTCCTCGTCCCTGCCGGAGGATGTGCAGGTGGCGATGGTGCATACGCTTCCGGGGCTGGAGCAGGCCGAGATCACCCGCCCGGCCTATGCCATCGAATACGACTGCATCGACCCCACGGAGCTGTATGCGAGCCTTGAGACGAAAAAGATCGCCGGGCTGTTCGGCGCGGGGCAGTTCAACGGCTCCTCCGGCTACGAGGAGGCTGCCGCGCAGGGCTGGGTCGCGGGCGTGAACGCCGCCCGGCATGTGCGGGGGCAGGAGCCGGTGATCCTGAAGCGCTCGGACGGTTATATCGGCACGCTCATCGACGATCTTGTGACGAAGGGCACCGAGGAGCCGTACCGCATGATGACGAGCCGCTCCGAATACCGCCTCATCCATCGGCAGGACAATGCCGACGAGCGGCTGACGCGCATCGGCTACGAGGTCGGCCTTGTGAGCGAGGCGCGGTATCGGGCGGTGCAGGAGAAATACGCGGCGGTGGAGGCTGAGATCGCCCGCCTCAAGAAAAACCATGTTTACGAGCTTCTGAAGCGGCCGGAGAACACCTATGCCGCGCTGGCCGATTGCGACCCGGATCGGCCGAGCCTGCCCCGGGCGGTGATCCAAGAGGTGGAGATCGCCGTCAAATACGAGGGCTATATCCGCCGCCAGCTCAAGGAGGTGGAGGCATTTTCCAAGATGGAGAATCGCCGCATCCCGCCGGAGCTGGATTACGACGCGATCCCCGGCATCCGCACGGAGGCGAAGCAGAAGCTCTCTGCCATCCGCCCCGCGAGCTTCGGACAGGCCGGGCGCATCTCGGGCGTATCCCCGGCCGATCTCACGGCGCTAATGATCTGGCTGGAAAAGATTTAGTTTACATAATACGGCGGGAGCGGTTCCGAGTGAACCGCTCCCGCTTGGTGTATGTAGTTAGCCGTGCAGGTCGAGGTTCTGCGCGCGCCATAGCTTGGCAAACGCGCCGTTTTTTGCGAGGAGATCTTCGCGCGTACCCATCTCGCAGATATGCTCGCCTTCCACCACGGCGATCACGTCGGCGTTCTGCACGGTGGAGAGCCGGTGGGCGATGATGATGCTCGTGCGACCCTTGGCCAGCTCGTCGAGGGAGGCTTGGATGCGCTGCTCGGTCACGCTGTCGAGGGCGCTCGTCGCCTCATCCAGAATGAGGACGGGTGGATTTTTCAAAAACACCCGGGCGATGGAGATGCGCTGCTTCTGCCCGCCGGAGAGCATCACGCCCCGCTCGCCCACAAAGGTATCGTACCCGTTCGGAAGCTCCGTGATCTCGTCGTGGATCTCTGCGCGGATGGCGGCGGCGATGATCTCCTCATCCGTCGCATCCGGGCGACCGTAGCGGATGTTTTCGCGGATCGTGTCCGCAAAGACGAACACATCCTGCTGGATGACGCCGATGCTGCGGTGCAGGCTGTCCTGCGTCACGTCGCGCACATCGTGGCCGTCTATGGTCACCGCGCCGTCAGATACGTCGTAAAACCGGGGGAGAAGTTGACATAATGTTGTCTTCCCGCCGCCGGACGGGCCGACGACGGCGAGGCTCTGCCCATGTCCGAGGGTAAAGCTGACATGCTCCAGCACGGGAACGCCGTCGGTATAGGAGAAGGACACGTCCTTATACTCGATATCGCCCCGAACATCCTGCAGGGCAACAGCTTCCGGCTTATCCTTGATCGCCGGCTCCGTATTCATAAGGTCGCGGAAGCGCTTGAAGCCGGTGATGCCGTCGGTAAAGACCTCGATGAAATCCGCAAGCTGGATGATGGGGCGGCGCAGGGTGGACATATAAAGCGAGAAGGTTATGAGGTCGACATAATTCATTCGATCCTTCATGATGAAGAACCCGCCCGCGGCGATTGTGACGACCTGCAGCATGCCCATGAAGAACTCGATGCCGGAGTGGTACACGCCCATGGTCTGATACCAATGGCTTTTGGAGCCTTTGTACGCCTCGTTGGAGGCGCGGAATTTCCGGTTTTCGGTGTCCTCGTTGGCAAAGGCCTTGGCGGTGCGGATACCGGAAATGCCGGATTCGATGGCGGCGTTTATGTCCGCGAGCTTCTTTTTCACATCGGCGCTGGCGTCGTCCATGCGGCCGTTCATGATCCATGTGAACAGGAAATACAGCGGCACGATGCAAAAGAGAATCAGCGCGAGCGGCCAGCAGATGGTGGCGAGAATGGCAAAGCCGCCCACGATGGAAATGGCGCTCGTCATGAGGATCTCCGGCCCGTGATGGCTCAGCTCCGTGACGGAAAACAGGTCGTTTGTGATCCGGCTCATCAGCACGCCCGTACGGTTTTTATCGAAGAAGGAAAAGCTCAACGTCTGGATATGCGTGAGGATATCGGTGCGCATATCGGCCTCGATGCGAACGCCCATCATATGGCCGTAATAGGTGACGACGTATTTGCAGGCGGCTTGGACGACGTAGGTGAGCGCCATGAGTCCCATGATGATAAAAAACATCCCGAACAGGCGGTTGGGCAGCATGGTATTGAGGGTATACCGCGTCGCGTAAGGGAAGATGAGGTCGGCGCCGGCGGCGATCAGCGCGCATACCATATCGAGCAGAAACAGCTTGATATGCGGCCGATAATAGGATGCGAAAATGCGCAGCGGCGGCGCATGGAAGTCTTTTTTCATTTTTATCTCTCGATTCTGTCGTTTGCAGATACCGGGCGCGGAGAACTCCACCTCCGCGCCCGGCGTTATATGGTGTTTTACAGTCCCTCTATTACCGAGGGTGGTTTCTTTACCGGGCATCCGAGCCGGATGCCGTTGAAGGCTGGGTGCGGCTCCAAAGTTCTTTTGGAAACTTTTCTTTCAAGAAAAGTATCTCTCAGATGGCGGCGATCACGACGCTGCCGTCCACGGCGGCGACGGTGATGCTGCGCACCTGTCCCTTGTGCTTGTCGATGATCTCGGCGGCGATGGCGTCCTCGATATCCTTCTGGATCTGGCGGCGCAGATTCCGCGCGCCGTAGGCGAGGGAGTAGCTCTTTTCCACGAGATAGTCGATCACGGAGCCGTCCCACTCGAAGGCGATCTTCCGCTCCTCCATGACGGCGCGCAGCTCACGCAGCATGAGATCGGCGATGGCGCGGAACGTCTCCTCCGACAGCGGGCGGAAGTATACGATCTCGTCCACGCGGTTGATAAATTCCGGGCGCAGAAACTCCTGCAGCGCCTTCATGGCCTTTTCCCGACCCATATCGCTGACGGACTGGCCGAAGCCGAGCCCGCCCACGCGCTTATCGGAGCCGGCGTTCGTCGTCATGATGATGACGGTGTTTTCAAAGTTCACGGTTCGTCCCTGCGCATCGGTGATGCGGCCGTCGTCGAGGATCTGCAAAAGGATGTTCATCACATCGGGATGCGCTTTTTCGATCTCATCGAACAGCACGACGGAATAGGGGCGGCGGCGGATCTTCTCCGTGAGCTGACCGGCCTCGTCATAGCCCACATAGCCCGGGGGCGAGCCGATGATGCGCGATACGGAGAATTTTTCCATAAATTCGGACATGTCGAGCCGAATGAGGCTCTCCGGGGCGGCGAAAAGATCCATGGCGAGCTGCTTGACGAGCTCGGTCTTGCCGATGCCGGTGCTGCCGACGAAAATGAAGCTGCAGGGCTTGCGCTTGGCCTGTAGGCCGACGCGGCTGCGCTTGATGGCGGCGCATACGGCGTCTACTGCCTCGTCCTGTCCGATGACGTGGGCTTTGAGGCGGGCGTTCAGGTCGCCGAGACGGGCAAATTCGTCCTCCGTGATGTTGGAGGCGGGGATCTTCGTCCAGAGCTCGATGATGCGGGCAAGGTTCGCCGCCGTGAGGGAGGGGCGCCCCTTGGCTTTCAGAATGGCCAGCTCATCGGCGATCTGCATCTGGCGGCTGCGGATCTTGGCAAGCCGCTCGAAGTTATCCGATTCCAGCGTGAGCAGGTATTCCCGCTCCTTGTCGAGATCGGCATTCTCCTTTTCGAGGGCAAGGCGGTTCGCGGTGTCCTCGTTTTTGAGATCGACGTCGGAGCAGGCCTCGTCCAGCAGGTCGATGGCCTTGTCGGGCAGATAGCGGTCGGTGATATACCGCTCCGAGAGCGTCACCGCGAGGCGGCACATCTCGTCGGAGATCGTGACCTCGTGGAAGTCCTCGTAATACTTGCGGATGCCCTTCAGGATCTCCACACTGTCGTCCAGCGACGGCTCCGCCACGGTGACCGGCTGGAAGCGGCGCTCCAGCGCGGCGTCCTTTTCGATGTGCTTGCGGTACTCGTTGAAGGTGGTCGCGCCGATCACTTGGATCTCGCCCCGGGAGAGAGCGGGCTTGAGGATATTGGCAGCGTTCATGCTGCCTTCAGCGTCACCCGCGCCGACGATGTTATGCACCTCGTCGATGACGAGGATGATATTGCCCTGCTTCTTGACCTCCTCGATGAGGCTTTTCATGCGGCTTTCAAACTGGCCGCGGAACTGCGTGCCTGCCACGAGGGCGGTCAGATCCACGAGATAGACCTCTTTATTGCGCAGCTTATAGGGTACGTCGTCCGCGGCGATACGTTGCGCCAGTCCCTCCGCGATGGCGGTTTTGCCGACGCCCGGCTCGCCGATGAGGCAGGGATTGTTTTTCTGGCGTCGGTTGAGGATCTGGATCACGCGCTCCAGCTCCTCCTCGCGGCCGATCATACGGTCGAGCTTACCGTCTCTTGCGCGCTGGGTGAGGGAAATGCAGTAGTTTTCCAGAAACTTCTTCTTGTTGCCGCGGCGGTCGCCGGGGGCGGCGTTGGGATTGCCGTTGTTGGGGCTGGGACCGGGGGAGGGCGGGTTCGTGCCGGCGTTGTCATTCCCGTGCCCCTGTGGGCCGCCGAAAAGGCGGTTGAGGAAGGGGAATGTGGCGGTCTTGCCCTGATCGTCGTCGTCCTCGTCGGAGGGCTCGATGCCCATCAGGCTCTCCAGCCCCTCGGCACCGCCGAGGACGTTCGTCATCTCGCCGGAGAGGTTATCGAGATCTTCATCGGACAGGCCCATGCGGGCGATGATATCGTCCACGGGCTTGATATGGAGCTCGCGGGCGCAGGATAGGCACAGTCCTTCGTTGCGGGACTGGTTGTTTTCGATTTTGGTGATGAATACCACTGCCATATTCTTATGGCAGCGGGCGCAAAGTGTAGGCTGCATGGTAAACTCCTTATAATCAAAAGGGGATCGGCTGCGGCGCGCGGATCAAAGGGTGATGTAGGCAGCGAGCAGGTTCCGATCAAGGAAATAGCTGGCGATGGCGGTGCCGCGCAGGGAGGTTTCCGGGATCAGAAGGCCGGTGAACTGCAGCACCCAAGCGATGATGGCGCAGAAGAGAAAGCCGGTGAACACGCCGATGGCAGCGCCGCCGATGTCGTTCACGATGCCGATATACGGCAAGCGGAAGCTGAGGTTCGGGATGTTCACGATGACCGTCAGCGCGGCAAAAACGAGGATAAACGCGAGGAGGAAGCCCCCGTACCATGAGAGGGACTGACAGGTCACGGTCATGATGGCATTGGAAAGAGTCGTGCCGTTCTGATCGGCGTAGGTCACGGTCTTCTGGGCGAGCGATTCCGCCATATCCTCGTATACGCCGAGATCGTGAAATACCCACCGGCAGACCTCGATCCGGGAGGCGGGCTGGTTTTCCAGCATGTCGTCGACCGAATAGGGCGCGTCATACACGCCGTTTTCGTCGGCCTCATAGCCAAAGAGCTCATAGGTGGTGGATTCCACGCGGCTGTCGAGAAATCCGCCCACAAAGGGCTTCATCACGGGGATGACCTCATAGGAGAAGGTGTCGCTGAGGAGCTGCGCGCCATATAAAGATAGTATTATCACGAGGACACCGATAATGCCCATGATGATACCTTTTTTGAAGCCCTGCCATGCGCAGATCACGATGATGCCCAGCAGGACAAGACTGATGATGGAAGTGATAGCCATTGGATGCGGCCTCCTGCGAGAATGGAATGGATGGATGGTCAGAAGGTATAGACCTCCGCATAGTTGGAGGAAACGAGCAGTGCCTCTCCACGGCTGCGGAGCAGACCGTATTTGAAGCCGGACAGGCCGGAAAGCCGCCCTTTTTCCGTGAGCGAGCTGCTGTAAAGGATCGCGCCGTCAGGACACAGCACCAAAAGCTCGGTGCCGCTTGCCGTGAGGGAGACGATCTCGCTCTGCACGTCTGCCTCGCCCAGCTTTTTGCCCGCGGCGTCCAGCGAAACGAGGGTCGCCGTCGTTCCGGCGCGATAGGGGCTCAGCGCGAAGGTGATGCAGCCCTCGCCCGTATCGGTGCAGTCGGTGAGGTAACGGCCTTCAAAGCTGAAGGTGTTGTTCCACGATCCTTCGCTGTCGAAAAACAGCGCTTCCTCGGTGGAATAGGCGCAGAGCTGGTTCGCGGTGAACCAATGCACATTGAGGAGGATCGTATCGGACACCGAAAAGGCTGCCTGCTGCTCGGTTTTGTTGAGGGAGAAGAAGCGCACCTCGCTGCCGGAGGCGGTATAGGACAGGACCGCGAGAGAGCGGTTGTCCGGCGAGACGTTTGCGCTGATGACCCACGCGGAGGAGGAATACCATTGATAGACTGGCTCCAGCGTCGGCGCGTACACGGTGACGAGGCCGCGATAGCCGGTGCATTCGGTGGTGACGGCAAGGTAACCTCCCTCGGAAACGCTGGCGGAAAAGATCTTGCCCTCGGCGGTCAGCTCGGTCACGGCGCCGTCAAAGCGGGCGGCGGCGATGTTGGTGCCGCCTACGTCGTAAAACACGGCATAATCCCCGCAGGCGGCGATGGCCGGGGTCGTCATCTGCATGAGGTGACTGGCGGCGATCTGTCCGTCGGAGCCGATCAGCTCCAAGCCGCTTGTGGCGGCGGCGGCAAGGCCGTCTCCCGCTGCGGCGAATACCTGCCCGGAGCCGGTCTCGAAGATGTATTCCGCCTCGGGTGCGGCCACCTTCTCGGCGGAGAGGATGAGCATGTCGGGATGGAAGCTGTCCCGATACAGCCAGATGACGACGACGGCGGCCAGCAGGATCGCCGCGGCGATCAGCGTGATGACGGTCTTGCGCTTGTCGTTTCGGGAGAGCTTTTCCTCCGACGTCGGTTCCTGCTTGAAATCGAAAGCTTTTCCCGTCGTTTTTGACGCCTTTTTGGGTGCTTTTTCATCCTTTTTGGCGTCTTTTTTTGTCTTTTCCGTCTTGGCTTCGGCCTTTTCCGCTTTTTTTTCGGTGTCTTTCCCGGCTTTTTCCGTCTTCTCCGCGGCGGCTTTGCTTTCTTTGTCCGCCTTTTTCGAAGTTGTTTTGCCATCCTTGACGGGTTTATCCGCGACTTTGGCGGGAGTGAATTTCTTCGTGGCGCCCGCGTCCTGCGCCTCGATCGCCTTGGGCTCTGCCGGGGCGGTCTTCGGCTCTTTTTTCGTGCCGGACGCCGTATTCGCTTTTTTCAAGTGCTTGCTCGACATCTCCGGCTCCTTCACAATGCGCCATTATATCAACTATAAAGTATATCACATACCGTCAAGATATGTCCAACGCCGCGTCCGTCATCATCCGGCCCACCGCGCCGTCGTACCATACTCTGTGCATATACAGCCCCTGCGGCGGCATGGTGGGGCCGGTGAGCCGCCGGTCACCCGCTTCGAGGAGCGCCGGGATATCCGCCGGATCCAGCTTGCCGTAGGAGGCATATACGAGGGTGCCGACAATGGCTCTCACCATGTTGTAGAGAAATCCGTTCGCGCAGACGGAGACGGTGATGTTATCCCCCTCGCGCTCGGCGCGGCACCAATGGACGGTGCGGACGGTGGTTTTTGTTTCCGTGCCGAGGCTGCGGACGGCGGCAAAGTCATGGGTGCCGACGAAGGCGGCTGCCGCCGCGGCCATGCGCCCGATATCGAGCGGCTGCGGATAGAAGCAGGCGCCGCGGTCGAGAAACGGATCCCGCAGACGGCTGTTGTGGATGCGGTAAATGTATTCCTTCTGGATGCAGGAACCGATGGCGTTGAAATCCTCCGGCGCCTCCACCGCGGCGGAAACGGCGATATCCTCCGGCAGTCGGCTGTTTACCGCCAGCGGCACGCGCTCGATGGGGATGGTGCCGTCTGTGCGGAAATTGGCACAATAGCGCAGGGCATGGACGCCGGCGTCCGTGCGTCCGCAGCCGGTGATGTGAACCGGATGCTTCACGATCTTGGCTACGGCCTGCTCCAGCGTTTCCTGTACGGTGACATCGTCTCGCTGGGTCTGCCAGCCGTGGTAATTCGTGCCGTCGTAAGACAGGCGGAGCGCGATATTTCTCATAGCGATACGCGCCGCAGGAGGATGACGCCCGCCATCAGCGCAGCGCCGAGCAGGAAGGCGACGGCGTCGCCCCGATGCATCTTCAGCACCTTCATGCGGGTGCGCCCCTCGCCGCCGTTATAGCAGCGGCATTCCATGGCGGTGGCCAGCTCATCCGCCCGCCGGAAGGCGGAGACGAACAGGGGTATAAGCAGCGGCAGCAGCGCCTTTGCGCGGTCGATGAGAGTGCCGGATTCGAGATCGGCGCCGCGCGCCTTCTGCGCGGACATGATGCGGTCGGTCTCCTCGATGAGCGTGGGGATGAATCGTAGGGCGATGGACATCATGAGGCTCAGCTCATACACGGGTACCTTGAGCTTTTTGAGCGGGGAGAGGAGCATCTCCAAGCCGTCCGTGATGGCCAGCGGGGAGGTGGTGTAGGTCAGCAGAAACGTACCCGCCACCAGCAGCATCACCCGCAGCGCCATGGTAACGGCGTTATGCACGCCCGTATGGGTGATCTTGATGAAACGCCAATGGAAGATGTAATCGTCCCCGGCGGTGAAAAACAGATTGAGGATCGCGGTGAAAACGATGATGAAGATCAGCGGCTTCAGACCCCGCAGCACGGCCTTGGGGCCGATGTGCGCAATGATCATCACGGCCGCCAGCGCCGCGAATACCAGCAGATAGCCAAACCAGTTGTTGGCGGTGAACAGCGCCGCGATATACACGACGGTGAGGATCAGCTTCGTGCGGGGATCGAGGCGGTGGACGGCGGTATCGCCCGGAAAATACTGACCGAGGGTGATATCCTTCAGCATGCCGCGCCTCCCTTCCGCCAGAGGGCGAGAAGCTCGTCCCGCAGGACATCCAGCGAATAGATGGAATCCGACAGCGGCAGTCCTTTTTTCCGCAGCAGCAGTGCGATGTGGGACGCGTCCGGCAGATCAAGGCCGAGGGACTGCAGCTCCTCCGCGTGCGAGAACACCTCGCCCGGCACGCCCTGCATGACGATATGGCCGCCCGCCATCACGGCCAAGCGGTCGCATCGCGCGGCGATGCCCATATCGTGGGTAACAAGCAGGATCGCGGCCTCCCGCGCCTCCCGCCATGCAAAGATGTTCCGCAGCAGCTCCTCCCGTCCCGCGGGGTCGAGACCGGCTGTGGGCTCATCGAGGATGAGAAGCTCGGGATCCATGGCCAGCACGCCCGCGATGGCGACGCGCCGCTTCTGCCCGCCGGAGAGCTCGAGGGGCGACTGGTCAAGCAGCGATTCGTCGATCCCGACGAACTGCGCCGCGCCGCGGACGCGGATATCGATCTGCTCCTGCGAGAGCTTTTGGTTCTTCGGGCCGAAGGCGATATCGGCATAGACCGTTTCCTCGAAAAGCTGATACTCCGGGTATTGGAACACCAAGCCGACCCGGAAGCGTGTTTTGCGCATGATCTCCTTTGAGGCGAAGATATCCTGCCCGTCGAAGACCACCGTGCCGGAGCTGGGCTTCAAAAGCGCGTTCAGATGCTGGATGAGGGTGGATTTCCCGCTGCCGGTATGGCCGATGAGGCCGACGGTGGTCTGGGGCTCGAGGGAGAAATCCACCGCGTCGAGGGCTTTTTTCTCAAAAGGGGTGCCGGCGCTGTAAATGTGGCTCAGTCCCCGTATTTCCATCAGCGGCATAGCACACCTCCGATGACCTCCGCGCATTCCGCGGCGGTCAGGATATCTGCCGGAAGATCCATCCCAGCGGCGTTCAGCTGATGCACCAGCTCCGTTGCGTCCGGCACGGCAAGGCTCAGCGCCCGCAGCTCCTCCACATGGGGGAATACCTCCCGCGGCGTGCCGTCTCTCACGAGCTTGCCGCGGTTCATGAGGATCACCCGATCTGCCCGGGCGGCCTCGTCCATGTGATGGGTGATGAGGACGACGGTGATGCCCTGCTCACGGCAGAGGGCTTCCACGGTGTCCATCACCTCGCGGCGCCCGCGGGGATCGAGCATGGCGGTGGGCTCGTCAAGCACCAGAACCTCTGGCTGCATGGCCAGCACGCCTGCAATGGCGATGCGCTGCTTCTGACCGCCGGAGAGCAGATGCGGCGCGTGCATGCGGAAATCGTACATCCCCACGGCGCGCAGCGACTCGTCCACCCGGCGGCGGATCTCGCCGGGCTCGACGCCGAGGTTTTCCGGCGCGAAGGCCACATCGTCCTCTACGACGTTCGCGACGATCTGGTTATCCGGGTTCTGGAACACCATACCCACCCGGCGGCGGATGGGGATGAGGTTCTCCTCTTGAGCGGTGTCCATGCCCTTCACCAGCACCTTGCCGGATTTCGGCAGCAGGATCGCGTTCAAGTGCTTTGCCAGCGTGGATTTCCCGCTGCCGTTTGAGCCGAGCACAGTCACGAAGCTGCCCGGGTAGATATCGAGCGTCACGCTGTCCAGCGCGGGTACGGCGGCGTCGCCATAGGCAAAGGTGATGTTTTGTATTTGAATGATAGGTTCCATAATCGAACGACCTTACTTCATCTCTCCCAGCGGCAGGCGGCGCCGCAGGGGAGTATTAAGCCGGAATCCGATGCCCGCAGGCCAAGCTCCTGCGCGTCGCTGTGGCCGCCAAATTTCCGGGTGAAAACACTTTCCGCGATATAGGTGAGAACGGAGGGGGACAGGCCGGTGGTGTAGGAATTGATGAGGACGAACAGCGGCTCGTCCGACAGAAGCTCGCATACCGTGGTGACAAGACCCCAGAGATTGTCCTCCAGCCGCCATACCTCGCCGCCCGGACCGCGCCCATAGGACGGGGGATCCATGATGACCGCGTCATAACGGCGGCCGCGGCGGATCTCGCGCTGACAGAATTTGAGGCAGTCGTCCACGATCCAGCGCACAGACCGATCTGCAACGCCGGAGCATAGGGCGTTTTCCTTCGCCCATGCCACCATACCCTTGGCGGCGTCCACATGGCAGACCTCCGCGCCCGCCGCGAGAGCGGCGCAGGTGGCCGCGCCCGTATAGGCGAAGAGGTTCAGCACCCGGATCGGCCGCCCGGCGGCGGGGATCTTCTCCATGACCCAGTCCCAGTTCGCGGCCTGCTCAGGGAAGATACCGGTATGCTTGAAGCTCATGGGCTTGACCTGAAAGGTGAGCTTCCCATAGCGGATGCTCCAGCTTGCGGGCAGGCGGTTTTTCTCCCACGCGCCGCCGCCGGAGGAGCTGCGACGATAGGCGGCGTCCGGCCGGTTCCAACGGGGATCGGTGCGCGGAGTGTCCCATATGGCCTGCGGATCGGGGCGGAGCAGGACGCGGTCGCCCCAGCGCTCCAGCTTCTCGCCGCGGGAGGCGTCGATCAGCTCATAGTCTGTCCATTTGTCCGATACCCACATAGGAGCCTCCGTTCTTAACTATAAAATGGCATGTTATTATACCATCAAAAAATAAGTCGGTCAATGTCTGACCGCCGCATTTTTGCCATGGATTTCCGCCGGTTCGTCCGAAAACGGCGTAGGGCTTGCATGGGAGCCGAAAACGGTATAAAATACAGGAAACGACGTACCGATGCTTTCGGAGGAAGATATATGGAGAAAAAGACATCCGCGCTGGTATTTGTGGGGCTGTGCGTGGTTCTGGCCGCGGCGGTCGTGGTGCTGGCGCTTGTGATATGGGGTAGGGGGAGCGCGAGCCGAGAGGGAAACGCCGCGCCTGCCGTGACGGTGGATCCCGCCGCGCTGGAGGACGCCCCTGTGCATGACGTGATCCCTGCCGCCTCTACCGTCGCTCCGGCGGACGAAACAGCCTCGGCCGAGACCGACGCCGCCCCCGCCGCCACGCCGAACGACGATCCCGAGGTGCCGAAGCGTGCGCAGGCGCTGACCGCGGCGTATTTTGCCGACGCGGCGTTCGTGGGGAACGATGTCGTGACTGCGCTGGGACTCTATGATTATGACGGGCTTCTCACCGAGGCGGACTTCTTTGAAACAGAGACCATCACCGACACGGGCTATCTCAAGGATATCAAGGCCGCCGACAAGGCCTACGGAAAAATCTACATCGGCCTCGGAGCGGACGAGCTTGCCTATAAGGACTCCCGCGTGCGGGAAAATCTGGAGACTGCTCTCGATTCGCTGAAGCGGGATTACCCCGGCTGTATCCTCTATATCATGAGCGTCACGCCCATGAGCCAGTATAAGGAAAGCATCAGCACCGCCATTATCCAGCCCCGCGCCCTCTCCTATAACTCGATGCTCAAGGAAATCGCGGCGGACAAGGGCGCGTGGTATATCGACGTGTTTACCCCGCTGGGGGACGAGGACGGCTATATCCCGTCGGAGGTGACGATGGACGGCATCCATTTCACCCCCGGCCATTACGCCGCGTGGTATGAGACGCTGGCGACGCATTACATAGGAGATCCCGCATGAAAAGATTTCGCGCGGCGCTCAGCGCGCTGCTTTGCCTTTGGCTGCTGCTTCCGATGACCGCCTGCGGCGGAGAGAGCGGCTACCGCGTCGTCGATACCTACAGCGCGGAGGGCAGCTATGCCATCGCCTTCCGCAAGGACGACCGCATCTGCGAGATCGTTACGGCGGCGATGCGGGAGCTGGCGAACAACGGAACGCTGCGTTCCGCTTCCGTGCGCTGGTTCGGGGAGAACCTCGTGAGCATCCGCGGCGAGGGCGGCGAGATGGACGAGCTGTGGGACGATGTGGAGGATCGCACCGTCACCGTGGGCGTGGATATCACCAATATGCCCATGAGCTATGAGACGGCGGAGGGCTACCTCGGCTTCGATGTGGACGTGGCAAACTATATCTGCGGCTATCTCGGCTGGAGCATGGTGATCTATCCCATCGACCCCGCGGACGTGGCGGTGGAGCTGGCCAGCGGCAATATCGATATGGCCATGGGCGTGCCGGTCAGCGAGGAGACGGCGAGCTACAGCTATTCCCCGGCGTATCTCACGAGCCGGTATGTGCTGGTGGCGCGGGTATCCGGCCGGGTGCGGGATCGCTCCGCCCTCAAGGGCAAAACGCTGGGCGTGGCCATCGGCGACATCGATATCCTCCAGCAGGATCAGAAATTCGTCGATTCCCTCGGCGCGATCACCTACCAGACGAACACGGACGGCCTGTTCCAAGCCCTCTTGAACGGCGAGGTGGACGGCATCCTCGTTTCCAGCGTCGTGGCGGCGTATTATATGAAATGACTGAATACAAAGCGAGGCAGAGGACGTGATCCCACGGGATCGCATCCTCTGCCTCTCCGTATATGCGGCTTATTGGCTGAAGCTTTCCAGAAAGCGCTTGGTGCGCTCCTGCGTGGGGCAGTTGAACACTGCGTCAGGCGTCCCCTGCTCCACGATGGAGCCGTCGTCCATGAAAATGACCTGATCCGATACGTCCCGCGCAAAGCTCATTTCATGGGTCACGATGACCATGGTGGTGTGCTGATCGGCAAGGCCGCGGATCACGCGCAGTACCTCCCGGGTCAGCTCCGGGTCGAGGGCGGAGGTGGGCTCGTCGAAGCAGAGGATATCGGGCTGGAGCGCCAGCGCCCGGGCGATGGCCACGCGCTGCTGCTGGCCGCCGGAGAGCTGATGGGGATAGTGATCGACACGCCCGGAAAGATCCATGTCCGCAAGAAGGGCGCGGGCCTGCGCCTCGATCTGCGCGTGGACTTCCTTTTTGCGGGACTTGTAATCCGGCTGCTCTTTGGCAAGAAGCTCCTTGGCGAGCATCACGTTTTCGAGGGCAGTATACTGCGGGAAGAGGTTGAAGGACTGGAACACCAAACCGAAATGCAGGCGCTTTTTTCGGATCTCGCTCTCACGCTGGGTGGTGGGGTCGGCCACGTCGAACAGAAGCTCGCCGTTTACGGAAATCGTTCCCTCATCCGGTCGTTCGAGAAAGTTCAGACAGCGCAGCAGCGTCGTTTTGCCGGAGCCGGAGGAGCCTATGATGGACAGCGCGGAGCCCTTCTCCAGCGAGAAGCTGATGCCCCGCAGAACCTCGGTCTTATCGAAGGTCTTGCGAATGTTGTTCACTTCAAGGATAGCCATGCTTCGCCCTCCTTATCGGAAATACCCGAGCTTTTTCTCAAGCCCGGTCAGCAGCACGGTGAGAACGCCGGTGAACACGAGATAATAGATCGCCGTGAAAAACAGCGGCCAGATCGCGCCGGAGATTCCCTGCGAGCCCTTGAGGAAGGACTGACCCGCCCAGATGATCTCCTGCAGGGCGATGATGCGGGCAAGGGAGGTATCCTTCACCAGCGTGATGATCTCGTTCGACATGGGCGGCACGATGCGCTTGATGACCTGCAGAAGCGTGACCCGGAAGAATATCTGCCCGCGTGTCATGCCGAGAACGAGCCCGGCCTCCTGCTGGCCGACCGGCACGCTCTGGATGCCGCCGCGGTATATCTCGGAGAAATAGCAGGCATAGTTCACGATGAACGCAATGGCCGAAGCGAGGAAACGTCCGGCCTCGCCGCTGCCCCAGACGTTGTTTCCCAGCACGAGGCCGGGGAAATAAAAGATGATGAGAAGCTGGATCATGAGCGGCGTGCCGCGCACGACCCACACGATGAACCGCATCACCAGACTGAGGGGCTTGAAGCGGGACATAGAGCCGAAGGCGATCAGAAGACCGAGCGGTATCGCCCCGATCAGCGTTATGGCAAAAAGCCGGAGCGTTTGAAGAAAGCCGACGTTCAGCGAGTGGAGCACGATCGGCAGCTGTTGTTGGAACAGTTCCATGGAGAAGACCTGCTTTCTCTGGGATATCGGGAGAAAAGCAGAGAGCGGGCGGGCCGCTCTCTGCTTGGGTTATCGGGAAGCTGTTACTGCGCGATGACGGAACCGGCGAGACCGTAGGTCTCGGCCAGAGAATCCATCGTGCCGTCGGCATAGGCTGCGGCAAAGTAGCTGTTGAGCGCGTCGGTCAGATCGGAGCCCTGACGGAAGGCGACGCCGTATTCCTCTTCGTTGAGGCTGAAGGTGTAGGTCAGATCGGCATAGCCGGTGCCCTCGCCGGTCATGGCATAGGCCATCAGCAGGTCGATTACGGCGGCGTCGGAGGTGTCGGCGGCGACCTCCATGAGGGCGTTGGCCTGCGTGGAGACGGGCGTCGCGGTATAGCCGAGCTCGGCCACGGCGGCCTCGCCGGCGCTGCCTGCTTCCACCGCGAAGGTCAGGCCGGACATGCTCTCCACATCCGCATACTGATCGGCGTCAGCGGCAGGGATCACGATGACCTGCGCGTTGCGCATATAGGGCTTCGAGCAGCTCGCGGCGGCGGTGACCTCGTCGGTCAGCGTCATGCCGTTCCAGATGCAGTCGATGCTCTTGTTGTTGAGCTCGAGGATCTTATTGTCCCAGTCGATCTCAATGAACTCGACATCCACGCCGAGGCTCTCGGCAAAGAGAGCGGCCAGATCGGCGTCGAAGCCGACCCATTCGCCGTCGGCGTTCTGATAATCCATCGGCTCGAAATCGGTGATGCCGACGACGAGCTTGCCCGCGGCCTTGACCGCATCGAGATCGCCGGCCGGGGAAGACGAGTCGGAGCCGCCGCAGGCGCACAGGGCGAAAACCATCATCGCGGCAAGCAGAAGTGCAAGAATCTTTTTCATGATTTCCTCCTAGAGTTACAGTTCAATAATACGGTAGCATAGTACCACATTAACACGCTAAAATAAAGCATATTTTTCCTCTTGGATGGCTTTTTTTACATTTTGTTCACCTATGATGGGAATCTGGGGGTATAATTAGTCCAGATTCAACAAGAGAGAGGAAGTCGGTTGTTTATGGTAAAAAAGGCGCTTGTGATCGAGGACGACGGGAATATTGCCGAGCTTCTGCGGCTATATCTGGAAAAGGACGGCTTTGAAGTGGAGCACGCCGCCGACGGCGGCAAGGGCGTGGAGCTTGCAAAGAGCTTTGAGCCGGACGTGATCCTGCTGGATATCATGCTGCCGGTGAAGGACGGCTGGCAGGTATGCCGGGAGGTGCGCGCGTTCTCCAAAACACCCATCGTGATGCTCACTGCCAAGGGCGAGACGACGGATAAGGTCGCGGGTCTGGAGATGGGCGCGGACGATTATGTGACGAAGCCCTTCGAGGTGCGGGAGCTGCTGGCTCGCGTCCACGCGGTCATGCGCCGCACCGGCGGCGAGTCCGAGCCTGCGGCGAAACGGCTGGAGTTCGATAAGCTCGTCATCAATCTGGACTCCTATGAGCTGGTGGTAAACGGCGCGCGGATCGACACCCCCCCGAAGGAGATGGAGCTTTTGTATCATCTCGCCTCCACGCCCAACCGGGTGTATACCCGCAACCAGCTTCTGGACGAGGTTTGGGGCTTCGATTATTTCGGCGACTCCCGGACGGTAGACGTGCATATCAAGCGCCTGCGGGAGAAGCTGGAGGGTGTTTCGGATCAATGGCGTCTCAAGACTGTTTGGGGCGTTGGCTATAAGTTCGAGGTCGGAGAAGCGTAAGGGTGAAGCGAGGTATTTTTTTCAAAAACTTCCTCGTAACGGCCTGCATGTTCGCCATATGCTTCATCGTGTTCGGCATGACGATGCTGCTCATGGGGCGCGCTTTCCTCATCCGGGATCGGCAGGATAACCTTTTCAGCACGGCGGACGAGGTATCGCTGCTGGCGGGCGCAGTGTATCAGCAGAACGAGCTGAACAGTCTCGAGCTGCGCATGAGCCTTGCCGCCATCGCCCAATGCACGGGCGAGCATATCTTCATCTGCGACGAGGACGGCGTCATCATTACCAGCTCCGACACCTACCGCGTATCGCCCTATATCGGGCTGCGCATCGCGGAGGACGTGACGGCGCAGGTGGCGGAAACCGGGGTGTATGAAGAGGTCGGAACGCTGGGCGGACTGTATGACGCGCCGTATTATATCGTGGCGGAACAGATCCGGGAGCTTGACCGGGGCGAAACGGTGGGATATCTATTCGTGACCTACCCGGCGGGCGGCCTGCTGGAGGTTTGGAGCGGCTTCGTAACGGCCTTTGTGGTGATCGCGCTCGGCGTGCTGGGGCTTGCGATCTGTTTCCAGTTTTTCTATTCCCGCCGCATGGCAAAGCCCCTGCGGGAGATGGCGGAGGCGGCCAACCGCTTTGCCCGGGGAGACTATTCCGCCCGGATCAGCCCCTATGAGGAGGCGGACGAGATCGGCACGCTCACGGAGGCTTTCAACGGCATGGCCGAGAGCTTGGAGCTGAACGATTCCCGCCGACGGGATTTTGTCGCGAACGTCTCCCATGAGCTGCGCACCCCGATGACGACCATCGCGGGGTTTGCCGACGGACTGCTGGACGGCACCATTCCCCGAACGGAGGAGCGGAAGTATCTCGAAAAGATCTCGTCCGAAACGAAACGGCTCAGCCGTCTCGTGCGGACGATGCTGGATATGTCCCGCCTGAGCGCCGGCGAGGCGGCGCAGCGGATGACACGGTTCGATCTGCGGGAAATGGTCGTGCAGACGGTGCTGGGCTTTGAAAAGCGCGTGGATCAGAAGCGTCTGTCCATGGCGCTGGATATGCCGGAGGACGAGATTTTTGTCCGCGGGGATGTGGACGCGCTGACCCGCGTGGTGTATAATCTCGTGGACAATGCGATAAAATTTTCCGATGAGGGAACGGAGCTTTCCGTCAGCCTCTGGAAGGAAAACGGCAAAGCCTATACCTGCGTGCAGGATCGGGGGGCGACGATCCCCCGTTCGGAGCTGCCGCTCATCTTTGACCGCTTCCACAAGTCGGATCGCTCCCGCAGCATGGATCGGGACGGCGTCGGTCTCGGCCTGTATATGGTGCGGGAGATCATTGCCGCCCATGAGCAGGATATCTTCGTAACGAGCGAAAACGGCGTCACGGCCTTCACCTTCACGCTGGCGCTGGCAGATGGTGAGGAAAAATAATTACAGAGCATTAATAAATATGGGAAACAGCGCAAAATAGGCTGTAGAAATACAAACGATTCGTTAATATTCACATATTGTTTACATTTTCACATCGAGTTGGCGTTATACTCGATTTGACCGCAAGGAGGATTCGATATGCCGGAAAAGGAAATGCCTCGGCCGGAGGACTGGTACCCCAGAGGAGCTCCGGCTTTGAAGGACATGGATCAATGGTATGGAGGGTCGTCCGAAACGGTTGGCTCCGGGTCGGCGGATGCGGGTTGTTCCACACATAATCCTCCCCCCCGCGCCGCCGGCTTTTCGGAGACAACCGATAAAAAGAGACGGAGAACGAAGATCCTTTCGCTCTCCGTCTGCGCACTTGTTTTTATCTGCGCCGTTTTGATGGTGATCGGCAAGGCGGTGGATCGCCTGCGGGAGGAGTCTCTGTCCGATCGGGAGCCGTCGCCTCAGGTGACGGAACCCTCGTTGCCGGAAAGAGAGAACGACTATGAGGATTTCCGGGACTATTTCGCGGCGTATTACACGGAATCGGACGAGATCGAGATTCCGGCGGCGCCGGTGGGCGGCGGCCGGACGCTGACGCTGTATCCGCAGGAGGGACAGCCGCTTTCGCTGCAGGAGATCTATGAGCGCGTCAGTCCGGCCATCGTGGGCATCACGGCATGGCGGGACGGAAAAAAGTATAGCTGGGGCACCGGCGTGGTTTTTACGCAGGACGGATATATCGTCACGAATACACATATCATCGCGGGAACGGATGCTGTGACCGTGACGTTCCCCGATCATGAGGAGCATACCGCGCTGCTGGTGGGCGCGGACAGCGCCAGCGACATTGCCGTGCTGAAAATGGATGGGGAGGGCTATCCCTTCGCCCGCTTCGGTGATTCGAGCGGTCTGCGGGTGGGAGACGCGGTGGCGGCCATTGGCAATCCCCTCGGCGAGGAATACGCCGGGACGATGACGAACGGCATCGTCTCCGCCATCAACCGCAGCGTGACGAACAACGGCCATGCCATGACGCTCCTGCAGACGAACGCCGCCCTCAACGAGGGCAACTCCGGCGGCCCCCTCGTCAATGAATACGGGCAGGTGATCGGCATCACCAATATGAAGATCATGTCCGTATATTATTCCACGGTGGAGGGGATCGGCTTTGCGATCCCGTCGGTCGTCGTCAAGCAGATCGCCGACCAGCTCATGGAAAACGGCATAGTGCTCGGACTGCCCACCATCGGCATCGTGGCGGGCTCCGTCAGCAGCGAGGCCATGGAGAACTACGGCCTGCCGGCGGGACTGTATGTCTACAGCGTGAGCGAAGGCTCCGACGCCTTGAAGCAAGGACTTTCGGAGGGGGATATCATCCTGCGGGTGAACGGAACGCCGGTGGAAACCGTTGCGGAGGTGAACGCCATCAAGGACGGTCTGTCCGTCGGCGATACGCTGACGCTGACTGTCTTCCGGGACGGCGAGTCCTTCGAGATGGATATCATCCTCGTCGATAAGAGCGTGATACAGGACTGAAAAGGCCTCATAGAAAAGAAACAGGCGGAACCGATCGGTTCCGCCTGTTGTTTTCAAAGGGGGTAGGTTATCAGCACTTCTCCCAGATCGTGGCAACGCCCATGCCGCCGCCGATGCAGAGGGTCGCAAGACCCTTCTTCGCCTCGGGACGCTTGAGCATCTCGTGGATCAGGGTGACGATGATGCGGGCGCCGGAAGCGCCGACGGGGTGACCGATGGACAGCGCACCGCCGTTCACGTTCACCTTGCTCATATCAAAGCCGAGCTCGCGAGCCACGGCGATGGACTGAGCGGCAAAGGCCTCGTTGGCCTCGATGAGGTCGATATCGTCGATGGTGAGACCGGCCTTCGCCAGCGCGTTGCGGGAGGCGGGCACGGGGCCGACGCCCATGATCTTGGGATCAACGCCGCCCTGACCGTAGGAAACGAGCTTCGCCATGGGCTTGAGGCCGTACTTCTCGACCGCCTCGGCGCTGGCGAGGATGATGGCTGCCGCGCCGTCGTTGATGCCGGAAGCGTTGCCGGCGGTGACGCGCTGCTGGCCGAAATCCGCCTGCGGCTCCTTGCGGGCGTGAGCCTCGAAGGTGTCGACGATCTTATCGGCGCTGTTGTCGGAGCTGACGGGGAACGCGCCGCGCAGCTTGGCAAGGCTCTCGGCGGAGGTATCGTTCTTGGGGAACTCGTCGACCTTGAACTCGACCATCTGCTTTTTGACCTTCACCATGACGGGAACGATCTCGTCGTCGAAGCGGCCGGAGGCCTGCGCGGCGGCAGTCTTCTGCTGGCTGGAGAGAGCGAAAGCGTCCAGATCCTCGCGGGTGATGCCCCAAATATCGCAAATGTTCTCAGCGGTGGTGCCCATGTGGTAGTTGTTGAAAGCGTCCCACAGGCCGTCGTTTACCATGGTATCGACCATGGTGGTGTTGAACATGCGGGCGCCGCCACGGGCGGCGGGCATGGCATAAGGAGCCATCGTCATGTTCTCAGCGCCGCCGGCCACAACGATGTTGGCGTCGCCGGAGGCAATGGCGCGAGCCGCCTCAATGACGGACTTCATGCCGGAGCCACAGACCATGCCCACCGTGTAGGCGGGAACGGAGAAGGGCAGACCGGCCTTGATGCCCACCTGACGGGCGGGGTTCTGGCCCTGATTCGCGGTGAGGATGCAGCCGAACATCAGCTCGTCCACCGCGTCGGCGGGGACATTGCCGCGCTTGAGTGCTTCCTTCACGACAACAGCGCCGAGATCGGAAGCGGGGGTGTTCGCGAGGGTACCCTGAAACTTGCCGACAGCGGTACGGCAGCAGGATACCAGATAGATATCTTTCATGGGACGGTACCTCCTAAAAAATGATGGCTCCGCGCAGGAGCTGGATTCAATAAAACGCTAGTATAAGTATAGTACAATATATCGGGAAAAGCAAGGTTTTTTGCGGACGGACGCATGTCGAAAAACAGAAGCTTCGGTTGATGGATTCTGTGAGATGTTGTTGATTATAACGCGGGATTATGATATGATTTCGATAAGAAATGAATTGGGAGATCATCTGCATGAAGCGAAGGATAGGAATGATATGGCTGCTGGCAGGAATGCTGGCGCTGGCTGCCTGCGGGAAGAGCGCCCCGGCGGAGGTGCCTGAGGCAACACCGCCGACGGCGCCGAACGTCATGTCCGCGGCGCAGGCCTCGGACGAGGCGGCAGTGAGAGCGAGCGGGGAAGCAGCCGGGGAGCCGGGCGAGAGAGCCACGGAGGAGCCGACATCGGAAGCCGCGCCGCGTCCCACGCCTGTTCTGACCCCTACGCCTGTTCCGATCCCTACGCCCAGTCCGACGCCTGTTCCCACGCCGGAGCCTACCGCAACGCCCGTGCCGCTGATACCCGGCACCTATACCGGCTCGGACGGCAGCGTTCTGAAGATTTCAGCCGATGGGACATGCACCTATGAATCGCTGGTTTCCGGCACGGTGAACGGCAAGGCCATGAGCGGGCGGCTCACCTTCCACGGCACGGTGAGCGAGGGCGTTTTCACGTTTACGAAGGTCACCTATTTCGGCCTCGACCTCACCGAGATCGCCCTGTCCTCCGGCTATACGGCGGATTACTGGGAGATGGCCGCGGGGATCATTTATGCCGACGCGATCTCGTGAACTGAACGCAGAAAATTAAAAGAATAACATAGCACTGGCGTGTTGCATTCGATGCGGCAGGGTGTTATGATAGGAAAAATCTCTAAACACAGGAGCGGAAAAGCTATGCGATTCAAGGCTTTCCTAAAACGCAAGAATATCGAGATATCCGTGAAGCGCTATCTGGTGGACGCGCTCGGCGCGATGGCGCAGGGTCTGTTCTGCACGCTGCTGATCGGCACGATCCTCAATACCCTCGGCGCGCAATGCCATATCGGGTTTCTGACCGCCACGGTAGCGACGGTGAACGGCGCGGATTACACGATCGGTGGGCTGGCCTCGGCCATGGTCGGCCCAGCTATGGCCGTGGCCATCGGCTATGCCCTGCAGGCGCCTCCGCTGGTGCTGTTCTCGCTTATCCCCGTAGGCATCGCCACGAATGCACTCGGAGGCGCGGGCGGCCCTCTCGCCGTGCTGGTGGTGGCCATCATCGCGGCGGAGTTCGGCAAAGCCGTGTCGAAGGAGACGAAGGTCGATATCCTCGTAACGCCTCTCGTCACGATCCTCATCGGCATCGGCGTGGCGTATCTCATCGCTGCGCCCATCGGCAAGGCCGCGAGCTGGTGCGGCAAGCTCATTATGCTGGCGACGGAGCTGCAGCCGTTCTGGATGGGCATACTCGTCTCCGTTATCGTCGGCATCTTGCTGACGCTGCCGGTGTCCTCTGCGGCGATTTGCGCGGCGCTGTCACTCACCGGCCTTGCGGGCGGCGCGGCTGTGGCTGGCTGCTGTGCGAATATGGTGGGCTTCGCGGTGATGTCCTTCCGTGAGAACCGTTGGGGCGGCCTCGTGAGTCAGGGGCTTGGCACGTCGATGCTCCAAATGGGCAATATCATCAAAAACCCGCGGATCTGGCTGCCTGCCATCGTGACGAGCGCCATTACGGGGCCGATCGCCACCTGCGTGTTCCATCTGCAGATGAACGGCGCTGCGGTGAATTCCGGCATGGGTACCTGCGGTCTGTGCGGTCCCATCGGCGTATGGACGGGCTGGGTCACTCCCTCGGAGGCTGCCATTGCAAACGGCGCTTCCGCCATCGTACCCACGGCCTTCGACTGGATCGGCCTCGTGCTGGTATGCGTCGTGCTGCCCGCGGTCATCTGCTGGGCGCTCGGCCTCGTATGCCGGAAGCTCGGTTGGATCAAGGAAGGCGACCTTACGCTGGAGTGATCGGAAAAAAAGGGATCGAAGCCGGAGCGGATGCGTCTCCGGCTTCGGAATAACATAGAGGGAGATATCCGATGGATTGGCTGGAAGTGTCCGTGGATGCCCACGGTGCCCCGGAGGCGCTTTGTGAGCGGCTCGCAGCGCTGGGGGCGGAGTCCTTCGTCATTGAGGACGAGCGCGATTTTCAAAGCTTTCTGGAAAACAATACGCAATATTGGGATTTCGTTGACGACAAGCTGACGGCGGATTTCCAAGGCGCAAGCCGGGTGAAATTCTGGGTCGCGGATGATGCGGAAGGCCTTGCGGTCATTGCGCGGGTGCGGGAGGCCGGGCTCTGGCCGGAACTGAAGCGCGTGCGGGACGCCGACTGGGAGAACAACTGGCGGGAATATTATAAGCCCGTGGAGATCGGCCAAAGGCTCGTCATCGTTCCCGAATGGGAGGAATACGGCGGCGACCGTATCCCTGTTCGGCTCGATCCCGGGCTGCTATTCGGCACCGGCGATCATCCCACGACGAAGATGTGCCTTGCCGCGGTGGAGGAATTTGCCGCGCCGGGCGGACGCGTCCTCGATATCGGCTGCGGCAGCGGTATCCTTGGCATTGCCGCGGCGGTGCTGGGTTGCGCGGACGTCACCGCCGCTGATGTGGATGAAAAAGCGCCGGAGATCGTGGACGCGAACGCGGCGCTGAACGGCGTGGAGGACAAATTCACCGTGTTCGTTGGGGATGTGATCGCGGACGGCCGCCTGCGGAAAAAGCTTGGCGGGGGCTATGGCCTCGTTCTGGCGAATATCGTGGCGGACGTCATCATTCCGCTGGCGCCGTATGTGTCCGAGTTTATGGCGGAGGACGGCTTATTCGTCTGCTCCGGCATCATCGACGGGCGTGAGGGCGACGTGGCAGCTGCGCTGGAGGCGGCGGGACTTCGCATCCTGCGGCATGAGCATATGGACGAATGGCATTGTTATATCTGTTCGGGGAGAGTAAAATGAAAATCAAGCCTGAATTCTTTATCTCCTACGACGAGGACGACATCTGCATCCTCCGCCGGGAAGCGGACGGCTCCGCGCGGGAGGTCTCGCCCATCAGCGCCTCGGCGGCGATGGCATGGGAGTGCATCGAGCGGGGCATGACCCGGGAGGCGATGATTGAGGCGATCATAACCGAATTCGGCGGCGCCGATCCTGAACAGGTGACAGCGGATCTCGACGCGCTGACCGCGCAGCTTCTCACCCTCGGTTACGCGGAGGAATAACTCCAAACGCGTCCGGCGGAGGTTCCTTCGCCGGACGCGTTTGGATTCGCTATTGAAAACCGCGGGAAAACGCGGTATACTTTCCTAAAAACCGCCGTCATGCGAAAGGAGCGGACTATGCTGATCAAATGCCTGCCTGTGGGAATGATCGAGGCCAACTGCTATATCGTTACGGACGAGGACACGCTCGAATGCGCCGTGATCGATCCGGGAGACGAGTCGAATACCATATTGAATTACATCGAGTCCAATCACCTAAAGGTGAAATATATTTTCCTCACGCACGGCCATTTCGACCATGTGATGGCCTGCACCGGCGATATCTGCGGCCGGGGGGCGTCGCCGGGATAGGGATAGAATTCCAGCCCGTAGAAATCCGGCAGCTTTACGGTGAATTCCGCGCTCTGTACGCCGGCCTGCAGCCCCCGAAGGTCAAGGGTGTAATCCGCGCGCACGTGGAAAACAAGGATGGACAGCGCGATCGCAAGCACCGCGAGGGGGAAGGCGAGCTGCCAAATATGCCATCGCCGCGGCGTGGGGACGGGGCGCGAGCGCTTCAGCCTGCGCCGCCGCATAAGATCGAACGCGAGCATGACGATGGCCGTGACGCCGTAGATCAGCCATCCCAGCTCCGGCGTGAGCAGAAAGTTTACGAAGGAGAACAAAAACGCCGTGGAGAGCGAGAGGGGAACCGTGCGCTTCATCGCCTGAAAGCTCGGCTCGTCGGTGTAGATGAGATACTCCTCCTCCGGCAGCGAGAGGTCGAGCGGCTTGCGGAAAACGTACCAGCACTCGCGGAACTGCGAGACGAATTCCCAGCCCTGCGCGGCATATTCCTCCCGATAGCGCCGAAAATCGTGAACGCTGAGGGAGCCTTGACAATCCAGCGCGTAGCGGTAAACGACCGAGTCGTCCCGCCGGAACTTCTGGTAAAGGCTGTGATATTCCGTGAGCTGCCAGCCCTCCTCGGACAGCACGTTGAGGCGGAACAGCTCCTCGTCGAAGGTGGCCGGGTCGAAGACATGCAGCGTGGTCTTTTTCGTCCTCATGTCGCGTCTCCCTCCATCACAAGCTCCGCCGCGCGGGAAAGCTGCCGCAGGCGCTCGATCTCGTCGAGCAGGATCGCCCGCCCCGCGTCGGTCAGGCGGTATTCGCGCCGCCGGGTAAAGCCGCCGTCGCCGGGGCATTCCTCGATCCAGCCCTTGCGCATCATGTTGCCCGTCGCGCCGTACATCGTGCCGGAGCCGATGCGCACCTTGCCGCCCGAGAGCGCCGCCGCGCGCTGCATGACGGCGTAGCCGTGGCGCGGCTCGTCGTACAGGCAGAGCAGGATATAAAAATAGCTCTCGGTCAGCGGCTCCTGCCGGTCGCTCATGGACTTCGCCTCCTTATGTCGTCGCTCGACATATCACGGTTATATCGTAGCACGACATATATCGTCTGTCAACCTATTTTCGGATCCGCTATTGAAAACGGCCGCAAAACGCGGTATACTCAATAAAAAAGTCATCATCGGAAAGGAGCCGGCCATGCTGATCAAATGCCTGCCCGTCGGAATGATCGAGGCCAACTGCTATATCGTTACGGATGAGGATACGCTCGAATGCGCCGTGATCGATCCGGGCGACGAGTCGAATACCATATTGAATTACATCGAGTCCAATCACCTAAAGGTGAAATATATTTTCCTCACGCACGGCCATTTCGACCATGTGATGGCCTGCTGCACGAGGAGACCGGCGCGACCGTATGCATGAACAAGCTCGATGCGGGCGCGGTCATCGAGAACGCTCCGTTCAAGTTCAATCCGCCGGCGGATACCGTGTGGTATAAGGAGGGCGACCGCTTCTCGGTGGGCAGCCTCACCTTCGAGGTGCTGGAGACGCCGGGGCATACGCCGGGCGGCGTCACGCTCCGCTGCGGCGAGGCGCTGTTTACCGGCGATACGCTGTTCCGCGATTCCTGCGGCCGCACCGATCTGGAGGGCGGTGACATGAATGCGCTGATGCATAGCCTCAAGCGCCTGTCCGACCTTCCCGGGGAATTCGAGGTCTACCCCGGCCATATGGACAGCACCACCATGTCCCGCGAACGGATGTATAACTACTACATCCGCTACGCCCACGAGCTGTATTCGTGAATAACACCAAATCACCCGGAGCCGAGGCTCCGGGTGATTTTCCATTCAGCGGGTCTGCATTTTTCGTATCGTGGGGATCAGCGCTTTGGCCAGAATGCCGGTGAGCAGGATCTTTACCGCATCATACGGCAGGAAAATGATCATCCCGCCCCAGAGAACATCCCACAGCCGCATCTCGCGCCCGAGATACAGGTTCACGATCAGCGCCATATACGGCAGTCCGATGAGATAAATGACCCCCAAGCCAGCGAGACATGACAGGACGATCCGCCCGAAGCCCGGCGCTTCCGTCCGGCTGCACAGCCAGCCCACCAAAGCCGCCGAGGGGATATAGCTCAGCAGAAAGCCAAAAGTGGGCTGCAAAACATACGCCGGCCCGCCGCCGCCCGTGAAGACCGGGATACCGATGAGGCCAAGAGCCACATATACGAGCTGCGACAGCATCCCGTATTTCGGCCCCAGCAGCGCCCCAGCCAAGAATACAAAAAAGACCTGCAGCGTAAAGGCCGACCAGGGCGTTGGGATGCGAAGATACGCGCCAACGGTGGTGAGGGCGGCAAACAGTGCGGTGAGTACCAGCTCCCGCGCGGGAATGCGTTGTTTCATGACGGCCGTATTGTAAACCTTTCACTAAAATTGGTTGACATTAGTATAGCATACAACGCAAAAATGTCAACAGAAATCATTTTTTGGTTTACAATATGAGATCGGTGCGATACACTGGATACAAAGGGGGCGATCCTATGAAGGAACAGGTGCTGGCGCTGCTGACGGCGCAGGCGGGCGAATATCTGTCCGGCGAGGCCATGAGCGAGCGGCTGGGGGTGAGCCGTGCGGCGGTTTGGAAGGCCATCGAGGCGCTGCGGGAGGACGGATGCGAGATCGGATCCGCACCTCGGCGGGGTTATCGGCTGCTTTCCAGCGCCGATCGGCTGACGGCGGGGAGCATCCTGCCGTACATCCGCTCGGAGACGCAGCGGAGGAAGCTTATCTGTCTAGATTCGGTGGATTCGACGAATAACTACGCGAAAAAGCTGGCTATGACCGGCGTTGAGGACAGCACGGCCATCGCGGCGGACGAGCAAACGGGCGGCCGGGGACGTTTGGGGCGTACGTTCCTGTCTCCAAAGGGGAAGGGCATCTATCTGACGCTGCTGTACCGTCCGGCGATCCCGCCCGCGGCGGCGGTGAATCTCACGGCCTATGTGGCCGTCGCCGTGTGCGATGGGATCGAGGCGGTGACGGGCATACGTCCCGGGATCAAGTGGACGAACGATATCGTTCTCGGCTGCCGGAAGCTATGCGGCATCCTGACGGAAATGGCGGTGGAGGGCGAGACGGGCGCGCTGCAGTATATCATTACCGGCATCGGGATCAACGTCAACCACATGCCGGAGGACTTTCCGCCGGAGGTGCGCGGGATCGCGACGAGCCTTACGCAGGCGCTGGGGCATCCTGTGGAGCGCGGGCGGCTGTGCGCTGAGGTCATCAATGCTTTGGAGGATATGTATGCCGCGTGGCTGCGCGGCGGCGGGGACTACTGGGAGCGTTACCGGGATGGGTGCCTCACGCTGGGAAAACCCGTGCGGCTGCTGCGCGGCGACCGGGCAGAGGAGGCGTTTGCCGAGGCGCTGGACCGGACGCCGTGAGACGGTCACCGCCGGGGAGGTTTCGGTGCGAGGACTGTTTGGGTATAACGAATAAAGGGCAAAAAAACGCCCGCAGCTTTTGCCTGCGGGCGTCGTGTTATGCGGGGGTATCAGTAGTTCACCACGGTGGTACCGGTGGGGATGTTTTCATAGATCCAGATGCAGCCTTCCATGGGGAGACGGATGCAGCCGTTGGAGCCGTGGGTGTTCCAATACTGCTGATTCTGCACGATGAAGGTATCGGGCCGGTACAGCAGGCTGTGGAAGAGATACATGAGGTCGCCCGTGGTATAGAAGGTCGTACCATAATAGCAGGTATACTTTTCGGTGCCGAAGGAGTAGGTGCGATACCCGGTGATATCGAAGATACCCGTAGGCGTTGCGGTGTCGATATAGCCGCAGATGCAGTCCCAAAGGTGGATCATCGTCCAGTTGCCCTTGGAGCCGGTGAACACACGTCGGTCATGACGAGGTAGCTGGTGGGGCTGCTGTAATACTGCGCGGTGCGTGTCATAGCCTCGCGAATGCTCATGGAGGCTTTGCCGTCACCGTCGATGGTATAGCCGTCGATCATGGTATTGCGGGCCAGCGTACCCTTCTTGCCGTCGGTGCCGTCATCGCCGGTATAGAAGTAGTAGTTGCTGCCGTTAAGCGCCTGCCAGCCGGTCAGCATCTGGCCGGTGGTGGCGTTGAAGAAGTAACGGTCGCTGCCGAAATCCCACCAGCCGGTAGCGGCGGCGCCGCTGTCGAGGAAGTAGTAGGTGTTGCCGTCCTCGGCGGTCTTCCAGCCGTGGATATAGTACCCGGTGTCAGGGTCGAAGTAGTAGTTGTAGCCATAAAGCTTCCACAGGCCGGTGAGCATCTTGCCGGTGGAATAGCCGAAGAAACGGACGCCGTTCTGGTCGCCTGCCCAGCCGTCATTGGCGGTGCCGTCGTTATTGAGCCAGTATACGGAGCCGTCCGAAGCGGTGTAAAGGCCGGCATGTCCGGTCAGCAGCGCGCCATCGTCTCCGAAGTAATAGGCGCCGTCGTTGAGCTGCCAGAAGCCCGTCAGCGCTTTCTTTGTGGAAGCGCCGAAGCAATAGGTCTTTCCGTCCGCGGTCACCCAGCCGGACTGGGGAACGCCGTAATCATCCAGCCAATAGCGCGTGCCGTCCTTGGCGGCGGCGATGCAGTCATGAAGCCGGATGCCGGTGGTTTCATCGAAGAAATAGGAGTAATATCCGATCTGCTTCAGGCCGGTGGCCGCCCGATAGGTCTCGGGATCGAAGTAGTAGGTATTGCCGTCCACGGTGATCCAGCCGGTAGCGGCGGCGCCGTTATCGTTGAGGTAGTAAACGCTGCCATCCTTGGCTGTATGCAGGCCGTCATGGCACATGAGGTTGGTATCCTCGTCAAAGAAGTAGGTATAAATGCCTTCCTGTGTGAGGCCGGCAGCGAGACCGCCGGTCTCTACGCTGAGGTAGCCGACGCCGCCGTCGAGACCAAGCCAGCCGGTAGCGGCGGTGCCGTCATCAAACAGGAAGCAGCGGACGCCCTTGCCGGTAGTGTACCAGCCGGAGGACTGCATAGCGCCTGTGGCCTCGTCAAAGTAATAGAAGTGACTGCCGATCTGCTTGAGGCCGGTGTACATCTTGCCGTTGGAGGTGCTGTAGTAATAGGTTTCCCCGTCCTCCTTGATCCAGCCGGTGCGAAGGGCGCCGTCGCCGCGGCGATAGATGCGGTCGCCATTGGCGGTGGTAAAGGGACCCTTGCCGCCAAGCAGGGCGCCGGTTTCGTCGTCAAAGTAGAACACATTGTCGTCCAGCTTGTGGAGGCCTTTATAGAGCGTGAAGTCTTCCCAATCGAAGAAGTAGAACTTTCCGTCGTCCTCGAACCAGCAGGTCTGCGCGGCGCCGGTTTCGGGATCGAAATAATAGGTGTTTCCGCGATAGTCGATCCAGCCGGTCTTCATGGCGCCGGTCGTGGTATCGAAGAAATAGGCATATCCGTCCAGCACCTGAAGGCCGGTGACGGCCGCCTTGGTTTTGCTGCTGATGAAGTAGGTGCCGGTATCGTCCGAGAGCCAGCCCTCCTGCGGCACGCCGTTGTTCTGCAGGTAATACCGGGAGCCGTCGTGGGCGGTATGCCAGCCCGTGTGGTGCATGATGCCGGTGTCTTCATCGAAGAAATAGTAATAGCCCCAAAGCTCATGAAGTCCGGTAAGCTGCTGAGCTGTCGATTCGTCGAGATACCAGACATTCCAGTTTTCGTCGCACACCCAGCCGGTTCGGGCGGCGCCGGTTTCGGGATCGAAGTAGTAGGAACTGTTGCCGAAGGTCTGCCAGCCGGTCTGGCGGATGCCGGTATCGGGATCGAAATAATACTGTTCGCCGCCCAGCTCCCACAGGCCGGTGAGCATCTTATAGGAGGCGGCGCCGAAATAGCGCACATTCCCATCGCTGTCAGTCTGCCAGCCGGTGAGAACGACGCCGCGGTCGTCGAGAAGATACCGGCTCCCGTCGTGGGCGGTGGCGATGCAGTCATGCTGCATGATGCCGGTGTCTTCGTCGAAGAAATAGTGGTAACCGCCCAGTTCCCACAGGCCGGTGAGCATCTTGTAAGAGGAAGCGCCGAAATAGCGGACATTCCAGTTGTCATCCAAGATCCAGCCGGTGATATAGTCGCCGGTGTCGGGATCAATGCAGTATGTATTCCCATCGATGACGGTAAAGCGGCTGTCCGAAGCGCCGTCGGTCGCGGCCTCGGAAAGCGTCCCGTCGTCCGCCTCGTCTGCCAGCGCGAAGATGCTCGTGCAGCTCAGCAGAAGCACGACGATGCTTAGGATCAGAATGGATTTCAAAATAGAGCGTTTTTTCATAGAGTCCTTCCTATTGAAAGATTTCACGGTTTGCCGCGGAACGCCGGGGCGTATCGCGCAGCATAAATTGCCATACTTACCTAGATTAAAAATATAATAGTACAAATGAGGATAAAAGAAATTACAAAATGGTTACAGATAGGAAGGCCAAATAAAAAGCACCCCGCATCGAAGATGCGGGGCGCTTGACTTCAGCAGATAATCATTCCTCCGAGGAACCGCCTCTGCGGCGGCGGCGACGGCCTTCGCCTGCGGCAGCTGCGCCGGCGGGAGCGACATTCTCCCAGCAGATGCCGTGCATGCACTTTTTGCGGCGGTGACCCATCCAGTCCATGGTGTTGTTGTCGAGGCTCCACAGGATGCTGGCGGCTGCCTCGCTGGAATGCTCGCAGCCGGGCGTGGTGGTGATGACGCCGCAGATCTCGCGGATCAACTCAAGATCGTCATCCTCGGCGTTGCCGGTGGTGAGATCGGAGAGGATCTGAGCTAGCTGGGTCATGCCGTCGCGGCCCATGACGTTCTTGCCGTCGCTGGCTTCGCGGGCAGCCTTCGCAACGCCCAGCGCCCACTGCACGGGACACATATCCGTGGTGAACGACTCACGGGAGGGGATTTCAGCGGTATAGACTTCGTGTTCCATGACCTGTCCTCCTTACTTGATCGAGTATTCCGTCCACAGACGGGTCTTGGCGATATCCTTGCGGAGGTCGCACTGGAGGCAGCGCGTAGCCTCGCACTTGGCTTCATCGCAGGTGTAGGTGGTGTAGACCGACTTCCAAGGATCAGCCAGACGCTCCTCCGGCGTCATGAGCGGCATCTCGACCCGCGGCAACATGCCGAAGCCCTCGATCTCGCCGATCTCGGGATTGCGCTCGCGCTCGACGAGCGTTTCGTCGATCACGCCGTCGCCGCCGAGATACTTATCAACGATGGGGACGACCTCGCGGCCCTGCGCGATGGCCTTGATGACGAAGCTGATGCCGGTGATGACGTCTCCCGCGGCGAAAACGCCGTCCATGCTGGTGACATGCTCAGGCTTGCCGTTGGCGGGATTGATGGGGAAGCCGCGGCTCAGCTCGATGCCGAAGTTCTCGAAATCGTCGAGACCCGGACGCTGGCCGGTGGCGAAGATAACGGAATCGCAGGGGATCACCATCTGGCTGCCTTCCTCGGCGACCTCGGTGACGCGGCCGGTGGCCTTGTCGTAGGTGGAGGAGAGAACGGTATGTACCCGCAGGCCGGTGACCTGCTCGGGCGTGCCCTCGATAGCCTCGAAGGAGCGGCCGGGATAGGAAATGATGCCCTCCTCGCGACCCTGATCCTGATCTTCCTTGTCGGCGAGGATCTTGTCGCCCTTCTCAAGGCAGGCGAGGTTCACCGTGACGCCCATGCGGACAAGGGTACGGGCGCAGTCATAGCCGACGGCGCCGGCGCCGATGATGCAGACGGTCTTGCCGAGCTTTTCCATGCTCTGGCCGGCGTGGACCTCGGCGAGGATGTCGATGGCGGTGTAGACCTGTTTGAAGTCGGAGCCGGGGATCGGGAGCTTCTTGCCCTTCGATACGCCCGCGCAGATGACGACGGCGTCGTTCTCCGCCTTGAGGGCGGCAACATCGGAGATCTCGCGATTGAGCTCGTACTTTACGCCGGAGTCGACGATGAACTGCAGCTCCTCCTCGACATACTTCAGCGGCAGACGGTAGGCAGGCATACCACTCGTCATGGGGCCGCCGAGCTGGGGACGCTTCTCATAAACGGTAACATCGTGGCCGAGCTTGTTGAGGTAGTAGGCGGTGGTCATGCCGCACGGACCGGAGCCGATGACGGCGACGCGCTTGCCGGTGCGGGGCTTCATGAAGCCCTTGTCCTTCCAAGACTGCTCCTTGTCGTTTTCCACCGCGAAACGCTTGAGGTCGCGGATGGAGAGCGCAGGGCCTTCCTCGGACTGCGGGCCGACGGCCTTATGCTTGCAGCCGGTCTGGCAGAGGTGGTTGCAGATATAGCCGAGGGTATGGGGGAAGGTGACCTTCTCGCGAATGATGCCGACGGCGTCGGAGTACCGGCCTTCCTTCACGGCGCGGATATAGGCGGGGATGTCGATATGCGCGGGGCACTCGACCTGGCAGGGAACGAGCGCCTCGTCCGCCGGGATGTCCTGACGGAAGATGCCCTCCATGTCGGTGAGGGCACCGGTGGGGCAGACGGCGACGCAGGCGGAGCAGAAGCGGCAGCCGGCGTCCAGCAGGGGCAGGTCGCCCTTCGTGCCGATGTAGGTCTCGCCGTTTTTCTTGTTGTACTGCAGAACACCGGCCTTGCGCAGGTCTTGGCAGGCGCGCACGCAGCGGCCGCACTGGATGCAGCGTTCCATCTCGCGGCTGATGACGGGGTTCACGGTGTTGATGTTGTTGCAGTTTTTGATGACGTGATGCATGCGGGCATGAACCACGGACAAATACTGCATCAAGGTCTGCAGCTCGCACTTGCCGAAGCGCTTGCAGCCGGTGCAGTCGTGGGGATGACCGGCCAGCATCAGCTCCATGGACATACGGCGACGATGCATCAGATCCTCGCTCTTGGTGGTGACGCGCATGCCCTCGCGGACTTTGACCTCGCAGGAGCACTGCACGCCGGGTTCACCCTCGATGTTCACGACGCAGAGCTTGCAGTTCGACTGAACAGGGAGGTCAGGGTGGGAACACAGATGGGGAATATAGATATCGGCGGCGAGGGCGGCGTCCAGCACGGACTGACCCTCGACGGCCTCTATTTCCCGTCCGTCGATGTAGAGTTTCACCATATTCATGACACCTCATGCTTATATTTCTGACGATTCATTTTACCACATAAAACGCCATAATGGTAGTCTTATTTTCAGATTTTTTTTCGCGCCGCAAAGAGACTGCCCGCCGCCTCGGTTGACATGCCCCTTCAAGGAGTGCTATACTGACCCTGTCGGCAGTCTGACAGGAAAATCACAGACTGGTCAAGGGAGGATATATGAGCAAAAAACAGTGGATTTGGCTCATTGTCGCGGCGGTGGTCTTTGCCGCTGTCGGCGTATCGAGCGTCGTAACGAACACGTGGTCCGCCCGATCCATGGCAGACTCGGTGCAGATCTTCAAGGACGCCTTCTATGGCGGCGTATATGCCGGTACGGCCGAAGGGGATTTCTATTTCCCGGAGGAGAGCTTCCTCGCGGAGATCGACATCGAGGGCACCATCGTCAGCAGCGGCAGCGCGGTGGGCTTTTCCGCGGCGGGATTCGATGAGGAGTATATCCTCGATTACATCGACCGGCTCATGGACTGCGAGTCGAATATCGGCATCGTGCTGTATATCGATTCCGGCGGCGGCGAGATGAACGCTTCGGACGAAATCTATCTGAAGCTCATGGATTATAAAGAGGCCACCGGCCGTCCGATCTACGCCTATTTCGACGGCACGGCCTGCTCCGGGGCGTATTACATCGCCATGGCGGCGGATCAGATCTGGGCCAACCGCAACTGCATCTGCGTGAACATCGGCGTGTATATCGAAACCTATAACCTCAGCGGGCTGTTTGAGAAATACGGCGTTGAGGAGATCATGATAAAATCCAGTGAGAACAAGGGCATCGGAGCCATGGGTCAGCCTTGGACGGAGGAGCAGCTCGCGATCTATCAGTCCATTGTCGACCTGTATTACGCGCAGTTTCTGGACGTCGTCGCCGCCGGGCGGCATATGACCACGGAGCAGGTGCGGGCGCTGGACGACGGCCGGGAGATGCTGGCTGCGCAGGCGTTGGAAGCCGGCTTTATCGACGGCATCTGCCGCTGGGAGCAGTTCAAGGATTCGCTGCTCAGCTATTACGGCGAGGATGTGAGCATATATACCGAGGAGCCCTCCGAGACGGATATGTTCCTCGATTTGCTGGATAATCTCTATGGCAAGCTGGCGGCGCTCTCCCCCGTGTCGGACGGCGAGCTTCTGCGGCAGTTCGTCGAGTCGAAGGACGGGATCGTGGTGATGGCCTATGCTGGATAATGCGGAGATCACCCGCGCCGGGTTCGGCGCGCGTGCCGGGGCGTTCATCATCGACCGGGCGCTGCTGCTGATCGCGCTGTGCGCTGTGCGCGTTCCGGCGATGATCGCGGCGATGTTCGGGTCGACGGCGTTCACGGCCAAGAGCTTTCTGTTCGACCACAGCGCGCTGGACGTCGTCTGCTGGCTGCTGTCGGCGGCGTATTTCGTCCTGCTGACCTATTTCACCGGCAGCACGCTGGGCAAAAAGGTCATGCATCTGCGGGTGGAACGCGCCGACGGGGAAGCGCTGCGGTTTATCGACGTGCTGTACCGCGAAACGGTGGGACGCTTCCTGAGCGGCATCCTGTACCTCGGCTATCTGATGGTGCTGGTGGATAAGCAGAAGCGCGCATTCCATGACTGGCTGTGCGATACCTGCGTCGTGTATGAGGACGTGCGTTTCCGCGTGCGGGAAAAGAACGCGCCGGAGGCCAAAAATTACGGCTATTCCCTGCCGGATGCGTCCGCAGACGCGCCGGCGGAAGCGCCCCGGATGACGGATTACGGCTATTCCCTGCAGACGCAGCCGGAGGACGGACGGACGGAGACAGATACAGAGAAAGAGTGATCGGGATTGTTTATCCGAAGAAACGATGGGCTGGGAACCGTATTCCTGCCGTTTGACGTCGCCGCGCTGCTGCTGGCGATCTGGTGTACGCTTTGGAGCGGTGTTCACGGCGCGTGGGTCGTGCCGATGATGATCGGCTCATGGCTGGGCTGGTTCATAGCGCTGCTGCTGCTGTATTATTTCGTCGTATGGCTCATTTCGCTGACGGTGGATACCAAAGCCCCGCCCCCCGCGGAGGATCATCCGGCTTATCGCCGCATCGTGGAGGACGTGATCGGGATGCTCTGCCGGTTCGCCCGCGTCCGCATCCATTTCACGGGTGTGGAAAAGCTGCCGGAGGGGCGGTATCTGATCGTTTCGAACCACCGCTCCGGCTATGATCCCATCACCACGGTGTGGGCGCTGCGGGGTCGCCGCGTGGCCTTTATCACGAAGCCAGAAAACCATAAGATCCCCATCGCGGGGCCGATGATCTATAAGGCGAACTATCTGCCCATCGACCGGGAAGATCCCCGCAAGGCCATGGAAACGATCCGCGCCGCGGCGGCGCTGCTCAAAAACGACGTGGTATCCGTCGGCGTATATCCCGAAGGGACGCGCAGCCGCAGCGGTGAAATGCTGCCCTTCCATAACGGCGTATTCAAGATCGCCCAGAAGGCGAACGTGCCGCTGGCGGTGGCGTCCATCCGGGGAACGGAAAAGATCAAGGCGAACTTCCCGTGGCATATCACGGATGTGTATCTGCACATCTGCGAGGTGCTCCCGCCGGAGGCTATCCAAGGCGCCACGTCCGCCGTCAGCGACCGCGTCCGGGAGATCATCGAGCGTGATCTGGCGAAGGCGGAGCTTGTGTTGACATAATAAATTTCTTTCCCGGATGAGACAAAATGTTGTTTTCATCCGGGAAAAAATATGATATGATGCAGGGAGAAACGGATCGCTTTTTTTCGGAAGGAGGGACGGTCGTGAACAAGAAAGTCGCCGCAGGCGTGGCGGTCACAGTAGCGGTGGCCAGCATTGCGACGAATCTGGCGTTCCAGCCGGATGAGCTGCTGCATGATGCGGCCTACCTCGACGCCCATACCCGCTATATGCAGACGGACGAGCTGGGCGAGCTTTCGATCGAATACTCCGAGCCGGAAGAGCTGGGAAAGAAGGATGCGCTTCGCACATGGCTCCTGAAGCTGCCGGTTCCCATCAAGGCGCTGTTTCTGATGCCGCTGTGGCTTCTCGGCGCGATCCCCGTCGCCATCGGCACCGGCGCGCTCTCCGCGCTGGGTCCCGTTTGGGCGCGGGTGCTTGGCTTCGTTCTGCAGGCTGGCGTGCTGCTTGGCGTTTTTTGCGCGGTGTATAAACTGATCTTCCCCGACCGAAAGCTCAAGGAGCTTTTTACGAAGAAAAACCGGCGCTGGCTGCTGCTTGGTGCCGTAGCGGTAACGGCGGCGGATCTGCTGCTGGCGCAGTTCTGGAGCGGCTGGTCGATCCTCCGGGTGGTGCTGTTCACCGGCGGCGGTTTCGGCGTCCTGTGCCTGCTCTGGAAGCGCATCTGCGGCAAGCTGAAGCCCCCCGAGCCGGGCATCATCCATAATAAGCTGAAGCTCGAATACTGATACTGAGATTAAAACAGCGGATTTCCCGTTTGCGTGGGAAATCCGCTGCTGTTTTTGCGCTTATAACGTGTCCGTGTCGAGCAGGATGGTGACGGGACCGTCGTTTTGGCTGCGCACCTGCATATCCGCGCCGAAGACGCCGGTCTCCACATGGAAGCCCCGTTCGCGGCAAAGGCGGATGACAGCCTCATACAGCGGCACGGCGGTATCAGGCCGGGCGGCGTCCGTGAAGCCGGGGCGGCGGCTGCGACAGTCCGCAAACAGGGTGAACTGGCTGATGATCAGAAGATTGGCGGCGTTCGCGCTGGCGGGATTGAGGTTCATTTTTCCGGCCTCGTCCTCGAAGACGCGAAGGCCGCATATTTTATCGGCGATCTTCTCGGCCTGCGCCATGGTGTCGTTCACATGGACGCCCAGCAGAACGAGAAAGCCCGTTTCGATTTGACCATGGATAGCGCCGTCTATCTCGACGGAGGCGTTTTTCACGCGGGTTACGACTGCTCTCATAGTTCTCCTCTCAGGCGGTCCCGCTTCGGATGATCTCCCGCAGGCCGCGGATCGATTGAAGGCGGTTTATGATATTCTGCAGCTCGTCGCGGTCATGCACGTCGAGCTGGACGATGGCGGTGGAGGTGCCCTTGCCGGTGTCCCGGGCGGACAGGCCGCGCACCTTGGCGTTCATGGCGTTGAGGATCGTGGCGATGTCCATGACGAAGCCGCTGCGCTCATCGGAGGTGAGGCGGATCTCGGCGGGATAGGAATCGTTCGTCTGATCGGCCCACGATACATCGATCCAGCGTCCCGTCTCGCTGTCCCGGGTATGGTTCACGCAGTCGCTGCGATGGATGGAAACGCCGAGGCCGCGGGTGATATAGCCCACGATGGGGTCGCCGGGGACGGGCGTGCAGCAGCGGGAAAATTTGATGAGACAGTTGTCGAGACCCTCCACCAGCACGCCTTGGACGGATTTCTCCTGCCGCTGGCTTTGCCGCCGCTCGGCACGCTCCTGCATTTTCTCGAGCTCGTTTTTGCGGGAGGGAGCGCGGGTGCGGATGATTTCGTCCCGAATGCGGCCGACGGCGTGGGCGGCGGTCATGCCGCCGTAGCCGATGGAAGCGAATACGTCGTCCAGTTCCGTGACGGCCATGCGCCTGAGGATGTTCGGCAGCACCTCAGGATCGGTCACGTCGGACATGGCGAGACCCTGCCGCTTGGCCTCCGCCTCGAACATGGCGATGCCGTGCTGGATGTTCTCCTCCCGCTTTTCCTTCTTGAACCATTGCTTGATCTTCGAACGCGCCTCGCCGGATTTGGCGATGGCGAGCCAGTCGCGGCTGGGGCCGGAGGAGGCGTTGGAGGTGATGATATCGACGATATCGCCGTTCTGCAGCGGATAGGAGATAGGTACGATGCGGCCATTCACTTTCGCGCCGGTCATGCGGTTGCCGACGGCAGAATGGATGGCATAGGCAAAGTCGATGGGCGTCGCTCCGGCGGGCAGGCTCTTCACGTCGCCGTTCGGCGTGAAGACGAACACCTCGTCGCTGAACATATCGACCTTCAGGTCATGATAGAAGTCCTGTGCCTCGGAATCCTGCTGCTTTTCGAGAAGCTGCCGTATCCACGCGAATTTTTCCTCGTCTCCGGCCTTGTTGCCGGAGCTGCCGGTCTTGTATTTCCAATGCGCTGCCACGCCGTATTCGGCGGTCATGTGCATCTGCCAGGTACGGATCTGCACCTCGAAGGGGATGCCCTCCGAGCCGATGACGGTGGTATGCAGGCTTTGGTAGCCATTGGGCTTCGGGGTGGAGATATAGTCCTTGAAGCGCCCGGGGACGGGGCGGAACATCTCGTGGATGATGCCGAGGACGTTGTAGCAGTCGGCAAGACTGTCCACGATCACCCGGAAGGCGCAGAGATCGAAGATCTCCTCCATGCCGAGGTTCTGGGCATACATCTTGCGATAGATGCTGTAGATATGCTTGAGGCGGCCATATACCTTGCAGGTGATGCCCTCGGACGCCATGCGCTGCTCGATGCGCGCTTCCATATCAACAATGAAACGCTCCATGATCTCTCGGCGCTTATCGAGGGTGCTGGTGATCTCCTTGTACCCCACGGGATCGAGATACAGGAGCGATAGATCCTCCAGCTCGTTTTTGACATGCTCCACCCCCAGCCTGTGGGCGATGGGGGAATAGATGTCCATGGTCTCCCGGGATTTCGAGAGCTGCTTTTCCGGGCTTTGAAATTCCATCGTGCGCATATTGTGCAGCCGGTCGGCGAGCTTTATGAGGATCACGCGGATATCCTTGGCCATGGCCATCAGCATCTTGCGGAGGTTTTCCATCTGGTTTTCCTCCACGGTGCTGTATTGCACGCGGGTCAGCTTGGTGACGCCCTCGACAAGATCGGCCACGTCCTTGCCGAAGCGCTGCTCCAGCTCCTCATAGGTGACGCTGGTATCCTCCAGAACATCATGCAGCAGCGCGGCGATGATCGCCTCGTCGTCCAGACCCATCTCCGCCGTGATGGTGGCGGCGGCAATGGCATGGGTCACATAGGGCGAGCCGTCCCTGCGCTTCTGTCCCTCGTGGGCGGCCACGGCGTAATCAAAGGCGCCGCGAATGCGCTGCATATCCGCGTGGGGGGAGTTTTCCTCCACGACGGCGGCAAATTCGTTATAGGCATTTTCCGGGGAAAACTCAGTCATGGCAATTCTCCTACCCGTGATATCGGCGCCATGCGGCGGACTGGGTCAGATCGGCCTTACCGTCGCGATGAGTTAACATAATTCTAATATCCTCATCCTCATAGGAAATCTCCGCGAGGGACAGCTCCCGCAGCACCCGCAGGCCGAGGGCAATCTTGGCCGGATGCAGGCGCGGCTCGATGCTGCCCAGCTCACGCAGGGCGGTCTTTATCGGACAGAGCTGTTCGAGGGAGCGCCAGATGCGCACCAGCTCGCCCCGGTTGAGATACAGCCGCTCGACGCTGCCGCCTTCGAGAAGCTGCCGGCAGAGGTCGGAATTGTCCGTCCGGCGCAGCGCCTGCATCAGGAGTTGAACGCTCCGCCGCCCGCGAAATTCGCTGATCTGCGGGAAAAAAACGGCATCGACCCGGTCGCCCACGGCGGCGCACAGATCGGCGGCGCGCTTCCCGAACCATACGCAGTCAAAGGTCTGTCCGAATTTTTCCAGATGCAGCGCCGTATGCTTTCCGCCGCCGATGGGAACGGAGGAGGTGAGCTGCGCGTCAGTCAGGCAGAAGCTGGGGCGGGGATTGCCGCTGCCGCAGGGCTCCAAAAGCTCCAGCGATTCCACGCAGGGAAGGGTGAGCAGCTCTTCGGAGCCGATCCGCACTTCCGGGGAAACGCCGGTCTCCTCGTTAGGCGGATGGTTAACATAATATTCATTCAGCGCCTTGCGGAAGGCGTCAATGTTTTCCCGGCGGATATTTAGTCCGGCGGCCAGCGCGTGACCGCCGAAGGCCTCCAGCAGATCGCCGCAGGAGGCGAGAGCGTCGAAGAGGTTGAAGCCGCCGTAGCTGCGGCAGGAGCCCTTGCCCCGGTCGCCGTCCAGCGAGATCATGACGGCGGGGACGGCGTAGGTCTCCGAGAGGCGGGAGGCGGCAATGCCGATCACGCCCTGATGCCAGCCGTCCGCGGCCAGAACGATGGGTCCATTCGGCGCGGCGCCGGAGAGCATGGCCTCCGCCTGTGTCCAGATATCCGCTTCGAGCTGCTGGCGCTCGCGGTTCATGTCGCATAGCTCCGCGGCCAGCTTGGCGGCGGAGGAGGGATCGTCGGCGAGCATCAGCTCCGCGGCGCGGCGTACCCGGCCGAGGCGGCCTGCGGCGTTGATGCGCGGCGCAAGCGTGAAGCCGACGGATATGGCGTTTAGGCGTTTTTTCTGCACGCCCGCCTCCTCGATCAGCGCCGCCAGACCGGGGCGGGGATCGTCCTTCAGCTTTTCGAGGCCGATTTTCACGATATAGCGGTTTTCGCCCGTGAGGGGCATGACATCCGCGATGGTGCCGACGGCGATGAGATCGGAATAGCGCCGCAGGATGGCCTCCGCGTCGCCGTGGAGGGCGCAGACGAGCTTGAAGGCCACGCCGACGCCGGCTAGCTCCCGGTTGGGATACGCGCTGTCCGGCCGCTTGGGATTGACGACGGCCACGGCGGCGGGAAGCGCGGCCTGGCATTCGTGGTGGTCGGTGATGATCGTATCCATGCCGAGACCGGCGGCAAAGTCGGTTTCCTCCACGGCGGTCACGCCGCAGTCCACCGTGATGATGAGGGATACGTTTTTTCGATGCAGGCGCTCGATGGCGCCGGTATTGAGGCCGTAGCCCTCCTCAAGGCGATCGGGGATATAAATCTCGGCGGCCATGCCAATGTCCCGCAGATACTCGGCCAGCAGGCAGGCGGAGGTGATGCCGTCCACGTCGTAATCGCCGTAGACCGCAACAGTCTCATGCCGCTGGCGGGCGCGTTCGATCCGGCTGACGGCCTTTTGCATATCCGTCAGCAGAAAGGGATCCTCCAGCGTGTCGCTGCTGCTGTTGAGAAAGGCGGCGGCAGCCTCCGGCGTCCGAATGCCTCTCGCGGCCAAAACAGCCGCGAGCAGCGGAGTATACCCTGCCCGTGTAAGCTCTGCGGGTATGGAAGCCGCGGGGGGAATGTTCCATACCGTGTGTTTCATTGTTCCGATGCATACCTCAAATAATTAATCATTAACCCTCATTATACGCCATCGTCGGCAGGTTTGCAAACACTACGGGGCGGAAAAAGAAGGAAAAACGGAATAAAGAAGCAGCCGCGCCGAAAAACAGCGCGGCTGTATGGCCGGGAGGATCACACCTCAGCCATGAAATTGGGGTCGTCGCCGAAGCCGCTCATAGCCTGCATCTCGGCGTAATCGGTGGCGGTGCCCTCGGTGATCTCCGCCGAGACGGCTCCATCGGGCGAGACGGTTACGACGGCGCTCTGCTTCGTCTCCATGGGAATGTTCGTATCCACATAGTACATCCTAACGCTCACGCCCGCGCTGCTGCGGTCTACCTCCGCGATGAGGCCGTAGGTGTCGCCGCGGCAGAAGCTGCCTATATTGGTATAGGTGAAGTTGATGGCCTTTTTGTCGGTGGGGTTCGCAATGGTGTAGGTAAATTTCGCTCCGGCGGGACGGATGGTGCCGTAGCGCGGATCGCGGAAGGTGTGGTTATGCCCCCAGAGGAAGATGACGTTCGGATGGGCGTTCAGCACGTCCATGAGCTTCGCGTTTCCGACGGCTTCCCGGTAGCCGCCGGGGATATCGTGGGTGGCGGTCGGAACGGACAGATGCAGGGGGAAATGGCTCACGACGAACACCGGGATGCTTGCGGGCGTATCGTTCAGATACGCGGCGAGGGCGTCGATATCGCCGTCGGGGAAATTCATGGCCTCCTGCGCCGCGCCGAGATGGAAGACGGCGTAATCCTCGGTGCGGGCGGCCTCGCCCATGCGGGTGAAGCCCGGGCCAAGCGTGTCCCACACGGGCGCGCCGGGCTTGTTTTCCTGATTGCCGGTGGTGACGCTGTATTTGCCGGGCAGCAGCGTGTCGAGCACGGCCTTGAAGCCGTCGAAGACCTCCGGGACCCATGCCTTGTCGCAGATATCGCCTCCGAAGCTCAGATGATCGATGCTGCCGTATGCGGCAAGCTGATCCTTGACCCATGCCTCGAAGCCCGGAGTCTCCGCGTGCTGATCGCTGGCAAAGGCGAGGACGGAATGACGCGCTTCCTCTGCGCTCGCGGCGGCGCTTCCGCCCCCGGCAGAGTCGGACGCGCAGCCGCCGAAGAGGCTGATAGCCGCCACGCCCGCCGCCATCGCGCCCGCTCCCTTGAGGAACTCTCTGCGGGAAATGCTACGGTTTTTCATGCTCTTTCTCCTCCGTTTTTATGCTGGATGAGGCTATCATAGCACATTTTGCCCCGGTCGTAAATCATTTGTCGATATCCGCCGCACTTGACAGGCGGATCGGGCTTCGCTAAGATAAAACCGATTGGAATGCCGATGCGAAGGGGACGAGGGATAAATGGCACAGGCACAGAAAAAAACGCACCCCGCCGAGGTTTCTCCGCGGCCGATGCAGATACTGATGATCGCCGCGCCGTTTCTGCTGGGCGGTTATTATGAATGGGCGGCCTGTCTTCTGGGGCTGTATCTTGTGGGCTGTCTGCTGTATTGCCGGGGGAGGCGGGGCTTTTTGCTGATCCCCCGCAGCCCGACGCTGCTGGCGGCGGCGGTGCTGGCGGCGTTTTATGGCTTATCCGCGATCTGGGGCGTGGATCACGGCATGGCGCTCTTCGGCTTCGTGAAATTCCTGCCGCTGCCGCTTTTCGTCCTCGCCGCGGCGCAGCTCGGCGAGGACGGACGCCGGTCACTCCTTGCGCCGCTGCCGTTCACGGGCGCGGCCATGACGGTGCTGTCGCTGCTCCTTGCGCGCGTCCCGGTGCTTTCGGAGTATCTCGCGGTAAACGGGCGTCTGGGGGGCTTTTTCCAGTATCCGAATACCTTCTCGCTGTTTCTGCTGGCCGGAGCGGTCATGATCCTTTTCCGGGAGAAGCTCACTTGGAAGGAGCTGGTATGCCTGCCGATCCTGTTTTTCGGCGTGGCGATGACCGGCAGCCGCACCACGTTCCTCCTGCTGATCGCCGTTGTGATCGGCTACGGGATCTGGCAGAAGGACAAGCGCTATCGCCTTGCGGTGATCGGCCTTGCGGGACTTCTGATCGCCGCGACGGCGGTCTACGCGGTCGTGAGCGGGAATCTCGCGTCCGTGGGACGGTATCTCACAACGTCCCTGTCGTCTACCACGTTTTTGGGGCGTATGCTCTATTATCAGGACGCGATCCCCGTGATCGCAAAACACCCTTTCGGCCTCGGGTATATGGGATATGTGTATACGCAGGGCGCCTTCAAGACCGGCGTATATCATATCATGCACGTCCATAACGATCTTCTTCAGATCATGCTGGACGTGGGCTGGATCCCGGCGGGCTTCTTCGTATGGGCGGTCGTGAAAAGCCTTCTGCCGGGACGGAACACCGCCGCCGGCCGCGCCGTGATCGCGGTGATCTGCGTCCATTGCATGCTGGACTTCGATATGCAGTATCTTGCCATGGATTTCATCCTGCTGGCGGCGATGGGGACAGAGGCGGAACCGACAGAGCGGCTGAGTCGTCCGACGGCGTTGCAGGTATGCGGGGGTCTGCTGGGGATATTGTTTCTCTATGCCGGAGCGGCGTCCGGGATGTATTATCTCAAGGACTATGCGGACGCGGCGCGGCTGTATCCCGGCTATACCAGCGCATGGCAGCAGCTTCTGTCCGAGGCGGAAACCGCCGGGGAGATGGAGGATATCGCCGAGAGGATCTTCCGAATGAGCGACAGCGTCTCGGTGGCATGGAGCGCCCGGGCGCGGGCGGCCTTTTCCCGGGGTGATTTCGGAACGATGATCGAATGCAAGCGCCGATGCATCGCCCTGCAGCGCTACGCGCTGGATGAGTACCTCGATTATTTTGATATGCTGGAGGTGGGTGTGACCCTCTATCGACAGGCGGGGGACGCGCAGAGCGCGGCCTATTGTCTGCAATGTCTGCGGGAGATCCCCGCCATGCTGGAGCAGGTGCGGGAGGAGACCTCCGCCCTCGGCTGGAGGATACAAAACCAGCCCATCACGACGCTGCCCGACCGCTATCTTGTGCGACTGGCGGCGCTGACCGGCTGAAAAGAGACAAAACAAATCCGGCGGCTCGCGTGAGCCGCCGGATGCTTTATGGGCGGAGGATCAGTCCGCGAACTGACCGTTGTAGGTGACGAGGGAGGCGTTCTGCACGCCGTCGAGCTCAAACAGGCTCGTGACGAACACGGTATCGTCGCCCTTGAGGGAAACCTCGATGGAAAGCTCGATGCCGTTGGGCGTAACGGTTTTGGCCTTGACCTGACTGCGGGAAACGCTGGCGCGGAGCTTGGCGAGCACCGCGGCCTCCGCCGCGCCGTCGTCGCAGGTGATGACGAGGATGTAGGGGTGGACGCCGATCTTCCGGCGGGCAAAGACGATAAGAATGACGCCGATGATGATGCTGCCGACCACGGCCAGCAGGAACATGCCCGCGCCGATGACGATGCCGACGGCCAGTGCCCAGAACAGGAATACGATCTCAAACGGCTCCTTGATGGCGGCGCGGAAGCGCACGATGGAGAGCGCGCCGACCATGCCGAGGGAGAGGACGACGTTCGAGGTCACGGCGAGGATCACGAGAGTGGTGACCATGGTGAGACCCACCAGCGTGATGCCGAAGCCCGAGGAGAACATGACGCCTTGGAAGGTCTTTTTATAGATGAAGTAGATGAAGGCGCCCAGCACACAAGCAAAGACCATGGCGAGGATCACATCGGCGAAGGAAAACTCGGTCACGTTTTCAAGAAAGCTGGATTTGAATACGTCGTTGAAGCTCATGATTCTATCTCCTATTCTTTAATGAAGCTCAGATGTCATACTGCCGGCAGGCGGCATATTTCGAAAACGCCTGTACCCGGGGCGTTCCTTCCTGCACGATCATGCGGATGATATCGGGCAGGAAAGCGTCGTATTTCACCTCGAGGATGACGCGGTCGGGGCTGACCGGGACGAGCAGGGCGTTGCCGGAGATCATATCCGGGTTGCAGATGCCGCTGCGGATGTCATAGTCGAAGGTGACGCGAACGTTGCCGGGGGCGTAGATATAGGGCTCGCGGCGGTAGGAAACGATGGTTTTGGGACGGACAAGGTCGTTTTTCATCCGGCAATATAGCTCCTGCATCAGCGGATAGCCGGTATCCATCATCCAGCTCAGATCGCCGTCCAGCATGGCGCGGAGCTGCTCGGCATTCATAGGGCAGGAATACTTTTTTCCAAGGCCGCCGTATTTGACCTTTTTCTCCAGATGAAGGGTGCTTACGTTTCCGTTATAAAAACGGATGCGGAATTTCTCCCGGCGGGATACGCCGCTGTAGTTCTGCATGAGGGCGGAATCGGCCAGATCGTCGAAGTAGAGGCTGGTGATGTCATAGTAGCCGCTGGGGCCGACGTGGGGATCGAGGTGCATCACGGCACCGCAGCGCTGACGGATCGCGGCGTATTCTGCGCGGCCGAGAGAGTATTTCAGCTCCTGCCGGAGCATATCGCTGCTGTTGGAAGTTTTCATAAATCGTCAATTCCCATTTCCATTTTGTGATTTCTGTGGTATACTGGCGAAAACCGCAAAAGGATTAATAACTTTTAATGACAAAGTGTATCATATCACATCTTACGAAAAATTTGAATTGCATTCGCGCGAAAAAAGAAAATTGTACATGAATTACAAATTTTACATATCTTTGATGTAATTTTTGCATAAAAAGGACAAGGGGGACGCCATGAAGAAGGTATTGACGACGGTATTGCTTTTCGCAGTCGTATTGGCTGCGCTGCTGGGCATAGCGGCTCTGGTGGAGCGTCTTCGCCCGGCGGAGATGCCGGCGGAGCCGGAGGAAACGGCGGCGGTGGAGGAAAAAACCGTCCGCAATGAAATGAACGCGGAAGGCGCGGCGGTCATCACCTTCTCGGAGGGCAAAGCCCATGTGGACGGGCTGGGCGCGAACGCGGTCGGCAGCGTCGTGACCGTCGGCTATCCCGGCACCTATCGGGTGGAGGGAACCATCGATGACGGTCAGATCATCGTGGATCTGGGGGACTTTGACGGCGCGGCGTATCTCATTCTGAACGGCGCGTCGATCGCCTGCTCCGACGGCCCCGCGATCCATGTGAAGCAGGCGGATCTCGCGCTCATCCATCTGGCGGCGGGGACGCAGAACGTCCTCTCGGACGGCGCGGAATATACTGTGCAGGAGGGGCCGGAATACAGGACCGGCGCGGGCATCTACAGTGCTGACGATCTCGTGATCGAGGGCGAGGGCGCCCTCACCGTATACGGCAGCGCCGCCGACGGCATCCGCTCGAAGGACGCGCTGACCGTCACCGGCGGCAGTATTGCCGTTTACAGCGCGGACGACGGCCTGCAGGCCAGCGATTATCTCTCCGTGACCGGCGGCAGCATCACGGTGGGCGCGTATGGCGACGGCATCAAGACCACCGACGGCTATATCGAGATCACCGGAAGCTCGATCTCCGTTTCCAGCGCGGGCGACGGCGTCGCCGCCGTCACGGAGCTGACCGTGACCGACAGCAGCTTGGATATCCAGACCCACGGCGGCGCGGAGGCCTATGCCGATATCGTGCTGGACGACCTCAGCGCTAAGGGCATCAAGGGCGACACGGTGACGGTGAGCGGCGGCACGCTGACCTTCGACACGGCGGACGACGCGATCCATGCCGTGCGGGATATCACTCTCTCCGGCGGCAGCTATGTCATCCGCTCCGGCGACGACGCCGTTCACGCGGCGAATCTGGTGGAAGTCTCCGCGGCGGATATGGAGATCGCCTCCTGCTATGAGGGGTTGGAGGCGGCCTCTGTCCGGCTCTCCGGCGGACGCATCGGGATCACGGCGGAAAATAACGGCGTGGACGCGGGGGAGGACGGCTTCGTGATGACGGACGGGGAGCTTGTGATCGAAGCACCGCGGGGCATCGGCTCGGACGGCGTCCTGTCCGTGGAGAGCGGCAGCGTCACGATCCTGAGCGACGGCTTGGAAAGCCCGCTGAAATTCGTGCAGAGCGGCGTCATTGGCGGCACCGTGGCGGCATGGTGTGGCAGCGGCACGGCTGACGTGATCTTGGAAAAGGGCGAGCTTCCGGCTTCGCTTCTGTTCGTTCTGCATGGGACGGCGGCGGAGGAGGCGACCCCGGTCGTATTGACCGACGCCTCCGGCACGGTGCTGTACGAGACCGAAACCGCTACCGGCAGCGGCGAGCTCCTGTATGCCAGCGGACGGCTCCGCATGGGCGAGACCTACACGCTCACCGCGGGGGATACCGTGCTGGAGGCCGTCCTCGGCGAGGGCTGCGCCATCGTGGAGCAGGAACTGCCGCGGAGCAGCGGCGGCTGGGGCGGCTTCCCCGGCCCCGGCATGCGGAGATAAATCGTCTCTATAACAAAAACTGCTCGGCGATCCCCGCACCTATCATAGGGAATCTTTCTGAACAGTCAAATTGAATAGTGATTTGTTTCCCTGCGGGGCTGTGCTGTTTGGCACAGCCCCGCGTTCCTTTCAAACGCCACATGGAGCTGGCCGCGTCTATCGCGGGTCTAACGGAGGAGATCGAAGAACTGCGCTCGGAGAAAAAGCATATTCTCGCCTGCGCCAAGTGTGATGATGACGAGGGCATGAAGACATTTATCCTCAATCCTGAGCAGGCCAAGCGGAACTACAACGACCTCATTGAGCGCAAGACCGCCCTGACCGTAGAACGGCATTACGCAGTATGAGGATGTGTATGAGCGCATTCAGCCGGGTGATGAAGATGCCGTTAAGACCGAGCGCCAGCGGCTCGGCGCCGAGAGTGAAAGCCGGATTTCGGAAAGAGTTTCCAAAATCTACGGAGAACGATTCGATCCAGAGCGCCTGTCTGGTGCCACAAAGGAAACCGACCTCGATATGGCTTTTGATCGGAGGGCTGCAGTACATCGAGATCGGCTTCATACCCTCAATAGAAACACTTATCGGAGTCAGCATACGAAAGAGGATTCGGTATTGTAATCCCAGCCCATTGTGTAAGAGCAAGAACCCTGCCACATTCATTGTTGAATAGACAGGGTTCTATGCAATATCTTGATTTTTCATCACTTGTATCTCATGGCGCTTAGAGTCATAGATGTTTGTCATAATCAGCGGCGCACAAGGCAATCGGAGATAGCAATATAGAATGCCATGCCCTTCCTCAAACGGGAGAGCATGGCATTTTTGTGTTTCGTCGATAGTTCCATTTGACAATATGTCTCTGAGTATGGACATCGCCGAAGAGGTGCTCGTCAGGGGGGATATAGATCAACAACGATTATTGATGGCTTCTTGGGGCATCAGTTTTCTTCCGCGGTTGGGCTTTCTTCTTTCTTTGGGATAAGGGAGAAGATGAAATCCAGAACCTTCTGAAGATTCTCCAGCCCCTCCGGCGTGGACTCCATATTCAGCAGA
>CAJOIU010000009.1 GCA_905234855.1 uncultured Oscillospiraceae bacterium
TTCTCGGAAATGCCCGTGATCTCGGGGATGCTCTGGGGGATGGCGCGAACGATGGTGGACATGCTGCTGTAGGTCTCGCCGTCCTCCTTGACGATGGCTGTCAGACGGTAATAGTGCAGCCAGCCGTCCGTTACGCTCTTGTTGCGGTAGCTTGTCAGCTCCGTGTAGTCATATTGGGAGAAGTTGAAGGAGGAGCCGTAGCGCCGCTGCAGGCGGTAACGCGTGGCCTCCGGGACCTCGTCCCAATCCAGAACCAGAAGGCCGTCGTCGTTCGTCACGGAGAAGTTCTGGGGCATGGCGACATAAACATAGTATTCGACCGGAGAGGCGGCGCCGGCGGAAGCGCCCTCGTTCGGGACGATGTAGTAGGAATAGCCCTGCCCGGAAACGACGTCCGTATCCTCATAGGTGGGGCCGGCGGCGTTTTCGGCGATGCATTCATACGCCCCGGAGGAGCCGACGGCACGATAGACGCTGTAGCTGCCGCAATCCTCGCAGAGGTTCCAGCGGACGCAGAGGGCGCCGTCCAGATTGCTGAGCTGGGCGATCTGACCGGCATACAGGCTGCATCCGTTTTCCGCGGCGACGGCGTAGTATTTTTCCACGCAGGCGTCCCACGCGGCTCGGTCGGCCTCGGACAGCTCGGTCGGCGCAAGACCCAGTTCCTCGGTAATATACCGCCCCAGCGTGTCGCTGAACTTCCGCACGCCATAGACGTTCAGACGCCCGGTCTCATAGCCGTAATCGTATTCCTCGAAGTTGTCATACTCGTCCGAGTGGAAGTCGATGAAGGGAACGCCCAGCTCCGCGGCAAAATCCCTTACGAGCTTTGTGTGCGTATCGTCGTAGCCCCAGCGGGCATAGTTCGGACTTTTCGCGATAATGAACTGGATGCCGTTTTCCTCGCACAGCGCCTTGATCTTCGGGGTGTATTCCCGCGCCGTTTCGTTGATGCAGTCGCCGTTGAAGACCTTATCGAAGAAGTTGCCGTCGTTGGTGGTGTAGTTGTACTGCGGGAAGCCGCCTTTATAGAAGTTATACAGGTGGTTATGGAAAAAGAACGTGAGATCCCGCCGGGTGAAATCGTTGCGGCTGTGATAGCGCAGCAGCGGGAACATGTAGCCCGCAAAGGTGAGCAGCGTATCCGGCGCCGTGCTGTCGTATTGCTTCATGAATTCCGATTCGCGGACGGACATCTGCCATGCCAGCTCGATCTTATTGAGGGACGGCGGCAGATAATCGACGGCGTAGCGGTTGAAATACTCGCGGTGGGAGTTGTTCTCGCCGGTCAGGAAAAGGGATTCCAGCACGACGACCTTGATATCCTGCCGCTTCAGCGCCTCGCGCAGGAAATAATAGGAAGTGTATACCTCCTGATCCGGGCAGGCGAAGGCATACCCGGTGATACCGTATTTTTCGTAGATCCGCACGGGGCTGACGGAGCTGTACATATTGCACGAGCCGAGATACAGCACGTCCAGCGTGTTTTTCGGTTCCTGATAGAAGCCGTGCGCCTGATAGCTCTGACTTTCGTCGCTGGGGCGTTTTGGCAGATACACCAGCGTTGCCGCTGTGAACAGGAGCGTAAAGATCAGCAGAAAAGCGGCGCCGCGAAGGACGATCTTCCATGCATTCGTTTTCTTCATGACAGCACCCCCTCAGAAGCCCGCGTAGATGAACGCGCCGGCGCTGTAGCCATAGCCGTATACGCCGAAGAGAATGACGGCAAAGATGAGCGCAAGGCTCACGAGCCAGCGAAGCCAGCGGCGTCCCTCGGCCAGCTCCTTTGCGATGCTGCGCCGGTCGGTCATCACATCCACGATGACGACCGTCACGATCCCGGCCAGCAGCACGGGGAGATTATAAACCACGTCCAGCCCATACAGTGACGTGCCGGCGCCGCCGGCGAGTTGCTCGCGGACATATCCGATGAAAGAGAGCAGATGGAACTGGGTGAAGATCCGCCCGATCGCGGTGAAGGATGTGGAGAGGTTCCTTGCCCTAAAGAAGATCCAAGAAAATGCGATGAGAATAAACGTGATAAAGCCGTGGAGGAAGCTGCCGAGCCGCTGCTTCCCGGCGGAGGGCGAGGCGGCCTCCTTTGCTTCCGAAGCCGACCTTCCGGCGCGGAGGCGGGCGGAGAAGCTCTTCAGCGCGGATTCGACGATGATGTATATGCCGTTCAGAAGACCCCAGATCACATAGCCCCAGTCGGCGCCGTGCCACAGGCCGCTCAGCCCGAAGGTCACGAGGACGTTGAAATTCTTCCGGGACTTGGAGCAGCGGCTGCCGCCGAGGGGGATATAGAGATAGTCAGTCAGCCAACGGTTGAGGGACATATGCCAGCGCCGCCAGAACTCTGCCACGGAGCGGGACAGATACGGCTGCCGGAAGTTCTGCCGGAACTCAAAGCCCAGCACCTTGGCAGCGCCGATGGCGGTATAGGAGTAGCCTGCGAAATCGCAGTAGATCTGCAAGGCAAACAGCACTGTGGCCAAGGCAATGGCCGCGCCGCTGTAGTCGTTCAGGCTGCCGTAGATCCGATCCACGACGATGGAGGCGGTGTCCGCCACCACCATTTTCATGAAGAGGCCGTAGAGGACATAGATCATGCCCTCGCGGTAGCGCTTGAGGTCGAAGACGTGCGCCTCCTCGAACTGGGGGAGGATATCGCCCGCACGCTCGATGGGACCCTGCACGATTTTTGGGAAAAAGGAGATATAGAGCGCGAATTTGAAAAGACTTGGCTGGCTGCTGAGCTTGCCGCGGTAGACGTCCGCCAGATAGGACACGGCGGTGAATACGATGAAGCTGATGCCCAGCGGAACGAGCCAGTCGATCCGCACCGGGTCGGCGGCGCCGGTCAGCCCCGCTATGGTGAGAGAGAAGAAGTTGAAGTATTTATAAAATGCCAATACGAGCAGGTTCAGAGTGACGCCGAGGATCATCCAGCGCTTGGAGGCCTTGTCCCCGCGGCGGCGATCAACCTCCCGCCCGATGAAATAGGTGACCAGCGTCAAAACGAGCAGAAACAGCGTCAGACCAAGGTTATACGCGGCATAGAAAACATAGCTCGCAATCAGCAGCAGGGGATTGCGCAGTTTCTGCGGCAGGAGATAATACAATATAACGACTGCTGCAAAAAGTAACAGAAAATCTAAGGAGTTAAACGACATCGAACCATACCCGTAATTATATTTTCGTCAGCGTCGGTTTTCCGCTGTCACATGTGAATATTACATGCTTTTCGATATGATGTCAAGCGCTTCAGCCCAGTGAATCCATGGGAATCCGCCCAAGATCCGTGCGGTTCGGAAGCGAAAGGCAAAACATTACGATTTGTTCATAAACTGTTCATAAGCCGCTTTAAGTAAGCTTTAGGTTCGGGCGGTATGCTTGCATCAGAAATCACGAAGGAGGGCATACCGATGAGCAACGGAACCTTTCAGAGACATGAGGTCAAATTCCTGCTCGACAGCCATCAGCGCTCGGCGCTGGAGCGGGCGATGCGCGGCCATATGGAGGCCGACGCCTATGGCGAGAGCACCATCTGCAGTCTATACTACGACACCCCGGACAGCCGCCTCATCCGCCGCTCGCTGGAAAAGCCCGATTATAAAGAAAAGCTCCGCCTGCGCAGCTACGGCGCGGCAAAGCCCGACGGCAAGATCTTCGTGGAGCTCAAAAAGAAATACGGCGGCGTCGTGTATAAGCGCCGCATCTCCATGACGGAGCGGGAGGCAACGCGATTCCTTGCCGGGAACGGCGCGCCGCCGGAGGACTCCCAGATCGGGCGGGAGATCGAGTATTTCCTCGACTTCTATCAGACGCTGGAGCCGTCCATGTACCTCTGCTATGACCGCATCGCCTATTTCTGCCCGGCGGACGAGAATCTGCGCATCACCTTCGACCGCAACATCCGCTGGCGCACAGACGGCCTTACGCTGACGGCACCGCCCCGGGGGGAGCAGCTCATCCGTCCCGATCAGTCGCTGCTGGAGATCAAGACCGGCACGGCCATGCCGCTGTGGCTCGTGAACGCGCTGAACGAAAACGGCATCCGCCGCACGTCCTTCTCGAAATACGGCCGCGCTTACACCATCGAACAAACCAGAAAACATATAGGGGGTATCAACTGTGCTTAATTCTATCCTTACTACCGACGCCTACGGCGCCGCCTCGCTTTCCATCGGAAGCTTTCTCATCTGCATCTTCTCCGCGCTCGTCCTTGGCCTCATCCTCACCCTTGTGTACCGCACCTACGCCCGGCCGACGAAGAGCTTTGCCGTGACGCTTGCCACCGTCCCCGCCATCGTGAGCGTCATCATCATGATGGTGAGCGGCAGTCTCGGCGCTGGCGTCGCCGTGGCGGGCACGTTTTCCCTCGTCCGCTTCCGCTCCGCCGCCGGGACCGCTAGGGAGATCGGCGCGATCTTTACCGCCATGGCCATCGGCCTTGCCTGCGGCATGGGCTATCCCCAGTTCGCAGCGCTCTTCACGCTGATCCTCTGCGTCGCCTATCTCATCTATGCCAAGACCGGCTTCGGCGAGAGCAAGGACGGCGACCTGCGAAAGACTCTCCGCATCACCGTGCCGGAGGACCTCGAATACGGCAATATGTTCGATGATCTGATGGAGCAGTATACCACCTCCTCCAAGCTCGTCAAGGTCAAGACCACGAACCTCGGCAGCATGAACCGCCTTACCTACGATGTGACCCTGCGCGAGGCGGGCTCGGACAAGGCGTTCATCGACGCGCTGCGCTGCCGCAACGGGAATCTGGAGATCGCCATGGCGGCTTCAGGGGCAGATGCCTCCGACCTGTGAGAAAAAACAGCGGGGATGGCCTGAAGGCTTGGGTCATCCCCGCATTTTTATGGTATAATATCAATATGAGCGCTATGAAAAAATGGTTGTGTGTCCTGCTGGCGGCTGCGCTGGTGTGCATCGGCGCGGCCTGCGGCAGGGAGGACGCCTCGGTCACGTTCTTCAAGGCCGGGAAAGCGGACGCCGCGGTCGTGCAATGCGGCGGGTATACGGTGCTGGTAGATACCGGCCTCGCAAAAAACGGCGGCGAGCTGACCGAAGCGCTGGAGGCGCTGGGCGCTGCGCGCATCGATGTGCTGATCCTGTCCCACTTCGATAAGGATCATGTGGGCGGCGCGGCGGCGGTGCTGGAGGACTTCGAGGTCGGCGCGGTGTATCAGTCGAATTATCCGAAGGACAGCGACGAGTACGCGGCCTACACCGCCGCGCTGGCCGCGGCGGGGATCGAGCCCGTCACGGTGTCGGATACGGTATCCCTGCGGCTCGGTGGGCTTCAGATCGAGATTGACGGCCCGGCGGAGGAGGAATATGCCGACGATCCCAGCAACAACTCCTCGCTGATCGTCACCGTGACCCACGGGCAAACGACGCTGCTTTTTGCAGGCGACGCAGAGACGGTGCGGATGGCGGAGTATTTGGAGGACTTTGCGCGTCCTGCGGGGACGGTGATCCTGAAGGTCCCCTATCACGGCCATTGGCAGAAGGGACTGACGGAGTTTCTGACTGCGGTCATGCCGGATACGGCGGTGATCCCGTGCAGCAAGAGCGAGCCGGACGAGGAGGAGCTTGCAAAAACGCTTTCCGCGCTGGAGGCTCTCGGCGCGGAGGTATACCGAACCTACGAGGGGGACGTGACTCTCGCCTTTTGATCAACTGAAAAGCCGCCCCGTTTGCAATTGCTGCAAACGGGGCGCTGTGCTGTTTTGGGGGGTGTTATTTTGCCGTGATGTACTTATAAGTGCTGTAGGCCGAGCGGGCGGCGGAGGCTTTGATCGTGGCGCCGGTGTTGGCGACGATCTTGTAATAATACCTCGTGCCGGCGATTGCGCCGGTATGCGTATAGCTCGTGCCGGTCACGGTCTTCAGCGCATTATACGTCCCGGTCGAGCTGGTGGCATAATAGACCGTATAGCTGTTCGCGCCGGTCACCTTGTCCCACTTGATCACGGGCTTGCCCTTGCTGCTGCGGGTCACCGAGGAGATCGTCGGCCGCGCCGGATTGCAGGTGGTGGACTTTGCGGTGCTGTAAGCGGAATCCGCCGCCGCGGAGGTGCCGTTTGCCACGACCTTATAATAATAGGTCTTGCCCGGAACGATATTCGGGCTGGTATCTGTATAGCTGAGGCCGGTCACGCCCTTCTTGATGCGCGTATATTCCTTGGTGGTGCTGTTGTAGCGATAGACGGAATAGCTCGCAGCGCCCGTGACCTCACTCCACGCGACCTTGATCTTGCCGCTGGAGGCCACGTTCGAGAGCGTCACCACGGGCTGAGCGCAGTCGCAGGTCATGGATTTCACGGCGCTGAGCTCCGAATCCAAGTAACCGCTGCCGCCGTTTGCCTTGACCTTGTAATAATAGGTGTTGTTTGCGACGGCGCCCGTATTCGTGTAAGTGGTCTTCGTAGTCGTATACAAGACTGTGTATTCTCCCGTCTTGCTGGCGGCGCGATAGATCGTATAGCCCGAAGCGCCCTTCACGGCATCCCATGTGAGCTGCGGCTTGCCGCTGGACGCCACCGCCTTGATGCTCACTATCGGCGCGGGCAGGGGAGCGGGAGCGGAGGATTCGTAATAGATAGCAGCGGAATCGGTGATCGCCGCGTTGTCGTCACCGATGGTGATCGCGTTCCATTCCGATTTTGTTCCGGCATAGTAGACAGAGCGCAGGCTGGAGCAGGATTTGAAGGCGGAGGCCGCTATCATCGTAAGGCTCTTCGGGATGACGATATAGGAAAGCGCGGGGTCGGAGAAGAAAGCCATCATGCCGATGGTCTTGACGCCCTCCGGCAGCTCGATATGGGTCAGAGAATTGCATGCGCGGAAGGAGTTCACACCGATACTGACCACGCCTGTGGGGATGTTCACCGCCGTGAGGTTCGTTTCGTAAAACGCGCTGTTTTTGATTTCGGTCACGCCGACAGGGATCGTGTATTTCTTCCCTTCATGGCCAATGGGGTACCGAACGATTGCCGTCAGTGTCTTATTGAACAGTACGCCGTCCACGGAGGCGAAAGCCTCGTTCTCCTCGTCCACATCGATGCTTGCCAGCTTGGTGCAGCCGCCGAAGACCTCGCCGCCGATGAGGGTGACGTTCTTGGGGATGGTGAGCTCGGGCAGGGCGCTGTCGCCGCTGAACGCATAGCTCAGGATCGATGTCAGGCTGTCCGGCAGGGTCACGCTCACAAGGGCGCGGCAATCCCGAATGGCGCCATCGCCCAAGACCTGCACGCCCTCGTGGAAAATGACCTCCCGCAGCGCATTGCAGTTTGCAAACGCCCATGTGCCGATCTCCTGCACGCTGCCGGCGATATCCGCCGTCAGAGCCGAATTGAGGCGCTCAAAGGCATGACCGCATATCGCCGTGATACCGTCCTCGACCACGATGGAGGTGATGGCGTCTGAATGCGTGCTCCAAGGATAGCTTTCGATCTCGCCTGTGCCGTAAACGGTCAACTCTCCGTCGTCTGTGAGTGTCCAATGGGCGTCCTCGCCGCAGTCGCCGGAATCGATAATGGTCTTAGGCTCGGTGATGAGCGTCGTGGCGGCGTCGCAGGAGACACGGTATTGCACGTCTCCGTCGGTATAGTTGAACTCCACGGTGGTGCTGCCCGCACCGGCGGTCATCTCGCCGCTTTCAACGGTCATGACGAGGGACGGGCAGACGCTGATATCCAGCGCCGTGAGCAGGTTGTCATAGCACTCGAGCCAGCACAGCGCCGTGTTGTTCGTTAGATCCAGCGCCGAAAGCGCGTTGTTTTCGCAGTACAGATAGGCCAGCAGGGTGTTGGTGCCGAGCTCCAGCGCCTCGATCTCGTTATAATAGCAGCTCAGATGGGTGAGCTTTGTGTTGTTTCTCACGTCCAGCGCCGTTAGCTCGTTGGACTCGCAATAGAGCCGCTCCAGCTCCGGGCAGCCGGTCACGTCCAGCATCGTGAGCTGGTTCGCGCCGCAATACAGCTCCGTCAGCTCGACGTTGCCGGTCAGATCCAAGGTCGTCAGCTCGTTGTCGTCGGCGTAGAGGGTTTTGAGCGAGGTGAATACCCCGATGCCCTCCAGAGAGCTGATGCTCGACCCGGCGCAGTTGATGGTTTCGACAAGGGCGATCTCGTCATCGGACAGATAGCCGTTGCCGCTCGCGTCATATCCGCTCACAAGCGCGCGGAAATTCGCGTCCGGGAAGGTCGTTTCGTCAACGGGCACACCGTCGGTGTCGAGGCTCTGGCTCAGCGTAAAGATGATATCGCCGGTATCGTCATAGTAAAACTGAACGCCGAAATAATATGTGTCGATCTTTGTCAAGTCAAAGTACTCGACTTTTCCGTTGTATGTGGATTTGTTTTCGACATTTCTCCAATCAGCATCATACAAGGAGACCAGCTTATAACACTCGTTCACGTCATCGGCAGTAAAGTAGTAACGTCCTGCCGCTTCCGGTATGATGCTGAAATAGATTACTTTGCCGGGATCGCTGATTTCTGCCGTCACCGCCTCGCCCAGCGTCAGCGGGCTGACATCACGATCCTCACCGTCCACCAGAACAATCGCCGCCTCGTCCGCGGCCTCCACGGGCTCCGCTTCGGCCTCGATTGGCTCCTCCTCGGCGGGCTCTTCGGCTTCCGCGGGTTCTTCGGCTTCGGCCGCCTCATCCGCGGCCTCCACGGGCTCCGCTTCGGCCTCGATTGGCTCCTCCTCGGCAGGTTCTTCTGCCTCGGCGATCTCAACCGTTTCTGCGATCTCGATCTCCTCTGCGTTCGGTTCGTCCTCAGCCAGCGCCGTCATGGGAAACAGCGAGACGCACAGCGCCAGAACCATGAGGAGCGCAAAGATGCGTTTTTTCATGTGCGGGTTCCTCCTCTATCTTCTCTGATAGACCTCCGCGGCTTCGCGGAAAAGATTGGATGGGATTGATGCAATACAAATCGGACTACATTCATTATAACAGCACTGTGTTAAAAGAACAACAAAAACATCGTCCGGCGGCTGCGGGATGCGCTATGCCAGCGGCGTTCCCCATCCGCCGCCGAAGGCAAGCTCCTCCATGGCTTTTCGGGGACGCGTGTCCGGCGATTCGGCGGGATAGCCCAGCGGGGTGAGGGCGACGACGCGCTGCTCCTCCGGGATGCCCAGAAGCTCCTTGATGGGGGCTTCGGTGAAAGCGCCGACCCAGCAGGTACCGAGCCCCAGCGAAGTGGCGGCGAGGACGGCGTTTTCCATAGCGATGCCGATATCCGTCATGTAATACGGCTTATCGTCCCGCACGCCGCTGCGGGCGGGGTCGGCGGTGAATACGAGAAAATGCGGCGCGGTATCGAATACCTCGCGTCCGGGATTCCAGCGCAGCCGCTCGCCCAGAGCCTGCATCTGTCCGCGGTCGGACACGACGATCACGCTCCAGCATTGCTTGTCCTTCCATGAGGGGGCAAGGCGCACGGCCTCCAGCACCTGCAGGAGAGCCTCCCGGGGAACGGGCTCGCTTCGATAGGCGCGGATGCTGCGCCGCTTTTGGATGGCTTCCATTACTTCCATGGTGTTTCTCCTTTCGCGATTCGTCAGACAGTCGCGGGCTCCAGCAGCGTAAGGCTTCTGCGCCCGCAGTCGATCTCATACGGCAATCCCAGCGGGAAAAGTCCGATGGGGTAGGCGTGACCCACGTTCACGTTATAGAGGATCGGCAGCTCCGGCCGCCCGGCCTCGAAGCCCACCACCCGGCGGTAGACGTCTTTATAGCTTTCCAGCCGCTCGCGGAACGCGGGCTTTCCGACGACGATGCCGCGGATAACGTCGAGGACGCCCTGCGCCATGAGATTGCGCAAAAGCCATGCGAGAACGTCCTCGGGCATGTTTTCCTCGCTTGTTTCGAGCAGCAGCAGCTTGCCGCGCCAATCGTCGAGGGAAGGCCACAGCGGCGTACCGATCAGATAAACGAACGTATCGATACACCCGCCCAGCAGCTCGCCGGTGACGCGGCCGGTGCCCTGCAGTATCTCATACCTGCCGTTCGGAAAGCGGGGCGTGGGGATGTTTTGCTTCTCCTCCGACCACCGTATCCTGTCCGCTTCATAGCAGCAGAAGCCGCTGCAGGGGATCTCCAGCGTCGGCGTGGGATGAAACAGCATGTTTTCCACGAGGGGGCGCGTATACTCGTTGATGCCGCCGTATTCCGCGATATCGCACATCACCGAAAGACCGTAATACGATACGATGCCCGCCTTGTACAGCATGAGATGGTTCACCGTTGTATCGGAAAAGCCGGTGAAGATCTTCGGGTTTTGGCGCAGCACGTCGAAATCTATGTACGGCAGCAGACGGATCGCGTCGTCGCCGCCGATGGCGCAGAAAACGGCGCGGATCTCGGGATCGCGGAAGGCATCCATCATATCCTGCGCCCGCGCCTCGGGATGGCGATAAAGATAATCGACGCCCCGCAGAGCGTTCGGCATGGCCTTGACGCGCAGGCCGAACTCGGCTTCCAGCCGATACTTGGCGATGTCGTATTTATGGAGGAAGGCCGGTTCGCCCAGCATTCCATGGGACAGCGAAACGACGGCCGCGGCGTCGCCGGGCTTCAGTCTCTGGGGCTTCAGCATAATGATCCCTCCGTGCTCTGGCTTTGCGGTTATCATACTACAAAACCGATACGGAGGGAAGTTTTTTACGCCGGGAACAGCGCTTTTTTGATTTGGCCGACGGCGTTTTTCTCGAGGCGCGATACCTGCGCCTGCGAGATGCCGATGGCGGCGGCGACCTCCATCTGGGTGCGCCCGTCGAAGAACCGCATGGCGAGGATGCGTTTTTCCCGCTCGCCGAGCTTATCCACCGCCTCCGAGAGGGCGATGCGCTCCAGCCACGCGGCATCGGTGTTTTTGTTGTCGCAAATCTTGTCCATGACGGAAACGCTCTCGCCCGCTTCGCCGTATACCGGGTCGAACAGGCTCACGGGGTCGGAGATCGCGTCCATGGCCATGACGACCTCGGATACCGGCAGCTCTAGAGCCTTTGCGACCTCGTCCACGGATGGCTCCCGCTGTTGAGAGCTGATGAGCGCTTCCCGCGCCTGCATGACCTTATAGGCGAGATCCCTCAGCGAGCGGGATACGCGCACGGCGCTGTTATCCCGCAGATACCGCCGTATCTCCCCGGAAATCATCGGAACGGATATCGGATGGAGAAACGCGGCGTTTATGCCCGATACAACCGTATGTATCAGGCGTTTTCTTGGCTGATAAGATAGCTTTGCAGCTTCAGATGGACGTCGATCACGCCGTTTTTATAAAGAACGACCCGGTCGATCAGCGCTTGGCAGACGGTCTGCCTTTCCAGCTCGCTCATATGCGGCCAAGTGGATCGCAGGGTGCGGAGGATGCCCCGAGCCTTGCGGAGCTTCTTCTCGATGCCGGACTTTTCCTCCTCCTCGCGGATCTGCGCCTCGATATGCGCCATCCGCTTTTTTACGTCGAGGATTTTTTCGCGCAATACGTCGTCCGGCTCGTCCTCGTCCTCAAAATCGTACAGGCGGCTCAACCGGCGCCGTTCCTTGGCAAGCTCCCCTTGGAGCACGCCGATGGGATCGACGGAACCGACCGCCTTGCTGTTTTCCTCCTGCCCCAGATAGGCGAGGCGAAAAAGCTCCTCGATGACAGCCTGCTCCACATCGTCCGCCCAATAGCGCTCGTTATCGCAGTTTTCGTCCCTGATGAGATTTTTCTTATTGGTCTGCTGGGAATAGCAGACGAATTTTCTGCCCGGGCTGCCCCATTTCTGATAGCGCATCTTGGCGCCGCATTCGCCGCAGTACACAAGGCCGGACAGCAGGTAATGGGAGCTCGTTCGGTGAACGCTGCGCCGCTCCAGCTCCTCCTGCGCCGCCTCCCAAGTCTCCGAAGGGATGATCGCCTCGTGGTTGCCGGGGTACTCCTGCCCGTTATATACGATGCACCCGGTCAGCGATTTTCGCTTCAGGATCTGCGTGATCGCCCGGTCGCCGCTGAAGCCGAACCGCTCGGCGATCTTCTGCGGAGGCGTCTTTTCTTCGATGTACAGGCGGAAGATTTCCCGGACGATCGCAGCTTCCTCGGGGACGATGATGAGGGAGGAGCTGTCCTTATCATAGCGGTAGCCATAGGGCGTTTTTCCGCCGCCCATCCATTTGCCGGAGGCGACCCGCGCCATGCGGCCGCGTTTGAGCTTTTCCACGATCTGATCGCGGTCAAATTCGGCCAGCGTGGCAAACAGCATCAGCATGAATTTTCCTTGGGGATTGTCCTTGTCGATCCGGCAGAAATTCTCCGCCACGGATACAAAATTGATATCCTCCCGGTTTCGGTTCACGGTGCTGTTTTTGCTGTCCTTGGCGCAGACGATATAGTCCTGCAGAAATTGGAGTGTGCCCAGCAGGGTGCGGCCAAGCCGGTCGATCCGGGCGACGATCAGAGAATCGACCCGGATGCGCGTCCTGCCCGCGTTATAATCGCTGATATGGGAAATGATGTCCTGCAGGGCGGGGCGATCCATGCGGGTGCCCGTGTAGCCGTCGTCGATGAACAGGACAAGATTGGGATATCCGTTCGCCCTGCAGTAGCGGACGATGTCCGCCTCTTGGATGTCGAGGCCGAAGCCGAGATCGGCCTGACGATCCGTCGAGACGCGCAGATAGCCGATATTCATAAGGAAGCTCCCGTCCGCGTCCTGCGGCACAGCGTCGTCGATGGCGATCCTCATGTGGGAGCGAAGCTCGAGGATGTCTCGCAGATGATACGTCTTTTCCGTTCTCTGCATATGCCCACCTCCCGACAGAAGTATAACACATCGTTTCGTATTACGCAAGAATTGGTAACTTTTACATGTATGAATAAAGAAATAACAACAGTGGGATGCGCGTTGACCGCGCCTCACTGCGATTTTTTTCATGCCGGATGCGGATGCGTGTGTTATAATAATGCCCGGAACGGCTCCGATGGAGTTCCGGGAAGAATCTGAAATGAGTAAAGGAAGGCGTTATGAAGCAGGAGAGAGGGAAGCTGTTATTTGCCGGGCTGATCGTGCTGCTGACGGTCATAGGCTGTTGTGTGATGCTATCGAACACGAACGAGGGGCTCCTGACCGTGTTTGGGCTTGCGAATCTGAAATTCTTTACGGTCGATTCCAATATTCTGATCGGTCTTGTATATCTGGCGTATCTGATCCTCGCTGCTGCGGGGAGCATGGAGCGGTCTGACCGCCTTCGGCTTTGGATGGAGCGGATGATCTACATAGCCACGACGGCGGTCAGTCTGACCTTCGTCGTCGTGGTGTGCTTTTTTGCGCCGAGCCTTGGCCTCGCGCCGCTGCTGCAGGACGCAAACCTGTATTTCCATCTCATCATCCCGGTGCTGGCCATTGCGGGCTTTGCCGTGTTCCGCCGGGATCGGCTCATCCCTATGTGGGAGACGGCTCTGCCGCTGATCCCGTCCGTGCTTTATGGCCTGTATTACACGGCCATCCTTCTGGCGGAGGGAGTGCGTTTCCCGGATACCGACTGGTATGGCTTTGCCAGCGGCGGGGTGATCGGATCCGTGATCATTGCGGCAATGATTTTCCTCATGACATGGGGGCTGGCGCTGCTGCTGCGGCTGGTCTCGGGCGGGATCGTCCGGCAGGCCGGGAAGCGGAACAGCAAAGTATGAATGAGCATCATAGGCGGTTTCCAAAGCGGCGTTGATGACATGTCAGACGCCCTTCGGAAATTGACATCCCATGGAGGGGGGAATAAAATGAGCGGAAAGAATGTTCGGGAGGGCTTTGTCATGAACAGCCATAAGACCTACACCGCGGAGGAGCTTCGCTATCTGCGCATGCTCGCCCGACAGTATCCGACGGTACAGGCCGCAGGGACGGAAATCATCAACCTCCGCGCCATTCTGAACCTGCCGAAGGGATGCGAGCATTTCATCTCGGACGTACATGGGGAGCATGAGGCTTTTCTGCATATCCTCAATTCCTGCTCCGGCGTTGTGCGGGAGAAGCTCGACGAGATGTTTTCCAACAGCATCCCCCACGCCGCACTTGATGAGCTGGCAACGCTCATCTATTACCCGCAGGAGAAATTCGAGCAAATCAAAGCCGGGATCGACGATCTGGATGAATGGTATCGGATCACGCTGCACCGGCTCGTGGAGGTGTGCCGGGTCATGTCTGCGCAGTATTCCCGCTCCCGGGTAAGAAAAGCCCTGCCGCCGGATCTTGCGTATATTCTGGAGGAGCTGCTGCATACGGACAGCGCAGACCCGGACAAGCGCGATTATTATGAGAACATCATCGCGGCCATCATCGAGACGGAGCAGGCTCCTGATCTGGTCACCGCCCTCTGCGAGACCATCAAGCGCATGGCGGTGGATCATCTGCACATCGTCGGCGACATTTTCGACCGCGGTCCCCGGGCGGACATCATCATGGACTCGCTCATGGACTATCACAGCGTGGACATCCAGTGGGGCAATCACGATATCCTCTGGATGGGCGCCGCCTCCGGCAGCCGCACGCTGGTGGCGACGGTGCTGGCAAACTCTATCCACTACAACAATCTGGAGGTCGTGGAAACGGGCTACGGCATCTCGCTCCGCCCGCTGTCCGTTTTTGCAAACGAGACCTACCAGAACTGTGACGTATCCCGCTTCCGCGTCAAGCTCACGGAGGGAGAGGATGCGGTCTCCGAAAAGGACAAGCTGCTCTCCGCGCGGATGCACAAGGCCATCACGGTCATCCTGTTCAAGCTGGAGGGGCAGAAGATCCTGCGCCACCCGGAATACGGCATGGATGACCGGCTGCTGCTCGATAAGATCGACTATGAGAACCGATGCATCACCATCGGGGACGTCACATGGCCCTTGGAGGATACCGATCTGCCGACCGTCGATCCGGCAGATCCCTATACCCTTTCCGCGGAGGAAGAGCGCGTTATCGCGCAGCTCACGGAATCCTTCCGCCGGAGCGAGAAGCTGCAGCGGCATGTGCGCTTTCTTTACTCCAAGGGCAGCCTTTATAAGATCTACAACGGCAATCTCCTGTTCCACGGCTGCATCCCCCTGACCGAGAGCGGCGAGTTCATGCCCTTCGACTGGCTGGGCTATCACTGGGAGGGACGGTCGTTTCTTGATTTTGCCGATCGCAGCGCCCGGCAGGCATATTACTACCGCCCCGGTTCAAAGGAACGCATGCTCGGGATGGACTTTCTGTGGTTTCTGTGGGCCGGACGCAACAGCCCCATTTTCGGAAGGGATCGCATGACCACCTTCGAGCGTCGTCTTATCGCGGACGAGGCCGCGTGGGCGGAGCCGAAAAACGCATATTACCGGCTGTACAACGACCCCGCGGTGTGCAGCGCCATTCTGAAGGAGTTCGGGCTGGAGGGCGAGCATTGCCACATCATCAACGGACATGTGCCCGTGAAGGCCGGAAAGGGCGAGAGCCCCATAAAAGGAGGCGGGAAGCTCATCGTCATCGACGGCGGCTTCTGCAAAGCGTATCAGCCCACCTCCGGAATCGCGGGATATACGCTGATCTGCGACTCCTACGCCTATCGCATCGTGGCTCACCAGCCCTTCGCCGGGCGGGAGCATGCTCTGAGAGAGAACTTTGACATTACCTCCACATCCGAGGTTTTTGAACGTCTGGAACGGCGGCAGAAGGTTTCGGACACGGATAACGGCCGCCAGCTTCAGATGCAGATCGAGGATCTCATGAAGCTTCTGGCCGCCTACAAGGCCGGCGCGGTCATGGAGGATCACACAAAGCATCGATAATACGACTGCCGCCGTGCGGCGTGTTGTTTCCAAAAACGGAAACGATGAAGATCGCCCTGCCGGAACGGCGGTCATCATGTGCACCCAAGACAGCGGGAAATTCACATGGAAGGCGGGGCTTACCCGCGTGGAGTGCGTTTTGATCGGCGGGGTATGCGCATGCTAGTGGTGCTGCTGGATAACTGGATCGGAAACCAGTTTGTGTTCATGCTTTTGTGCGGTGTCGGTCTCGTAATCTCCCGCGTGGCTCTTTTCCCACTGCATCTTATAGTTCACGGTGGCCTCGCCCCGGTTCATAAGGCCGGTGGCCAGATTCAAAGAGATCAGCGGCGAGGAGTCGCTGTCCTCGTTTCCAACGCAGATGTAGAAGTGCTGTGCATCGAAGCCTGCGTCGTTTCCGAGGTGACGAAGACCCCGTCCTCCTGCAGCTCGTCGAGATATGTCTGTATTTCCGCGTCGCTGTCGAAATTCGCGGTCAGATACTCATTCAGCGACGTGTTTATGAGGGTATATAAATAGGGCGTGTAGGTGTCGTTTTCTCCGAGCGTGAGCTGCTCGCCGGTCTTCGGATCGGTCAGACCGAGGCTGTTGAGGTAATTGGGATACAGCGCAGCCAGAGCCGATGACAGAGCGGGAACCACCGCTCCCTTGGGCGTGCCCTTGCCGCCGTAGGCCTCGGGAACGCCGGAGAAATACCATTCGAATGACGCATCCGGCGTTTATGTCTTATGCTGGGGGTCGGGCTCTTTGGCAGAGGTATCATAGATATCATTGACGATCCGATCTACGGCGGGACATGTGATGATGATCTTATTATACTCGGACGGGTCAATCGGCTTGCCGTCTAGGAACAGTCGCACTTTGAGTTTCATGGGCTCACCCGTCCTTTCCTTCAGATTTTTGCCGTAATCAGAACCGGCAATACAAGGCAGGCGTGAATAAATGCAGAAGATGAGCGCATGAAGCATGGGGCCGCAGAATCATAGATTTATAATGAACAAACGTATGGGAGCGTTGCAGAATAGATATTCTGTGACGCGCTCTTTTTGTCCGCCAAGACAGACAAAAATGAAAAATGCGCCCGAAATGTGGGAAACTTCCGCGTTTCGGGCGAACTTTTATAGACGCCAATCTGTTGGGCAGTGTCAAATGTGGAGAATATTTTGTTTTTCTTGGGACTATGCTGTGTTCAACTCGGAAATATGCGTTTGCAGCCGTCCGGCTTCACGCTTTTTCCAGTACTTTTTGAGGTTGAAGCCCAAAGCAAAAAGAAACAGCTCCGTCCGCACGTTTCTCTTGCCCCGTGTGAGGAAACGCCGGAATCCAAAGTCATTCTTCAAATTCCCCCAGCTTCTCCAACAGCAATATATACTGGTAGAACAGCTCCTCTATCTCTGGCGTACACCGCTGCTTGAACCGCGCTATGGTGGATGAAGCTGTAGACAGGATAGAACCCGTAGTCCGAAAGCTAAGTATGCGAGCCCAGCGAGCAGGCCATGGAGCTTGATTTTAACGCAAACAAAGGCACCAGCCAACCCTTTTTCGGGAAAAGCTGGTGCCTTTGTTTCATTTCGCTATGTTATTTTGCGTATTTCGCCATCATGGCGTCGATGACGCCGTTCTGCGTGGTATTCAGCGGGGTGTTGGAGCCGTGTCCTGCGTTCCATGTCCATGCGAAGCTGGCATCCACGCCGTTCATGGAAAGAGCCAGCGCGTCGGAATAGCTCTGGAACTCCGCGTCCAGATCGGCGCGGGTGACGCCCATGCTCCATTCGTATCCCTCGCCCGCGGAGTCGAGACCCGTGATGGGACACCAGCACATGGCCGCGGCTACGGCGTCGCTCGCGTCCGCCGCGCCGATGGCATCGAGATACGGCGTATACAGCTCGCTGTCGCCCGTCGCGCCCAGAACCGCGGTCTGGCTGCCGCCGCCGCTCATGCCGAAGGGTACTATGCGGTCGCCGCAGCCGGGGAGCACATCAAGATTGGCTCGGATATAGCGGATGGCAGCCTTCAGATCCACCACGCCCGCGGGCGCGCCCACATCCTTGCCGCGGCAGCCCGCGGAGACGTAGACAAAGCCCGCAGCGGTGTATTTTGCCGAGCCGCTGACATATCCCGTGGGCGCGGACTGCGCCGAATGCCCCGGCGTGTTCACCGGGAACACGATGGGAGCGGTGGCGGACGTGAAGCCCGCGGCCGTTCCGGCCTCGTTCACCGCGCAGGTGTACATCCCGTTGCCGTTGGGCGTGCCGGTCATGTATGCGCCGGGGACATAGATGCCGAGGTTCTCGTAGCCGGCGTCGGCGGGCTCCGCACAATACGAAACGCCGACCTGCCAATATACGTCGTTTGCCTCATTATACTGCCAGCGGGTCATGTCCACCGCGCCGTATTCCGTCAGTTCGGGCTGCGCGGATCTGCCGGAGGCCTCGCCGCTGGCCCATGCCGCGCCGGACAGCAGCGAAAAAATGAGGCACAAGGCCGCTGTAAATGATATGATTCTTTTCATGCCGTTCCTCCTTAGGTTCCAGTCTCTCATGCCTACTATATAAAAAGAGCGATGTCCGGGCAAGAGCGTGGGAACAAACAACACAAATTCGGAATAAACAACGCACGATAAAAAAATATGTGAAAATATAGACATTGTATCATATGTCTGATAGAATATAATTGGTAGATTATAATTTGACTGAAGGAGTTATGGGAGAGGAAGATCAAAACACAGAAGAAGCATATCGACAACCAGAAGCCCATCGAATACAAGTACTTTGGGAGGCGGCGGAATATGGATATGAACAAGGAAACAAAACAGCTTGAACGGCAGGGCGAGTCCGTATCGGAAAACATCTGGCTATGCCCGGACGGGGTGTATCGCTGGGTGTATGAGTACGACATGCTGCGAAATCCCGGGATCATGGTCACCGTGTGGAAGGTGCTGGGCATCTCCTTCGGAGCGGTGTTCCTGTTTAATCTCATCGTCAGCCTGTTCGGGGGCGATCTGAAGACCATGGACGATCTTTGGGGTATAGGAAAGCTGTTCCTGATCCTTGCGGGGATCTTCCTTGTGCTCAGCGTTGTTTCCTATATCATTCTGGCGGCGCTGTACGGCTGGAAGTATCAGGTGCTGTTTGAGATGACGGACGAATACGTGAAGCACATCCAGATGCCCAAGCAGTTCAAAAAGGCCGAGGCCATCGGCTGGCTCACGGCCTTCGTGGGGGCGCTGGCTCACAAGCCCTATATGGTCGCGCTGGGCTCCAACGTCGCCGCGCGGAATACCAGCACATCCGAATTCAAAAACGTGGAGATCGTAAAGGTGCGCCGCAAGCGACACACCATCCATGTGAACCAGCTTCTGGACAAGAATCAGGTCTATGCCGAGGACGCGGATTTCGATTTCGTGGAGAAATACATCCTCGACCGCTGCGTGAAAGCAAAGGTTAAATAAGGGAGGGGGCTATCATGGCAAGATTCTGCCGATACTGCGGAAATCCCGTCCGGGAGGGCGCAAACTTCTGCAAAACCTGCGGCGCGCGGATCGGCGCACAGAGCGCCCCAAACGGAGCGGGTACATTCACGGGGAGATCTGCGCGTTCCGCCGCTTATCCGTCCCAGCCGAGGACGACCTCGTCCCGCGTGGGCGTGCCCGCAGCGCAGGCGAAGAAGAAAAAAAGCCCTGCGGCGGGGATCGCCGCCGTGCTGGTGATCGCGCTGCTCGTGACCGGCTTCGGCTGGCCCGGCTGGCTCCGCACGCTCATCCGCGGCGGCGGGGACGAAGCGGCGATCCAAGACGTCGGGGACGAAGCGGCAGTCCAGAGCGATAGGGACGAAGCGGCAGTCCAAGGCGGCGGGGAAGAAGCGGTGATCCACACCGTAGAGGTCACGCTGCCCGCATCCACAGGCGCGCGTGCCGCCGTGGAGGAGGAAGCCGCCGTGGCGGTGGAGGCGTATCTCGTGGCACGGGCGTATTACGACAAGCTTGAGAACTACGACCTCGAAAACTTCGACCCGGACGATTACAATGACCTGCTGGATCGGGCGGTGACCGCCTTTGAGATCGCGGACGAGCTGAGTGCCGCGCTGGAGGAGGACGCCGAATACCTTTCCGAGTTGGAAGACGAGGGCGTGACCGAAGCGGGAGCGGCCGTCTACCGGGAACTGACGGCGAGGCCCCGCACGATCAACCCGTTTACTGTGACCGCTTACGCGGCGGATGAGTCTCCCTCGATGAAGTGGGCGCAGGATATCACGAAAATCTACGACAAGGCTCCGGTGGGTAAGGGCATACGAACCTTGGCCGCAGAGCTGGGTACCGACGCAAAACATGCCTACGCCTTGCTGACCCAAGCGCAGAATATCATTGCGGGAGATGCGATGGCGGAGGCCGAATACTGGAACGCCGCTTATCAGACGGCGGTGGAGACCAAGGCGGCGGCATCCGCTGCAGGGTTTGCGGTGGCGGTAGCCGCCAGCGGCGGCGCCGCGGCAGGCATAGCGTCGGCTCTCGAGGTGGGAGGCGTGGTATGCAGCGGCGTACAGGCGGTGCTCGATGTCGGCACCGCCGTAACGATCGCAACGACGAACGGCGAGGGCAACGAATACACGACCGCGTTTGAAAACACCTCGTCCCAATTTGCTCCGATCAGCGCCTTTTTCGCGCTCGGCAACGCCGGCGTGAACGCCTATAACATCTATAAAGGCGTCGATGTGGGCGACAACAAAGCGCAGGCCATCATCTATCTGGCAAACTCCGTAACGGATTATTTCACATCGGACGGCAGTATCCTCGGAGGTACGCTTACATACAACAAGGACGGGCTGAGCTTCACACTGATGGACACGCTTTTCGGAACGGACCCCAAACAGCAGGAGGCGGCGAAAAAGATGCTGCGCGATCTCGGATTGGACGAAAAGATCATCAAGGAGGCAATGGATATCGCCGCGGGCAAAGCACCGTCCACCCCCGCGCCGGAGATCGCGCCGGAGCCGGAGGAGGAAGAGGGATACGACGGCGGTCTGGGTGACATGGCCGATCAATACATCGAGCAGTATGATATCTTCACCGACCCCAACGAGCGCTTTGACAAATATGGCTTCATAGAGTATATGCGCAATCGGGTCACCTCCTCCGGGCAGGATTACGGGGATTTTGAGCGCCCGAAGGTCATCGAGCCGGGACTGCATGTGGATCCCGACGACGACTCGTTCGACGAGCCGGCTGAGCCCGAGCTCACGACCGAACCCACGCCGGAGCCTACGCCGAAGCCGACGGCAACTCCCAAGCCGACGTCTACGCCAAAACCGACGCCCACGCCGAAACTCAACGGCGGTTTCGAGGAGGGGATCACCGGGTCATACAGCATCTACTGTCTGGACAGTTATACATGGAACAGCAGCGGCAATACCGACGCCTATGATTACGAATATACGGCACAGGTGCTTCTGCATGACAGCGGTACGATGGAGATCAGCTTCGCGAATGAGCACATCGTCGGGACATATGACCCGCAGACCCGTACCTTTGTCGGCATCGGCGACACCGTCACGGACGACCCGCTGGCGACCTCGTTTTTCTCCCTGTATGAGACGACGCTCGTTTTCGAGACGGATGCCGGCATTCCCATAGCGACCGGCGGCTTCGATTACTGGAACAGCTTTACCACGGGCAGGGTCGATATCATCATGGAAAAGCTGGACGGCTGACGCGCAGGGATTCCGGGAGGGAGCAAGCGGCAGCGTCTTATTGCAAAAGATTCCGCGGGCTTGAGCCTTCTGCATTGAAGGCTCAGTCCGCGGTTTTTATTCCGCCATATCCTTCCCGGGAGCAAAGCTCGGCGTTTCCACGCCGTGCCGACGGATTTTTGTAGTGGAAATGGGAGACCCTATTTGGTAAAATACCGGCGGGAAACAATGTAACAGTGAGGTCAAAGCATTGGAATACTATTTGGAAAACCCGGAAAAGGTGCTGCGTGAGCTCAACACCTCGGAGCAGGGACTGAGTGACGGGGAGGCTGCGGCAAGGCTGCAGCAAAACGGGAAAAACCTTCTGGAGGAAGAAGAAAAGCGCTCTGTTTGGCGGAAATTTCTGGATTCCGTAACGGACCCGATGATCTTGATGCTGCTGGGAGCTGCGCTGGTGCAGGTCGTCGTAACGATTCTGGAGACCCGCGGGGATTTTTCCCTCGGCTCCTTCACGGACGTCTTTGTGATCCTTGCGGTCGTGATCCTCAACGCGATCATGAGCCTCGTTCAGGAAAACAAGGCGGAGGCGGCCATGGCCGCCCTTATGCAGATGACGGCCGAAACCTCCAGAGTGGTTCGGGACGGCGCGGTGATCTCCGTGAAAAGCGAGGAGCTGGTGGTGGGCGATATCGTCCGCTTTGAGGCCGGGGATACCGTACCCGCCGATTGCCGCGTTCTGGAATCTCACAGCCTGAAGGCGGAGGAAGCCGCTCTCACGGGCGAGCCTTTGGCGGCGGAAAAGCTGGTGGATGTTCTGATGTGCGCCGAAGGTCAGGATGATATCCCCCTCGGCGACAGGGCGAATATGCTCTACAGCGGCTCCACCGTAGTTTACGGGCGCGGAACGGGCGTCGTGACTGCCACGGGCATGGATACGGAAATGGGCAAGATCGCCGGCGCCCTTCAGCTGGCTGAAAAGGAGCAGACGCCGCTGCAGAAGCGCATGGCGGAGCTTTCGGCCTTTCTGACGAAGCTGGTCATCGGCATCTGCGTGGTCGTCTTTGCCGTGGGCTGTATCCAGTCTGTCGTTCTGACAGATACGGCCTTTTCATGGGAGCTTTTCGGCGCCAGCGCCGTTAACAGCCTTGTGGCGGCCATCGCGCTGGCCGTGGCAGCCATCCCGGAGGGGCTGCCCGCCGTCGTGACGATCGTGCTGTCCATCGGCGTGACCGATATGGCGAGGCATCAGGCGCTGATCCGCAAGCTGACCGCCGTCGAGACCCTTGGCTGCACGCAGATCATCTGCACGGACAAAACAGGCACGCTGACCCAAAACAAAATGACGGTCGTTCGCGAGTATACGGACGATCCGAAGCTGATGGCGACCGCCATGGCGCTGTGCTCCGACGCCGAGCTCCTGCCCGGCGAGACTTCCTCCGCCGGAGAACCCACGGAGACCGCGCTCGTCGATTACGCGCTGAAGCTCGGCCTTCCGAAATACGAGCTGACATCCGCCCAGCCGCGTGTGGCCGAAGCGCCCTTTGATTCCGACCGAAAGATGATGTCCACGATCCATAGGACAGACAGCGGCTTCATTCAATATACCAAGGGCGCGTGCGACATGGTTTTGGAGCATTGCATCGGCTATCTGAAGGATGGCCGGATCGTCCCCATGACGGAGGCTGTTCTCGAAGAGATCCGGCAGGTCAACAAATCCTATGCGGATGAGGCTCTGCGGGTGCTGGCGGCGGCTTATCGGAGCTATGATGTCCTGCCGGAGGATACCGACCCGGACAGTCTGGAGCAGTCTTTGATCCTGATCGGTCTCTACGGCATGATCGACCCCTGCAGGCCGGAGGCGTATGAGGCGATCGAAAAATGCCGCATGGCGGGGATCCGCCCCATCATGATCACGGGGGATCACAAGGATACCGCCGTGGCCATCGGAAAGGATCTCGGCATCCTCCAAAGCGCCGAGGAGGCGGCGCTGGGCGCGGAACTGGACAAATACACGGACGAGGAGCTTACGGAGGTCGTGAGCCGGTATTCCGTCTATGCCCGGGTGCAGCCGGAGCATAAGACCCGTATCGTCAATGCGTGGCAGGCGAGAGGCATGGTCACCGCCATGACCGGCGACGGCGTGAACGACGCGCCCTCCATCAAAAAAGCGGACATCGGCATCGGCATGGGCATCACCGGCACCCCGGTCACGAAGAGCGCCGCCGATATGGTTCTGGCGGACGACAATTTCGCTACCATCATCCGGGCGATCGAGGCAGGACGCAAGATCTATGACAATATCTGCAAGGTGCTGCAGTTCCAGCTTTCCACCAATCTGGCGGAGGTGCTGATCGTTTTCTTCGCCTCCATCCTGAATTTTACCATCCTGACGCCCGTCCATCTGCTGTGGATCAATATGGTGACCGATACGCTGCCCGGGCTGGCGCTGGGCATGGAAACGGCAGAGGGGGAGCTCATGAAGCGAAAGCCCCGGGCGAAGGAGGAAAGCATCTTTGCAAACGGCGCGGGCGTCAGTATGCTCTGGCAGGGCGTTTATCTTGCCGCCATCGAGATCGCCGCCTATTATATCGGCTACCTTCTGGAGAACGGCTCCTTCTCCGGCCTCGCGCAGGGCAGGTGGTGTGAAAACGCCGTCGTTATGGTCTTTCTCACGGTGAGCTTTTCGGAAGCCCTCTGCGCGCTGAATATGCGCTCGCGCACAGGCTCGATCTTCCGGCGTGAGATGCTTCTGAATATCAACTGGTGGATGGTCGGCGCGATGGCCATAACCGTCGCTCTGACGCTGGCAGCCGCATTTCTGCCGGGCTTCCGGGAGCTGTTCGGCATCCACGGTACGCTGACGGCCAAGGAGCTGCTGATCTCCGTGGGGCTGGCGCTTTCCACGCTTCCTGTATTTGAAGCGGGTAAGGCCATCCAGCGGGTGGGGCGGAGGAAAGCGTAACAGTCTTTCAAGGGGGTGGCCGCGGCAGGTCATCCCCGATTTTGTTGTTTTTCGAAATGCGTGTGGATGCTGACCGTAAAAGCCGTCGGCTCTCTCGGCGGATCCCTGCGGCTGTAAACCGGCAGTGCCAGCTTCTCCAGCAGACTGCGCCAGCGGCTGGTATGGTTATAAACGGCGACGGTATACCAGCAGCGGACGCCGGGGCTTCTTTCGGCGTCAAATTCCTCGGCGCTCCGGGGGCGGATGCGGAGGTATTCCGCCTTGAACGCCTCGGTCGCTTCGGCGCGGCGTTCCTCCTCCGGGGGCTTATGTACGGGATAGTTCTCCTGCAGCCACTCCCGCAGCGGAAGCCCGAAGCGCCGCCGGATCACCGGGTGGGGAGGAAGACCGCGTTTTTTGAAATCTGTGGCCGTGGGTACCCTGCCGTTGTCGAGGATGAACTGCTCGACGGCGTCGCGGATCGCGGCCTCCGACCAGTGGTTCAGCGGTAATTCCTCCGAAAGGGTATGCAGGACTTCGATCGCCTCCCCGTTCTGCTCGGATTCGGATAGTGCTTGTATAGCAAGGGACAGAGCCTGTTTGCGCGTCATGGAAAAACCTCCCTTTGCCCGGTTTCTCCGTCCGATATCCATTGGCACGCCGTAGGTGGAAAACTTGACCTGCTGATCCACGTCAAAATGATCGATGGCTTTGATGAGACCGATGCAGCCGACCTGAAAGAGATCGTCCACATTCTCCCCCCGCCCGGAGAAGCGCTGGATCACAGATAAAACGAGCCGGAGATTTCCGGCGATCAGCTCCTCCCGGGCGGCCATATCCCCGGCCTTGGCACGGATGAGCAGGGCGCGTGTCTCCTCGTTTTTGAGCACCTTCAGCTTCGCTGTGTTCACACCGCAGATCTCCACTTTGCTTTGCATGGACATGCCTCCTCTTCGGTAGACATAGTTTTGCCAGTTCGGTGGCGTTTGATGCATGGCGGCGCCGCGCCGGAGGGGGCTTGCATTTTGCCCCGGGATATATTATCCTGTCAACAAAGGGAGATGATTTTCGTGGAAACAAGGATCGCCGTTATCAGCATCATCGTGGAAAAGCCGGACGCCGTGGGTGCTCTCAACAGCCTCCTGCATACCTACAGCGCCTATATCATCGGTCGCATGGGGCTGCCGTACCGGGAACGCGGGCTGAGCATCATCTGCGTCGCCATTGACGCCCCGGCAGATAAGATCAACGCCCTGACGGGCGCCCTCGGCCGCATCGAGGGCATCAACGCCAAGGCGGCCTATTCGAGCATTTGACAGAATAAAGCCGGCGGGCTGACAGAAACGGTATCTGTCAGCCCGTCGGCTATGTTTATGAAGCATTGTTAATAAAAAAGCGAATAAATCCATCCAAAATATTATTATAGTCATAAACCTGTTTGTCCGCAATTCGCGAAATATACAAAATTTGCGCGCAAAATTCTCATGGGATTTGCCGTTAAAAATTAATCTTTCCTTGCGAATAAGGGCGGCTTATTATATTGTATAGGTAAGATGAGAACCCTGCTCATGCTTTGACTAGAACAATCGGTAAGGAGGTAGTCATGATGGAAGCGAATACCCAAATGACGGAGACTGTCGGCACGGAGGAGATCCTTCTGCAGCGTATCCGTCAGGTCGCGGCCAACTATAAGGGGAAAGAAGGAAGCTTGATCCAAGTTCTGCATATGGTGCAGGGCGTATACGGATATCTGCCGCTGGAGGTTCAGGAGATCGTTTCGATCGAGCTGGGCGTGCCGCTGGCGGAGGTATCCGGCGTGGCGAGCTTCTATTCCTTTTTCTCGACCCAGCCCCGCGGCCGTCACACCATCCGCATCTGTCTCGGTACCGCGTGCTATGTGCGCGGCGGCGTGACCATTGTCGATACGCTGGAGAAGAACCTCGGCGTCGGCATCGGTCAGACGACGAAGGACGCTATGTTCACCTTTGAGGTCGCCCGCTGCATCGGCTCCTGTGGCCTCGCCCCCGCGATCTCCATCGACGCGGTCGTATACCCCCATGTGAAGCCGGACGAAATCCCCGGCATTCTCCAGAGCTGGTATAAAAAAGATGAAGAGGAGGGCGCTTTCTGATGTCTGCGATCTATTCTCTCAAAATCAAAACGCCGGCCGATCTGGAGGAGTTGCGGGAGAATTTCCTCAAGCGCACCACCGGCTACCGGCACACCATCTATATCTGCGGCGGCGCGGGCTGCATCTCTTCCCATTCCGAGGATGTGGTACAGGCGCTCAAAAAGGCCATGGCGCTGCGCGGCCTCTCGCAGGAGATCCGCATGGTTTCCACCGGCTGCGTCGGCCTGTGCGCGCAGGGACCCTGCATGATCGTCGATCCCGACGGCGTGTTCTATGGCGAGTTGACCCCGGAAAAGGTCCGCATGATCGTTGACCGCCACCTCATCGGCGGCAGGATCGTGAAGGAGTGCTGTTATTTCGATAAGGATAAGCAGGAATACATCCCCTATACCAAAGACCTGCCCTTCTTCTCCAAGCAGGTGAAGATTGCCCTGCGGAACGTAGGCCGCATCGATTTCAGCTCCATCGAGGACTATATCGGGCATGACGGCTATTTTGCCCTTTCGAAGGTCCTCTCCGACTGGGGTCGGGACAAGACCATCGAGGAGATCACGGCCTCCGGCCTTCGCGGCCGTGGCGGCGCGGGCTTTCCCACGGGCGTGAAGTGGAAATCCGGCCACGATCAGCCCGGCGACCAGAAATACATCATCTGCAACGCGGACGAGGGCGACCCCGGCGCGTTCATGGATCGCAGCATCCTCGAGGGCGATCCCCACAGCGTCATCGAGGCGCTCATCATCGGCGGCTTCTGCATCGGCGCGAACAAGGGCTTCATCTATGTCCGCGCGGAGTATCCGCTGGCCATCGAGCGTCTGAGCGAAGCTCTTGAACAGGCGCGCGGCGTCGGCCTGCTGGGGGAGAACATCCTCGGCAGCGGCTTCAGCTTCGATCTTGAGATCCGCATCGGCGCGGGTGCTTTCGTCTGCGGCGAGGAGACGGCGCTCATAAACTCCATCGAGGGCAAGCGCGGCGAGCCGCGGCAGAAGCCGCCCTTCCCGTTCCAGCGCGGCCTCTGGGGCTGCCCCACCATCATCAACAACGTGGAGACGCTCGCGAATATCCCGGCGGTCGTCAATAAGGGCGCGGAATGGTTCTCCAGCTTTGGTGTCGGCCGGTCGAAGGGCACGAAGGTGTTCGCGCTGGCGGGCGATATCGTGAACTCCGGCATCATCGAGATCCCCATGGGCATCTCCATGCGCGAGATCATCTATGACATCGGCGGCGGCATGAAGGACGGCAAGCCCTTCAAGTCCGTCCAGTCCGGCGGCCCCTCCGGCGGCTGCCTCACAGCGGAGCATCTCGATGTTTCGGTGGACTATGAGTCTCTGGCCGCGGCGGGCGCGATCATCGGCTCCGGCGGTCTCATCGCCATGGACGAGAATACCTGCATGGTCGATACCGCGCGGTATTTCATGGAGTTCATCCAAGACGAGAGCTGCGGCCACTGCGTCCCCTGCCGCATCGGCACGAAGCGTATGCTGGAGCTTCTGCAGCGCATGACGAACGGCGAGGCCGCCGAGGATGATATCGAAAACCTTGAAACCCTTGCCAAGACCGTCAGCGAGACGGCCATGTGCGCCCTCGGCCAGACCGCGCCGAACCCCGTTCTCACCACGATCAAGTATTTCCGCGACGAGTATATCGCCCATGTGCGGGACAAGAAATGCCCGGCGCATGTCTGCGCTGCGCTCAAGGAATACTCCATCGATCCCGAGAAGTGCAAGGGCTGCGGCATGTGCGCCCGTGGCTGCCCGGTGAACGCCATCTCCGGCGAGAAGGCGCAGCCGCATGTCATCGACAAGAGCGTCTGCATCAAGTGCGGCTCCTGCAAGGCGGTCTGCCGGTTCGACGCCGTATTTCTGATCTGAGGCATAGGAGGTAGAGAAAATGATCGAACTTACGATAAACGGAAAGCATGTCTCCGCCCCCGAAGGCTCCACCATCATGGAGGCGGCGAAGCTCGCGGGCATCGATATCCCGCATTTGTGCCATTGCCCGGGCATCCATACGAACGGCTCCTGCCGCATCTGCGTCGTGGAGATCGAGGGCATGAAAAAGCTCATGGCCTCCTGCATCGTGAAGGCGCAGGACGGCATGGTGGTGCATACCAGCACGGAGCGCGTCCGGCTGGCGCGCAAGATCGTCTATGATCTGCTCATCTCGAACCACCCGAAGGACTGCATGTCCTGCTCCCGCAACCAGACCTGCGAGCTGCAGGCCCTGGGCGGTACGCTGGGCATCCTCGAAACGCATATCCACGGCGAAGCCAGCCCGCGGCGCGTGGATATCTCCCCGTCCATCACGCGCGACACCCGCAAATGCATTCTCTGCCGCCGCTGCGTGACCGCCTGCCATGAGGTACAGGGCGTGGGCGCGATCTTCGCGCAGAACCGCGGCTTCAACACCGTGATCGCTCCTGCCCTCGGCAAGCCCCTCAACACCGTGGACTGCGCCATGTGCGGTCAATGCACGGTCGTCTGCCCCACCGGCGCCCTCACGGAGACGGACGGCATGGAGCCCGTCTGGGCAGCTCTCACCGATCCCAAGAAGCGCGTGATCGTGCAGGTTGCGCCTGCCGTCCGCGCCGCGCTGGGTGAGGAATTCGGCATGACCCCGGGCGAGACCGTCACCGGCAAGATGGCGACGGCACTCCACGATCTCGGCTTCGACGACGTGTTCGATACGAACTTCGGCGCCGACCTCACCATTCTGGAGGAGGGGACGGAGCTGCTCCAGCGGCTCACCGCTGCCCTCACCGGCGGCGAGGCCGTGCTTCCGATGATCACCTCCTGCTCCCCCGGCTGGATCAAGCATTGCGAGCATACGTTCCCGACGGAGCTCGATCACCTGTCGACCTGCAAAAGCCCCCATACCATGCTGGGCGCGGTCATCAAGAGTTTTTATGCCGATAAGATCGGCGTCGATCCGAAGGATATCTTCGTCGTTTCGGTCATGCCCTGCACTGCGAAGAAATACGAGATCCAGCGCCCGGAGATGCAGAACGGCGGCAACTTCAACGTGGACGCCGTCCTAACCACCCGCGAGCTGGCGCGTATGATCCGCACCATGGGTATCGACTTCCGCAATCTGGAGGAGGGCAGCTTCGATGCGCCCCTCGGCCTGTCCACCGGCGCGGCGGATATCTTCGGCGTCACTGGCGGCGTTATGGAGGCCGCGCTCCGCACGGTGTATGAGCTGGTCACCGGGCGCGAGATGCCGGGACGGAACCTGCATCTGGAGCCTATCATGGGTCTCGAGAAGATCAAGGAAGCCGAAGTCACCTTCGAAAACGTAAAGCCCGAGTATTCCTTCCTCGAGGGCGTCACCGCGAAGATCGCCGTCACGAGCGGCCTCAAGAACGCGGACGTGCTGCTGGAGCAGGTGAAAAACGGCACCAGCCCCTATCACTTCATCGAGGTCATGGGCTGCCCCGGCGGCTGCATCAACGGCGGCGGTCAGCCCCGGATCAAGAACAACGTCCCCAACTACAAGGAGCTTCGCATCGAGGCGCTGTACAACGAGGACGAGGGCAAGCCCCTGCGTAAGTCCCACGAGAACCCCGATCTGCTGGAGCTGTACCGGGTGTTCCTCGGCGAGCCGTGCGGCGAGCTTTCCCATGAGCTGCTGCATACGCACTACACCGCCCGCGGCCACTTTAACGAGTGGCTCGACCCGAACTTCCAGCGGATGCTGGCGGAGACGGAAAAGGCCGTGCATTGATCCGCAAAACCCCATAAAGAAGCTCCCTCGCCATGACGGCGGGGGAGCTTTTGCGTCTGGTGATCACACCATGTCCGCAAGGTCATAGATGAGGCGCTCGGTCTTATCCCAGCCGAGGCATGGATCGGTGATGGACTGACCGTATACGCCGCCGCCCACGGGCTGGCAGCCGTCCTCCAGATAGCTCTCGATCATGAGACCCTTCACGATGCGCTTTACGTCGGGATGGAGCTGGCGGTTATGCAGGATCTCCTTGGAGATGCGGATCTGCTCATAATACTGCTTATTGGAGTTCGAGTGGTTCGTGTCCACGATGATCGCGGGGTTCTGCAGCTCCGGCTGCTTGGCATACAGCTCGCTCACGAGCAGCAGATCTTCGAAATGATAGTTCGGATGGGTATGCCCCTGCTTGTTGACATAGCCACGCAGGATGGCGTGGGCATAGGGATTTCCCTGCGAATGCACCTCCCAGTTGCGGTAGATGAAGGTGTGCCGTCCCTGTGCGGCGGTGATGGCGTTCATCATAACGGAAAAATCGCCGGAGGTGGGGTTTTTCATGCCCACGGGCACATCGATGCCGCTGGACGTGAGGCGGTGCTGCTGATTCTCCACCGAGCGCGCGCCGACGGCGACATAGGCCAGCAGATCGTCGAGGTATTTATAGTTTTCGGTATACAGCATCTCGTCCGCGCAGGTGAAGCCGGTGTCCTGCACGATGCGCATATGCATCTCGCGGATGGCGATGAGCCCCTTGAACATGTCCGGCTTATGCTCCGGGTCGGGCTGGTGGAGCATTCCCTTATAGCCCTTGCCGGTGGTGCGGGGCTTGTTCGTGTAGCAGCGGGGAACGATAAATATCTTGTCCGCGACCTTTTCCTGTACCGCGCGCAAGCGCGTCATATAATCGAGGACGCTGTCGAGCCGGTCGGCCGAGCAGGGGCCGATGATGAGCAGCAGCCGATCATCCTGCCCGGAGAGGATGCTTTTGAGCTGCAGGTCGCGCTCCGCAAAAACGTGCTCCATCTCCGCGGTGACGGGATACATCTCCTTGACCTCCAGAGGGATGGCAAGCTTGCGGACAAATTCGAGATTCATGGGGTGAGATCTCCTTTGGTTTATTACTGTAATGTATTAATTTAATTACGAAAACCCCGTCATGTCAACCGTTTTTTCGCATGGAAACGTAAAAAATCGGCTCCGCTGCTGCGGAGCCGATTTGATATTTCGCTGCTTTGGGGAATTACGCCTTCTTCGCGGCCTTCTTGGCAAAGATGGTCTGGAAGCCCTCGATCACGAGGATGACAGCCAGAACGACCATCGCGATAGCGAAGATGAGCTGGAACCAGTCGCCCCAAGCGGCAAGGCCGCCGGTGAGCTTGTTCTTGATGGTGATGACAAGGCTGGTGAGGGTGGCGCACAGCATGAACACCATGGGGATGTAGAACATCTTGTTGTTCTTGCCCGCGTTGCCGAGCCAAGCGCAGACAGCCATCAGAGCGAGACCCGCGAGGAGCTGGTTGGCAGCGCCGAACAGACCCCAGATCTGGGAGAGCTTCAGTCCGCCGAGGACGCAGCCGATGATGACCATGATGAGGGTGCCGGTCAGGGGATGGCAGAGGAACTTGCGGAAGCCCTTCGCGTCCTTCCAAGTGGCCTCGCCGTCCTTCAGGAACAGCTCGGAGAACATGAAGCGGGACAGACGGGTCGCGGTGTCGAGAGAGGTCAGCGCGAACACGGAAACGGCCAGCGTCAGCAGAGCATAGATCACGCCGTTGCCATAGAACATGGCGGCGATACCGTCGGCGAACGCAGCGGCCGGGGAGCCGTACTCACCGCCGGTGTACTTATCGAACACCATGCCGACGGCGATCAGGGAGATGATGCCGAGGGCGGACTCGATGAGCATAGCGCCGTAGCCGATGGGCTTCGCGTCACGCTCGTTGGAGAGCTGCTTGGAGGTGGTGCCGGAGGCGACAAGGCTGTGGAAGCCGGAGCAGGCGCCGCAGGCAACGGTGATGAACAGCGCGGGGAACAGGCCGCCGAGGCTGGTCTTCCAGCCGGCAAAGGCGGGAACGGTCATGTGAGCGGAGCCGGTGATGGAGGCGACGATGATGCCCACCAGCGCAACGGCCATCATGCCGTACAGCAGGAAGCTGGACAGATAGTCACGGGGCTGGAGCAGGATCCACACCGGCACGAGGGATGCGACAGCGATGTACACGCCGATGAAGATGATCCAGAAGGTGCGGCTCGCAGCGAGACCGACCCTGAGGCCAAGGAACAGGAACGCAAGGATGCAGATGATGCCGATGATCGTCGCGGGAACGGTCTTGAGGCCGGCCTTGTTGGTCAGCAGGCCATAGACGATGGCAAGGACGATGAACAGCATGGAGACCATCGCGGTGGTCTCGTTCGGGGTGACGGTGCCGGTGGTGATGCCGACATTGTCGGACATGAAGGTGCCGGCCACGACGTTCACGAAGGACGCCACGACGAGGACGAGAACCAGCAGGGCGAAGATGAGGAACAGCTTATGAGCGCGCTTGCCCATAGAGTCCTTGATAACGTCGCCGATGGACTTGCCGCCGTGACGGACAGAAGCGAACAGGGAGCCGAAGTCGTGCAGACCGCCGAAGAAGATGCCGCCCACAACGCACCACAGGAAGACGGGGATCCAGCCGAAAACGGAAGCCTGAACGGGTCCGTTGATGGGGCCTGCGCCTGCGATGGAAGAGAAGTGGTGACCCATCAGCACGACGGGCTTCGCGGCGACGTAGTCAACGCCGTCGTCCAGCTCGACTGCGGGGGTCTTGCGTTCGGGGTCAACGCCCCACTGCTTTGCCAGCCAAGAGCCATAGAAGACATAGCCCAAGACCAGCAGGACGATTGCTGCCAGGATGATCAGTAGTGCCATGACAAATCTCCTACTCTAAAAAATTTATATTGCCAAAGAGCTTCCTGAGGCTTTGACCCATGCGGTTGCAGGTCATGCGTCCGGAGGAGGTCTCAATAACAATCGCGCGATAGTTGCTGTAGCCGTGCAGGAGCATTTTATAGCTCTTGGAGCGGCGAAGTTTTTTTATGTAGTCCACCGCGTCGGGATCGACGGTCTCGGCGACCAGCACCAGCCCTATGTCGGTATTGCGGTGGATGGAACTGGGCTTTACACGGGAAAGCCCCTCCGCCCACGCCGCCTCGTCGAGGCGCTTCGCGTCCGCCGGCGTCAGCCGGTCGATGGCGGCGAAGAAAATGTGCTCGTGGGATTCCACCTCGGTATACTTGGCGGTTTTGAAAAGGAAATACTGCTCGTCGTGGATGTGGAAGGTGGCCTCCGCATCGAAGGGAGAAGCAGCATCCTCGCCGCGCCGGATATCGTAGTAGCGGGTAAAGAGCGGCAGGATGTTTTCGAGCGCTTCGGATGCGGTCATATGTCGTCTCCTATTTGGATATGGAAATGTGAACAAAACATGAATTTGCTACATTATTTTAATGCTGTTTTTCTGAAAACACAAGTCTTTTATGCCATTTTTTTCGGAAAAACAGCGAAAAAACTCAACTTTCTGCCGGTTTTCCGAATTCTGCCTCGGGAATCCGCTCCTCCAGCTCTGCCATGAGGATCTTTGCGGCCTTCGTTCCGGGGAGCTGAACCTGACAAAGCTCGCCGGTCTCGCCGCATACGACGAGATTTTCCACCTCAAAATCGCCCCGCCCGCAGCACATCTTGGCGGGGATGAGCTGCACGCGGCGGAAGCAGCGGCGGACATCCTTATAGGGAATGTAGTAGGTTTTAAAACCGACGCGGACGAAAAGACGCAGCTCACCCATGCGCACCTTGCCGATCTCGCGGGCGGCCTTGTATTCGGAGGCAAGCGCCGCTTCGTCCTCTGCTGAGGAGGTAAAGGGGTAGAACTTCATGCAAAGCTCCTTTCCGCCGGGCTGTGACCGGCAGATGTTCCGACAGCGTTACTATACCACAGTTTATTACAAATTGTCTATATTTAGCATGAAAAACAGCGCTCCCCCCTTCTCATGCGGAGAAGGGGGGAGGATCGAGCCGATCATACCGCGCAGGCGGCGCGGATCACGGAAAGCGCTCTGTCAAGCAGCTCCTCCGGGATGTTGAGCGCAGGGAGCAGGCGGAGCTTTTGTTTTGCGGTGAGGACGAGAACGCCCGCCTCCCGGCAGGTCGCCACGATCTCTCCGGCGGGCTTTTCCGTTTCGATGCCGATCATGAGCCCCATGCCCGTGACGCTTTTCACGCCCGGCGCGCCTTCAAGGGCGGAAAAGATGCGCTCCGAGCGGGCACGAACGCCTGCGAGCGTCTCCTCCGTCAGCCGGGAGAGAATGCTGATCGCGCCGGCGCAGGCGACGGGGTTTCCGCCGAAGGTGGAGCCGTGATCGCCGGAGCCGAGGACATTTTCCGCCTTCTCGCCCAGCAGGCAGACACCAAGGGGCAGCCCGCCGCCGAGACCCTTGGCAGTGGTGACGATATCCGGATCGAGGCCGAGGTTCATGTAGCCGTAGAGGGCGCCGGAGCGGCCATTTCCGATCTGCACCTCGTCCGCGATGAGAAGAAGGTCATGTTCTGCTGCGACGCGCTTCATGGTTTTTACGAAATCCTCCGGCAGGGGCAGCACGCCGCCCTCGCCCTGCACGGCCTCAAACATGATGGCCGCGACATTGTTCTCCTCGACAAGCTTATCAAGGCTCTCGGGATCGGCGGGATCGGCGTACAGGAAGCCCGGGGTGAGGGGGGTGAATTTCTGGTGGAACACATCCTGCCCCGTGGCGGCGAGCGTCGTGATCGTGCGGCCGTGGAAGCTGTTTTTCAGCGTGATGATGTTATAGTATTCCGCGCCCTTTTTGTCCTGCGCGTATTTCCGGGCGGCTTTGATGGCGCATTCATTCGCCTCCGCGCCGGAATTGCCGAAAAAGACCTTTTTCATGCCCGTCCGCTCGCAGAGCATCTGGGCAAGCTGCGCACAGGGCGCGGTGTAATAGAGGTTCGAGGTGTGCTGGAATTGGTCGAGCTGCTCCGTCACGGCGGCGATCCATGCCTCATCCGCCAGACCGAAGGTGTTCACGGCAATGCCGGTGCCCATGTCGATGTATTCCTTGCCCGCGTCGTCCGTCATGAGGCTGCCCTTGCCCGAAACGATCTCGATGGGGAAGCGGGCGTAGGTGGGGGCGATATATTGCCGATCCAGTTCTTTTGTCGTCATTTTGCTTCCTTCCTTTCCATGACCATGGTGCCTGCGCCTTCATTCGTGAGGATCTCCTGAAGGATGGAATGGCTCACCCGCCCGTCCATTACGATCACCCGGCCGACGCCCCGCAGCACCGCGTCGATGCAGCATTCCACCTTGGGGATCATGCCGCCGGAGATGACGCCCTCGTTGAACAGCGCCACCGCGTCGTCGATGTCGATGCAGGGGATGAGGGAGGAGGGATCGTCCTTGTCCCGCAGGATGCCGTCGATATCGGTCATCATGAAAAGACGCTCGGCGCCCATCGCTCCCGCGATCCAAGAGGCGGCGGTGTCGGCGTTTATGTTATAAACATTTCCGTCCTCATCGCAGCCGAGGGTGGACACGACGGGGACATACCCCGCGTTCAGCGAGTCGTGGATCACCTGCACGTCCACCCCGACGATGCGGCCGACGTAGCCGAGCTCGGGATCCCGCATGACGCAGCGGATCATGCCGGAATCCATGCCGGAAAGGCCAATGGCGTTCACGCCCTTCTGCTGCAGCAGGTTCACGAGGTTTTTGTTCACCTTGCCCGCCAGCACCATCTGCACGACCTCGATGGTCTCCTCGTCGGTCACCCGCAGACCGTTTACAAATTCGGATTTCTTGCCGAGGCGCTTCAGCATCGAGCTGATCTCCGGCCCGCCGCCGTGGATGAGGACGACCTTCACGCCGATCATGTGCAGCAGGGTGATATCCTCCATGACCTGATGCTTCAGTTCCTCGCTCACCATGGCGTTGCCGCCGTATTTGACGGCGATGACCTTGCCCCGGTATTTCTGGATATACGGCAGCGCCTGCGTGAGTATCTCCGCCCGCTGGATATCTGTGAGCTCCATTTCTTTCTCCTCCCGGGATCAAGTGCGGTAGTCGCCGTTGATCTTCACATAGTCATAGGTTAGATCGCAGCCCCATGCGGTGGCCGTGCCATCGCCTTCGTGGAAGGTGACGACGATATCGATCTCGTTTTCGGACAATACCCTTTTTGCAAGCTCCTCGGAAAAATCCACCCCCGCGCCGTTTTCGCATACGGCGATCTCCCCGGCGGCGGATACAAAGCGCACGTCCGTTTTCGTCACGTCCACGTCCGCGCCGCTGTAGCCGATGGCGCAGAGCACCCGGCCCCAGTTGGCGTCTGCGCCGAACATGGCGGCCTTCGTGAGGGAGGAGCATATGACGGCCTTGGCGGCGGTCTTGGCGGCGGCCTCATCCTTCGCGCCGACGACGCGGCATTCGAGAAGCTTCGTCGCTCCCTCGCCGTCCGCCGCGATGGCGCGGCAGAGCCATACCGTGAGGGTGTTCAAAGCCTGCATGAAGGTGTCGAAGGCCTCGCCCTCGGCGGTGATGGGTTCGTTTCCGGCCATGCCGTTCGCGAGGATGCACACCATGTCGTTCGTGGAGGTGTCGCCATCCACCGAGACCATGTTGAAGGTTCTTTTTACGTCCGAAGACAGCGCCTTTTTGAGAAGCTCCGGGGCGATGGCGCAGTCCGTGGTGAGGAATACGAGCATGGTCGCCAGATCGGGATGGATCATGCCGGAGCCCTTGGCGATGCCTCCCATGCGGCACTCCACGCCGCCGATCTCGAAGGAAACGGCGATGGATTTCAGCTTGGTGTCCGTGGTCATGATGGCCTCGGCGGCCTCCTCGCAGGTGTCGCCGAGGGAGGCGGCCAGACCGGGCAGCCCCGCGGCGATGGGAGCGATATCCAGCCGCTGACCGATCACGCCGGTGGAGGCCACGATCACATCCTCCGCCGGGAGGGACAGCGCCGCGCCGGTAAGGGCGGCCATCCGCTCCGCCACCTCGATGCCGTCGGCATTGCAGGTGTTGGCGTTGCCGCTGTTGCATATGATCGCCTGCGCGTACCCGTCGGCGATATGGTTTTTCGTCACCGTGAGGGGAGCGCCCTTCACGAGATTGCTGGTATATACAGCGGCGGCTGCCGCCCGCTTTTCGCTCACGATGAGGGCGAGATCGCGCTTTGCGCGGCTCTTGCGGATGCCGCAGTGCACGCCGCTTGCGGTAAAGCCCTTCGCGGCGCACACGCCGCCTTCGATGATCTTCATGTCGTTTTCCTCCTTACAGCGCAAGGCCCGCGGTCTCGTCTTTGCCCAGCACCAGATTCAGGCACTCCACCGCCGCGCCGGAAGCGCCCTTGCCGAGATTGTCATACCGGGCGACGAGCAAGATGCGTTCGTCGTTTCCCGAAACGGTGATCTGCATACTGTCCCTGCCCGAGAGCGCCGCCGCGGAATAAAAGCCCTCCTCGTCGGCGTTGGGGGCATACCGCACGATGGGACCGGTATACTTCGTTCCGTAGACCGCCCGGATATCGTCAGCCGTGCCGCGCAGATCCTCCGCGAACACGGGGACGGTGACCTCCATGCCGGAATAGAAATCCGCCACGATGGGGCAGAACACCGGCTTGGCGGAAAGATCCGTGACGTGCACCATCTCCTTGAGATGCTTATGGTTCTGCGTGACGCCGTACTGGCGCGGGCCGTCCAGCAGCGGGCTGCGCTCCTGCGCTTCATACTGGGCGATCATCTTTTTGCCGCCGCCGCTGTAGCCCGTCAGCGAGTGGCACACAAGGCGCGTATCCGGCGCGATCAGCCCCGCCTCCACGAGGGGATACACCAGCGCGATGAAGCCGCTGGCATGGCAGCCCGGCACGGCGATGCGCTTGGCATGGGCCACCGCCTCACGCTGCGCCGCGCTCAGCTCGGGAAAGCCGTAGACGAACCGCGGATCGGTTCGGTGGGCGGTGGAGGTATCGAGCACCGTCACATCAGGGTTCTCGATCATCTCTACCGCCTCCCGCGCCGCGTCGTCCGGCAGGCAGAGGAAGGCGATGTCGCAGCCGCCGTTGAGCATCTCCCGCTTGGCGGCGGGATCCTTGCGGAGCGGCTCCTCCAGCGTCACGAGCTGTATATCCGTCCGCGCGGACAGCCTTTCATGGATGCGCAGGCCGGTGGTGCCGGCGCTGCCGTCGATAAATACACGTTTCATGGGTTCGCCTCGTTTTTGAAATACCCGTCCATTGTAGGACGGTGTGCTTGTATTTTCAAGAGGTTATTCACATAAAAAATGAATAAAGATGAAAATAATTGAAAATAATCGGTGAATATGCAAAATAGTTAAATAAAAAACCACTGAAACGGCGTGACGCAGATCCAATGGTATGAACATTTTCTATGGTATGCTCATGAAAAAACGGATGGCATATTCGGCTGCGCCGTCATCCTGCGGGAAAAGGAAGCGGCCGCTTTCCGCATCGCCGGCATAACCGCAGGCCTCAATATCGGTCACGATGCGGACGCCATAGGCGGAGAGATCAAGCGAGGCATAGGGATGCGCCCGCAGCTCCTGCGCCGCCTCTCGCGCCTGACGCATCGTGAGCCCCGCGTCATGCCGTGCCCCGGCCAGCGCCAGCGTTAGCCATGCGCGCGTATCGGCATACGACGGCGGTATCTCGCCGCCTGCCGCCGTTTGGGAGAAGGAAACGCCGGTAACATATCCATCCTGCTCGGTGAAGCTCAAGGGCGGCATCGACAATCCGAAAAGATTGTCCATGGAGACGACGAAAACGCTCCTGTCGGCAGTCTCCGTCCATTGCCCGGATTTGTCCAGACGGTATGCGGCGTCGGGGGCGTAATATTCCGCTATGTGATTGTAGTTATCGCAGAACTCCGCCACGGTCAGATCACCGCGGTGCGGCGGAAGCTCTGCCAGCAGAACACACAACATGATGGCGGCTGCAAGCATGGCATACGCAGCGGTATAGGCTGCGATGCGCCACGGTTTTTCATCCCACAGGACGAGGACGGAATCCCCCTCCCATGGAAGCGTATCGCCCGTCTCGCAGGTGCGGAAGCATTTCCACAGCGGCCATAGGCGGATCAGCGGGACGCCGAAACCCATGCCGCGGAAAAGCAGGGAGGAGGTGCGCTCGTACGCGGCTTCGTAGGTGAGCCGCTGCCCGTCGGGATCGGTCATGCCGAGGCCGAGCAGCCATTTGCCCGGCGTCGTTCCGAGGCGGGAGAGGAAAAGCGGCTCGATAAAGAGCATCAGCACTATCCCGCCGAACCATTGAAGAAGTGTGACGCCGACATCTGCGCCGCGCAGATTCACATGGAACACCAGCACCAGCACGGCGCTTATGAGGGAGCGATAAACCGCGAGGTCGAGCATCCTTGCGAAAAACCGGCGACACGGTGCGCCGACCTTTGGGAGGCTGTCGTCAGCGGGAACGGCGGCGCCGTCCACCAACACATCCAGCCAGCGCTGCGCGTCCAGCGTCTCGTAGGTTGCGCCGTTGGACAGAAGCTCCCGGCACACCTCCTGCGAACGCGCCAGCGCTGTCTGCTCCGCTGCCAGTACATAAAGCTGCCGATCGAGGGCTTCGGGAAGCGTCTGGTTGCCGTTTTGCAGTCTGCGGATATCTTCAAGAGGAACGCGCAGCGCCCGCATCAGGCGGATACGGAGCAGCGCGGCGAGGTCGTTTTCCGTGTAGTCGCGATAGCCGTTATCCTTCCGCACCGGGGCGAGAAGCCCCTCCGCCTCATAAAAACGGATGTTGGCGCGCGTCAGTCCGGAGCGTGCTTCGATTTCTTTGATGGTCATGGGACATCCCTCCTTCTACCTCGATCGTAAGGTATCAAGCGGGTTGACAGTCAAGCTTTTTTGCTTATTTTTTCATGCCGACCCAGACACCGGGGGCAAGGAGCATGACGACAGGGAAGATCTCCAGTCGGCCGAGGAGCATGCACAGGCACAGCAGCAGCTTGCCGCCGCCGCTCCATACGGCGTAATTGCCCGTGGGGCCCACGAGATTGAGGCCGGGGCCGATGTTCGAAAGGCAGGAGATGACGCTCGTAAGGGTCGTATCGAGGTCGAGCCCCTCCAGCGAGAGCAGCAGGATGGAGGCCATGGCGATCAGCGCGTAGAGGGAATAATAGGCGAGGGTGTTGCGGATCACCGCGCCGTCGAGCCGCTCGCCGTCGAGCGTATGGCGGATCGTGGAGCGGGGGAAGAGCTGGTGCCGGATCTCGCCGAAGCTCGATTTGATGGCAATGACGAGGCGGGCGACCTTGGTGCCGCCGCCGGTGCTGCCCGCGCAGGCGCCCATGATCATGAGCAGCACGATGAGGGTGCGGGCATAGGACGGCCAGAGGTTGAAGTCCGCCGTGCCGTAGCCCGTGGAGGTGATGATGGCGCAGACTTGGAAGAAGGAATACCGCAGGCCGGGCAGAAAGCCGCCGACCTGCCCCGCGATGCTCAGGGCGATGGTGACGGTGGCGAATATCACGATAAGCACATACCAGCCCAGTTCCTCGCTGCGGAAGCCCTTCAGCGAGCGCTTGAGGATCGCGATATAATACAGGTTGAAGTTGACGCCCGCCAAGAACATGAACACGGCGACGACCATCTCCACATACACGCTGTTGAAGCCCGCGACGCTGGCGTTGCGGATGCCGAAGCCGCCGGTGGCGGTGGTGCCGAAAGCGGTGAGCAGGGAATCGTATACAGAGAGCCCGCCGCACAGGAGCAGCACAAATTCTGCGATGGTCATGCCGATATAGATGATATAGAGGATGCGGGCGGTCTCGCGCATCCGCGGCACCAGCTTGCCCTTTACGGGGCCGGGGACCTCGGCGTGTAGAAGATGCATGGAATGCTCGTCGTCCATGGGCAGCACGGCCATCATGAAAACGAGGACGCCCATGCCGCCGATGAAATGGGAAAAGCTGCGCCAGAAGAGGATGCCCCGGGGCAGGCTTTCCACATCCGCGAGGACGGAGGCGCCTGTGGTGGTGAAGCCGGAGGTGATCTCGAACAGAGCGTCGATATAGTTCGGGATCGCGCCGGACAGCACGAAGGGCAGCGCCCCGAAGAGCGAAATGACGATCCAGCTCAGCGCCACGGAAACGAAGCCCTCCCGGGCGTGGAGACCGCCCTCGGTGCGGCGGCCGCAGAGCAGCAGGATGCCCGCCGCAGCCAAGACGGTGAGGATCGTCCACAGAAAAGGCAGGACGCTTTCGCCGTAGATGGCGGCGGTAATAAGGGGCGCGGCCAGCAGTCCCGCCTCGATGAGCAGGATGCGGCCGAGGATGTTCATAAGAAGGCGGTAATTCACGGTCGTTATCCCTTCAGAATATCTTCGAGGCTCGCCATGCCGGGCTTGGTGGTGACGGCCAGTACGCTGTCGTCCGGCCGCAGCTCGTCGCCGCCGCCGGGGATGATGCATTTGCCGTCCCGGATGACGGCTGCCAGCAGCACATCCTTGCGGATGGGAAGCTCCCGCAGGGTTTTGCCGATGCATTCCGAGCCGCGGGCAGCGCGAAATTCCAAGACCTCCAGACGCCCGTCCATGATACGGCGCAGGGTCTCCACGCCGCTGCCTTCGCCGGAGTTTTCCATGCCCCGGACATATTGCAGCACCTGCTGAGCGGTGATTACCCGGGGCAGCACGGGATCATCGAGGGCAAAGGCGGAGGCAAGCTCCGCGTAATGCCCCTCGTTTACCTTGGTGATGACCTTGTCCACGCCCGCCCGGACGGCGTAGCTGGATATGACGACGTTGATCTCATCCGTGCCGGTGACGGCCACGAAGGCGTCCATAGCGCGCATGCCTTCCTCTTCGAGGACATCCGGCCGGGAGCCGTCGCAGCATACGATCTCTGCCTTGGGGATGATATCCTTGATCTGATCGCATTTATCCGCGTTTTTTTCGAGGAGCTTCACATGGATGCCCATGCCGAGGAGCTGCCGCGCCAGATATACGCCGATGCGGCTCCCGCCGACAACGAGGACGTATTTTGCGCCCTTTTTGAAAATAGAGAGGGCGCGGAACAGGGCATGGATGTGCCGGGGCGCGCCGACAATGCTTACCACGTCCCCCGCCTGCAGAACAAAGCTGCCGCCGGGGATATGCACGGCCTCGTCCCGACGCACGCCGCAGATCAGCGTGCCGGTGCCGAAGTGGCTGTGATAATCCTTCAGAGCGGTGCCGCACAGGGGGTTCTGGGCGGTGAGACGCAGCTCCACCAGCTCCGCCTGTCCCTTGGCGAAGGATTCCACCTTCGCTGCCGAGGGGAAGCGCAGAACACGGCTGATCTCGGCGGCGGCGGCCATTTCGGGGTTGATGGTGAGAGACAGACCCAGCTCCTTCCGCAGAAGGACGACCTCACGGTAATGCTCCTCCTGCCGGACGCGGGCGATGGTATGCTTCACGCCGAGTTTTTTGGCCACCATGCAGCAGAGGATGTTGGATTCGTCGGAATTGGTGGCGGCGATGAGAAGATCGGCGTCCTCCGCGCCCGCCAGCCGCAGCAGGTCGATATCCACGCTGCCGCAGATCGTGATAACGTCCAGCGAGGAGTTGATGAGCGCGATGCGCTCCGAGCTGCGGTCGATGACTGTGATGCTGTGACCCTCCCGGGTCAGATACTGCGCCAGCGTAAAGCCGATCTTTCCGGCGCCTGCAAGAATGATATTCATAGCTCTACCTTATAACGATGCTCCGCGGAGCGGTTTTTTGAATCATACCATTAATTTATCACTTGTGCTATCCCCCGTCAAGCGATCTGCCCGCGGCGGCGGTTATTCCGTGTCTTCTACATAATAGCATGGCGGGATATGCATGATGCTTTTCCTCGCGTTTCGCCCTTGTGATCGGCGGCGGGAAATGCTATACTTTGAGCAGGATATGTGAAAGGAGCGGGGTCATGGATACGGTGCTGTGGATCGTTATCCCTTGCTATAATGAGGAGGCTGTGCTGCCCATCACGGCACCCCAGTTTCTGGCGGAGGTGCACGACCTGATCGGGAAGGGCAAGATCTCCGACCAGAGCCGCGTCCTTTTTGTGAACGACGGCAGCCGGGACGGGACATGGGAGATCATAAAAACCCTCGCAGCGCAGGATGCGCATTATCTCGGCATCTGCCAGAGCCGCAACCGCGGCCATCAGAACGCCGTGCTGGCGGGGCTCATGGAGGCGAAGGAGCACGCGGATATCACGATCTCCATTGACTGCGACGGGCAGGACGATATCACCGCCATGGAGGCCATGGTGGACGCCTATCACGACGGGTGCGAGATCGTTTACGGTGTGCGCTCCAAGCGGGAAACGGATACGTTTTTCAAGCGCGCCACGGCGCAGGGGTTTTATAAGCTCATGAACCGCATGGGGGCGGAGGTGGTCTATAACCACGCGGATTACCGCCTCGTTTCGGCGCGGGTGCTGCGGGAGTTTGCCAATTTCAAGGAGGTCAATCTCTTTCTGCGGGGCATGTTCCCGCTGGTGGGCTTCAAAAGCACCAGCGTCTATTACGAGCGGCGGGAGCGCCTCGCGGGAGAGAGCCATTACCCGCTGGGAAAGATGCTTGCCCTCGCGCTGGACGGCATCACGAGCCTCAGCACAAAACCCATCCGGGTCATCATGGCGCTGGGCTGCTTCGTGGCGCTTTTGAGCTTTATCGGCGTCATCTGGGCGGTCGTGGCCGCCGCGCTGGGCAAAACCGTCGCCGGCTGGACGAGTATGACCTGCATCATCTGCTTCGTGGGCGGGGTACAGCTCATCTGCCTAGGGGTGCTGGGAGAGTATATCAGCAAAATCTATCTCGAAACGAAAGCCCGCCCGCGATATATCATCAGCGAGCGGACGTATCAGGACGAACCGTAACAGATATGCTTCAGCGCCGGGAGCGATCCCGGCGCTGAAGGTTTATTTGTTCTTTTCCGCGAGGTATCTTTCCCGACGGTGGAGGATCTCCTCGGACTTCGGCTGGATATCGCCCGATTTCGTGAGAGCGTATTTCGTCAGCACCGGGCCGATCAGCTCATAGACGAGGACGCCGAAGAGGATGATATTGCGGATGAGAGCGCCCTCCGCGCCCCAAGAGGCCACGATAGTGCTCATGCCGAGGGCGACGCCCGCCTGCGGGAACAGGGTGATGCCCAGCCAGTGGCGCACGTTTTTGTCATACCCGGAGATCAGCGTGCTGAAATAAGCGCCGCAGTATTTGCCGACACACCGAAAGAGGATATACAGGATACCGATGCCTACTACCGCGGCGCTTTGGAATACGCCCAGTTCTAACTCCGCGCCGCTGAGGATGAAAAACATGGCAAAGAGGGGACTCGTCCATTTATCGGCCTTGTCCATGAGATCGTCCGCCAGAGGGCAGCGGTTGCAGAAGACCGTACCTAGCGCCATGCATACGAGCAGGGACGAGAAGGCAATCCGCACCCGGCCGAGACTGAATTTCAGCATGGAGAGCGCCACCGTCAGCAGTACGAAGCCCACGATCAGCGCCATGCGGTTGCGGCCGGAATGAAAAAGCTTTTCGAGCTGGGTGAGGACCTCGCCCAGCAGCCCGCCCATGAGAAGGCTCAGAACGATCTCGAGAAGCGGATCGACCACGATGGAAACCATGTCTACGTTGCCGTCCGACATGGCGCGCGCCACGCCGAAGGACACCGCGAAGATCGCAAGTCCCACCGCGTCGTCCAGCGCGACGACGGGCAGCAGCAGATCGACCACCGGGCCTTTAGCCTTATACTGCCGCACGACCATGAGTGTGGCGGCGGGAGCGGTGGCGGCGGCGATGGCGCCCATGATGAGCGCCCCGGCGGGGGTGATGACCCCGCGGAAGAAGGTGCGAGCGGCCAGCAGCAGCACGATATCCACCACGACGCTCGTGATGACCGCCTGCAGGATGCCGACGGTGAGGATGCCGCGGCCGGTCTTTTTGAGATCCTCCATGCGGAATTCATTACCGATGGTGAAGGCGATGAAGCCCAGCGCCGTCGTGGGGATAAAGCCGAGGCTCGCAACCTCCTCCGAGGAGGTGAAGCCTAGACCGGGGACGCCCAGCCGCCCGAGGACATACGGGCCGACGAGGACGCCGGCAATGAGGTATGCCGTCACATCCGGCAGCTTGACCCGTCCGGCGAGGCGGGTCATGAGAAGTCCGGCGATCAGCGCGATCGCCGCGGCAAGAAACAGATTCATGGAAAAGACCTCTTCTTTGTTTTGTGCGCCAACGATTATAGCAGGCCGCCCGGAAAAATCAACCCCCGATTACAGACAGTCCCGGCAGTACGCCCGCACGTCGAAGGGGTCGAGGCCGCTGTCTTTACGAAGATACAGCGGGTGGTGCGGATGCCCTTTTTTGGAGCGCTTCCCGGCGGTATACCATGTCGCGCCGTATTCCTCGCCGAGGTCGATCATATCGGACACGCAGTCCTTCAGATATCCGCGCATCTCGATGATGTTTCCCCATGCCGCCCATACGGCGGGCGCGCCCTCGCTGCGGGCGAGGATATAGGCGAAGGCGGCCATGTTCTCCCGATGGAGCGCGGCGTTCAACGTGTGATCCATATCCTGCGGGCGGGTGGCGCGCTGGGCATAGACATTGAACATGATGAAGCTGTCGAACCCGTTGCCATGGGCAATGCGCTCCACGGATTTGAGGGTGTTGTCGAGGTCGTTCGGCGCGGCGGTGGAGGGGTTCACGCCGATGCAGATGAGGGGACGGGCGCCCCGGGTGCCGAGGATGTATCGATATTCGGTGTAGAAATCGGGGACATACAGCCACTCGGCGGGATCATAATCGCCGGTATGGCCGGAGCGGGCAAGAGCCTCGTCGAAGCGCAGGAGCGAAAGCTCAGCGGTGGGCGCGGCGGGGATATGCATAGCGCGGCCTCCTTGTTTTTTTGTCTGCTTCTTATTATAATAAAGGTTCGAAAGAAAGAAAAGGAAAACTTTCCTGCGCAAAGGGAGGCGAAGGGTATGACGAAGCCCGAAATACTGGCACCGGTGGGCGGACAGGAGCAGCTTCTGGCCGCGGTGCGCTGCGGCGCGGATGCGGTGTATCTGGGCGGACGGGACTTCAATGCCCGCCGGAACGCCGCGAACTTTGAGGATGTGGAGCTTTCCGCCGCTGCGCGGTATTGCCATGAGCGGGGCGTCATGCTGTATGTGACGGTCAATACCATGGTGACGGACGCGGAGCTTCCGGCGCTGGAGGCGGAGGCTGACGCCATTGCCCAAGCCGGGGCGGACGCCGTTATCTTGCAGGACATGGCCGCGGCGCGGCTGTTTGAGCGGCGGTATCCCTCGATCCATCGGGTGGCCTCCACGCAGACGGCGGTGCATAGCATCGACGGCGCGCGGTTCCTGCAGGACGCGGGCTTTCAGAGCTTCGTGCTGGCGCGGGAGCTGAGCTTGGACGAGATGGCGGCGATCTGCGCCGCCGTGGATATCCCCGCCGAGGCCTTTGTCCATGGAGCCCACTGCATGTGCGTTTCGGGCATGTGCTATCTATCCTCCATGCTGGGAGGACGCAGCGGTAACCGGGGGCTGTGCGCCCAGCCCTGCCGCCTCGACTGGCGCAGCGGCGAGCGGCATTATGCCCTGTCCCTCAAGGATATGTCCCTGCTGCCCCATATCCCCGCCCTCGCGGAGGCGGGGGTGCGGACGCTGAAGATCGAAGGCCGCATGAAGCGGCCGGAATACGTTGCCGCGGCGGTGACGGCCTGCCGCGCCGCCCGGGACGGCGAGACCTACGACGATGAGACCCTCCGCGCCGTCTTCTCCCGCAGTGGCTTCACCGACGGATATCTGACGGGACGCCCTGACGCGGACATGTTCGGCTATCGCACGAAGGAGGATGTGACAGGCGCGGATGGCGTTATGCAGCGTCTGCGGGGGCTGTATCACAAGGAGCGGCAGATCGTCCCCGTGGCTATGGATTTTTCCGCGTCGCCGGAGGGGTCGCGCCTTACCGTATCGGACGGAACGCACGCCGTGACCGTTTCCGGCGCGAAGCCGGAGGCCGCCCGGAACCGACCGCTGGATGCGGAGGGCGCGGGGGTGAATCTGACGAAAACCGGCGGGACGCAATATTATGTCAACTTCTTCGATGCTGATATCGCCCCGGATCTGATGCTGCCCGCGTCGGCGTTGAACGCCCTGCGGCGCGAGGCGCTGGAAAAGCTGAACGGGCTTCGGGGCATGGCGCCGCCCATGGAACCGGCGGGGAGCTGGGAACAAATCCCGTCCCACAAACGTCTTACAGACAGCGCCTCGCCGCTGTGGGGACGGTTTTATCGGGCGGAGCAGTTCACGGGGGAGGATGCTCTCGAACGGGTGATCCTGCCGGTAGGACAGATCACCCCGGCGCTGATTGCCCGGCTGGGGGAGAAGCTTGCGGCGGAGCTCCCGGCGGTGTGCTTCCCGACGGAGGAGGCACGGCTTTATGAACGGCTGACGGCGCTCAAGGCGGCGGGGCTTGCCGCGCTGTGGACGGAGAATATCTATGGCGTCGCCATCGGGCGGCGGCTGGGGCTGCCTGTGCTGGGGGGCTTCGGTTTGAATATCGCCAATACGCAGGCGGCGGATTTCTATGCGCGGCAGGGACTGAAAAGCCTGACGGTATCCTTTGAACTGCCCATGAGCGCCATTCGGAGCATGGGCGGGGCGATCCCCCGGGGGATCGCGGCCTATGGCTATCTGCCGCTGATGCGCTTTCGCAACTGCCCGGTACGGGCGGGGATCGGCTGCGCCGCCTGCGGCGGGAAAGGCTCTCTGACGGATCGAAGGGACGTGGCGTTTCCTGTGGAATGCGGAGAACAACGCTATAGCACGCTCCTTAACAGCGTGCCGCTGCATATCGCCGGGCGGGACGATCCGGCGGATTATCGCCTGCTGTGGTTTACCCGGGAGAACCGGGAGGAATGCGGGCGCGTGATCGGGGATTTTCTGAGGGATCGCAGGACGGACGCGCCCCATACGGGCGGACTGTATTATCGGAGGCTGCTGTGAAGGTTTTGGTAAAAAAGGCGGGGCTGGCGGAGCTAATCCTCGCGGGAGCGGGATTGGCCGCGCTGACCGTGCTGTATATCGCGTGGTGGATGCGCCACCCGGACATGCCCGGGGCGGGACGCTGGGCGGCATTTGTGAGCGCGGCGCTGTTTGCGGCGCTGGGCGTGCGGTTCGTCTTCGTATGGCTGGGAGACTGGCGGTCACGCATGGCAGAGCCGCAGGAGCGGCGGATCACAGAGTCGGTGCGGGTCGGTGTGTTGGTGCGGATCTTCCTCGCGTGCTTCGCGGCGGAGATCGCGGCGCTGCTGCTGGTATTCGTGCTGCAGGTGATGAACGGCAGCCGGGAGAGCTTCTGGGCGGCTGCGGAGATATGGACAAAGCTGGATTCGAAGCACTATTTCGATATCGCCCGGGAGTGGTATCTCTCCGAGGGGGATACGGGGCGGCTGGTGCAGCTCGTGTTCCTGCCGGGATATCCGCTTGCGGTGCGGCTTTTCCTGCGGTTTACGGGCAATATCCTGAAGGCCGGACTGCTTGTCTCGGCGCTGTCGTTTTCCGGGGCGGGGGTCATGCTGTATCTGCTGGCGCGGCTCGATACGGATCACGGCACGGCGCTGCGGACGGTGAAATACATCTGCCTCGTGCCGGGAGCGTTTTTCTTCGCCGCGCCCATGAGCGACGCGCTGTTCCTGCTTTTGAGCGTATCCTGCGTGTATGCGGCGCGGCGGGGGATGTGGCTTCCGGCTGGGCTGCTGGGCGGTCTGGCGGCCTTCACCCGGTCGCTGGGACTGGTGCTGCTCGCGCCCATGTGCTTTCTTCTCATCGCCGAGGCGATTACGCGGCGATCAGAGCCGCGTAGCCCGGTGGATAAGCGCCGCTTGGCGCGGGGGTTTGCGTGCCTGCTTCTCATCCCGGCGGGGTTTGGGGCGTATTGCCTCATCTGCCGTTCCGTCACGGGAGACGCCTTCAAATTCATGGAATACCAGCGGGAGCATTGGTCGCAGTCGCCGGGGCTGTTTTTCCATACCGCGGCGTATCAGACGGAAAACGCTTTCGAATGCTGGCGGGAACGGAATCTGGAGAAGCTGATCGGCCTGTGGCTGCCGAATCTCTTCTGCATCTTCGCGGCGCTTCTCGTGATGCTCCTTGCTGTCCGGCGGCTGCATCCGGCGTATACGGCGTATTTCATCGGCTATTACGTTATGGCGGTGGGGACGAGCTGGCTTTTGAGTGGCCCCCGATATCTCGCGGCGCTGTTTCCCCTGTCGATGGGGCTGTCCGCCCTCACGGAGGATCGCCGCACCGACGCCCTCGCCACGGTGGGGCTGTCGGTGTTCTATGTGCTGTATGCCATCGCGTTCATCGCCCGCTGGCAGGTGTGGTAGTTTGAAATAATCACTCCTCCGAAACATTTTGCTTCTCTGATGCGTATTCCGTGTGAAGGGCCTTTCAAGGAGAACAACATGTTTACAAACGAGCATTTCACCGATGTCGCGCAAACCTATATGGATACCGTGTTCCGCGTGGCGTTCAGCTATATGAAAAGCCGTGCGGATGCCGATGATATCACCCAGAACGTCCTGCTGAAGCTCTACCGATACGAGGGGGATTTTCAAAGCGAGTCCCATCTGCGAAACTGGCTCATCCGGGTGACGGTCAATGAGTGCAAATCGGCTTTCCGCTCCCCATGGCGGCGGACGGAGGATATAGAGGATTATGTTAACTCGCTCGCCATGCCCTCGCAGGATCACAGTGATCTGCTGGAGGCGGTGATGGCGCTGCCGAGGAAATACCGCGTCGTGATCTATCTCTTTTATTACGAGGGGTATTCCACGCGGGAGCTTGCACAGCTTCTGTCGCTGCCGGAAGCGACGGTGAGGACGCATCTTGCGCGCGGCCGGGAAAGGCTTAGAAAAATGCTGACGGAGGCGGAGACCTATGACGGACAAACAGCTTTTTAAGGAGACCTTTTCCTGCCTTCACGCCTCCGAGGACACAGTCACGGAGGTTTTGAAAATGGCACGCATTCAAGATAATAAACAATATTCAATGAAGCGGCGTCCCGCCCGCACAGGCGCGCTGATCGCGCTGGCGGCGGCGCTGCTGATGGGAACCGCTTTTGCGGCAGTAAGCTATAAGCTCCATGCGGAGCGGATGGGTGATCTCGCCGTGGCGATCAGCGCTGCGGACGAAGGATCGGTGCCCGGCGCGGTAGCGTTTTCCGGAGAGGCGGCAGCAGATGTCGAGTATTACGATCTGGACATTGAGGCCGGTTGGCTGCCGGAAGGTATGGTGCTCATGACCGGTGAGACAACGGTATGGACATTTGAAGACAATTGGGGACAAGGAGGGTTTGTCCTAAATTCTCTGCCGCTGAACGCAGGCAATGCCACCTTCTGTGAGGTGGTGACCGATGCTGAGAGACAGGAAACGCTTGAGATAAACGGCCATGAGGCGATCTACGTCAAATCGTCCCAGCAGGGTTTCAACCAGTATATGTATATCGCCTATCCCGAATATAACGCCGTGCTGAAGATGTACATCGGCGACGACACGAGTTTTGATGCGGCAAAGCGATTTGCGGAAAACTTGACTGTGACTGTCGGAAACCGGGAGATGGATCCCGAGCAGCTTGAATACAACGGAAAACGCTATCTCGACGAGGCGAATTTCATTGCTACCGGCGTCTGGGTGAACACGGCGGACGAGATTACCCCGGAGGAAGTGGCTGCCATGGAAACAGCGTTGGCCGAGCGGGATCCGGCGAACCGGGCAGTCAAAAACAACATGACGGACGCTCATGCGCTGGGCGAGAGCTTTCAAGTGAGTTTCCTTGATTTCAGCGGTGGGCATAGAGACGGTCCTTTTGTGGATCTTACCGTGAAAGTGACAGACATCTCTGTGCGGGACGACTACAGCGCCCTAAGGGATACGGAATACCTTGACATGAACTGGGCGAGCTGTGTAGACGAAAACGGAAAGCTTCCCAAGGCGGATTATGAGTTCATTGTTCATGGAGACGGAGTCAACACCCCGGGTGTCACCGTTGTGGATAAGATTCCCGATCAGCAGCTATATATGGTTGCGGCGACGGTGGAGATCACGAACGATACCGAAGAGACTGTAAAGAATGCCGGTTATAACGGACGATTGCTCTCTATTGCCGAGACGGCTGAGGGCTGGGAGATAACTGCCCCTCAGCCTACGGATGCTTCTGTCGAATACGATGAAAGCTACTGCACAGGCGGCGGACGATTGAACGAAATGCGCTATTGGGATTTGCGCGCGGATGGTTCAAACGGCGGCAACGCGATCTGCGATCTTGACCCCGGGGAAAGCGTTACCGTTCAGATGGGCTTCATTGTGAGCGAGTGTCAGTTGGGTGACCTGTGGTTCTTTATAAATGATATGGACGTCGAAGGTGTTGACGATATCCGTGTGGGTTATGTACCTGTGCCTTGACAAACGAAAGAAGCAGACGATCAAAAAGAGCATCGGCCTTGTGAAAACCGATGCTCTTTTTTGCGTTTTGGGATCACACCGACGGTGCGCCGGAGGGCTCGCCGGAGGCGGCGGGAGAGACGGTGACGGCCTCCCATGTGCCGCCCGCGGTCACATCGACCGGCGCGCCGCCTGCGTACACCGCGCCGTTTATGACGCCGCCGGGCTCCACGGTGAGAACGTCCATGTCGCTCTCTCCGGTGACGTTCCAAACGGAGCCCGCGCCCACGGTGAGGGAGGTGACGCTCTCCGTGCCGGTGTTATAGGCCGCCTCGTCGAGCAGCCAATAGCACTTCGCGTCCGCTGCGCAGTCGGCCGACCATGCGGCGTCCCATTCGTCCTTGTCCCAAGTGCGGTACGCACCCGACCAGACGGTGTCCTCCAGCGTGACGGCGCAGCTCCGCTGGTAATCGTAGGCGCAGACGTCGCCTGCAATCTCGCAGTCCGTGAGGGTCAGAACGGTGCCCTTGCCGGTCATGTCGTGGGTATTCAGGGCGTAAACTCCCATGCTGTCGGAATTTACCGCGGTCATGAGCAGCACGCCGGAATAACTCTCCGCAGTGCAGCGGGTGAGGCGGATGTTCGCCACATGGGATTTCACGAGGAAATCCGCGCCGCTGACGAAGTCCACATATTCGCCGAGTGCGGGGCCGTAGTCTTCATACCAGTCCACGAGATCGGCCTGCGCGTGCAGCTCGGGGCTCGTGATGAAATCGGTGTCATACGCCTCGACGATGCCGATCTGATTGCGGGTCGCGCCCTTCGATTCCTCCGGCGCGTGGAGCTGGAAGCAGTTGCGCCCGCCAATCACCGCGCTGCGCCGGTCGGTCAGTTCGATATCGTCGGTCGTAAGCCCCGCCTCGGTCAGGCCTTGGAACATCGCCTCGTCGGCGTCGGAACCGGCATACAGCCGCACTGCGCCGTTATTGGAGATGATCGCGCCGATCTCTGCGCCCCGCAGGGTGCAGCCGTAGAACCAGTTGGAGCAGCTCGTATCGGCGTAGGTGCCGTAGCCGCCGTGCAGCGCCGAGGCGTCGGAGTTGTAGGCATAGAATTTCACGGAGCCCATGTCCGTGCTCATGGCCGCCCAGCCCTCGGTGGTGACAGCGGATCCGTAATAATACGTCCGGCCGGTGCCGAGGGACATGCTGGCACGGGCATAGCCGGAGATGGTGAGCGCCTCATTGGAGGGCGGATCGAAAACATCGGCGGTGTAGCCCTTGGGGTCGCCCGCAAAGCCGGTCTGGGTGATCTCAGAATCGACGATGACCATCGTGCCGGTCTGGGAGCATTCCACGGGGTAGTTGTCATACATGATGCCGCCCTTGCCCGCGGTGGTGAGACGGCTCGAGCGGATCACAAGCAGGCCGTCCGTCACATGGGCGAGGACGCCGCCCTTGGCGTTGGGGACTTCGCTGACGGATTTCGAGAGGTCGCAGCCGTCGATGATATACTTCCCGCCGTCTTGGACAGCAACCACGTTCATGTAGTAATCGTCGGTAGTGAGGACAGCGCCGAACATGCCGTCCTCCCGGATCTCGCCGGAGGCCAGCGCGTAATCGTAGCCCTCCGGGTCGATGACCGTGCCGCTTGACGTGACCTCCACCAGAGCCTCGATGGGTGCTGACGCGCTCGCGTCCCCCGAAGCGCCGCCGGACGCCTCGCCGGAGGCGTAAGCCGCGCAGGACAACGCCAGCGCCAGCGCCATGACGCAGGACAGGATCTTGGATGCTTTCATAAACGTCACTCCTTCTCTTTTTTGATAGCTCGATTGTACACGGTTTCGCGGCGGGAATCAACCGCGATGCAGAGAAAGACACCGGCCTTCTTATCGGAAGCCGGTGTCATGATGTTGATTATTCGCCTTCGCCGCCCTCGTCCTCGGGCGGAGACGTGGGATCGTCCTCAGGAGGGGGCGTGGGATCGTCCTCTGGCGGAGGCGTGGGATCGTCCTCTGGCGGAGGCGTGGGATCGTCCTCAGGAGGGGGCGTCGGATCATCCTCGGGGGTGGGCGTGGGATCGTCCTCGGGGGTGGACGTGGGATCGTTTTCGGGCGTGGGTGTTGGCTGCTGTGTCGGCTCGGGCGTAGCGGTGACTGTGGGGGTCGCGGTGGGCTCGATCGGCCGCAGCGTCGGTGTAGGCGCCGCAGTGGGCTGGGTCGTGGGACGCGGCGTAGCGGTGACCCGCGCCGTTGCCGCCGGGGTGGCGGTAGACCGTGGGGTCGTCGTCACGCGAGCCGTGGCGGTGGGACGCGGCGTAGCCGTTGTCCGAGGCGTGGCGGAGGGTCGGGGCGTCGCCGATGCCTCCGGGGATACGCTGGGTTCCGGGGACTCGGTGGGCTCGGGAACATCCAGCACCTCCTCGTCGCTCTCTTCCGCAACGCCGGAATAGACCTGTCCGGGGAAGATATACAGCATATAGGTGCGGTTCACCGGCTGCATATATAGGTTCGCGTTGGGCTGATGGATGCCGCTGTAGAAGCCGAGGCGGTACGCCCATTCCAGCTCCACATCGCAGATGAACTCCTCCTCGTCGATCACCAGCATGACCCAAGCATGGAGCTGATTAAGGGTTCCGACGCCGCCGCAGACGGGATAGGCCTGATAGCCCAGCCGCCGCGCCACATAGAGGAAGGCGGACGCCCAATAGAAGCAGGAGCCCATTTTTTCGGTATACATGACCCGGGCGCAATAGAGCGACCAGTCGGTGGAGCCGCGCACCCATGCGAGCGTTACGGGGCGATAGTAGAAGCCCCCGTCCCGTACGGCGAGATACCCTGCATAGAGCTTTTCGTCCTGCGTCATCTCGTCGTCGTCAAGGATATCCCGCAGCAGCTCCTCCACGCATTCGTCCACCACGGGATCGCCGGAGGTATAGCGGCCGTCCTCCCCGAAATAGAGGTAGCCGTCGTTTGCGTCGGTGAGGAAGGGGCCGTCGTCCTTTGTCACGTCGAACAGCGAGCCGTCGAACTCTATCAGCCCTTCCGAAAAGCGTCGGATGAACCAGCCGTTGTCCTCAATGTAATAAAGCTTGCCATCAATGGTCTGGAAGCCGGGCTCGTAGTGATCCAGCGCAAGAGAGCGGTTCACATGGCAGAGCTGCCCGTTCAGGAACTGCACGCCGGGAGCAACGTCCGCGTCATACCCGTTCATGCAGGCGAGAAGATCATTTGTATAGGCAGTGTCGATGATGTCGTAATACGCCCAGCTGCCGGGGATCACGTCCACGAAGGGCATGTCATAGGCGCAGGCGAGGTCGATGGTATCGACATCATAGCGGGCGCCCCGGAAGCGGACGGCAATCACGGCGGCCTCCGCGCGGGACAGGGGCGCTTCAGGGCGGAACGTTCCGTCGGGGTAGCCCCGGAACCAGCCCACGTCCGCTGCGAAGCGGATGGCGGCCGAAGCCCAATGCTCCGGGGAAACGTCGGTAAAGCCGTTTCCTTCGTTTGGCTCAGGCTCTCCGGCGAGACGGTAGAGGATCTGGGCAAATTCCGCGCGGGACAGGGGCGCTTCGGGGCGGAACGTCCCGTCGGAATAACCGCGCATGATCCCGATGGCCGTGGCGGCTTGGATCGCCTTGTAATTACCGTCCTTGGCGGAGACGTCGGAAAAGGCCGCGCCGGAAAGCCCTTTTGCGGCGTCCTCGGCGGCCAACGCGCCTACGAGAGCCGCGGCTTCGCCCCGGGTCAGCGCCTCCTCCGGCCGGAAAAGTCGGCCGTCGGTGGCCAGTAGCTCCGTTTTATCCTCCCGCAGGGCGGGCGCCCATGCGAAAAACCGCAGCCGCTCCGTTACGGGTTCGCCTAAAGGATCGACGAAATTTCCGTCGGAATCCTGCCAGAGGAACACGCCGTCCGGCACACGCTCCAAAAAGCCGCCGTCTTCGACGCGCACATCCATAAGGAGCTTATCTCCGTCGAAGAAGGTGACCCGATAGGTCGTGATTTCCGGGGTCCCGCAGGCCGCCAGCACACAGCAGGCGATACAGATGAGCAGGAGCATGACCGGCAGGCAGCGCTTCATGGATCTGGTCTCCCTCTGATGCAAGTTAGTGATACGTTTCCATAGCATAACACATAGTATACCACGCCTCCGGGGAAAATACCAGCATTTACGCCGCGATTCTAATAGAAATATAAAGAATCGGCCGCAAGTGCGGACAGTAAACCGCCCGGGAGGGGTGCTCCCGGGCGGCGGATCATTTGACGGAACCGTTACGGCTTGGGTTCCTGCGTCTCCTCCTCCGGCGGAGCCTCCGCCCGGGGGCGGGAATACTGGAGCGAGGCGGATGGAACCGCGGCTTTCTTTTTCTCCCGGCGCTCCGGGTGCTTTTTGCGGTGCCGCTTCACCAGCAGAACGATCACCACCGCGATGGCGGCGATAAACAGCAGCCACAGCCAGCTATAGGCGAGCCAGATGGCGATATCCTGCATCCCCTCCACGAAGCTCTGCCAGCCGTCGGCAAAGGCCTCGGAGAAGCGGCTGCCGAAGGTGAGGGCAGGCTCCGGCTCATAGACGCGCACCTCTTGGAGATACACGGTCACGGTGGCATAATCCACAAGGGAATCGTAATGCCGCAGCTTACCGGAGAGGCGGTCGATGGACTCCTCGGTCTCGGAGATGGCTTCCTCGATGGTGATGATATCCTCCATGTCCTCCGCCTGCGTTAGCAGCTCCTGCAAGCGCGCGAGCTTGGTGCGCTGGGTATCGAGGCGGCCGGAGGTGTCGTAGTAGCTCTCGCTCACGTCCTCGGCGTATTCCTGCCGGCTCAGCACATGACAAAGCTCCCCGGCGCGGTTGAGGAACGTCCGATACTGCGCCACGGGGACGCGGACGGTGTAGTTCGCGTAGCGGCTGGAGCTGCGGTCGTTGATGCTGCTGGATTCGTAGTAGCCGCCGCATTCCTCGGTGAGGGAAGCGATGGCCTGAACAGCCTCGTCAAATTCGAGGGTCTCCATATCGAGTGTGGCGGTATGGATGATCTTGGCGGGGGTGGCGGGAGAGGACGCCACCTCGGAAGGGGCGGGCTCGGGCATTTCGTATTCGTCCCAGTAATAGTCGCCGTCGTAATAGGCTTCCTCGGCCAAGGCCTCCATCGGCGCCGTCATGGCGGTGGCTTGGTTCCGATAGCTGCCTCCGTCCGAGCTCTTAGAGGAAGAGCCGCAGCCGCACAGCAGGGCGGTCAGCAGGAATACGGCCAATGCAAGGGCAAGGATTCTCTTTTTCATGGCGGTTGCCTCCGTTTTCATTTTGTTCTCGCTCTGTTAGACGCGCATCGGCGGAAAAAGTTCCCTCGTATCGGAAAAAGGCAGGGATGGAGCATACCATCCCTGCCTGCCTATATGAAGATCAGTCATCCGTATCGGACGCGGAGATCAGGCCGTAGCCGCCGTTTTTCCGTTTATAAACGATGGCGAATACGCCGTCCTCCGCCTCGTTGCGGAAGGCGAAAAATTCATGTCCCAGCAGATCGAGCTGCAGAATGGCCTCCTCCGGCATCATGGGCTTGATGGAGAAGCGCTTCTCGCGGACGATCTTATATTCCTCCGGCTCCTCGTCCTCCTCCGGCGGAAGCTCGGCAGTGCGCTCGAAGGCGCCCTCGCGCAGCCGCTTTTCCAGACGGGTCTTGTTTTTCCGTACCTGACGCTCAATAGCGGCCACGGCGGAGTCAATGGAGGCAAACATGTCACTTGTGACCTCGCTGACGCGATAGATCATGCCGTTGTTGCGGATGGTCACCTCGCAGGTGCAGCGGCCGCGGGCGGCGCTGAAGGTGACGGAAGCGTCGCTCTCCGTGCGGAAGAGACGATCGATCTTGCCGATCTTCTTCTCCGCATAGGCGCGCAGCTCGTCGTATACCTCGTATTTCTTGCCAGTAAAAGTAAAAGTCATAGTCTCTTACCTCCTTCGTGAAAATTATATCATATAACGTCCCATACGGCAAGCGCTATTTTCAGAAATATCCAGATCGTTCCCAAAAAGCTTCGGAGACAATTCATCGAACAGGCGGTTGACTTTGGGGAGGTTTTAGTATAAATTGTATATTATTGTATTATGGCGTTTTATACGATCCGATATTGAGATTGAGGTATGGCATGGCGCTGATCACCTGTGACAACCTATCGCTCGGTTACGACGGCGAGACCGTAGCCAGCGGCGTGAGCTTCCGCGTGGAGGACGGGGACTATCTCTGCATCGTCGGAGAAAACGGCTCCGGCAAGACCACGCTCATGAAAACGCTGCTGGGTCTGCTGACACCTGTGAGCGGGCAGCTCATCTTCGGCGACGGCCTGCGCCAGAACGAGATCGGCTATCTGCCGCAGCAGACGGTGGTGCAGCGGGATTTCCCCGCCTCGGTGGGGGAGGTCGTCCTTTCCGGGTGCCAAGGGCGGTGCGGTCTGCGGCCGTTTTATAACCGGGCGGAAAAGCGCCTCGCGGCGGAAAGCATGGAGCGCATGGGTATCGCCGGTCTTTCGGAGCGGTGCTATCGGGAGCTTTCCGGCGGGCAGCAGCAGCGGGTGCTGCTGGCAAGGGCGCTGTGCGCGGCGCGGCGGGTGCTGCTTTTGGACGAGCCGGTGACCGGCCTCGATCCCAAGGTCACGGCGGAGCTGTATGCCATCATCAGCAAGCTCAACCGGGACGGCATCACCATCCTCATGATATCCCATGACGTGGAGGCGGCGGTGCGGTATGCCAGCCATGTGCTGCATATGGACAAGACGGTGTTCTTCGGCACGCGGGCGGAATATGTGAAAAGCGGCGCGGGCTTCGGCTATCCCGGCGGGGAAGGCGGTGCGCTGTGAGTATTTTCGAGACGCTGGCCTTGTATTATTCCTACCCCTTCGTGCGGTATGCCATGATTGTGGGCGTGCTGATCGCCCTTTGCTCGTCGCTTCTCGGCGTGACGCTCGTGCTGAAGCGGTTTTCCTTCATCGGGGACGGCCTTTCCCATGTGGCCTTCGGTGCGGTGGCAGTCGCGAGTGTGATGAATCTCTCGAACGATATGCTCATCGTCCTGCCGGTGACGGTGCTTTTTGCCGTGCTGCTCCTGCGGGGCGGGCAGAACGCCAAGATCAAGGGCGACGCCGCCATTGCCATGATCTCCGTGGGAGCGCTGGCCTTCGGCTATCTGCTCATGAATCTGTTTTCCACCTCCTCGAACCTGTCGGGGGATGTGTGCAGCACCCTCTTCGGCTCCACCTCCATCCTCACCCTGACGAAAAAAGAGGTATGGCTGTGCGGTGTGCTGTCACTCATCGTCGTGGCGGTGTTTGTATTCTTCTATAACAAGATCTTCGCCGTTACCTTCGACGAGAGCTTTGCCCGGGCGGTGGGAACGAACGCCGGGGCATACAATCTCCTTGTGGCGGTCATCATCGCGGTCATCATCGTGCTGGCCATGAATCTCGTGGGCTCGCTGCTCATCTCCGCGCTCGTCATTTTCCCGGCGCTTTCTGCCATGCGGGTATTTCGGAGCTTCCGGGCGGTGACCGTCTGCTCGGCGGTGTTTTCCGTGCTGTGCGCCGTGGCGGGCATCCTTGTCTCGATCCTTGCCGGAACGCCGGTGGGCTCCACCATCGTGGCGGCGGACATGATCGCCTTCGCCGGCTTTTCGCTGGCGGGAAGGCTGCGCGGCGGCGCGTAACGGTTTTGGTTTACAATCCCGGCGGCAGGCGGTATAATATTTTATTACCAAACAGCAAATCCTAAGAAACGGAGGGAAGGCCGTGAACGAAACCTATGATATCCTGATCCTCGGCGGCGGTCCGGGCGGCATTTCCGCCGCGCTGACGGCGCATGCCCGCGGCCGGAAGGCGCTCATAGTCTCCAATGAGGCGGGGACGAGCGCCCTATGGAAGGCGCATCGGATCGACAACTATCCCGGGCTTGTGGGCATGAGCGGCGCTCAGATGCTCACCGCCATGACCGGCGATCTGAAAAAGCTGGAGATCCCTGTGGTCACGGGGCGCGTCACCGGCGTGATGGCCATGGGCAAGAGCTTTATGGTGAGCGTCGGGCAGGACGTATATATGGCAAGCGCTCTCATCCTTGCCACCGGCTCGGCGCAGCCGAAGGCCTATCCCGGCGAGGCGGAGCTTCTCGGCCGCGGCGTCAGCTACTGCGCCACCTGCGACGGGATGCTTTATCGAGGCAAGAACGTGGCCGTTATCGGTCTTTCCGCCGACGCGGCGGAGGAGGCGGATTTCCTGCGCGGCATTGGCTGCAAGGTGGAGTTTTTCGATAAAAACCGCGCCAAGCGCTATGAGATCCGGGGCGAGACAAGCGTCACCGCCCTCGCGGCGGACGGGGCGGAATATCCCGTGGACGGCGTGTTTATCCTGCGGGACACCGTAGCCGCAGGCGTCCTGCTGCCCGGCATGACCATGGAGGACAACCATATCGCCGTTGACCGCTCGATGCGGACAAGCGTCCCCGGCGTATTCGCCGCCGGCGACTGCACCGGCCGACCCTATCAGATCGCCAAAGCCGTTGGCGAAGGCAATATTGCGGCGCTCAGCGCCGACGCATATATAAAGGAGAATCAATCATGAGCGTACTGGAACTGACGAAGGAAAATTTCAGCCAGACCATCGCCTCCGGCGACACGCTGGTGGATTTCTGGGCGACTTGGTGCGGACCCTGCAAAATGCAGAGCCCCATCGTGGACGCTTTTGCCGAGAAGCAGAGCGCCGTCAAGGTCGGCAAGGTCAATGTTGACGAAAATATGGACATCGCCAAGGATTACGGCATCATGTCCATCCCCACGCTGATCGCCTTCCGCGACGGCGAGATTTTGAATAAGAAGATCGGCCTTTCTCCGATCGAGGAAATCGAGGCCATGTTCCAATGAGAGAGCTTCCCAAGCAATACGATCCCAAGCAGGTCGAGGGCAAGATCTATCAGATGTGGCTGGACGGGAACTATTTCCATGCCCGCCGCGATCCGGACAAAAAGCCCTTCACCATCGTGATCCCGCCCCCCAATGTGACGGGGCAGCTCCATCTCGGCCACGCCGTGGACGAGACGCTGCAGGACGTTCTGATCCGCTATAAGCGCATGAAGGGCTATTCCGCCCTGTGGCTGCCCGGCTACGACCACGCGGGCATCGCCACTCAGATCAAGGTGGAGGAAAACCTCCGCAACGAGGAGGGGCTGACCCGCTTCGACCTCGGCCGCGAGAAATTCCTCGAGCGCGTCTGGGACTGGAAAAACAAATATGGCGACCGCATCGTGACCCAATTGAAGACCCTTGGCTCCTCCTGCGACTGGGAGCGCCAGCGCTTCACCATGGATGAGGGCTGCTCCAAGGCCGTACGCGAGGTGTTCTGCTCCCTGTATGAAAAGGGGCTCATCTACAAGGGCAAGCGCATCATCAACTGGTGCCCCCACTGCACCACCGCCCTTTCGGACGCGGAGGTGGAGTATGAGGAAAAGCCCGGCAAGCTCTGGCATATCCGCTATCCGCTCTCGGATGGCAGCGGCGATGTGATCGTTGCCACCACCCGTCCCGAAACCATGCTGGGCGATACCGGCGTCGCCGTGAACCCCGCGGATGAGCGCTATACCGCTATCGTCGGCAAGACCTGCATCCTGCCGCTTATGGATCGGGAGATCCCTATCGTGGCGGACGAATATGTGGAGATGGAGTTCGGCACCGGCTGCGTGAAGATGACGCCCTGCCACGACCCCAACGACTTCGAGGTGGGTCTGCGGCACGGTCTTGAACAGATCCTCGTCATCGACGGCGACGGCCGTATCATAAACGGCGGCAAGTACAACGGCATGGATCGCTACGAGGCGCGGCGCGCTATCGTGGCCGACCTCGAGGAGCAGGGGTATCTCGTAAAAATCGAGGATCACCTACATAACGTGGGTACCTGCTACCGCTGCCACAGCGACGTAGAGCCGCTCGCGAGCGACCAATGGTTCGTGAAGATGGAGCCGCTCGCGAAGGAGGCTATCCGTGTCGTGGAGGACGGCACCATCCAATTCGTGCCGGAACGGTTCTCAAAGACCTACCTCAACTGGATGAACAACGTGAAGGACTGGTGCATCAGCCGCCAGCTCTGGTGGGGTCATCAGATCCCCGCGTGGTACTGCGCCGACTGCGGCCATGTTACCGTCTCGCGCGAGGATGCCTGCGAGTGCGAGCATTGCCATTCGAAGAACATCGAGCGCGACCCGGATGTACTGGATACTTGGTTCAGCTCCGCGCTGTGGCCGTTTTCCACCCTTGGCTGGCCGGACAAGACCGAGGATCTGGCGTATTTCTATCCCACGGACGTTCTCGTGACGGGCTATGATATCATCTTCTTCTGGGTTGCGCGTATGATCTTCTCCGGCATGGAGCATATGAAGCGCGAGCCCTTCCACACCGTGCTGATCCACGGCCTCATCCGCGATCCGCACGGCAAGAAGATGTCGAAATCCGCCGGCAACGGTGTCGATCCCATCGAGATGATCGACCTCTACGGCGCGGACGCCCTGCGCTTCAACCTCATCACCGGCAACTCCCCCGGCAATGATATGCGCTTCTACACCGAGCGCTGCGAGGCCATGCGGAACTTTGCCAATAAGCTCTGGAACGCCGCCCGCTATGTGATGATGAACCTCACGGTGGAGCAAAACGGGCTGCCCGAGGAGCTGAAGCTCGAGGATAAATGGATCCTCTCGAAGCTCAATTCCCTCATCGCCGAGGTAAACGAGAACTTCGGCAAATACGAGCTGGGTCTTGCCGCCACGAAGATCTACGACTTCATCTGGGAGAGCTTCTGCGACTGGTATATCGAGATCACGAAGCCCCGCCTGCGGGAGGGCGATATAGGCGCGCAGCAGGTGCTGCTGTATGTGCTGACGGATATCCTCAAGCTGCTGCATCCCTTTATGCCGTTTATCACGGAGGAGATATACGACGCCCTGCCCCACGACGCGGAGGCGCTGATCGTGGCGGATTATCCCGAATACGACGAGGCGCTTGCCTTCCCCCGGGACGAGGCGGATTTTGAGTGCATCATGACCGCAGTGAAGGCCGTCCGCAGCCGCCGCGCGGAGATGAACGTGCCGCCCTCCAAGCGCCCCCATCTCATCGTGGCGACGGATAAAACGGACGTGTTCGAACGCAGCCGCGTGTATATGGCAAACCTCGCCTATGCGGGCGAAATCACCGTATCCGCCGCGCCGCCCACCGATACCGCTGGCATGGTGACGGTCGTCACGGAGGACGCAAAGCTCTTCATGCCCATGGCGGAGCTTGTCGATCTGGCGGCGGAGCGCGCCCGCATCGAGAAGGAGCTGGCGAAGGCGCGGAAAGATATTGAGTCGCAGGAGAAGAAGCTGGCGAACGAGAATTTCGTGTCCCGTGCGCCGGAGCGCGTCGTGGCTGTCGAGCGGGAAAAGCTCGCCAAGGCGCAGGCGCTTGCCGCGAATCTGGAGGAAAGCCTGAAAAATTTCGGATGATCGGCGGATCACAGTAAATCAATAGCAGAGACAGCATGACGAAAATCATGCTGTCTCTGCTTATTACATGGATTAAAGTTATTCGGCGTCCTTATTTCTTAGCCTGTCTGCCAAAGCTCGTAATAAGGCGACATCGGCATCATCAATGCCGGAAATATCTAATGATGAGGTTTCATCAATGCCTAAAAGATAATCGGCAGAAACATGAAAAACCCCCGTTAACTTGATGAGGACATCGGGAGAAGGGCTGCGTTCTCGCAGCTCATAAAACGAGATAACGGATTTGGTGACGCCAATCCGCTGACCTAGTTGCTGCTGAGTTAGACCCGCACGAATACGAAGATCTCTTAATTTAGAACCAAAATCCACTATATTCACACTCCTAGAGTTAGTCTACAGAAGAATAGTCCTAAATAGGTGGAAACAAATCATAATTTAGTTGACTTCATTGTACCTTTGTCCTATAATAGCTTCAATCGTAGTTTAATACTGCGTCGATATTAATGTAAGGAGAGAAAGCTTTGATGAAGAACAAGGTATTCATTCTGTTGACAGCGCTGGCTGCTGCTTTTGTCATAACATCCTGCGGTTCTGCGAACTCGTGTGAGCGCTGCGGAGCTACGCCTACAAAAGCATTTGTAAATGCGATGACACAGGAAAAGGAGTATTACTGCAAGGACTGCTATTCTGAATGCGCCTTTTGCTCCCAAAAGGCGACGGAGTATTATACTTCTGCGCTGGGTATCGTCTTTGTTTGTCCTGAACACTATGAATATATACTGGAAATCAACAGTTGAATTGTAAACCGCATATGTAAAGGAAATTGACGCCGAACAATGGGTCGAGCGACAGAAAGGAATAGAAATGAAAAGTAATAAGAAAGTAATTTGGTTAATCATAGCCTGTGCTTTCATAGGTTTTGGAATCGGAAATCTGATGCTGGCTCCTGCAATACACAATTCCGATTATTACTATTTTAACAGCGGAGTGAGAGCATTATATCGTTTTGCAGCAGTAATGGGACCGATGGCCTTGGTTCTGGGTTGTATGTGTTTTCTTATTTATTTTGTGATGCGCAAACGCTCAAATCAAGTGGATACCTTGAAGCGAGATACTACCAATACAAGTATGGTTCATTGCCCTCAATGCGGCCTTGTGATAACTAACGATGATGCCACATGCCCAAACTGCGGTGCGGATCTTCACAGAAAGTCGGGAATAGACGTTCGGTCGGCAATAGCATATGCAGAGCATAATGGAACCCGAACTGTGATTGGTATTCCTTTCCAAAATGATATGGTGGCTGTGCAAAACGATTTTCAAGACTATTTAATTAAGCAGGGGTTTACGCAAACAAGCTATGAAAACGGCGAAGTGTTATGGGAGAAACAGATTGCGTTGGGAGCGGCATCCTACTTTATCAAATATGACTTTATCGAAGGGAATATTCTGCTGTCTGGTTTCATTAAGGAATATGGAACGGAAATGAATCTGGAGGGATTTGTTGATGTGACCAGCAAAAAAATTGTTACACGGCATTTGCAGTGTCTGAAGGAAATCGCCATGAAGCATTCTAGCTGAATTCAGTGTTTTTGAATAACGAGGGGGGAAAGATGAAAAAGAAGATATGCATTGCGCTATTATTAATGGCGCTCCTCATGAGTTCGTGCGGGGATCATCATAAAAAAATCGAGTTGACTGACAGCCAAAAAGCAGCAGTTGATATTTCCGCTTCCCATAAAGATGAGTGGAGGGAGGTGCGGGATGGTTTATCCTATTGGGGGCTTGCAAATCGAGTGTACTTCTGGGAGCAGAACGAAAATATATATCTTTTTGCAGGATACTACCAGCCAACAGGTGACGGGTTGCTCTCGGATGGGAAAACACCCATCAGCTCGTACATATACTGCATGAATAGTTATCGAATAACTGATGATGGCATCAAAAAGGTTGCCACTGAGAATAAGCAAATTTTTGCATGGATGGCTAACGGGGTTCCAATAAACGTCGATACTATGACAGACGATGAACTTCGTTCCGCACTAGAGGAGGCATTTTGCGTTTATCTTCAGAAAAGCACGCAGTAATCGAACGAATAATCCAGTATTCTGCTTATTCATAAAAATCCTCGTTCCCTTTCGACAGGGTTTGCAGTCCATGTGGTATAAAATAGCACCGTACCCCTGTGGGTACGGTGCTATTTCTATTGGTAAGGATATGAGGGCTATGAAGGTACTATCGAGCTATGGCGACGGGAGGCTGACCCTGTTTCTGCAAGGGGAGCTGGATCACCACGAAGCCGCCGCCGCGCTGCGGAAAATCACCCGCACGCTGGACGATTATCTGCCGCGGGACTGTGTCATCGATATGGGGGGACTCACGTTTATGGATTCCTCCGGCATCGCGCTGATTTTGAAGATCTGTCGTCTTATGGCGGAGACGGGGGGACGCGCATGGGTGGAAAACGCCGCCCGCCAGCCGCTGAAGGTCATCGACGCCTCCGGCATCGACCGCATGGTGCGGATCACCGCCGCCGAGTAACCGCATACAGCGTCCCGGCGCTTTTTTGCGCCGGGACAGAAAACAAAGGAGAACGATATGAAACAGCTCAATTACATAAAGCTCGAATTTCCCGCCCGCAGCGTGAACGAGGGCTTTGCCCGCGCCGCGGCCGCCGCCTTCGCCGCGCAGCTCGATCCCACGCTGGAGGAGCTGGGGGATATCCGCACTGCCGTATCCGAGGCGGTGACGAACGCCATCGTCCATGCCTATCCCGAGACGGTCGGCACGGTGACGATGCGGCTGCGCATCTTGGAGGGGAACGTATTGGAGATCATGATCCGGGACAGGGGCTGCGGCATCCCGGATGTGCCGAAGGCCATGGAGCCTATGTATTCCACCGGCGGAGAGGAGCGCAGCGGCATGGGCTTTACCATCATGGAGAGCTTTATGGACGGCCTGCGGGTGCGCTCCGCTCCCGGCAAGGGAACGACCGTTCTGCTCTCGAAGCGCGTCACGGCAAAGGCACGGGTCTGATTTGGACGAGACCATCACTCTCCTGCGCGCCGCTCAGAGCGGCGACCGGGAGGCGGCGGGGCGCATGATCGAGGAAAACGCCGGACTCATCTGGAGCGTCGCCCGACGGTATTTCGGGCGGGGCGTGGAGCCGGACGACCTCTATCAGCTCGGCTGCCTCGGCTTTCTGAAGGCCATCGGCGGCTTCGACGAGGCCTACGGTACCCGGTTTTCCACCTATGCGGTGCCGAAGATCGCCGGAGAGATCCGGCGCTTCCTGCGGGACGACGGCGCCGTAAAGGTCAGCCGCGGCCTAAAGGAACGCGCGCAGCTCATCCGAGCCGCGCGTAAAACGATGGAGCAAAGTCTGGGACGCGATCCTGCCGTGTCGGAGCTGGCCGCCTATACGGGGCTGAGCCCCGAAGATATCGCTATGGCGGAGACGGCGGCGCTGCCCACGGAATCCCTGCAGCAGGGAGCGGGGGAGGACAGCGTTTCCCTCGAACAGGTGCTGGGGGACTGGACGCAGGAGGAGCGGCTCGTGGAATATGTCGCCCTGCGGCAGGCCATCGAGCGGCTGCCCGAGAAGGAGCGGCAGGTGGTGTTCCTGCGCTTTTACCACGGCATGACGCAGGAACAGGCCAGCCGGGTGGTGGGGGTAAGTCAAGTGCAGATCTCCCGGCTGGAGCGCCGGGCGGTCAAACGCCTGCGGGAGCTTCTGATGTAGGCTCCGGGGCGGCGCCGGTGATCGTGGCAAAGGGGCCGTCCAGCGGCTGATAGGTGAATACGCAGAAGCCCTGCCGAAGGATCTGGCTGGCGGTGAGGTAATAGTGGGTCTTCATGCAGTCGAAGTAGATGTTGTCCACCACGATCTGCTCACTCAAAAAGGCGGCGCGCTGGGCGATATCATACCATTCCGGCTCCAGATCGGGGAAGATCTCATCCATCCGGCTGCCAATGATCTCATCCGGCGTTTTGTCCTGCTCCAAGGCGAAACGATGGTTCACATAGAAGAACTCTACCTTGAGCTCCTTGGTCACGGGATCCACCGTCAGCTCATATACCGCGAAGGAGAGGGGTAGATGGTCGTACATACGGAACAGCTCGTTCGAATGGGAGATGCGGGAGCCCAAGGAGCTATGCTCGTTGTGATCCGCCAGCAGGCGCGCCTCCGCCAGCTGCTCCTGCTGCGCCGTGTCCAGACATTCGGAATAAACGCACATGCCGGTCGAAAGATACAGCGTGCAGGGTATACCGTCCACCTCGTGCAGGTGGGCGGCAATATTTTTGATGTCCGCCAAAAGCCGTGTCACCTCGTCCGCCTTCTGATACCGGCGCAGGATGACGAAGTGGTAATCGCTGCTGCGTCCGAGCATGGCGCTGCTGCCGAGATACTGGCTCATCGCCCTGCCCAGCGCCGCGATGACCCGGTCGCCGTGGTCATAGCCGTATTGGGCGGTGATGGAATGGAAATCCTCGATGGCGACATGGATGCGGACGAAGTCATGATCCCGCAGATGATACATATCCCGGAAAATATAGGCCTCCTCCGCGATGCCCCGGGCGTTCAGCAGCCCGGTCAGCCCGTCCCGTCGGCGGATGTCTATGCTGGGGGACTGCTGTTCGTCCCCGGATTCATGACCGCGGAAGCAGCCCACGAGACCGATGATCTTGCCGTCCGGGTCGTGGATGGGCTCGGAGCAGAACAGCACGTCACGGTTCACGCCGTTTACAAGGAATTTCGCGGGCGTTTCATGAACGGGCGTCCCCTCCCGCAGAATCTGCTGCTCCATGGTTTTGACCCGGTCGGAGTGGAGATGCCAGCCGATCTCCTCGTCTGTCTTTCCGATGATCGGTTCGGCGGAGGAGAAGCCGAAGAAATCCAAAAAGCCCTTGCTGACCCCCAAATACCGGCGCTGACTGTCCTTCCAGTAGAACCGCGCCATATCGGAGCGGGTGACGCTCCTCCAGAGGACTTCGCCGCTGAAGAGATCATTTGCATCCGCATGCTTCAGCGGGGCGAGGTGACGCCGCATGCTGCGAATGTCCGAATCGCAGTCGCGGATGAGGGAGAAAAGCGCCCTCGGCCGGATGCGGACGAGAAAGTATTGTTTCCATGAATACTCCCCGTGACGGTTGAGGGTGCGGAAGAAATCGTTGATATGGCTGCGGCCGGAGCGTTGGATCCGCTCCTCGGCGGTCTCGGGATCGTAAAAGCGGAGGAAGGCTGCCTTGTCATCCGGGAAGACCCATTGCTCGGCATAGGCGTCCACAGTGGTGCGGATCGTTTCCGCAGTGGTGACCTTCTCGTCGTGGGTGCCGACATACAGCGGTGTGATGCGGTTATCTCCCGGCTCCAGCAGGGTGATCCGATCGAACACGGAATAAATGTGCCGCAGCTCCGCATCCAGCGTATTTGTGCGGGAGAACTCCTGACTGCGGGATAGATTATCCAGCCGCAGGAGGATGCAGTATACGCCCCGCTCCTGCGCCACGCATTTAGCCTTAAACTCGTAATAGTCGCCGCCGGAGATGAAATACAGCTTGGCAGCGCCGCTGACGCGAGCCTCCTCCAGCATGTCGAAGCCCCGCTTCGGGATGTGTGACACGGGGAAGGGTGTGCCCATGATGTCTTCCGAAAAGAGGGAGCTGCCCCAATGGGTGGAGCCGGCCACCTTCTCAAATTCAGTATTGTAAAAGAGCATACGGAACTGCTGCTCCCGGACCTCAATGAGCGCCAACGGGATACTGTTGAGCTGGCGGGCGTTTTCCAGCGAATTGCGCTGCTGGCTGGACATGAAGGGCGCCGCGCTCAATACGTTTATTAGACCCAGCTCATCGTAGTAGTGCCGATCCTTCGGGTATTCGATAGGTACCCCGATGCGGCGCAGGTGCTCGATCATAGCCTGATAAGGGAGGGGCTGCCCAAAGAGATAGCCCTGCACCTTCTCGCAGCCGATGTTATGCAGGAAGTTGAACTGATCCTCCGTTTCCACGCCCTCCACGAGGGTGTGGATCTCGATATCCTTGGCCATTTGGATGATGGAGGTGAGGATCTGCCGGGAGCGCAGATGGAAGGAACTCAAAAACCGCATATCCACCTTGAGCTCGTCGAAGGTATAGTCTTTGAGCACGTTCAGCGAGGAATAGCCGCTGCCGAAATCGTCCATCCATACCTGATAGCCGGAGCTGCGGAAGCGGTCGATCACGGTGTGCATCATTTCCTCGTCGTCGGCGAACATGCTCTCGGTGATCTCGATATAAAGGAAGTTGTGGGGGATGCGGAACTCCTTGGCTGTTTCGTCCACTGCGGCGAAGATGTCGCACAGATCGAAATCGCGCCGGGAGAGATTGACGGAGATGGGGATGGGATAAAACCCGCTGTCGATCGTCCAGCGTATCTGGGCGCACACCTCCCGGATGACGAAGGTGTCCAGCTTGTGGATCAGCCGGTGATCCTCCAGAATGCCGATGAACTCGTCCGGATGGATCATGCCGTGCACGGGATCGTCCCACCGAGCCAGCGCCTCAAAGCTGCATACCTGCCGGGATATGGTGCGGACGACCGGCTGGTAGTGGACTTGGATATAGCGCTTCTGCAGGGCGAGGTCGAAGGAATCCAGAATAAATTGCTCGGTGAGGGCTGGCATGGCGTACTCCTTTTGGTGTGCGTCCGCTATAGAGCCTGAGCGGAGGTTTTGCATGGGGGCGAGGGTTCATCCTGCCGACGCAATGATATAAATATACATTATAATTATAAAAGAGGCGGGAATGCCGTGTCAATTACAATTTATTAATGTTTCGGGAGGGGTGAAGCGCCGAGGCGGACGTTCCCATGTATGCCCAGGCGGCGTCTTTTCTTGCCGGGACGTGTTGACGGCGGGGCGCAGAAATGATAGGATGAAGAAAAACCATGGGTTTGGAGGTCCATCATGCAGAAAGCGGTTCTTAAGATCGATGGCATGGCCTGCGGGATGTGCGAGGCGCATATAAACGATGTGGTTCGGAAGACCGTTCCCGGCGCACAGAAGGTCACATCCTCCCATAAAAAGGGGGAAACGAGCTTCATCGCGGAGGGTGAGATCGATCTCGAAGCCCTTCGCGCAGCCATCGACAAGACGGGTTATGTGTATCGCTCCGGGGAGGTCGTCCCCTATGTGAAGCGCGGCCTATTCGGCGGGTGAGGTTGGTCTGCGGGCATGAAGCGGGACGGAAACGTCTCGTTTCTCCCGGGAAAGGAAACGTGGCATGTTCTATTTTCTCGTTCCGAGCATTTCGTCGTATGACACCGTCCTCGTGATCGCGGCGGTGCTGCCCGCCGTTTTTTTGATGGTGAAGGTGTATCGCTCTGACCGGCTGGAAAAGGAGTCCGCCGGGATGCTGTGGCGGCTGGTGGTGGCGGGGGTCTTGTCCTCGCTCCTCGCGCTGGTGGAGGAGCGGATCCTTGTGGCGGTTTTGGATCTGACCGTTACGCCCTATAGCAGATTGTATCCGATCCTGCTGTATTTCGGCATTGTCGCCTTCGCGGAGGAAAGCTCCAAATATCTGCTGCTGAGCTACAGCTCATGGCGCTCGCCGGAATTCAACTGCCAGTATGACGGCGTGGTATATGCCGTGTTCGTATCGCTGGGGTTTGCCCTATGGGAGAATATCAGCTATGTCATGAATTACGGCTTTCGGACGGCGATCCTGCGGGCGCTTACGGCGATCCCCGGCCATGCCTGCTTCGGCGTGTTCATGGGCGTGTTCTATGGCATGGCGCGCCGCTGGGAAAACCGGGGGCTGCGGGAGCGCGCCAAAACCTGCCGGATCATGGCCGTGGTGCTGCCCGCGCTGCTGCACGGCGCCTATGACTATATCGCCAGCACACGGCAGGGCGATGTCGGGTTCATCCTGTTCATCGTGCTCCTCTTCGCTCTCTCCTACGGGCTGGTGGGGCGCATGGCCAAGCAGGATCTGTCTATCTGAATCGGGACTATGAAGTGAACTAACAGTAAGGAGATACAGGAAGAAATGAAACTAGGCATCGTGGGGCTGCCCAATGTGGGCAAAAGCACTCTTTTCAACGCATTGACGAACGCGGGCGCGGAGTCCGCCAACTATCCCTTTTGTACCATCGACCCGAATGTGGGCGTCGTTTCCGTGCCGGACGAGCGGCTGGACTTTCTGGCGGAGATGTATCAGCCCAAGAAATACACCCCCGCAGTGATCGAATTTGTGGATATCGCCGGCCTCGTGAAGGGCGCGAGCAAGGGGGAGGGGCTTGGCAACAAATTCCTTGCCAACATCCGCGGCACGGATGCCATCGTTCACGTCGTCCGCTGCTTTGACGACCCCAATATCATCCGCCACGAATGCTCCACCGACCCGGCGGGGGACATTGAGACCATCGACCTTGAGCTTATCATGGCGGATATCGAAATGGTGCAGCGGCGCTTTGACAAGGCGCAGAAAAACCTCAAATCCGGCGACAAGAAATATGCCAAGGAGGCCGATCTCATGGCGCGGCTGCTGGCATGGCTCAACGAGGGCAAGTCCGCCCGCGCTTTTGCATGCGACAAGGACGAGGCCGCTATGATCGCGGAATCCGATCTCATCAGCCTCAAGCCCGTCATCTATGCCGCCAATATGGATGAGGACGGCTTTGCCGACGCGGAAAACAGCCCCTATTACCGGCAGGTGAAGGCTATTGCCGACTCAGAGGGCAGTACGGTGCTGCCGGTATGCGCCCGGTTCGAGCAGGATATCGCCGAGCTGGAGGATCCCGATGATCGGGAGATGTTTATGGAGGAGCTTGGCATCCGAGAATCCGGCCTGCAGCGGCTCATCAAATGCTCGTATGAGTTGCTCGGTCTTATCTCGTTTTTGACCTGCGGGCCGGACGAGTGCCGGGCATGGACGATCACCCGGGGAACGAAAGCGCCGCAGGCGGCGGGCAAGATCCATACCGACTTCGAGCGCGGCTTCATCCGGGCAAACGTCATCGCCTTCGAGGATCTGCGCTCCTGCGGCAGCGAGGCCGCCGCGAGGGAAAAAGGCCTGCTGCGCGCCGAGGGCAAGGAATACGTTATGCAGGACGGCGACGTGGTGCATTTCCTGTTCAATGTCTGAGCGGATCTCATGGCTGGACGGCTGGCGGGGGCTGGCCTGCTGGCTGATGCTCGCGTATCATCTGCTGTTCGATTTCGTCATGTTTGGCTGGATGCGGTATGAGACGCTGATGAGCTGGCCGCTCTATCTCTTGGAGCGGTTCATCGCCTTTTCCTTCATCCTCTGCGCGGGCATCAGCGCCACGCTGACGCGCTCCAATCTTCGCCGCGGCCTCATAACCCTTGGAGCAGGCGGGATCGTGACGGCGGCGTCCTATCTCGTAGACGCGCCGATTCTCTTTGGCATCCTGCAATTCATGGGGCTGGCGATGCTGCTGTACGCGGCGCTCGGGCGCTATATCGAGCGGCTGCCGGAAAAGCTTGCGCCGGTGCTGTGGATCGTGCTGTACGCGGCGGCGTATCTTGTGACGAAAAACGTGACCGTTTCCGTGCGCTGGCTGTTCTGGCTGGGCTTTCTCTACGACGGGTTCGTCTCCTTTGATTACTTCCCGCTACTGCCGTATATCTTTCTGTTCCTGTTCGGCACATGGATGGGACGGATGCTCCGCGAGCATGGGGAGAATATACCTATACTATATAAGCGCGCGCCCGACGTCCTCTCATGGCCGGGATGCCGGACGCTGTGGATCTATCTGCTGCATCAGCCGGTGCTGTTCGGCGCGTGCTTCTTGGTTGATGCGCTGTGCCGCTGAGCGGACGGACGCTGTGATTCGCGGTGATTTCGGCGCTTGACACGGCGGTGGACGCTCATTATAATATGTACGATTTAGGATATGGTCGGTTCGTACGGCGGACCGAAGGAGGACAGAATGGATTATACGTTTGAAAACGAGGAATATCGCCAGACCTATTGGCATACCTGCTCCCATATCATGGCGCAGGCAGTCAAGCGCCTCTGGCCGGAGGTGAAGCTCGCCATCGGCCCGTCCATCAAGGAGGGTTGGTATTACGACATGCTCTCGCCCTTTGCGTTCACGCCGGAGCATATGGCGCAGATCGAGGCGGAGATGAAAAAGATCTGCAAGGAGAACCTGCCGCTGGAGCGGTTCGAGCTGCCCCGGGCAGAAGCCATCGCGTTCATGGAGGAGAAGGAAGAGCCGTTCAAGGTCGAGCTCATCAACGACCTGCCCGAGGACGCGGCCATCTCCTTCTACCGGCAGGGGGAGTTCACCGATCTCTGCGCCGGACCCCATGTGGATCGGACGGGGCGTATCAAGCATAACGCATTCAAGCTGCTCGCGTGCAACGCGGCCTATTGGCGCGGCGACTCCAAGCGCGAGACCCTTCAGCGCATCTATGGCATCGCCTTCCAGAAGAAAGAGGAGCTGGACGCCTACCTCTCGAAGCTGGAAGAGGCAAAAAAACGCGATCATCGCAAGATAGGCAAGGAGCTTCAGCTTTTCATGACGGACGAGCTGGTGGGGCGCGGTATGCCCATGTTCCTGCCGAAGGGCTACACGCTTTGGCGCATTTTGGAAAACTATATCCGCGACAAAGAGCTCAAGGGCGGATATCAGCATGTTCTCACGCCCTGTGTGGGTACGGTGGAGCTGTATAAAACCTCCGGCCATTGGGATCACTATCAGCAGAACATGTTCCCCGCCATGGAGGTGGACGACGAGACCTATGTCCTGCGGCCGATGAACTGCCCCCACCATATGCGCATCTATGCGAACCAGCCCCATTCCTACCGCAATCTGCCGGTGCGCATCGGTGAAATCGCCCATGACTTCCGCTATGAGGCGTCGGGAACGCTCAAGGGCATCGAGCGCGGGCGGCATTTCTGCCAGAACGACGCCCATCTTTTCGTTACACCCGAGCAGATCAAGGACGAGGTCGCCAAGGTCGTGGATATGATCTTTACCACTTATCAGGATTTCGGCATCACCGACTACCGGCTGGTGCTGTCGCTGCGCGATCCCGCCGATAAGGAAAAATACCACGATGACGACGAAATGTGGAACACCGCCGAGAACGCCCTGCGGGACGTGCTGGATCAGCTCGGCCTCAACTACACCGAGGAGATCGGCGAGGCGGCCTTCTATGGCCCGAAGCTTGACGTGAACGTGAAGCCCGCCGTCGGCGCGGAATACACGCTTTCTACCTGTCAGCTTGATTTCTGCCTGCCGGCGAAATTTGATCTTACCTATGTGGACAAGGATGGCACGGAGCGCACGCCCGTCGTGCTGCACCGGGCGATCCTCGGCTCGCTGGATCGGTTCATGGCCTATCTCATCGAGGAGACCATGGGTGCCTTTCCGACGTGGCTCAGCCCCGTGCAGGTGAAGATCCTGCCCATCACCGACCGCGTCCACAAATATGCGGAAAAGGTGGCCGCGCAGCTCGAGGAGTTGGGCGTCCGCGTAGAGGTCGATCTGCGCAACGAGAAGCTGGGCTATAAGATCCGCGAGGCGCAGATGGAAAAGGTTCCTTATAAGCTCGTGGTGGGCGATAAGGAGGCCGAGGACGGCACCGTCGCCGTCCGTACCCGGGACGCCGATAAAGGCGCGCTGCCCGTGGCGCAGTTCATCGAGACTTTGCAGGAAGAGATCCGCACAAAATCCAAAACTTCGCTTTTCTGATACCGCATATTCCGACGGCCTCCCTCGTAGACTATCCACAGTCTGCGAGGGAGGTTTTATATCATGTCAAATGCACGAAAGAAGCTCTGCATCGCGCTGGCGGTGCTTTTTGCGGTAAACATCACGGCGATCCTGCTGGCGCAGGAGGCGGATGCAGCGACTTATAAGCAGGGCTCCACTGGCTCTGTCGTCACGCAGATCCAGCAGAAGCTGCGCAACTGGGGCTATTATACCGGGAATGTGGACGGCGTATACGGCTCGAAGACCGTAGCCGCTGTGAAATATTTCCAGCGCACGAACGGATTGACGGCCGACGGCAAATGCGGACCGAAGACCTTGGCTGCGCTGGGTATACAGGTGAGCGATGCGAGCCAAAGCACCTCGGGGGATGTCGATCTTCTGGCGCGACTCATCTCTGCCGAGGCAAGGGGAGAGCCGTATACCGGACAGGTCGCCGTTGGCGCGGTGGTACTCAACCGCGTGAACAGTCCAGCGTTTCCGAATACCATGTCCGGCGTCATCTATCAGTCGGGGGCGTTTACCTGCCTTTCCGACGGGCAGTTCTGGCAGCCGGTGGCCGACAGCGCGTATAAGGCGGCGCGGGATGCCCTGAACGGCTGGGATCCTTCCGGCGGAGCGATCTATTACTTCAATCCCAACACCGCCACCAGCTCTTGGATCTGGTCGCGTCCGGTTTTGAACGTGATCGGAAAGCACCGATTCTGCGCTTGAGGCTCCTGTGCAAAAAAATCAAATTTTTTTGAAAAAAGTGTTGACAACGGCTTTTGTTAGTGTTACTATAGCAAAGCGCTCGCGAGAAGCGGGAGCGCGGTGTACCTTGTAAATTAAACAATGTAAGAACAGCTTATGCAAATAAGCACCAGCAGAAG
>CAJOIU010000010.1:0-20838 GCA_905234855.1 uncultured Oscillospiraceae bacterium
GTTTTTCCCCCATTTTTTAACTACAAAAGCGGTTTTCCCCCAAAATTAACTACTTTTTTTAGGACAAACGATGTCAGATTATGACAAAACGCATCAAAAGTTTTGGGCAAAAAGAAAACCCCAGAGCCCGCATGGCTCTAGGGTTTCCGGTTTTTTCAAGGGTTTGATTAGCGCTTGGAGAACTGGGGGGCGCGGCGAGCGGCTTTGAGGCCGTACTTCTTACGCTCTTTCATGCGCGGGTCGCGGGTCAGCAGACCGGCGGCCTTGAGGGTGGCGCGATAGCTCTCGTCCACCAGCAGGAGTGCGCGGGCAATGCCGTGGCGGATAGCGCCGGCCTGACCGGTCACGCCGCCGCCGGAGACGGTTGCTTCGATATCGACCTTGTCCACCGTGCCGGTGGCGACAAGGGGCTGACGGACGATCAGCTTCAGAGTCTCGAGACCGAAATAGTCGTCGATGCCGCGGCCGTTGATGGTGATGACGCCGGTGCCGCCGGGAATCAGATGGACGCGCGCAACGGAGGATTTACGCCGACCGGTGCCGTACAGATAGGGTCTCTTGGACTTGTAGGTAGCCATCAGTTATTTCCTCCTTCCACATAGACCTCAGGCTTCTGCGCCTGATGGATATGCTCCGCACCGCGGAAAACACGCAGGCGAGTGAGCTGGCGCTTGGCCATAGCGTTCTTCTGCAGCATGCCGCGGACAGCCAGACGCATCGCAAGCTCGGGATTCTCGCTCATGAGGCGGGAATACTGGGTCTCGTGCAGGCCGCCGGGATAGCCGGAATGGGTGCGATAATACTTCTGCTCCAGCTTCTTGCCGGTGAGAACCGCCTTCTCGGCGTTGATGATGATGACGAAATCTCCGCAATCGACGTGGGGGGTGTAGTCGACCTTGCGCTTGCCGCGCAGCAGATCGGCGGCGATGACGGCAGTCTTGCCCATGGGCTTTCCGGCGGCATCGATCACATACCACTTGCGGACGACTTCGGCAGGCTTTACCATAGTCGTGGACATTCGTTGTTTCCTCCGCATAGTTATAATATTTGACGATTCAAAAGGCGTCCCGCGTTTGCAGGGCGCTTATTTTTTATAGCACAACCGGGACGGCATGTCAACACTCATTTTAATAAAAAAGTTCTTATCTCCGTTTTTCTCTTATTTTCTCTTAATACCTCTAATTTCCTCTGTTTCGATTTTACGGTTTCCTTCAGCATCCTGCGGAAAAGGCTATGCGGATTGCCGATTGTGATATATAATGATACCATACCAGACAGGAGCGTAACATAGAATGGATAAGTTTCAGGTCGTCGTGATCGACGGACAGGGCGGACGGCTCGGCCGGATGGTCGTAGAGCAGATCCTTGCCGCACAGCTTCCGTGCGAGATCCTCGCCGTCGGCACCAACAGCACCGCCACGGCCAGCATGCTCAAGGCCGGCGCGCCGTCCGGCGCAACAGGGGAAAACCCCGTGATCGTCGCCTGCCGCCATGCGGATGTGATCATCGGGCCGGTGGGTATCCTCTCCGCCGACGCCATGCTGGGGGAGATCACCCCGGCGATGGCCGCCGCGGTTGGCCGCAGCCCTGCGGTCAAGCTGCTGCTGCCGGTGAATCTGTGCGATAACCGCATCGTGGGCGTAAAGCCCATGTCGTTTTCCGAGCTTGTGTCAGCCGCAGTAGAAGAGCTGCGGGGGCTTCTGCCATGACGGATCGTCTAACGCCGATCCAAGCGGCTCTGGAAGCGCGCAAAGCCGCGGGGAAGCGCACCGTTCTGGCCATCGACGGCATGGCCGCCGCGGGCAAATCCACTGCTGCGGAAGCGCTCTCCCGGCATTGGAACGCGCCGGTGGTGCATATGGACGATTTCTTCCTGCCTTCGGAGCTGCGGACGACGGAGCGACTGGCGGAGCCGGGCGGAAATGTGCATTACGAGCGGTTCGCCGCTGAGGTGCTGCCCCATCTTGCGGCGGGCGAGGCATTTTCCTACCGGGCGTTCCGCTGCTCCACGATGACGTTTGATGACATCAAAATGATCACCGCCGCGCCTCTGGTGATCGTGGAGGGCGCTTATGCCATGCATCCCATATTCGGGGATTACGCGGATCTGACCGTGTTTTTCTCCATCGGCACGGAGGAGCAGCAGCACCGCATCCTCGCCCGGGACGGGGAGGACGGATGGGAAGCCTTCCACACCCGCTGGATCCCGATGGAAAACGCCTATCACGCAGCCTTCCATACGAGGGAGCGCGCGGATATCCTATTGTGAAACGACTTCGGCCTCTCCCGCACTTGGGGAGAGGCCGAGGCTTATATAGATATATTGTGAAAGACGTTTTTCTCCAGAAAATCGCTGACAGCCCGGGCGTAGCCCTCCGGGTCAAGCAGGAAGCTGATGCCATGATCGGCCTCCGCCACCGAGAACATGGCGGTCGGAGCCGCGCAGGCCGCCCGGTTTTCCAGCGAATCCTCATAGGGTACCAGCCCATCCGCGCCGCCATGGACGAAAAACACGGGGCGCGTCGTATTGGCCAGCGCATGCTCGGCGGAGCGTTCCCGCAGACCAAAGCCCGCCAATGCACGGCACCACAGATCGACCCCCGGCAGCAGCGCGGCCGCCCCCGGCGGCATATACCGCCGCGCGACAAAAGCAAATTCATCCCATGGGGACGTATAGCCGCAATCGGCCAGCAGCGCCGCCACGCTATCCGGCAGATCGTCCGCTGTCATCAGCACGGACGCCGCTCCCATGGAGATCCCCGCCAGCAGGATGGGCTGGCCGGGAAACCGCCGCTCCATCAACGCGCACCAATCCCGGGCGTCCACGCTCTCCCGTACACCGAAAGTGATATATTTTCCCTCGCTCTCCCCGGCCGCCCGCTGGTCGATCAGAAGGATGGACAGCCCATGGTCGTTGTAAAACCGGCAGGCCGAGGCAAAATCCCGCACCCCGTCGCTGCGATAGCCGTGGCAGGCGACAAGGACGCCCTTGGCCTGCGGGTTTTCAAACAGCCTTGCCCGCAGACGGAGCCCGTCGAAGGATGTCATTTCCACCGACTCATACGGCTGCGACCGCAGCCACGCCTGTCCTGCGTCAATGAGCTCATGATACGGCGCCAGCAGCTTATCCGTGGCGTGGGTCAGGGCGCTCAGGGGATCAAACTGCCCGGCGAACCGCCGGCAGGCCAAAATGCAGATCACAAGCGATATAAGAAGATAAAGCGCTGCCAGTATACCGACGATCCAAAAAACAGCAGTCATCGCACAATCCCTCCTGCAAGGATAACGCGATCATTGTATCACACTCCGGCAGTTTAGGCAAAGCATATACAAAGCCGGGCGTCGTTTCGGACGCCCGGCCTCGCACAAAAAGAAGAGAGGAGTGAAAAATGAGTGTTAGCAATCGTTCTGTCATGCAGTTCGCGCTGCATTCATCCCTGTGACTGTATAATACACGAAGTCCGGCAGGAGTTCATGAATAAACTGGCAACGGTTTGTGAACAATCGGTGAATGATTGAAAAAAATTCTGCCGATGCAGCCTTTCGGCGCCGAGGATCGTGTTATAGGCGAAGGGACCTTCCGATACGCAAAGGAGCATTTCATGAGACTGACGGCAGATGAGGCGATCCGCCGATACGGCGATCGGATGTATGCGGCGGCCTTCAGCGTATGCCGCAGCCATGACGACGCGGACGACGCGGTTCAGGACGCTCTCATCAAATATCACACCCTGCGCCTCGACTATCACGACGAGGAACACCTGAAGGCGTGGCTGCTGCGGGTGACGATCAACCGGGCGAAGGACATCGCATCGTCCTTCTGGCGGCGGAACACGGCGTCATGGGAGGATTATATGGCGACCCTGCCGTTTGAGGCGCCGGAGGACAGCCGCCTGTTCGAGGCGGTGATGCGCCTGCCGGAGAAATACCGCACGGTGATCCACCTGTTTTACTACGAGGAGTATTCCGTGCGCGAGATCGCGCAGCTCCTGCGCAGCCGCGAGGGCACCGTGAAAAGTCAGCTCAGCCGCGGCCGAAAGCTCCTGAAAACCATGCTTGGGGAGGAATGGGACGATGACGAATAAGGAACGCTATCAAAGAGCTTTTTCGACGCTTCATGCCTCCGACCGCTGTACGATGGAGGTAATACCTATGAAAAGCACGAGAAAAACACATATGCCCCGGCTGCTCGCCATCTGCGCCGTGATCGTACTGGCGCTCGGTCTGGCCACCGCCGCCTATGCCGCCGACGTGGGCGGCATCCGTCGGACGATACAGATCTGGGTGCACGGCGACCAGACAGACGCGATCTTGGAGCTGAATGGCGATGGGAGCTACGATCTTACCTATACGGACGAAGCCGGCGAGCTCCATGAGCAGCAGGGCGGCGGCGCAGCGTTCGATATCTTCGGCCGCGAGCGCCCTCTGACCGAGGCGGAGATCCTAGAACACCTCGACGCGCCGGAGGTGATCTATGAGGACGACGGCTCCGTCTGGGTATATTATCACAGCCAGAGGCTCGAGATCACGGACAAATTCGACGACGGCGTCTGCTATGTACAGGTGAGGGACGGCGGCAGCACTCTCTATCTCACGGTGAAATACGATGGCGGCTTCGCCTATGGCGCCCACGGCTATGCCAGCCCGCATTCGTTCAACTGACCGAAATATTGCAAAACGACCCGAACTGTCCACAGTTCGGGCCGTTTGTTATGCGTCCTTCTTTTTGCGGAAGACGAGGAATTTTGAGAGGATATAGTTGAGGATGATGACGACCACCGTCACGACGATGTTTGCCGCGAAGCCCTCCACGCCGAAAAGCGGCTGATCCAGCCCCAGCCGCATAAGAAGCGGCAGACCGGCAAATTCCACCACGCCCGTTGCCGCGCGGCTGGCAAAAAAGCCCAGCGCCTCCCGCAGGATGGTTTTCGCGTCCTTTCCGGCAGAGAAGAACACCCACAGCTTGTTCGTGATAAACGCGAAAGTCACCGCGCAGACCCAGCTCAGCGCCTTGCCCGCTAGGATGCCGAGGCCGCAAGCCTCCACAAACAGCGCGTAAGCGCCGAGGCTCACCAGCGTCGTAAGCCCGCCGAAAATGAGATAATTGATCGGTTCGCGGTATTTCCGATACAGCGCAAGCAGCTTTTCCACAGATCCTCCGTCAGTCCATCAGATAAACGTCGTGGACGATCTCCTCCTCGGCAGTACGGACAGTCCAGACGTAGAAATCGTCATAAAACAGCATCCCGTCCTCGGCGTCCTCCTCCTCGCAGGAGGCGGCGTACTGGGCGCTCTCCGGCTCGCCGATCTCGTCATACAGCTCCTCGACAGTCAGACCGATGCAGGCCTGTGCCGCGAGATAGTCCGTATCGTCCCACGCAGCATCCGTGGCAGAGGCCTCCGGCTCCTGCTCCGCGGCCTGCGCGTCGCTCTCCGAGGCCATTTGTACCTCCTCCGGCGAGGGCGTCACGGGAGCCATCGTCTCCAGTGCCGTTTCGGCCTCCGCAGCGCTTTCGCTGCAGGCGGCTAGGCATAGGACAAGCGCCATGCACAGCGCTACGATCCAAAAACGTTTCATATCGGTTCCTCCATGGGTATCGGTTTCGATTTATCATACCACAGAATCATCGGATTTGGAAGATGCGGATGCCGCCCTCGTCATACAGCATGGGGTAATTGGCCTCGAAATACGCCTCGTCCACGGCATAACTGCCGCGCTCATATTCGCTGATATATACATAATCGACGCCGTACAGCCGCGCATATTGCTCGAATAGCGCGCCGCCCGTATACATCATGGCGACCTGTTCCTCCCGCTCCCGGTAGTTCACCCCGTGGAAGTTCAGATACAGCCCGGAGCCGCATACGATGTTCCGCCCCGTCAGCACCGCAACGGGATTGGCATGGGTGGTGGAGGTGAGAAACAAACTATCCGGCGGGGTGGCTTCCGTAATATATTCCGCCGCCGCTGCCTGCTCGGCCGAGAGAAGGCGATAGCCGCTGACCGCCTCCCTCAGCAGCGAAAGGCCGCCGGAAAACGTCCCCAAAAATACCAGCGCCGCCGCAACCGCCGCCCGCAGGACGCGCTTTTTCTCCGAAGCGATGATGCCCCACAGCCAGTCGCACACGAGAATATCCGTCAGCATAAACCAGATATACAGCAGCTTGTTGTTGTCGTATTTGTTCGGCTGAAATACAGCCGCGTTCGCCACAACAAAAATGGCCGCAGCGCCGAGAAACAGGGAAAGCCGCTCCCCCCGCAGGGAAAACAGCATCGGCCACATGGCCACGAACACCACGCCGATGTTCACGATATAGAACCACAGCCAGTTGTTGAGCTGTCCGTTTTCGCCCGCCACCCAGCCAAGGTGCCATTGCAGCATCCTGCCGGACTGCACAGAATCCATCGTCCACTTGAAAAACTGCGGCGCTGCCAGCGCGAGACAGATCGCACCGTACAGCACATAGGTTTCCACGAGCTTCCGCCCATGCCCCGCCTTGACAGCCTTCGGCAGCGCGCAGAAAAACCACGCAGCCGAGAGGATACCGAGAGCGAGAAAGCTGTGCGTGTGGATCATGGGCATCGACCCCGCCAGCACCGCAAGGATCACCGTCTCCCGCCGCACGGCCTCCCCCGCCAGCGTTTTCCGCAGCACTGTGACGAGCAGCCAGATCGCCGCCAGAACGACACACCAGCCTGCCATCGTCGTTCGCTGGGGGATGAGCATATCGCAGATGACGTTCACCCAGCGGATATCCTCATTCGCCAGATTCGTCGGCGTGGTGTAATACCCGGTAAAGATCTCGGAAAAACGGTATTTCCCGAAAAACAGCACAAAACCGAAGCCGCCGTTTCCCACAAACAGCAGCCAGCTCATCAGCGTCGGCGCGAGGCGGTTTTTCGTGACCGTATCCGCCAGCAGCCAGAAGCCCCAAAACACGCAGAAGAGCATCACCACGCTGGGGGCGACCACCGCCATGCGCAGGCTCAGACCGTAAAACCGCAGGCTGGCGGAGGCGGCGTCCACGAGAAACGGATAATCCAGCTGCTGGCCGGGGAAAATGCTGTATTCCGGCGGAAACGTCCCCTGTCGGAACAGGCTCTCCACAAAGCCGAGATGCATCGCCAGATCGCCGAAGGTGCTCTGCCCCACCCACAGGCTGCCGTCCGCCTCCGGCCGGATCACATGGGTATGCAGCAGATACGCGCAGAACACCGTCGCCGCGGCGCATACCATCAGCCCGGCGGTATCCTCCCGGGAAGGGGCAAACGACGGACGCAGCGCCCGCAGCCGCGAGCGGTTTTTTATGATAAATTCCGCCGCCAGCGCCAACGTCACGATGATCGCAAGACCAAGCGCATTATCCTGCGCCGCTTTCGTAAAGCCCCAGAAGAACGCCCCAAGGCAGGGCAGCCACATCAAAGCGACGCAGCCGAATACCAGCCCCAGCCAGCATTTCACAGCGACACGCGCTTTGGGCAGCAGCCGCCATGCCAGCGCCATGCCGAACAGCATATACACGATGAGAGCAATCATAAACGCTCCTTATCCGATCGGCGATCCTAATTTGCTCATAGCCTCTTGGAACCAGTCCGGCAGCTCCGTCCACAGCTCCACCGGCTCGCCGGTGCGGGGATGGATGAATTTCAAACCACGGGCGTGGAGGCATTGGGCGGAAAGCCCCTTGTCCCGCCGCCCGCCATAGACTGTGTCGCCCAAGAGCGGATGGCCGATATGCGCCATATGCACGCGGATCTGGTGCGTCCGCCCCGTTTCCAGTCGGCAGCGGACATAGGTATACCGCTCATAGCGGGTCAAAATCTGCCAATGGGTAACGGCGGGACGGGCATTTTTCTCCGTCACGGCCATCCTCTGCCGATTGCGGGGATCACGGCCGATGGGCGCGTCCACCGTTCCCCCGTCTGCGCGGAACGTCCCATGAACGATGGCGTCATACACTCGCGAGAGCGAGCGATCCTTGAGCTGCGCCGAGAGCGCGGCATGCGCCGCGTCGTTTTTCGCGGCGATGATAAGCCCGCTCGTATCCTTATCAATACGGTGAACGATGCCGGGACGAAGCTCCCCGCCGATGCCGGACAGGGAATCGCCGCAGTGCGCCAGCAGCGCGTTCACGAGCGTTCCGTCCGGGTGTCCCGGGGCGGGGTGTACCACAAGCCCCCGGGGCTTATTGACGACGATCACATCGTCATCCTCATACGCCACATCGAGCGGGATATCCTGCGGCTCGGCCGTGGATGCCGTCGGCTCCGGCAGGAGAACGGCGAATACATCCCCTGCCTGCGTGCGGTAGTTTTTCCGCACAGGCGCGCCGTTTTTCGTAACATAACCTTCTTCGATGAGCCGCGCCGCGGCGCTGCGGCTTCGGATCTCCTCCGCACGCGCAAGGAGGGCGTCGATCCTGTCGCCGCCCTCCCGTGCCGTTATTTCTATGGTGGTCGCCATAGCTCAGATATCTCCAAATTCCGAGAGGATATCCTCCAGCGAGAATTCCTCTCCCCCCGACTTCGCCTCCGTCGGAGCGGTCTGATCCTCCGGCGCGCCGCGGCGCTTGGGCAGCTTCGGCTCAAACGTCATTGCGTCCCGCAGGGTCGAGGGCATCTCCTGCACCGGCACAGGCGCCTCCTCCGGGGGCGAGGCCTCCGGCTCTTCCCCCGCCGGTGCGGGTTCCGGCTCCGCCGCTGACTGCTCCTGCACCTCAGGCTCGGGCGCAGGCTCGGCTACGACATCCCCGAAACTCCATTCGGCAAAGGGATCGTCCGGGTCAGGGGCGCGCAACTCATCCTCGAGACTCTTATGCTCGCCGCGATGGGGCACATTGGCATACGGCGCTTCCTTGGCCTCCCTCGCCTCCCGGCGGCGGCGGATGAAATCCGGCTCATTGGCGGCCTTCACCGCCTCCGGCTCGTTATGGAAGATCACATGGATGCAAAACAGGATGCCCGCCACCGTGATGAAGATATCCGCCACGTTGAACACCGGGAAGCTGAAGGGCTTTCCGAAAAGGCTGAACTCGAACTCGAACATATCCACCACATAGCCGTAGAGGATGCGGTCGATGCAGTTGCCGATGGCGCCGGCCACGACCAGCACCGCCGTCCAGCGGCCGAAGCGGGTATGGATGATCTCCCGGTTCATCAGCACGATGACCGCAATGACAAAGATGGCCGAAACCGCCACGAGCAGCCAGCGAGCATTTTCGAGGATACTGAACGCCGCGCCGTAGTTATGCACGTTCGTCATATGCACGAAGCCGCGGATCAGCTCCACGCAGTCGTCACCCACCGCGCCGAGAAGGATATTTTTCGTTGTCCAGAACTTCACCGCCTGATCCGCGATCAGAACCAGCACGGCAACAATGGCATAGATCACCGTTCGTTTCCCTCCTGCCTGTTTCTCTCGGAGGGCGGAGGGTCACTCCGCCTTGAATTTCAAAGCCCGGGCGCAGCGCGCGCAGAGCTCGGGATAATCGCTGTCCTGTCCCACGGTGTGCTCCTGCCGCCAGCAGCGGGGGCATTTCGGCGCCGTGGAGGGCGCCACCTCGATGTTCACGCCCGGGAACTCCACGCCGGCCCAGCCGTCCCCCGCGCCCTCGGCGATCTCCGCCTCGGACACGATGAAAAACGCTTCCAGATGCTGGTTGCGGACGCGGGACATGGCCTCCTTGGCCTCGTCGCCCACATGGATGGTGATCTTCGCCTCCAAGGGCTTGCCGATGATCTTGTCCGCGCGGGCAAGCTCCAGCGCCTTGTTGACATCGCCGCGCAGGCGCAGGCTCTCATCCCAGAACTGCTCGTCTTCCTCGCTGAGCTTCCATGCCTCGTTTACGGCGGGCATATCGTTCAGCATCACATGGCGGGCGTCCTCCGCCGCTGTATGGGGCATCTCCTGCCAGATCTCGTTGGAGGTGAAGGCAAGGATGGGCGCGAGCAGGCGATCCATAGCATCAAGGATATACCAGATCGCGGTCTGGGCGCTCAGCCGGGGCAGGCTGCCCTTCGCCTCGCAATACAGGCGATCCTTCACGATATCGAGATAGATGTTCGACATATCCACCACGCAGAAGTTGTGGATGGCATACGTCACCTGCCAGAACTCGTATTTCTCATAGGAGGCAAGGCATTTCTCCACCAGCGCGTTCAGCCGGGACAGCGCCCAGCGGTCGGGCGGGAGCATAGCCTCCAGCGCCACAAGCTGGGTATTCGGATCAAAGCCGTCAAGGTTGCCGAGGATGAAGCGGGCGGTGTTGCGGATCTTCAGGTATTTATCCGAAAGCTGCTTGAAGATGGCGTCGGAGGCCCGCATATCCAGCCGGAAGTCCGCGCTGGCCGCCCAGAGGCGGCAGAGATCGGCGCCGTATTTCTTGATAACGTCCTCGGGGGCGATGCCGTTTCCGAGGCTCTTATGCATGGCTCGGCCTTCGCCGTCCACCGTCCAGCCGTGGCAGAGAACGCTGCGGTAGGGCGCTTCGCCCCGCAGGGCGACGGCAGTAAGGAGGCTCGACTGGAACCAACCGCGGAACTGGTCTCCGCCCTCAAGATAGAGGTCGGCAGGCCATACCTTCGGCGCATCCAGCTCCATGGAGGCGATATGGGTAGAGCCGGAATCGAACCAGCCGTCGAGCGTATCGGTCTCTTTTTCCGTGACCTTGCCGCCGCAATGGGGGCAGACAAAGCCCTGCGGCAGCAGCTCCTCCACCGGCAGATCGAACCAAGCATTGGAGCCTTTTTCACCGAATACGGCGGATACGGCAGCGATGGTCTCCGGCGTGCAGACGGGCTTGCCGCAGTCGCCGCAATAGAACACGGGGATGGGCAGACCCCAGCGGCGCTGGCGGCTGATGCACCAGTCGGCGCGCTCGCGGATCATGCTCTCCATGCGGTCGGCGCCCCATTCGGGGTTCCACTTCACCTTGCGTGCGGCGCGGACGGCGTCCTCCTTGAAGGCATCCACGGAGCAGAACCACTGGTCGGTGGCGCGATAGAGGATGGGGCTGTGGCAGCGCCAGCAATGGGCGTATTGGTGGGTAATGGTCTCGCTGGCGAGCAGCGCGCCGCAGTAAAGAAGATCGGCAAAGATCTTCTGGTTTGCGTCGTCGGTGGTCAGTCCCTCATAGGGTCCGGCCAGCTCGTTCATGCGGCCGCGATCGTCCACCGGCACGAGAATGCCGATATTCGTTTTGCCGGATGCGTCGTATTTGCGGCAGACCTCATAGTCCTCCTGGCCGTGGCCGGGAGCGGTGTGGACGCAGCCGGTACCGGCGTCAAGTGTGACGTGGTCGCCGAGGATGACGACGCTTTCCCGGTCGAACAGCGGGTGCTTGGCGGTCATCAGCTCGAAATCGGCGCCCTTCATCTCCGCCAGCACCTCAAAGGTCAGCCCGGTGACCCGCTCCACATCCTCCATGCGGCCGCGGGCAAGGATGTATACCTCACCGTTCGGCTGCTTGGCCAGAACATAATCGAGGTCGGCGTTGAGGCAGATGGCTTGGTTGCCGGGGATCGTCCATGTCGTCGTCGTCCAGATGACGAAATACAGCTCGTTCAGGTCGCAGTACTGCCCAAGCTTTCCCTGATCGTCGGTGATCCTGAACTTCACATAGATGGACTGGCACTCGTCCTCGGAATACTCGATCTCCGCCTCGGCGAGGGCGGTCTCGTCCTTCGGGCACCAATACACGGGCTTCTTTCCCTTATAAATGTAGCCCTTCTCATACATCTTGCCGAAGACCTTGACCTCCTCGGCCTCGAACTTCGGCTCCATGGTCTTATAGGGATGCTCCCAGTCGCCCAGCACACCGAGGCGCTTGAAGCTCTGGCGCTGCACGTCGAGATAATGCTCGGCATAGGCCTGGCAGGCGCTGCGGAACTCCGAAACGGACATTGCCTTGTGGTTGAGCTTCTGCTCCTTGATGATGGCCGATTCGATGGGCATGCCGTGGTTGTCCCAGCCGGGGGTATACGGCGCATTGAAGCCGGACATGCTCTTGTAGCGGACGATGAAGTCCTTCAAACATTTATTGAGGCCGGTGCCCATATGGATATTGCCGTTGGAGAAGGGCGGTCCGTCATGCAGGATGAACAGGGGGCGTCCTTCGTTTTTCTTCAGCAGCTCATGGTAAAGATCAAGCTTCTCCCATGCCTCCAGCATCTCCGGCTCCCGCTTGGGCAGCCCGGCGCGCATGGGGAAAGCGGTCTTGGGCAGGTTGACTGTGGCGTTGTAGTCCATGGAACGTATTCTCTCCTATATATAGCTTGCAAGGGCGGAGCCGATTGGACTCCGCCCGGTTGGTTATTACCGATCAGATATCGTCGTCGAAACGAAAATCGTCGAAGCCGCGTTTTTTCCGGCTGCCGGACTCGTCGCCGACGCGGCGGGTGGGTTCTTCCTCCTCGGGGATGTCCGTATCCACCACAAGTGTCTCCTCCGGCGCGTCGAGAGCAGCCTTCTCAACCGACTCCTCGATGCTTTTGACCGTTTCGTCCATCTCGGTCTCACGATCCGCCGGGGCGGCCGCGGGTTCCTCCGCAGGCTCCGGGGAGGGCTCCGCCGCCGGCTTGCGTTCCTCACCGCCGACAAGGCGCATACGGCTTAGCTTATCATAGAACTCGATCTGCTTTTCGCAGACGGTGCGCATATGGGCGAAGAATTGGTCGGTGGCCTTCTTGGCCTCCTCCAGCTTGGCTTCCTCATTCGCGATGCCGTCGGCGGCATGGCGGGTGATGCGGTTGGCGTTGTCCCGAGCCTGCGCCACGATGGCGTCGGCCTTCTCCTGCGCCTCGCTTTCGATCTGGGCGCTCATCTTCTGGGCGGACAGCAGCGCAAGACGCATGGAGTCCTCAGTCTGGCGGTATTCCTCCACCTTCTCCACCAAGACGCGCATCTTGCTCTTGAGAGCGGCGTTTTCCTTGGCCATGGCCGTCACGTCGGCGGCAAGCTGATCGAGGAAATCGTCCACCTGACCCATATTGTAACCGTTGAAGGATTTCTCAAATGTTTTTTCGCGGATATCCTGTGCCGTTGTCATATCTCTATCCCATTCCTTTCCTGCTGTCTATATCGATGCGATCAGATGTATACGCCGTTGTTTTCCAGCTCGTCGATGAGATCGCCCATGATATCCACATTATACGGAGTGATGATGTAGGTATTGATGGCAACCTTCTTGATCTTGCCGTCGTTCGCGTAGGCGACACCGGACAGGAAATCTACCAGACGGCGGGCAACATCCTTATTCGTCGTTTCGAGGTTCATGACGACCGTGCGCTTCTCTCGAAGATGATCGGCGATCTCCGCCGCCTGCTCAAAACGCTCCGGCTTCGAAAGAACCACCGACACCGCCGTCGTCGTATGGATATTCACGACCTTATTGTCCTTTTTGGCAGCGGGGCGTTCCGCCGCGACAGGCGCCGGCGTGTCAAAATCGGCAAATGTGCTGCGCCGCTCCGCGCGGGGTGCCGCCACCGTCGGTTCCTCGTCCGTCTCCGCGCCGGGTTCACCGAAGAAATCTTCTTCCTCTTCGTCGTATGGCTTTGTCAGCTTTTTCAGCTCATCGAGAAAACCCATGCTTTGCCTCCTGCATTATGTGTAATTTCGGGGACCGAAGATAAACGAACCGACACGCACCATATTCGCGCCTTCTTTTATCGCGTCCTCATAATCTTCCGACATTCCCATAGACAGAAAGTCCATAGTGATATTATCGTATTTTTTCGCTTTATTGTCAACAAAAAGGTGATACATCCGCGGAAAATATGCGCGGGGATCCTCCGCCGGCGGGATGCACATGAGACCCCGGACGCGGATCCCGGGCAATTCCCCCGCCCGGTCGAGCAGCTCCGAAAGCGCCTCCGGCGGCACGCCGGATTTCGAGCCCTCGCCGCCGATGTTCACCTCCAGCAGCACATCCTGCGCGCTTCCCAGCGCCCCGGCGCGCTTGGATATCTCCTCCATGAGCCGCAGGGAATCGACGGATTCGATGAGATCCACCTTTCCCGCGACGTATTTGACCTTATTGACCTGCAGATGCCCTATCATGTGTACCGACGCGCCCTCGTAAGCGCCTTCCGCGCTCTTGTCCCGCAGCTCCTGCACATAGTTCTCGCCGATCACAGTAAGCCCGGCGCGGATCGCGCGGCGCACCAGCTCCGCGGGCTTCGTCTTCGCGACGCCCACCAGCGTCACCTCGCGTCCCTCCGCGGCCCTTTCGATATTCTCCCGCACGATGGCGATCCGATCCTCCAAGGAATACTCCACAGCCCCGCTCCTTATCGAAATACCTTGCCGTTATGCAGGTTCGCCGCCTGCACGATGATCTCGTTGCCCTCTCGCAGCGCGTCGTCCCCGGCAGAGGACACCAGCGCGTATTCCTCGCCCGCGAAGATGAGCTCGACCTTCTTCCGCTCCGCCTGCAGTCCCGTCATGGTGAACACACACATGCGGTCGACCCGCTGGTCGTAATCATAGAAATTCATCACCGCCATGACCTCGTCGCTGCCCGGCAGGGTCACCGCTCCGCCGCCGGAGGAGAAATCCGGCGCAGGCTCGTCCGTCCACGGCCAATAGAAAACCACCTGCCGACGGGTCGGCCGCGTATCCGCTTCGCTGCCCGGCTCGATGCCCTCCGGCAGGTCGCCGTAGCGCTGCGCGGAGCCGACCTCCGAAACCCGCGCGGCATATTCCACGCCGCCGAGGGATAGAGTCGCCGTGCCGCCCTCCGTGAGCTTCGCGCCGTCCTCGTCGGACATATAGCCCGCATAGTAGCGGTACAGCCCCTTCAATGGCACGCGCAGGCCGGTATATTCGCTGTAAACGATCTCGGCAGACACGGCGCGCACCGCCAGCATGTCCGCAAAGCCCCGATCCATAGAAAACAGAACGAGCTGTTCGTCCCCCTCGGCCTGTCCGACATATACGACCCGCGCCGTGAGAAACTCGCTGTAATATCGGCCGAAGGACATCCGCACGGTCATCCCCGCCACAAGACGGGAAGCGTCCTCCCGACCGACGATGGCGGCATAATACCATTTATACGAGGTGATAAGCTTTCCCAGCGCATGAGGCTCCACCACGCGGTCGGCCGCGATGATCTCCCGCAGGCTGCTGGGGGCAAGCCCCTCGGCGTATTCGGGATCGACGCCCTCATAGCCGTCCACAACGGTTGAAAACGTCCCGCTCATGCCGACGGTGATCTCCTCCGTCTCGCCCGCCGCCGTCACCTGAAGTTCCATGTATTCGGTTTGGAGCTGGCTTAAATATTCCTCCGTCGCATCTGTTGTATCGCCCCGGAAGATAAGGCTCGCCAGCGCCGAGTTTTTTGTATCGACACCCGCATATCCGTCGCTGCGGATGGAGGCGGAAAGCTCCCGGATCGCATCGTAGATCGAGCTTTCACGGTTGCCCACAGGCCGCAGGCCTCCCGTGCTGGAGAGCGCGGCCTGCACGTCCTCGATCTCTCTGGACAGCGAATCCATCCGCGAGGCGCGCTCCAGCGCCTCCGCCGAATCGTAGACCACCGCCACCGCCTCTCCGGCGGAAACCTTTTCCCCGTCGGACACGGTGACGTTTATGTATTCGGCGTCGCTGCTCACCACCAGCTCGTCCCGCACAACGAGACCGCTCACCGCGGAGGAATCGGTCATCGACGCCGTAACGGCCAGAGCCGTCTGTACGGGATCTACCAGCCGATCCACCACATAGAACGCCAGATATGCGATCATGGCGCAAAACACCAGCGCGCTCATGATTTTCAACAGGGTGTCAGATCTTTTCACCTATGCTTGGTTCCTCCGTATACGCCAGCATCCGAGCCGGTACGACCGTCGAAATGGCGTGCTTATAGATCATCTGCTGCTTCCCCTCGGATTCCACGATCACAACAAAGGCGTCGAATCCACGGATCACGCCGCGAAGCTGGAAGCCGTTCATGAGAAACAATGTCACCTGCACCCGCTCCCGGCGCGCTTGATTCAATATACTGTCCTGAAGATTTTGGTTTTTCTGCATCTCTGCCATCCCTTCCGGGCAGCAGATTTACATAATATTTTATCACAATCTGTCGCCCCATAAAATAGTAAATTTGAACAAATTGCTTGTTCGGTGACTATTTTACGGCGCACAGCGCGGAAATTTCCGTCGAAAGCTGTCGAGCGATCTCCATATCCGGCGCATTTTCCCATCGGAGCCAGCGGGTCTCCCCGTCCCGCCGCAGCCATGTGAGCTGCCGCTTGGCATATTGCCGCGATTTGCGGGAAACGCTGTCGACCGCCTCCGGGAGGGTGCAGCGGCCGGCAAGGAATTCCGCCGTCTCCTTATAGCCGATGGCCTGCATGGCGGTGCTGTCCGCCGGAACGCCCGCCGCAAGGAGCGCCTCGACCTCTCCGACAAGACCGCGCTCGAACATCAGCGCCGCCCGCCGATCGATCCGGGCATAGAGCGTTTCCCTCTCCCGGAAATCCAGCGCAAGCTTCACCGCCGTATACCGGGGCGGAGCAAGGCGGCTTCGCTCGTCATGGGCGGTGATCGTTTCCCCCGTGAGCTCGTATACCTCCCGGGCGCGGACGAGGCGTTTTTTATCCCCCGGAGGCAGCTGCGCGGCGCGGTCGGGATCAATGGCGCGCAGCGCCTCCCGGAACGCCTCGCCGCCGATGCGGTCATATTCCGCCTCCAACGCGGCGCGAAGGCCGGTGTCGCCCGGCGCAGCGGCATATTCCGTGCCGCGCAGCAGCCCGTCGATATACAGCCCCGTGCCGCCCACTACGATGGGAAGCTTCCCCCGGCGGCGGATATCGTCCACACAGGCGGAGGCCATGGCGGCGTATTTCGCCGCGGAAAAGCTCTCCCACGGATCGGCCACGTCGAGCATATGATGCGGCACGCCCCGCATTTCCTCCGCCGTCGGCTTGGCCGTGCCGATATCCATGCCCCGGTATACCTGCATCGAGTCGGCGGATACCACCTCGCCCCCGAGACGCAGCGCCAGCTCCACGCCAAGCGCTGTCTTGCCGGAGGCTGTCGGTCCCGCGATCACCACGAGATCAGGCATTGCGCATCAGATCCTCATACTTCACGATGTATTCCGCCAGACTCTTGACGCGCTTGAAATGCTCCTCCTCCTGCTCGGCGAGGGCATTGTATTCGTCCATGACGAATTTTTCCTCCGCCTCCACCGCGATGCGTTTATAGTCGAACATCTCCTGATAGCACATCTCGGCGTATTCGTTCAGGATCTCCTTGAGCAGCGCGAGCTGGTCGTCGTTGAAATCGATCTTCATCTGTCCGTCTCCTTATACGATGCGCCGGAACTGCTTGTCCAGCTCTTTTCGCGTCAGCGTCACGGCCACGGGACGACCGTGGGGGCAATATTTGATCTCGCCGGAGGCGACCTTGTCCACCAGCACCTGCAGCTCCCGGGGGTCGGTGTCCCACCCCGCTTTGATGGCGGCCTTGCAGGAGATGGTCTGCAATATCTCGTCCCGTGCCAGATCCCGGCGGCCGCGCCGCAGCTTTTCGGATATCTCCTCGAGGGCGGGGATCGTCTGCGCCGGATCGAGAGCGTCCGGCACGCTTCGGACAATCATCTCCTCCTCGCCGAAGACCTCGAGCTCGAAGCCCAACTCCGCCAGAAGCTCCGCATTTTCCCGCACGGCCTCGAGATCCTCCTGCGAGGGATGCCACGGCTCCGGCGCCAGCAGCGTCTGGGACATGATCTGCCGCCCGGCGGCCTTCAATCGGTCGAAATTCATCCGCTCATGAGCGGCGTGCTTGTCGATGAGCAGCATCGTGTCGCCCTGCTCAGCCACGATATAGGTGCGCATGACCTCACCCACCAGCCGCACCGCGGGCTTTTCCGTTTTTCCCGGCGCTTCCCGCGGCGCAAACAGCGTCGCCTGCTCCGGCGCAGGATCGGGCTTTGGCGGGGGCACCGGCTCCGGCCTCCGTTCCGCCGGAAGGGCGGGCGTATAGCTTTTCTCTGCCGTGGGGGCGGCGGCGCTGTACGGCGCCGGGGCGCTCCTGCGATAGACAGGCAAGGGGCTATGCAACTCCAATTCCCCTCGCGGGGGCTTCGTATAGGCCGGCGCAAACCGGGTTGCTCCCGCCGGTTTCGGCCGATCCTCCCGCTGCGCGGGCCGCTCCTGCGCGGGCGCAGGCGCGGACTCCAGCTTCTTCTTGGTTCCGGCGGAAAGCTCCATCTCCAGCGGGCGGTTTTCGCCGTGTACGGCGTTCAGAGCGGCGTAATACGCCGCATCGAACACCCGCTTTTCGGCGGAGAACTTCACCTCGTTTTTCGTCGGATGCACATTCACGTCTACCGCGCCGGGATTGAGGGCGATATACAGAACACAGGCCGGAAAGCGGCCGACGAGCAGAGTGTTTTTATACGCCTGCTCCACCGCCGCCTGCAGGATCGGCGACTTGATGGAGCGGCCGTTCACGAAGAAAAACTGCATGGCGCGGTTGCCCCGCCCCATCGCCGGCGAGGACACGAAGCCCGTGACGCGCACGCCCTCGTTTTCCCCGTCCACCGGGAGCATCGACAGCGCCGTTTCGCGCCCCAGAAGGGCATAGACCGCCGAGTCGGGTCTGCCGTCGCCGGAGGTGAAAAACTCCTCCTTCCCGTCCCGGAGGCAGCGCACGGAGATATCCGGCCTGCCCAGTGCGACCCGCAGCGCAAGCTGCACGCACCATGCTCCCTCGGCGCGGTCGGATTTCATGAATTTCAGCCTAGCCGGGGTATTGTAGAAAAGATCGCGGACGGTGAAGGTCGTCCCCTGCGGACGGGCTGCGGGATGCATCTCGAGGATATCCCCGCCCTCGACCGTGACACGCGTTCCCTCGGCATCCTCCCCCCGGCGCGTGAGAAGCTCCACCCTGCTCACGGCGGAGATGGCGGCCAGCGCCTCGCCCCGGAAGCCCATGGTTGCGATGGCCTCCAAGCCCCGCTCATCCTTCAGCTTTGAGGTAGCGTGGCGCAGAAAGCAGTTGCCCGCGTCCTCCGGCGCCATACCGCAGCCGTCGTCCTGCACGCGGATAAAGGTCGCACCGCCGCCTCGCAGCTCCACGGTGATATTTTTTGCACCCGCGTCCACGGCGTTTTCCATCAGCTCCTTGACAACGCTGCCCGGACGCTCCACGACCTCGCCAGCGGCGATCATATCCGCCACATGCTGGGAGAGTATATTGATGACTGCCATAGGGATCGTTCTCCTTTTATTATCTTTGTTATTATACCATTCCCGCGGCGGCAAAGCAACGGTCAGACCGCCCGGCAGCAAAAAGACTTCCTGTATTTTATGGCAGGTTCCGGATTGCCAAATCACTCACAATATGATATACTTGTTAATTGGTGCGGGAAATCCGCGCAAATCCGAGTCCATTTTTGGAGGAGCCTACCATGACATACAACATCGATATCTGCGGCCTCAAGCGCGATCTGCCGATCTGCAAGCTCAATGAGAATCTCGCCATCGGCGCTTTCGTCATCTTCGGCGATGTGGAGCTCACCGTGCATTGCGCGGCGGAGCTTCTAAAGCGCGCGCCAGAATTTGACTATCTCATCGCGCCCGAAGCAAAGGCAATTCCCCTCGTCTATGAGATGAGCCGCCAAAGCGGGATCAAATATTTCCTCGCCCGCAAGCATTCGAAGGCCTATATGTCCGGCGTTTTCGAGGTGAAGGTGCAGTCCATCACCACCGCCGGGGAGCAGACCCTCGTCATCGACACCGCCGACGCGGAGGCCATCCGGGGCAAGCGCATCGTCATCATCGACGACGTGATTTCCACCGGCGAGAGCCTGCGCGCCGTGGAGGAGCTGGTGAAGAAGGCCGGCGGCAACATCGTGGCCAAAATGGCCATCCTCGCCGAGGGCGACGCCAATAAGCGGGACGATATCACCGTGTTGGCTCCGCTGCCGCTGTTCACGGCGGACGGACAGCCCCTCGTCTGATCGGAGCGCCGTATGGGCAGACTGGATAAGAAGATCGCCGTCATCACCGGCGGCAACTCCGGCATCGGAGAGGAGACGGCAAAGCTCTTCGCCCGGGAAGGGGCGACGGTCGTCATCACCGCCCGGCGCGAGGCGGAGCTCAAGCGCGTGGCCGATGAGATCATCGCCGCGGGCGGCCGGTGCATGTACGTCCCCGGCGACGTGCGGGTGACGGCGGAGGTGGAAAACGTCGTGCAGAAGACCATAGAAGCCTATGGCCGCATCGACATCCTCGTGAACAACGCCGGTATCCCGGACAGCCATAAGCGTGTGACGTGGCTGACCGACGAGTTCTGGGACAATGTCCACGATACTGATCTCAAGGGCGTGATGCGCTTCTGCCGCGCCGTGCTTCCCTATATGGAGGAGCGCAACTACGGCAGCATCGTGAACGTCTGCTCCATCGGCGGCATCTATTTCTGCGCGGGGGCGGCCTATTCCTCCGCCAAGGCCGGACTGCGGGGTCTGACCGCCAATATGGCCATCCAGTATTACGCCTCCGGCATTCGCGTCAATTCCGTCTCTCCCGGCTCGACACTCACGCCGCTGTTCGATCCTGAGAACATGAAGGACATCGACGAGGAGATGGTGGCTATCACCGCCCGCACCCACTATCACGCCCGGAAGGAATTCCACCTGAAGCCCATCGAGCAGGCCTACACCATCCTGTTCCTCGCCAGCGACGAGGCCAGCGGCATCAACGGTCAGGACATCGTTGTGGACGCCGGAGGCCGTCTGTAAATCATCCATCGGCTGCCGCGGTTTTGACCCGCGACAGCCGTTTTTTATCGGTTTTTCCGTCGGAAGCAGATATGTAACAAAATTATATTAAAA
>CAJOIU010000010.1:20868-77823 GCA_905234855.1 uncultured Oscillospiraceae bacterium
AACGCTTTCAAGGAGGAACCCTCGAATGCCCATCACACAAGAGGAAAACAAAGAGCTGCGGAGGATCGCCAAGGAGCTGCGTCTCACGGTCATCGACGTGATGGCTTGGGCGGGCGGCGCCCATGTCGGCGGCTCGCTGAGCTGCCTCGATGTTTTGACGGCTCTGTATTTTAAGTATCTGAAGCTCGATCCGGCAAATCCAGGCTGGGAGGAGCGCGACCGCTTCATCCTCTCGAAGGGTCACGCTGCGGCAAGCTACATCCCCGTGCTTTCGAAGCGGGGCTATTTCCCTCAAGAGGAGCTCAAGACCTTCAACCATTTCGGCAGCCCCTTCGCCATGCACCCGGACTGCAACAAGGTCATCGGCTGCGACGCCTCTGCCGGGTCGCTGGGTCACGGTCTGCCCATGGCCTTCGGCATGGGGCTGGGCTTTCAGTATCAAAACCGGCCGAACAAGGTCGTGTGTCTCATGGGCGACGGCGAGTGCTGCGAGGGCAGCATCTGGGAGGCGGCCATGGCCATCGCGCATTATAAGCTCACGAACGTCATCCCTATCGTGGACAGGAACATGCTCATGATCGACGCCACCACCGAGGAGGAGATCGGCCTCGAGCCGTTTGCCGATAAATGGCGCGCCTTCGGTTTCGAGCCGCTGGAGATCGACGGCCATGATTTCTTCGAGATCGGACAGGCGCTGGAGACCGCGTGGGCGGCCACGGAGAAGCCGGTCGTCATCATCGCGAAGACCGTAAAGGGCAAGGGCGTCGATTTCATGGAAAATCAGCTCGCCTATCATTACGCAGCGGGCGATTCGACCATGTGCGAAAAAGCCAAGGCCTCCATCGAGGCCATGTATAAGGAGGTGTGACCGCCATGGCAGTAACGGGAACCAACTGGACGTGCTATGATTCAAGCACGATGACGAGCCGCGAGATCTACGGCCGCACGCTGGCGGAGCTGGCGAAGGAGGATCGCCGCATCGTCGCCATGACAGCCGACCTCGAAAAATCCACCGCGCTGAACCTGTTCGGCAAGGAATTTCCCGACCGGGTGTTCAATGTCGGCATCGCGGAGCAGAACCTTTTCGGCGCGGCGGCGGGCATGGCAAAATCGGGTCTCATCCCCTTTGCCTCTACCTTTGCGATCTTTGCCTGCATGCGCGCGGGCGAGCAGGTGCGCACCGATATCGCCTATCAAAATCTTCCGGTGAAGATCATCGCCACCCACGCGGGCATCAGCTTCGGCCACGCCGGAACGACGCACCACTGCACCGAGGATTTCGCCATCATGCGCGCGATCCCCAATATGACGGTGATCTGCCCGGCGGACGGCATCGAGACCTCCATGGCCGTGCGCGCCTGCATGGAGATCGACGGGCCGGTGTATATGCGCATCGGCCGCGGCTTCGAGCCGCCCTGCTATGAGGACGAGAACCACGATTTCGCCATCGGCAGAGCCAACGTCATGCGCGACGGCACCGATCTCACCGTCATCACCTGCGGCATCGGTGTACTGCAGAGCCTGAACGCCGCCGTGACGCTGGCCGAGGAGGGCATCAGCGTGCGGGTGGTAAATATGCACACCATCAAGCCCCTCGACCGGGAGGCAGTCATCGCCGCGGCGCGGGACACGGGCAAGATCCTCACCGTGGAGGAGCATAACGTGATCGGCGGTCTGGGCGACGCGGTGGCCTCCGTCCTCGCGGAGGAGGGCATCGGCATCAAATTCGAGAAGCACGGCCTGCAGGACGTGTTCTCCGCCATCGGCTATGCCGAGGATCTTTACGCCTATTACGGACTGGACGCCAACGGCATCGCCGACCGCGTGCGGCTCATGATGGGCATCGAACCGAACGACGACGACAACTGGGAGGACGAATGATGGCAACGCATGAGGATATCATTGCCGCGAAGCTGTTTATGAACGCGGCGTTTCCCGTTTTGCAGGTGTTGATGGATGAGGATCCGAAGCTCAAGGGGAAAAAATTCGACCACACCATCCAGTTCGGCGCGAAAAACGACGGCGAGCTGCTGTGCTGCCACATGATCTTCAAGGACGGGCATCTCGATGTGGTGCAGGGCCCCGCGGAGAAGGCGGATGTTATCATGACCTTCGGCACTGTGGAGAAGATGAACGCGCTTTTGAAGGGAACAGGCATGAGCCTTCCCGCCATCCGCGGAAATATTTTCGTGGCGCTGGATTTTCTGCTGCATTATTTGATGGGTCTCAAGGTCATGACGAACGAGCCGAAAACAGAGCTCGAGAAATATCTCAAGGTCAAATGCTCGCTGTATATGATCTGCCGCGCCATGAGTACTTATAACAAACTGGGCGACCCGGATTTCCACGAGTTCTGCCTGCGCCAGCCCGACCGCATCTATCAGTTCCGCGTGGAGGACGGGAACGATCCCGCCAAGGTCGCCTGCTACCTGCGGGTGTGTCAGGGCAAGTCGAAGTCCGGCCACGGCATCTACGAAAAGCGCAGTCCCTTTGTACTGTTCCGCTTCACGAGCATCGACGGCGCGCTGAAGGTGCTCAATAAGGAAGAGGAATTTGTGGCCGCGGCGGAAAAGGGCTTTGTCGAGACCGTCGGAAGCCCCGAATACGCCTGCTATCTTAACGACTACATGTCCATCATCCAGGCCATGGTGACCTAACACGCAAGGAGAATCCCGGCTTTGTCAGTTTTCAGAAGAATTTGGAATAAGAGCTACATCGTTTATAACCGCATCGTCCATGGCCTGTATGCGGCCATGAAGGTCCTGATGCATTGGCGCACGCCCATTACTATCACGGGCGAGGGCTCCATCGCCCGGGCGCCGGAAATGCTCGCGGCGGTGAAATCGAAACACCCTCTGCTCGTCACTGATCCCTTTCTGGCGGAGCATCTTGCGCCGCGGCTGGAAACGATCCTTCGGGACGCGGGGGTCGACTACACTGTGTTTTCCGATGTGGCTCCGAACCCCACCATCGCCAACTGCGAGCATGCCCGGGCGGTGTATCGCCAAAACGGCTGCGACAGCTTCATCGCCCTCGGCGGCGGCGCGCCTATGGATACGGCCAAGGTATGCGGCGCGCTGATTGCCCGCCCCCACAAGGAGGTGCGGCAGTTCTGGAGCAAATTCGGCATCGGCCGGAAGATACCGCCCCTCATCGCCATCCCCACCACCGCCGGCACCGGCAGCGAAACGACGCTCGCCGCTGTCATCGTCGATCAGGACACCCATCATAAGTTCGCGCTGATGGATCCGGTGCTGATGCCGCTCTATGCCATCCTTGATCCGCTGCTGACCGTTGGGCTGCCCCCCTTCGTGACGGCCACCACCGGCATGGATACGCTCGTCCACGCGCTGGAAGCGTATTTCTCCCGCTCCAACAGCACGCGGGAGACGAACCAGCTCGCGGAGGACGCCATCCGCATCGTGTTCCGCTTTTTGGAGCGGGCTTACAACGACGGCACGGACATGGAAGCCCGCGCCCAGATGCAGATCGCGGCCAACAAGGGCGGCTTTGCCTTTTCCCGGGTCGGCGTCGGCAACGTCCACGCCATCGCCCATACCCTCGGCGGCCTGTACAACACCCCCCACGGGCTGGCCAACGCCGTGATCCTGCCTCATATCCTCAAGGACTACGGCGCGGTGGTGCAGAAAAAGCTGGCCTATCTGTCCGAAAGCCTCGGCATCAGGATCGACGGCACGCCTGAGGAGAAGGCCGCCGCCTTCATCGCAGAGGTAGAGGCCATGAACGAGCGCATGGGCATACCCCAAACCTTCGATTTCATCCGCGACGAGGACATCGAGCAGATGATCACATGGGCCATGAAGGAGGCCAACCCCGTTTATCCCGTACCGCAGGTATACACAAGAGAGCATTTCCGTGCGGTGATCGAATCCATCCGCACGCCAAAGGAGGCGTAAGTCATGATGACGGGAAGACGCGCCGGCGTTCTTGCCGTGATACTGCTGCTGGCTCTGCTGGCCGGCTGTGTCGCCGCGCCTGCGGAAGGCGAGGCCTCACCCCTTGCGGAGGCATCGGCGGAGATGCCCGCGCCGCCGTACGCGGATACGCTTTTTGACGATTCCCTTGTCCATTCCATCGACATCCAAGTATCGCAGGAGGCGTGGGACGCCTTCATCCTCACCTGCAGCAACAAGGAATACATCTCCGTCGATCTGGTCATCGACGGGGAGCGGTTCCCAAACGCCGCGATCCGCGGCAAGGGCAACAGCTCCCTGCAGAAGGCACGGCAGACGGGGAAATACAGCTTCAAGGTCGAATTCGATCACTTCACCGACGCGACCTTCCGCGGGCTGGATAAGCTCAGTCTCAACAATCTTGTGAGCGACGCCTCCTGCATGCGGGATTATATCGTCTACCGTCTCATGGGCGAATTTGGCGTTCCCGCGCCGCTGTGCAGCTATGTGTTCGTCACGGTAAACGGCGCCGACTGGGGCTTTTATCTTGCGGTGGAAGGGATCGAGGATTCCTTCCTCGAACGCAATTTCGGTTCGGAGCACGGCGCGCTGTATAAGCCGGATAACCTCAATAACGGCGGCGCGGGCAATATGCGCGGCGGCGGGAACCGGGGCGACGACGTGAAGCTCAAATACATCGACGGCGACCCGGCCAGCTATCCGAACATTTTCGGCAGCGCCAAGACCGACATCACCCGCAAGGATCAGTACCGGCTTATCGAATCCCTGCGGAAGCTCGGCGAGCTGGAGGACATCCCCGCCGTGGTGGATATCGAAGAAATGCTGCGGTACCTCACCGTGCATTCCTTCGTATCGAACGGCGACAGCTATACCGGCTCCTCCGTGCATAACTATTATCTCTATGAATCCGAGGGGCGGCTTTCCATGCTGCCGTGGGACTATAACGAGGCCTTCGGGGACTTCGGAAACGGCAATATGGCCTCGGCGGTGAACGATCCCATCGACTCCCCCGTTACCAGCGGGGAGATGGACGAGCGCCCCATGGTGGCGTGGATGTTCTCCGATCCGGCATATGCGGCGCAGTATCACGCCACCTATCTGGAATTCCTTGACCGCTTCTGCCGCAGCGGCTGGATCACCGAAACGCTTACGGAAACCGCGGCGCTGATCGACCCGTATATCCAGCGTGACCCGCGCTCCTTCTGCGCCTATGACGCCTTTACCGCCGCGGCGGAGCAGCTTGTTACGTTCTTTGAGCTGCGGGCGCAGAGCGTGCTCGGGCAGCTTTCGGGCTCGATCCCCTCCACGAGCGAAGGGCAGGCGGCGGACAGCGCCGCTCTGATCGACGCCTCCGAGCTGGGCTCCTCCGGCGGCGCTTCGGGCGGCTTCGGCGGTATGATGCCGCGCCCGTCCTCCGGCGAGGCGTCGGGCGTTCCCGCCGACGGCGGCTCGTGAGCATCCGATAAAAACGAAGCAGGCAGAGCAAAACGCTCTGCCTGCCGCATTTTTCATCGGTATTAGTTTTCTTCGATGTAATTCCCGGCCATGATCTCGTTATACAGGGTCTTGAGGATATCGAGATAGGTGGGCGTCTCCTCCAGCGTAGCGCCGGAAACGGCGTCCACGGTCTGCCAGTAGCCCTCAGCGTTCTGGGTGATGCCGCCGTCGGCGTAATAGTCGTAATCAAAGCCGTTTTCCGTAACAAATTCCTTGATGGCGTCCATATTGCCCGGGAAGAGGATATCGCTCATCCAGAAATACACGCCGTGGCCGTTATTTTCCTTGTAGGTGATCTGATACGTCATGGCGGCGTTTGTCGGCTCGCCGGACGGCTCCCCCGAGGCGGTCTCTTCGGCGCTCGTGAGAAAGTACACCGGCTGCATCGCCGCGTTTACATACCACTCGCCGCCCTCCGGCGTGCGGACATATTCGCCCAATACGACTGTTTCACCGTCGATCTCGCCGGTGTAGACCACGGCGACCTTGCTGGCCGGATCGCTGCCCAGCGCGCCCGTCCATACGACCCCGCCGATCTGGAGATATTTGGCATAGTCCACGCCGTCCTGCACCGTTACGAGCGCGTCCGAGGCCGCTAAGGTCTCCCGCAGCGTATCGTCGGTCACGCATGCCCAGCCCATGGAAACGCCGTTATCGTCCCACGGAAGCATCGGCTGCAGAAAGCGGATGGCATATACCCTGTCGTTCGTCAGATCCCAATAGAGCGTCGCCTTGATGACGGCATCCTGCAGGGAGCTGGGGGATTTCGTGTAAACGCTGTACATGGTGGCGCTGACGATCTTCGCGTCGTCGGGGAAGGTCATAGGCGCAAACAGCTCGTCGCTCGCCTCGCCGGAAGCGCCGCTCGCCTCGCCGGAGGCAACGGCGGAAACGCCCAGCGCCGCCAGCATCAGCAGAGCGAGGATCAGGCAGGTCAGTTTTTTCATAGCGAATAAACTCCTTTTCTCGAATCGGACGCGGCAGCGTCCCTCCCCGTTATTATACAGGATATTCGCCGGTTGTCAAAGAAAAGCGGCGACCTTGCCCATCTAGCAAGGCCGCCGCAGCTCATGCCGCCGCGTCCGAAGCCGCCGTATCCGCCGCTTCGAGCATCCGCTCGGCAAAGATCCCGTAGCCCCGGGTCGGATCGGCAACCAATACATGCGTAACCGCTCCTACAAGCTTTCCGTTTTGCAGGATCGGGCTGCCGGACATCCCCTGCACGATGCCGCCGGTGAGGGACAGCAGCGCCGGATCGGTCACGCGCACCATGAGATCCCGGCCGTCGCCCCCCGCCATGCCCGAGCGGGATATCTCCACCGCATATTCCTGTACCTGTCGCCCCGCAGCGCAGGCAAGGATAGTCGCGGGGCCGGATTCCACCTCCGACGGCGAAGCCACCGGCACCGCTCCGCGAAGCTCGCCGCCCCGCATCACGCCAAAGATGCCGCAGGCGGTATTTTTCTCGATCCGGCCGAGGATATCTCCCGCGCTGAAGCTGCCCGCCAGCTCGCCGGGCATACCGGCCTGCCCCTGTTTCACATCCACGATCTGGGCGCGGCAGATACTGCCGCCCTCCACCGGCAGCAGCGCGCCGCTGTCGAGATCGTTCACGCCATGTCCAAGCGCGCCGAAGGCGCCCGTTTCGGGATCAATATATGTCACGGTGCCGATGCCGGATACGCCGTCCCGCAATAGCAGCCCCAGCCGAGGCGTGCCCGCCTCCACGGCCGGAATCACGAAAACGGTGCGCTCCCGGCCGGAGCGTGTCACAGTCAGCTCCGCGCCGTCCGTAAGAGCGGCGACCGCCGCCGCCAGAGCTTCGGCGCTGTCCACGGACTGCCCGTCGATGGCAACGATCACATCCCCCGCGCGGATACCGGCCTCCCGGGCGGGACATACCGTGCCCGCGTCTGACTCCACCTCGGACGTACCGGCCACCAAAACGCCGTCCACCGTCAGTTCGATCCCCACCGGCTCTCCGACGGGGATCAACTCCCCCGCCGCGAAACCCGGCATAGCCAGCACGGCGCTTACGATCCATACAGCGGCTGCCGCCCGCAGCCGCAAAAGAAATTTTTTCCTCATGCTCATCCTCCCGTTTGCTTGATCGCCCTTACAGTATGCGGCGCTGCTCGGGGCAAAACCGCGCTAAAATCTCTCTCCGCTTCCACCGGCGGCGAACAGCGCGCATTTCGGCGCGGGGCAGAGGAATCCAAATTTTTGTATGCAACGCTTTCGCACGAAAACCGCCGCGCGGAAACGCACAATTATAATGTGTCCGGGAAATCGGCGGATAACGATGGAATTTTTTGCAGCAAAAAGGCAGCCCCAACGTGCCGTACGGCACGTTGGGGCTGTGTGCGTTTATGCGGTTTTTACGCCATTTTATCTTTCCTTCTCAAGGTGAGACTGTCCGCGATCATGGCGATGCATTCCGAATTTGTGGGCTTTCCCTTGATATTGCTCACAGTATAGCCGAAATACTTCTGCAGCGTTTCGAGATCGCCGCGATCCCATGCGACCTCGATGGCATGGCGGATGGCGCGCTCGACGCGGCTCGGCGTGGTGCCGAATTTCTTCGCCACGGCGGGATACAATACCTTGGTGACGGCGTTGATGGAATCCATGTCGTTCACGGTGAGAACTATGGCCTCCCGGAGATATTGATAGCCCTTGATATGCGCGGGGACGCCGATCTCATGGATGATATCGGTCACGATAGCTTCAAGGCTCGGCTCCTTGGGCGCGGGCGCGATGTCGACGCCCTGCGCGGCGGGCGCACCGGCTCGGCTGTGAGCCGATGCGATCTGCCGGACCCGATCCAAAAGCGCCGGGATATCGCAGGGCTTCGGCATGAAATAATACGCGCCCAGCTCGGAGCAGGCGGAAACGACCCGGTCGTTGAAGAAGCCGGAAAGCACCAGAGCGGCGGGCGCATCGTCCCGCCCCGCCAAGGCGGTCAGCAGCCCAAGGCCGTCCAACCGCGTCAGCACAAGATCGGTGATCAGCACATCGGGACGGTGCTGCTCGGCCAGCGAAAGGGCTTCCTGCCCGTCTCCGGCGGCGCCTATGACCTCCAGATCCTCCTCGGCATTGATAACATCGGCGAGCGCGGCGCGGAAATCCTCGCTGGGATCGGCAACGAGAATGCGGATTGTAGTTTCCATAATGTATCCTCCCTGTATCAGTTCACGGGGCGGCACGTCTCTCTCTTTCGCAACTCCGTTTTATCAGCATTTACAATTTATCATAGCCTCCGCTTGATTGCAACAGAAAACCGCCTGAACAGTCGGTTTTTTTGTTGACATAATTTTACACATTTCGACAACCTTCGACAAACGCTTTCTTCTTTCGACATAATTCGACACGATAAAATGAAAAATGCGGCGCTTATTCGCTCCGCATCTCGGCCTGCTGCTTTCGTTTTCGGTTGAGGTGACGCTCAAAATGTCCCCCGGCGATAAATTCCGCCAGCGCATACTGCTCCAGCAGCGGTACGGAGCAGGAATACATGCCCAGCCGCTCGTCATACCGGGTCATCAGCGCCTCCGGCAGGATCATATAGCCCATGCGCATGGACGGCGCGAGGCTTTTCGAAAAGGTGTTCATATAGATGACCTTCCCGTCCTTATCCATCGACCACAGCGTTTCCAGCGGCTTTCCGGGGATGAAAAATTCGCTGTCGAAATCGTCCTCGACGATATACCGTCCCGGCGCCGCCGCCCATTGCAGATATTCATACCGCTTCGCCGCCGGAGCGGTCACGCCGCTCGGCCAGCTATGAAACGGCGTTACATGCAGCACATCCGCCGCTGTCTGCGCCAGCGCCCCGCTCTCGATGCCGTCCGCGCCCATGGGCAGATGCTCCACCGCCGCGCCGGTGCCGGCATACACCGCCTCGATCTGCGCATAAGAGGGGTATTCGATGCCGTAGCGCCGCTCTGAGCCCAGCATGCGGACGACGGCTTCATAGAGCTGCTCCGAGCCGGAGCCCACTACGATCTGCTCCGGCTGGGCATACATGCCGCGATATCGCAGCAGATACGCCGCGATAGCGTTGCGCAGGCGGGCACAGCCTTTGTTCGGCGAACGGCCAACAAGAGCCTCACCATAATCGCTCATGACCCGACGCAGGGTACGGAACCATACGGAATAGGGAAACCCGACGCTGTCCGCAGGGGGCGTTTCCTCCGGAAGGAACCGCAGAGACGGCCGATCCTCGCCGAGAACGGGGCGCATTCCCGGAAGGGACTGCACGAAATAGCCGCTTCGCTCCCGTGCATATGCATAGCCCTCATCGATGAGCTGGCGATAGGCGTATTCCACGGTGATGACGCTCACGCCGCTTCGCTCCGCCTGCACGCGCTTCGACGGCAGGCGCTCACCGGGAGCAAGCACGCCGCTCAAAATATCGTTTTTCAGCCGCTGGTACAGGGTATAATACTTTTCCCCGCGGCGGGGTTTGCTGCTGTAGTCGTTCATCTGGTTATATAAAAAACTCCTTAATTGGTTATTTCAATAATACCAAATCGGATTATACTATACCCATTCCAAGATGTAAAGGAGAAAGCGGCAATGGACGGAACCAAGACCTTCCAGCGAAACTCCCCGCTGTGGCTGACGACAACGGCGCTGTTTATGGCCATGAACGTTGCGATGAGCTCGTTTTCGATCCCCGTGCCGGGCGGGCATTTTTACCTGTGCGACGTGGTGATCTGCACGGCGGCGATCCTGCTCGATCCGCTCTCGGCGTTTCTTGTTGGCGGCGTTGGATCGTTTCTGGGAGATCTCTTCTTCTATCCCGCGCCGATGTTCGTATCGTTGGCGACCCACGGTCTGCAGGCGGCGGTGATCTCGCTGTGTGTCCGGCATCTCCCCGGAAGGCGGGAGATCGTCCGCGCCGTCGTGGGAACAGCGCTGGGAGCGGTCATCATGGTGATCGGCTACACGCTGGGGCGGGCATATATCTACGCGACGCCGGAATATGCGGTTTTGAAGCTGCCCTATGAGATCCTGCAGGCGGCGGTCGGCGCGGCCGCAGGCGTTCTGCTTTGCTACGGCGCGCGCATAAAGGAAATCTTCGAAAAGCTGATCCTGCACAGATAAACCGCGGCGCGGACTTTCGTCCGCGCCCGTTTTTCAATATCCGATCATGCTTTGGGGATTCGCTCGAACGCGATCAGCTCCGCTGCGATGCTCACGGCGATCTCCTCCGGCGTTTCCGCGCCGATGGCAAGGCCGATGGGGCAATGCACGCGGCGGTCGAATTGCTCGGCCGGAACTCCCTCCTCCGCGAGCCGCTCACGAAACAGCGCCGACTTCCGGCGGCTGGCCATGACGCCGATATAGGCCGCGTCCGTGCGCAGGGCGCGGCGCAGCAGATCGTAATCGAGGGCATGGCTGTGGGTCATGATCACGATGCGATCCAGCGCCTGCGGCTCCATGGACAGGCTGTCGGACTCGGCCAACCGCCGTTCGGCATAGGGAAATCGCTCCGGGGTGAGCAGCCCCTCCCTCGCATCGGAAACAACCACGGGGATATCCAGCAGATGCAGCGCATCCGCCAGCGCCTTTCCCACATGACCCGCGCCGTAGAGCAGCACGCGGGGCGGTACGGGCTGCGCCGCCAAAAGCGCCGCCGCGTCTGCCGGGCCGATCACCCGGAAGTCCAGCGTGGCGCTGCCGCCGCAGATCGCGCCGATATCCTCCCCCGGCGCAGCACCAAGGGAATACGTCTTCCGCAGAGGCGCGCCGGAATGAAGCACCGCCCGCGCGTCCTGCCCGGCACGATGCTCGAGGCTGCCGCCCCCCACCGTGCCCGCCGTCGTCCCGTCCGTCAGAAGCAGCATCCGCGCGCCTGCCTTCCGCGGCGAGGAGCCGGCGGTAGCCGTGATCTCCACGAGGACGCCGCGTCCCTCCGGCTCTGCCGCCAGCCTTTTCAATGCTTCGTAGATATCGTTCATGGATCGCTCCTAGGAAGAAACTGCCATATTCCGATCGGAATATGGCAGTTTGTCAGTTGGTAAAGGATTATTTGCCTGCAGCCGTCAGCGCAGGATCCTGCCCAGCTACGAGCTTTGCCCGCTTCTGGACGTTTTCGGCCTGCAGGGTATCGAGGATGATAGCCGCCAGCAGGACGACGCCGAGGGCGACATACTGCCAATACTGGCTCATATTCAGGAAGTTCATACCGGAGTTCAGCACGCCGATGATGAGCACGCCGACGACCATGTTCGACATCTTGCCGCCGCCGCCGCCCATTTTGACGCCGCCGAGCATGCAGCCCGCCATAACGGTAAACTCGGTGCCGACGCCCATGGAGTTATTGACAGAGCCGATGCGGCCGATATTCACGACCTGCGCGATGCCGAAGAAGAGCCCTGCCAGCGCGAACACGAGGATGCGCATTTTCGCCACCGAAACGCCGGAGAGCGCCACCGCCTCGGGGTTCGATCCGAGCGCGTAGACGTTGCGGCCGAAATGGGTCTTATTGAGGATGAAGGAGCCGAGAGCGACCATCAGCACGGCGACGAGAACGCCGGTTTTGAGCGCGCCGGAGCCGATGGAGATATTGTATCCGCCGAGGATCTTGAAACCGCCGGACAGGTCGCGGATCGTTTTCGAAACGCCGCCGGTGAGAAGATACGTCGCGCCGTTCAGAACATACTGGGTGGCGAGGGTGATGATGAAGGGGAACACCTTCAACCAAGCGTAGATCGCGCCGTTGAAGGCGGAGATCGCCACGGCCAGCGCAATGCCGAAAAGGATCGTGGGGATGAAACCCAGCCCCGCGGCGTTCACAAGACCCATCGAGATGCCGACGGTGGACACGAGATAGCCGGTGGAAAGATCCATACCGCCGCCCAGCATGATGAACGTGATGCCGACGCCGATGATGAGCAGATAGGCGTTCTGGCCGAGGATATTAAGGAGGTTTGCCAGACTCAGGAAGTTTCGCCCCTGAACGACATGGCAGAGAATGGCAAAGACGATCAGAAGCCCGATCAAGACGAATACCATCGTCATTTCCTTGAGGATATTGCCTGCTTTTTTCATGTGTGTTGCCCCCTATCTTACACGTTTGCGGCGGTGGACGCCATATCAAGGATGCGTTCCTGCGAAAATTCGGATTTCTCCAGCTCACCGGCGAGGCAGCGCTCGCCGAATACCACGATGCGGTCGCTCATGCCAAGCAGCTCCTCCATATCGGAGGTGACCATGACGATTGCCTTGCCCTGCTCCACGAGACCGTTCATCAGCTCGTAGATCTCGTATTTCGCGCCCACGTCGATGCCGCGGGTCGGTTCGTCGAAGATGATGATATCGGCGTTTGCCGCCAGCGCCTTGCCGACGACGACCTTCTGCTGGTTGCCGCCGGAGAGCGTCAGAACCTTGGTTTTATCGAGGTTCGGCGCCTTGATGCGCATGGATTGCCCGTAGTAATCCGCGATCTCCTTTTCCTTGGCGCGGTTGATGACGCCGAAGCGGGAAATCCTGCCCAGCACGTTATAGACAAGGTTCCACGAGATCGTCTCGCCGAGGAAGCATCCCTCGCGCTTGCGATCCTCGGGGCACATGCCGATGCCGTATTTATACATGGCGTCCTTGGGACTTTTGATAACAGCGGGCTCGCCGTTTACGAGGATCTCGCCCCATTGCTTCTTCTCCGCGCCGAAGATGACCTTCATGATCTCCGTGCGTCCCGCGCCGACGAGGCCGGAGACGCCGAGGATCTCGCCCTTGCGGACGGTGAAGGAGATGTTTTTGACGCCGTTGCCGGTAAGGTTTTTCACCTCCAGCGCCACATCGCCGGGCTGCACGTCCCGATGGGGGAAGCTCTGCGTCATTTCGCGGCCAACCATGTATTTGATAAGCTCCGGCCGGGTGGTCTCGCTGGTATTGAGGGTGGTTATGTATTCGCCGTCGCGCAGGACGGAGACCTTATCGGACAGAGAGAAGATCTCGTCGAGACGGTGGGAGATGTATATGATCGCCACGCCGTCCTGCTTCAGCTTGCGGACGATGGACATGAGAATATCCACCTCGGCAAGGGACAGGGGCGCGGTCGGTTCGTCCAGAATGAGGATGCGCGCTTCCTTGGAAACGGCCTTCGCGATCTCCACGATCTGCATATGGCCGGGGGTGAGGTCGCGCACAAGGGTAGCGGGATCGATATCCACGCCGAATTCGGCGAAAATCTTCGCAGCCTTCTCGTTCATGGCCTTTTGGTTTACGAGACCGCGGGACTGCTCGCCGTAGCAGATGTTTTCCGCGGCGGAGAGGACGTCGATCAGATTGAACTCCTGATAGATGCACTCAATGCCGTGCTGGCGGGCGATGGCGGGGTTCATGGCGTGATACGTCTCGCCGTCCACGGTGATGGTGCCGCCGTCGGGCGCATGGGCGCCGGTGATGGTTTTGATGAAGGTGGATTTACCCGCGCCGTTTTCGCCCACGATGGCGTGGATCTCGCCGGGATAGAATTCGAGCGAGACGTTTTTCAGCGCCACGACGCCGGGGAACAGCTTTACGATGTCCTTCAGAGAGAGGATCGGTTTCTTTTCTTCATACAAAGGAAATGCACCTGCCTTTGCATCACTGGGAAGTGAGGAATAATGGGCTTCGGATTTTGAAAGGAGGCGGTACGATACCTCGTACCGCCTCCAAAGTTACGTCATGCGTTTGCGGGAAGGAGATCAGGCGACCTCGTACTCGGCGGCGGGATTCTCCTCGCCGAAGGTCCAGACATGCTCATAGCCGTAGTTGTTGACGGCAGTGATGGTGTCGAAGTAGGTGGTGTCGAACTCCCACTCATAGCCCTCGATGCCGCAGGAGCCCAGCAGGATGTCAGCCAGATGCTCGCCGGTCAGCAGGGGCGGGATGATGACGGGAACGCCGGGGTTGAGCTCTTCGGAGTAGGCAGCCAGCGCGTCATAGGAGGCGCCGACGACAGCCGCGGTATCCTCGCCGTAAGGCATAGCGGGATCGCCGTAGGTGGAGTAGCCCTTGATGGCGTTCGCGGAAGCATCCTCCACGGAAGCCTCATACATCTCGGTGAAGGTGGTGTCCTCAGCGTAGCAGGGGATCACGCAGTAGTCGGCCAGATCATAGCCGTTCTGCTCGCAGTAGTCCGCGATGGCATCAGCCGCGCCCATGGCTTCCTCGGGTTCATAGGCGATGAAGATGTGGCAGTCGGGGTGCGCGCCCAGAACGTCCTGCGCGTTGTCGTAGGCATCGGAGTAGGCGCTCGCGCCGTAGGAGGAGGTCTCGGCGACCATCACGAGAGAGTCGGACTTTGCGATCGTGCCGACGATGGCGTTGGAGCGATACACGCCGTCGCGGATGTCATAATAGTCGTCCACGGCGACCTCATACTTGCCGTCGATCTCGGGGATATCGCCGCCCTCGGCAACGCGCTGGGCGACCCAGTCCTCAGCGGCCTGAACGGCGAACATACCGGTGATGGCGTAAGCGGTGTAGACATTGCCGGAGATGGGATAGTCGGGATCGGCGCCCAGCATGGCGACGGCGATGCCCTTATCCAGCGCGTCAGCGACGACGTCCTCCAGCAGGCCGACGTCCATGGCGGCGATCATCAGCGCGCCGACGTTGCCGGCGGCGATGGCGTCCTCAACATACTGCACCTGCGCGGTGGGATCGCCCTGCGCGTCCTTCGCGACCCAAGTCCAGCCTTCGCCTTCCATGACGGCGCCCATGGCCTGGTTGATCCACATAAGGCCTTCCGCGCCGGTGGTGGGCAGGATGGACCAGACCTCCATCTGGCCGTTCCACTCGAAATCGACATTGGCGGGAGCGGGTTCCTCCGCGGGAGCTTCCTCGGCGGGAGCCTCCTCTGCGGTCTCGCCGGCGGGCGCGGCGGCGGCGGTCAGTGCGTCGACCTGCGCCTGCAGGGACTGCACGGCGGCGAGGATCTCATCGAGCTGCGCCTGATCCACAGAGCTGCCGCAGGCGCACAGAGAGAGCATCATCAGCGCTGCCAGCACAAGAGCAATGATTTTCTTCATCTTGTTTCATCCTTTCTAAACCAATCTTTTATATGGTTTTATGCAATGATTATAATTTCACGCCCGGCAAAAGTCAAGTATTTCACGGCGGCGGGACGCAGGAAAGATATCCAAACCGTAATATTTCCCGCTTGGGAGCGGGGATACCTATGCAAATAATGCCAAAATCCCGTGTCTTTGCTCTTTTTCCTCCGTGCAAATCGCAAATCTGAAATTTTATATAGAAAAAAATTCATTTTACCGCTTGAAATTTCGGCTGAGCCGGACTATAATAGGCGCATCGTGAAATATTTAATACAAAAATTTGCAAACATGGAGGAAACAAAATGAAAAAGAACGCCATCAAGGTTCTTGCCGTCGTTTCCGCGCTGGTGCTGGTGCTCGGCATCCTCGCAGGCTGCGGCGCTTCCAGCAAGGAATTCAACTTCACCACCGGCGGCGACACCGGCACCTACTACGCCTTCGGCGGCGTCATGGCCCAGAAGATCAGCGAGGTCACCGACACGAAGGTCACGGCCATCACCTCCGGCGGCTCCAAGGCCAACATCGAGGCTCTGCAGGCCGGCGACGCCCAGTTCGGCTTCACCCAGTCCGACGTTCTGGCTTACGGCTACAACGGCGAGCGCCTGTTCGACGAGGCCGTGAAGGACATCTCCACCGTCGCCGCTCTCTACATGGAGCAGGTGCAGATCGTTACCCTCGATCCCGACATCCAGAGCGTTGCCGACCTTGCCGGCAAGAGCGTTTCCATCGGCGCGGCCGGTTCCGGCGTGTACTTCAACGCCGTGGACATCCTCGGCGCTTACGGTCTTGACGCCGAGGCCGACATCAAGCCCACCTACCAGTCCTTCGCCGACTCCGTCGAGTCCCTGCAGGACGGCTCCATCGACGCGGCCTTCGTCGTCGCCGGTGTTCCCACGAACGCCGTCACCTCTCTGGCTGCCACCAACGACGTGTATCTCGTCAGCATCGACGCCGAGCATATCGCCGCTCTGACCGCCTCCAGCCCCTACTACACCGAGTATGTCGTTCCCGCCAGCACCTATGACATGCCCGAGGACGCCACCACCGTGGCCGTTGGCGCCGTGGTCATCTGCCGCGACGACGTCTCCGAGGACGACGTTTACAACTTCGTCTCCGGCGTGTTCAACAACCTCGACAATCTGGCTCACGACAAGGCCAATGAGCTGAGCCTTGAGTTCGCCACCTCCGTCACTGACGTGCCCTACCATGCCGGCGCCGCGAAGTATTTCGCCGAGCAGGGCATCACCGTTCCCACCAAGTAAGCAAAGCCCAGCCTTGCATGAACAGCAGGACCCGCATCCTCGCGGATGCGGGTCTCTGCGCTACATTTGATATGAAAGGAGACAGTCATGGCAAAGGAGAAGAAGAATAAAATCCCTGAGCCTGTGCCGGAGATCGACGATACCGCTACCGGGACTGCCGCCGATGTGGAAGAGGTCATGAAGAAATATGACCGCGAGTCGAATACACGCGTCTGGGAGGGCATCCCCCAGCGCGTCATCCGTTATCTCGCGGCGGCCTTCTCGCTGTACTGCATCTGGGTGACGCTGTTTTCCACCATGATGCCGGAGGAGAAGCTGAACATATTCCTCGGCCTCATCCTGATCCTTGGCTATCTGCATTATCCCATCAAGAAATCCCATGTTCGCGTGAATCACATGCCGTGGTACGATATCGTCATCATGATCGCGGGGGCTGCTCCGTTTTTCTACTTTGCGGCGAACGCAACAAGCATCATCGCCCTCGCCACCCGGGTCACGAGCGATCCGAAGATGGTCGTCATGGCGGTCGTGTCGATCCTCGCGTATATGGAGCTGTGCCGCCGCTGCGTCGGCATCCCCATCCTGTGCGTCGTCGGCGCGCTGATGGTGTATGCCTTCTCCAGCGTGCGCTTCGGCAAGGTCATTTATGACCTGTTCTACACCACCACCGGCATGATGAACACCCCCATCAATGTCTGCTCGAAGTACATCGTCGTGTTCATCATCTTCGGCGCATTTCTGGAGCGGACGGGCATTTCGCAGTTTTTCATAAATCTCGCGAACGCCCTCGTCGGCCGCTTTGCCGGAGGCCCCGCCAAGGTCGCCGTCATCTCCTCCGCCCTGTGCGGCATGGTGTCCGGCTCCTCCGTGGGCAACACCGTCACCACCGGCTCCGTCACCATCCCGATGATGAAAAAGACGGGCTACAAGGGGGAATTTGCCGGCGCGGTCGAAGCGGCCGCCTCTACCGGCGGACAGATCATGCCCCCGATCATGGGAGCGGCGGCGTTCCTTATGGCGGAATATATGGGCGTCCCCTACGGGCAGGTGGCTTTGAAGGCCATCCTCCCCGCGGTTTTGTATTTCCTCGGCATTTTCATCGTCGTCCATCTGGAAGCGAAGAAGCTCGGCCTGCGGGGCATCCCCAAGGAGGAGCTGCCGAAGATCGGAAAGCTCCTGCCACGCATCTATCTTCTTGCGCCGCTGGTCGTCCTCGTCTGGCTCGTGGCAACGAATACGCATACCATGCAGTTTTCCGCCTCCGTGGCCATCGGCATCACGATCCTTGTGGGTCTTGTGAACAACGTCATCACCATGGTCACCAAGAGCGAGGACAAAAGCGACAACATCAGCTTCCAAAAGGGCATCGACGCCCTCGAAGCGGGCGCGAAAAGCGCCATCACCGTTGCCGTCGCCTGCGCCATGGCGGGTCTCGTGGCAGGGTGCATCACCTCCACCGGTCTTGCCTCCAAGCTCATCACCGCGGTGGTCACCATCTCCGGCGGCCGGGCGCTGATCGCCCTGTTCCTCACCATGCTGTGCTGCATCGTGCTGGGCATGGGCGTTCCCACCACGGCCAACTACTGCATCATGGCCTCCACCTGCGCGCCCATCCTCATGAGCGACGCCATCGGCATCCCCGCCGTCGCCGCCCACTTCTTTGTGTTCTATTTCGGCATCGTGGCGGACATCACGCCCCCCGTGGCGCTCGCAGCCTACGCCGGCTCCGCCATTGCCAAGGCGCCGCCGATGAAGACCGCGCTCAACGCGACGAAGCTCGCTATCGCGGCCTTCGTGGTGCCGTATATCTTTGCGCTGAATCCCGCGATGCTGTTCGTGGACACCACCGCCCTGCAGGTGGTGCAGGTCATCATTACCTCCATTCTGGGCATCTCCATGCTGGGCATCGGCCTCGAGGGGTATCTGCGCGGCTCGCTGCCGTGGCCGCTGCGCATCATCTCGCTGGCAGGCGGGCTGTTTCTGGTCTACCCGGGCACACTCAGCGACGTGGTCGGCCTCGCCGTCCTCGCGCTGATCTTCGTGTTCCAGCTTGTCCGCAGCCGCAAGGGGAGCGCCGCCCCCGCCTGATACATTCTCTATACGCCTCACGCAGCCGGATCGGACGATCCGGCTGCCTTTTTATGCCGCGGACGCCCGTCGATTTTGAATAATTTGTAACGTTTCCCCGCAAGACTATTGACATATTATAAAAGGTGTGGTAAATTAGCACTCGGAAGACAAGAGTGCTAGCAGAGCGTAGACCGCTTTGCCAAGAGGTGGAAACCGTGGAGATCAGTCAGAGAAAAAGAAAGATACTGACAGCCATTGTGGAGAACTATATCGCCACGGCAGAGCCGGTGGGCTCCAAGGCGCTGGCAGAGGTCATCGGCTGCTCCTCGGCGACGATCCGCAACGAGATGGCGGAGCTGACCTCCATGGGTTATCTGGAGCAGCCCCATACGAGCGCGGGGCGCGTCCCCTCCCCCGCCGGTTATCGGCTGTATGTAAATGAGCTGATGGAACGGCAGAAGCTCTCCGAGGCGGAGACCTCCGCCATCAACGACCGGCTGGCCAGCAAGCAGAAGGAGCTCGACGATCTCATGGCCGAGGTCGGTCGGCTCACCAGCAGCATGACGAATTACCCGGCCTATGCGCTGGCAATGAAGGCTCCCGCCGCCGTAAAGCGGTTCGATTTCATCTATGTGGACGCGAACACGTTCATTGTGGTGGCGCTGCTGACGGACAACACCGTAAAAAACAAGCTCGTGCATCTTCCCTTTTCCGTCAATCAGGAGCAGATCCAAACGCTTTCAAGCCTGTTCAACGCCCATTTCACCGGCGTGACGGACGATGAGATCACCGATGTGCTGATCCGCTCCACGGAGCGCGCCGCGGGCGACACCTACGGCCTCGTGGCGGTGGTCGCCGCCTTCGTGATGGAGGTGCTTGCCAAAACAAAGACCGCGCCGGTGCGCGTAGCGGGCGCTTCGCATTTGCTCAACCAGCCGGAATACCGCGATCCCGACAAGGCGCATGCGCTGATGAATTTCATCTCAAACGGCGACCGGCTGCTGTCGGATCTTCCGCAGATGGACGGACTGGAGCAGGACGGGCTGCGGGTGACCATCGGGCCGGAGAATCTGGCCGAAGAGCTACGGGATTCCAGCGTCATCATGGCGTCCTATGACGCAGGTGGCGGGATGCGGGGCTATATCGGCGTCGTGGGGCCGACGAGGATGGATTATTCCAGCGTGGCAGCGAAGCTGAGCTATATAGCCGCCGGACTGAGCCGGATGCTCGCGGGAACGGATGCCCCGGAGGGGCTCAACAATAAACTGGTGCTAAAGGAAATGGATCGAAATGAGTAAGAAGAACGAGGAAAAGACCGCGCCGGAGACCCCGGAGGAAGAAATCGCGGCCGCGCCGGAGAAGGCTGACGAGGAACCGGCCAAGGAAGCCGCCCCCGCCGAAAAGAGCGAGGCGGAGCTGCTGAACGAAAAGCTCAGCGAGGCAAACGACAAATATCTGCGCATGCTGGCGGAATACGACAATTACCGCCGACGCAGCCAAAAGGAGCGGGAAAACATTTACGCCGACGTCCGGGCGGACACGGTGAAAAAACTCCTGCCCGTATACGACAATCTGCTCCGGGCGGCGGAACAGGAGCCGACCGAAGATGCCCGTAAGGGCATGGAGGCCATTCTGACCCAGTTCAAAACGATCCTTGCCGGTCTCGGCGTTACGGAGATCGAAGCCGTCGGCAAGAAATTCGACCCCGCCCTCCACGAGGCGCTGCTGCACATCGAGGATGAGAAATACGGCGAGGGCGAGATCGTTCTGGAGCTGGAAAAGGGCTTCAAGCTGGGCGACAAGGTGATCCGCTTTTCGAAGGTTCAGGTCGCCAATTAAAAAGCGCATACCCCCGTAAGGGTTTAACATCATATACTATTAGATTCATATAGGAGGATTCTATCATGGGTAAGATCATCGGTATCGATCTGGGTACTACCAATAGCTGCGTCGCCGTCATGGAGGGCGGCGAGGCCACCGTTATCGCGAACGCCGAAGGCGCCCGCACCACCCCTTCCGTCGTTGCCTTTTCGAAGGACGGCGAGCGTATGGTCGGTCAGGTGGCGAAGCGTCAGGCCGTCACGAACCCCGACCGCACCATCTCCTCCATCAAGCGTGAGATGGGCTCCAGCTACCGCGTGACCGTGGACGGCAAGAGCTACTCCCCGCAGGAGATCTCCGCCATGGTTCTGGCAAAGCTCAAGAAGGACGCCGAGGCGTATATCGGCGCGCCTGTCACTGAGGCGGTCATCACCGTCCCCGCATACTTCACCGACTCCCAGCGTCAGGCCACGAAGGACGCCGGCAAGATCGCCGGTCTCGACGTGAAGCGCATCATCAACGAGCCCACCGCAGCGGCGCTCGCCTACGGCCTCGATAAGGAGACCGATCAGAAGATCATGGTCTACGACCTCGGCGGCGGCACCTTCGACGTATCCGTGCTGGAGATCGGCGACGGCGTCATCGAAGTCCTCGCCACCGCGGGCAACAACCGCCTCGGCGGCGACGATTTCGACGAGTGCATCACCAAGTGGCTCGTGGCCGAGTTCAAGAAGGACACCGGCGTTGACCTGTCGATGGATAAGGTCGCCATGCAGCGCCTGCGTGAGGCCGCCGAAAAGGCCAAGTGCGACCTGTCCGGCGTGACCACCGCGCAGATCAATCTGCCCTATATCACCGCCGACGCCACCGGCCCGAAGCATCTCGACATCACACTGTCCCGCGCGAAGTTCAACGAGCTCACCTCCCACCTCGTGGAGGCCACCGTCGGCCCCGTGCAGCAGGCGCTGTCCGACGCCGGTCTGTCCGCCGGTCAGCTCTCCAAGGTGCTGCTCGTCGGCGGCTCTACCCGTATCCCCGCCGTGCAGGACAAGGTCAAGGCTCTCACCGGCAAGGAGCCCTTCAAGGGCATCAACCCCGATGAGTGCGTCGCGGTCGGCGCGGCCATTCAGGGCGGCGTTCTCGGCGGCGATGTGGAGGGTATCCTCCTGCTCGACGTGACCCCGCTGTCCCTCGGCATCGAGACCCTCGGCGGCGTATGCACGAAGCTCATCGAGCGCAACACCACCATCCCCACCCGCAAGAGCCAGATCTTCTCCACCGCGGCCGACAATCAGACCAGCGTGGAGGTCAACGTCCTGCAGGGCGAGCGTGAGCTGGCCGCCTATAACAAGAGCCTCGGCCGCTTCCATCTGGACGGCATCGCTCCGGCGCGCCGCGGCGTCCCGCAGATCGAGGTCACCTTCGATATCGACGCCAACGGCATTGTGAATGTCTCCGCAAAGGATCTCGGCACCGGCAAGGAGCAGCACATCACCATCACCGCTTCCACGAACCTCTCGAAGGACGAGATCGACCGCGCCGTCAAGGAGGCCGAGCAGTATGCCGCCGAGGACGCGAAGCGCAAGGAGGAGGTCGATGTCCGCAATGCCGGCGACCAGATGGTGTATCAGACCGAGAAGACCCTCGAGGAAATGGGCGATAAGCTCGATCCTGCCGACAAGAGCGAGGTCGAATCCAAGCTCGCCGATCTAAAGACCGCCCTGTCCGGCTCTGATACCGGCCTCATCAAGACCGCCACCGAGCAGCTCACGCAGGCGTTCTATAAGGTCTCCGAGAAGCTCTATCAGCAGGCCGCCCCGAACGGCGAGCCCGCCGGCGGCGCGGGCTTCAACCCCGGCGCAGGTCAGCAGGGTCCTTCCGACAACAACGGTCAGACCTATTACGACGCGGATTACACGGAGGTCGATCCTCAGTAATCCCACGTCGAGATCAAAGCAAAGCATAAACACGACAGGCGGGACATTCGTCCCGCCGTGCCGTGTCTTCAAGGCAGGTGAGCCATATGGCAGATAAACGGGATTATTACGAGGTGCTGGGTCTATCCAAGGGTGCCTCGGACGACGATATAAAAAAAGCCTATCGCCGCATCGCCAAGGAGTGCCATCCCGACCTCCACCCGGACGACAAGGCGGCGGAGGCGCGCTTCAAGGAAGCGAATGAGGCGTATGCCATCCTGTCCGACCCGGACAAGAAGGCGAAATACGACCAGTTCGGCTTTGCCGGCGTCGATCCGAACTACGACGCGGGCGCGGGCGGTTTTACCGGCGATTTCGGCGATCTGGGCGATATCTTCGGCGACATCTTCGGCGCTTTCGGCGGCGGCTTCGGCGGCTCCGGGCGCACGGTGAACCGCAACGGCCCCCAGCGCGGCGAAAGCCTGCGCGTGCGACTGGCGATCGCCTTTGAGGAGGCCGCCTTCGGCTGCCAGAAGGAAGTCAACATCACGCGCATCGAGCAATGCCCGGACTGCAAGGGCAGCGGCTGCGCCTCCGGCACCACGGCGGAGGTCTGCCCGGACTGCAAAGGAACCGGCACCGTCCGCACCCAGCAGCGCACCGCTTTCGGCGTTTTCCAGTCCACCAGCGTCTGCTCGCGCTGCGGCGGCAGCGGCAAGGTGATCCATTCTCCCTGCCCGAAGTGCCGCGGCAACGGCAGCGTCCGCGTGCAGAAGAAGCTGAGCGTGAACATCCCCGCCGGCATTGACAACGGCGAGACCGTCTCTCTGCGCGGACAGGGCAACGCCGGGAAAAACGGCGGTCCCGCGGGGGATCTTCTCATCACGGTGCAGGTACGGCCTAGCCCGGTGTTCCAGAGGGAGGGCAGCAATATCTACATCGCCACGAACCTGAGCTTCGTGCAGGCGGCGCTGGGCACGGAGATCGAGGTGCCCACGCTGGACGGGGACGTTTCACTGACGATCCCCGAGGGGACGCAGACCGGCTCCGTGTTCCGGCTGCGCGGCAAGGGCGTTCCGAGCCTGCGCGGCGGCATGCGCGGCGACCAGTACGTCACCGTGAACCTCGATACGCCAAAAAACCTCACCGCAAAGCAAAAGGAGCTGATGCGGGAGCTGGCGGATTCCTTGGGTCACAAGGTCAGCGACAAGGGCAGCCCCTTCGGCAAAAAAAAGAAGAAATAAATCGGAAGGCTCGGTGACGGAGCGCTCTCCGGAAGGTATGCCCCGCCTCACTAAAACCTGACGGCCAATCGTTCGGCGTGACACACCTCCTGTCGACGCTCTCGCCGGGGGCATTCCATTCAGAATGGTTACAAATCACATAATCCAAACCGCAGACATTGAACCGTCTGCGGTTTTGGTATCGGTTTGTCAAAAGTAATTGACAAACCGTTTTATTGAATTTGAGGCGGGCTCCGCCCCCTCAAGCTCCCCCGACATTGCAAAAAACAATCTGGCAGACATTGAACCGTCTGCGGTTTTGGTATATAATACATTATTAGATTTCCTCTTTGAAGGAGCTTTCGTATGCTGTCGAAACTTACCATCCTCTTCCCGCTGGCGACGGCGCTGTATGCGCTGCTGTGGTTCCTGCGCTGGACGCGGGTGCATCGCCTCCCTGTGCCGGAGGGCGAAGCCGCGGAGGAGCGGTTGTTCGAAAAAAAAGACTGGATCGCGCTGGCGATCGTCACGGTCGTATACGCGATCGCGGCTTTTACAGGACTGGGCTCGACGAGGGCGCCCCAAAGCTTCCTGCATTTCGAGAGCGGAAATTATTACGCGCAGATCGACCTCGGCACGGAGCGTGAAATCTCCGCCCTGCGATATTACACCGGCCTCGGCACGGCGGATTATACGCTGCAGTTTTCCGCAGACGGAGAGAACTGGATCGATCAGCTTGCGGACGACGGCGCCTCCGGCATGCCGCAGGCATATAACCAGCTTTTCCGCTGGTGCGACGCCTCTCTGAACGATGACAACGGCTCGATCCGCTATATCCGCATCATCTCCGGCACGGAGCAGGAGCTGGGCGAGATCGCCCTATATGACGAGGCCGGCGCGCTGATCGACCCCGCGGAATACACCCTCGCCGGCGGCTGCGATATGCTGGCGGACGAGCAGGACACGATCCCCGAAAAGTACAGCTATAAAAACGGCACCTATTTCGACGAGATCTATTTCCCCCGCACGGCGCTGGAGATGATCCGACAGATGTGGCCGTATGAGATCACCCACCCGCCGCTGGGCAAGGCGATCCTGAGCCTCGGCGTCCGCGTCTTCGGCATGACGCCCTTCGGCTGGCGGTTCATGGGTGTGCTGTTCGGCGTGCTGATGCTGCCGGTGCTGTATATCCTGCTGAAAAAGATGTTCGGCTCCACCGCCGCCGCGACCTGCGGCACCACGGTGTTCGCCTTCGATTTCATGCATTATACCCAGACGCGGCTGGCTACCATCGATACCTACGCGGTGTTTTTCACGCTGCTCATGTACCTTTTTATGTACTTCTGGCTGACGGAGGACGAAGAGGCAAGGCCTCGGCGGCGTCTGCTGTGGCTCGGCCTTGCGGGAGCGAGCTTCGGTCTCGGCGCGGCCAGCAAATGGGTATGCATCTATGCCGGCGCGGGGCTGGCCGTCCTCTGGGCAGTGTATTGGATCGTGCGGTTTGCGCGGGCTAAAAAGGACGCGCTCACGCCGTTTCTGATAAACGTCCTGTGGTGTCTGCTGTTTTTCGTGGCGATCCCCGCGGTGATCTACGCCGCGAGCTACTACTCCTACGCGCCGAGCCAAGGCATCACGGGCGCGTTCCGGCTGTTCAAGCCGTCGTATTGGAAGCTGGTTCTGGATAACCAGACCTACATGTGGAACTACCACTCCGATCTCGTGGCGACGCATCCCTATTCCTCAAAGTGGTATCAATGGCTGCTGGATATCCGTCCGATCCTGTATTACCTCGAATACTTCGACGACGGCACGAAATCCGCCTTCGGCGCGTTCTCAAATCCCCTCGTATGCTGGGGCGGACTGCTGGCGATGGGCGGCATGGTATGGCTCGCCATCCGCGACCGGGATCAGCGGGCGATGTTCATTCTGATCGGCTATCTGGCGAACCTCCTACCGTGGGTGCTGGTGAGCCGCCTCACGTTTGCGTATCACTATTTCCCCTGCACGGTATTTCTCGTGCTGGCGCTGGGTCGGCTCTTTGCCGATCTGCGCCGCCGTGACGGGAGCTGGCAGATCACCGTAGGCGCGTTCACGTCCGTATGCGCAGGCCTTTTTGTAATGTTCTATCCCGTGCTGTCCGGCCTGCGGGTCAGCACCGACTATACCGAGCATTTCCTCAAGTGGTTTACCGATACTTGGCCGTTTTAACTGCAAGGAGGCACGATGATGATTGCGATCGCATCCGATCATGGCGGCTTTGCCATGAAAGCACAGCTTATGGAACATCTGACGGAGCGGGGGATCGGCTTTGACGATCTCGGCTGCTATTCCGAAGAGAGCGTCGATTACCCCGTATACGCGGAAAAGGCCGCCCGGGGCGTCGCGGCAGGCAAATACGACCGCGCCGTCCTGATCTGCGGCACGGGCATCGGCATGTCCATGGCGGCGAACAAGCTCCCCGGCATCCGTGCAGCGCTCTGCTCGGACTGCTATTCCGCCGAAATGACGCGCCTGCACAACGATTCCAATATCCTCTGCCTCGGCGGACGGACGATCGGTATCGAGCTTGCCAAGCGCATACTGGATATCTGGCTGGACACGCCGTTTTCCGGCATGGAAAAGCATGCCCGCCGCATCGCCGGGATCGCCGCGCTGGAGAAGTAAAGGAGAGGCAATGCCCTACCGTCCAAGGGACATATACAGAGGCCGCCGGAAATTCCGCGTGCCGCTGACCATATTCTTATTCGTACTGGCCGGACTGCTCATCGGCGCAGTGGCGTTGTTCTATGGCCTGCAGCAGTATCTTGTCTATGACCAGACCGGGGTGCGGCTGGAGCTGCCTTTTATGCAATCCGGGGATGCGGAACAGGTTTCCGATGCGGCCTCGGCCGAGCCGTCGCCCACCTTGGAGCCGGTCATCGTGCAGGTGATCTATGAGGAGCCGGATTTCTCCGAGGTCGACCTCGGGGGCTGGGAGTCCCTTTCCGAGAGCCGGACGCGTTTTGTCCCCATCGCGGACGCGGTGGATGAAACGAAGCTCGCCTCCGCTGTCGCGGCGGCAGCGAGCGGGGATTTCACCGGCATCGTTTTGCAGCTCAAGGATGAGAGCGGGCAGCTTGCATGGGCATCTACCTGCGAGCTTGCCGCAGCGTACGGCACCTCTGGAACGATGGATTATACCGAGACGGTCGCCGCGCTCCACGAAAAAGGGCTGACCGCCGCGGCACAGATCAGCTGCTGCGCCGACGCACTGATGGCGCGGCGAAACTGGCCGGTCACTCTGCAAACCTTGGGCGGCGGCGCGTATCAGGACGAGGACGGCGTATACTGGCTCGATCCGTATAACCGCAGCATCCGGGGGTATCTCATCGACCTCATGGGAGAGCTGACGGCCATGGGCTTTGACGAGATCATCCTCGCCGACCTGTATCATCCCGTGAGCGAGGAGGCGTTTTCCTATTCCGTCACGCTCCAGACCGAGCCGGATCCCGTCGTGGCCGTATGCCAGATGGGGCAGCGGCTGGCGGAATCCCTGTCCGGCACGGAAACAGCTGTCTCCGTCCGCATCGACACGGATTCCCTGCGGGATGGCCTCGGAGCGCAGACCGGGCAGGATATCGACATCTTCTGGCGGCTGTTCGCCCGGCTGTATTGCCCCACCAGCCCCGAGGCGGCTGCCTCCGATCTTGAGCTTTGCGCCGACACGATGAACGGCGGCGCGGCCGCGACGCGGTTCGTCGCCGTGTGCGAGCTGGTGCCGGAGGGCATGAGCTCCTATATGATCGAGTGAGGCTGCAAGCTTCCAAAAAAGAAAGGCCTCCCGATCCCACGGGCTTTGACCCATTGGGATCGGGAGGTTTATTGATCGGCATTACTTTACATCGCATACAAGCTCGCCGTCCCGCTCGTCGATGACGAGGGTGGCGCCCGCGGGCAGGTCGCCGGAAAGGATCTTCTTGGCGATCAGCGTCTCCGCGCTCGATTGCAGATACCGCTTGAGCGGCCTTGCGCCGTAAACGGGATCGTAGCCCGCGTCGATGATGGCATCCCGCGCCGCATCCGTGATCTCAAGACCCAGTTCCTTGTCCGCCAGCCTCTGCCGCAGCGAATCGGTCAGCAGGTCGATGATGCCGGTGAGGTTCTCCTTCGTGAGGGGCTTGAAAAACACCGTCTCATCCAGCCGGTTCAGAAACTCCGGGCGGAAGGTGCCGCGCAGCTCCGCAGTGACAGCGTCCTTCGCCTCCTGCGTGATCTCGCCGTTATCGCCGATACCGTCGAGAAGATACGGACTGCCGAGGTTCGAGGTGAGAATGATGATGGTGTTTTTGAAATCCACCGTCCTCCCCTGCGAATCGGTAATACGGCCGTCGTCCAGAACCTGCAGCAGGATGTTGAACACATCCGGGTGCGCCTTTTCCACCTCGTCGAACAGCACCACGGAATAAGGCTTGCGCCGCACGGCCTCGGTGAGCTGGCCGCCCTCGTCGTAGCCGACGTATCCCGGGGGCGCGCCGATCAAACGCGAGACGGAGAACTTTTCCATATACTCCGTCATATCGATGCGCACCATGTTGTGCTCGTCGTCGAACAGCGCCTGCGCGAGGCTCTTGGCAAGCTCGGTCTTGCCGACGCCGGTGGGACCGAGGAACAAAAACGAGCCGATGGGTCGGTTCGGGTCGGCGATGCCCGCGCGGGAGCGCAGGATGGCCTCGGTCACGAGGCGCACGGCCTCGTCCTGCCCCACGACGCGCTCATGCAGGATATCATCGAGGTGCAGAAGCTTTTCGCGCTCCCCCTCCATGAGCCGGGCGACGGGGATGCCCGTCCACCGGGCGACGATCCCGGCGATCTCCTCCTCGGTCACGGTGTCGTGGACGAGGGAATCGCCCTTCCTGCCGGAGGCGTTTTCCGCCTCCTCGAGCTTCCTTTGCAGAGCGGGCAGCGTCTCGTATTTCAGCCGCGCGGCCGTTTCATACTCATAGCTCTGCTGCGCCCGCTCGATATCGGCGGTGCATTTTTCGATGTCGGCCTTGATGGTCTTCACCGCGTCCACGTCGGATTTTTCCGCCTCCCAGCGAGCCTTCATGGCGTTGAACTCTTCCTTGTTCGCGGCAAGCTCCGCGCGGAGCTTTTCGAGGCGATCCATGCTCAAGCGGTCGGTCTCCTTCTTGAGCGCCATCTCCTCTATCTCCTGCTGCATGATGCGGCGGCGGATATCGTCGAGCTCTGAGGGCATGGAGTCGATCTCCGTGCGGATGAGGGCGCACGCCTCGTCCACGAGGTCGATGGCCTTATCCGGCAGGAAGCGGTCAGTGATATAGCGGTTCGAGAGGGTCGCAGCCGCCACCAGCGCCGCGTCGTGGATGCGGACGCCGTGGAATATCTCATACCGCTCCTTGAGGCCGCGGAGGATGGAGATCGTGTCCTCCACCGTGGGCTCATCCACCTGCACGGGCTGGAAGCGCCGCTCCAGCGCGGCATCCTTTTCGATATACTTACGGTACTCGTCCAGCGTCGTAGCGCCGATGCAGTGCAGCTCGCCCCGCGCCAGCATGGGTTTTAGGAGATTGCCCGCGTCCATGCTGCCCTCGGTCTTGCCCGCGCCCACGATGGTGTGCAGCTCATCGATGAAGAGAATGATCTTCCCCTCCGACTTCGACACCGTTTCCAGCACGGCCTTGAGGCGCTCCTCAAACTCGCCGCGGTATTTCGCGCCGGCGACGAGCGCGCCCATGTCGAGGGAAAATATGGTCTTGTCCTTCAGTCCCTCCGGCACGTCGCCGCGCACGATGCGCTGCGCCAGCCCTTCGGCGATGGCGGTCTTACCGACGCCCGGCTCGCCGATGAGGACGGGGTTATTTTTTGTCTTGCGCGAGAGGATGCGGATCACGTTTCGGATCTCATTGTCGCGGCCGATGACGGGGTCAAGTTCGTTTTCCCGCGCGCGAGCCACGAGGTCGGTGCCGTATTTTTCCAGCGCGTCGTAGGTATCCTCCGGGTTATCGGAGGTGACATGGCCGGTCTTTACCTTGGCAAGCTCCCGGGTGAAATCGTCCTTCGTGACGTTCTGATTGCGCAGTATGGCCTTGATCTCCGGGGTGGGATGGGCAAAGATACCGAGCATCAGATGCTCGACGGAGACATATTCGTCCTTAAGCTTTCCTGCGATCTTCTCGGCAAAGTCGATGACCTTGCCGAACTCGTTGGAGGGGTAAACGCTCTGCGCGCCCTGCACCTTCGGCAGTTTTCCGATGGCGGTGTCAAGCTCGGAGAGCATGGCGTCGCAATTCGCACCCATGCGCGCCATCAGCGTCGGGATGAGGCCGCCGTCCGCGTCGAGCAGGGCGTAAAGCAGATGCTCCGGCGTGACGTATTGGTTGTCGTTTTCCCGCGCCATGGCGGTAGCGTTGTTGATGGTTTCAATGGTTTTCTGCGTGAGCTTATCGCTATTCATACGATCACTCCTTTCCGCGGCCTTTGCTTGCGAGAAAGGCCGCCAAAAGAACGGATAAATTTACAAAATGGTATTGCCCTCGTGCAGCCAGCGGATGTATTCCGCCCGCACGTCCTCGGCCGTCATGCTGCCGTTCAGGCAGCCCTTCATCAGCCGGTCGAACAGGCGCACATACGCGCTTATCGCCGAGGCGATGTCCGCCGTGGAATAGTCGTGACCGCCGGAAAGGGCGATGCTGCGGGTGAATCGGCCGTTGTAGAGAGCATATTCCGTCGGCCGGGGCAGATAGGAGCTTATAAGCTCGCTCTCGATCTGCGTCCACAGCCGGAAAAAGCGATCCATCGCGTCCAGCAGCTCGGCCGACTGCGTGCGGAACACCACGGAAAGCTCGCCGAGCGCCTGCCGCTCCGAGCGGTCGCGGTACAGCTCCACGGAGTATTTCACCGTAGGGCGGTAGCGGTATTGCAGGCTGGACTTCATGCTCATCGTGGAGGTGTTCGGCGCCACGAACGGGACAAGCTCCCGGTCAGTACCGAGGATCTCCCCGATCTGGCGGAAGATATCATAGATGCGCCGCTCCGGTGTCACGAGGTCGGCGTATTCGGCAAGGATCTGATTGACGAGCGCGGAGCGGTTCGTACCGCGCCGGTGCGCGATGGCATCGATCTCACGCACCACGTCATCCGACAGCATCAGGCTGTACAGCGTCTTTTTCATTGGTAGCTCTCACCTCACCCATAGCATACCCCAGTATATTAAATTTGTCAAGCGATTTATATGAATAATTGCAAAAAATTTTGAGCGGCAGCGAAATTCAGGCGTGAATTTCGTCAATGCGCCCTGTTTTCATTCAAAAATTTGTATGCTATACTAGAAGCAGAAAAAATACCGACAAGGAGATAGATCATATGAACAACGAACCCGTGATCGTGGCCTATGGCCGCAGTCCGTGCTGCCGCGCCCGCAAGGGCGGTCTGGCGCAGATGCACCCCATCGAATACGCAGCGCAGACTCTGCAGGGCGTTTTGGCGAAGGTGCCGCAGCTCGATCCCGCTCTCATCGACGACGTGATCACCGGCTGCGCCTCCCCCACGAACGAGATGAGCATGAACGCCTCCCGTCTCATCGTGAACCGCGCGGGTCTGCCCGAGTCCGTCTGCGGACAGACCATCAACCGCTTCTGCTCCTCCGGCCTGCAGGCCATCGCCACGGCGTCCAACGCGATCCTTGCCGGGCAGATGAAGTGCGTCGTGGCCGGCGGCGTGGAGTGCATGACCAAGTGCTTCGCTCCCTATCCCGAGGAGCAGAAGGATCCTTGGTTCGACGAGAACTACATCGGCGGCTATATGACCATGGGCGAGACGGCGGAGCGCGTCGTTGAGCGCTATGGCATCTCCCGCGAGCGCATGGAGGAGATGGCGCTGCGCAGCCACACCCTCGCCGCTAAAGCGCGCAAGGAGGGCAAGCTCAATAAGTGCATCATCCCCATCGTCGATCAGGACGGCAACACCGTCGAGTACGACGACGGCATTCTGGCCGATATGGATGGCAACCTCAAGACCAGCATGGAGAAGATGGCCGGCATGAAGCCCTGCTTCCGTGAGCAGGGTACCGTCACCGCCGCTACCTCCTCCCAGACCACCGACGCGGCGGCGTATGTCGTCATCATGGCGGCGGGGCTGGCCGAGGAGCTGGGCATCAAGCCCATCGCGAAGCTGAAGGGCTTTGCCGTGGCCGGCTGCGACGCGACGGTCATGGGCATCGGCCCCATCTATGCCGTGCCGAAGGTCATGGAGCAGGTCGGCATGAAGGTAGAGGATATGGACGTCATCGAGATCAACGAGGCGTTTGCCTCTCAGTCCCTCGCCTGCATCGACACCCTCGGTTTCGATATGGCGAAGACGAACCCCTACGGCGGCGCGATGGCGCTGGGTCATCCCATGGGCGCCACCGGCGCGTTCCTTACCATGAAGGCGCTCGACTATCTGCAGGATCCCGAGACCGCCGGCAAGTATGCCCTCGTAACGATGTGCATCGGCGGCGGCATGGGCGCCGCGGGCGTCTACGAGCTGCTGTGATGCTTTTTCTTGAAAGAAAAAGTATCCAAAAAGAACTTTGTATCCGCACCACGTCCGCTGTAAGTGTAAGCGTGACGCCCGGTGACCGAGAATAAAGCGGCATCCCCCCGAGCCGATCATGGCGCGGGGGGATGTTTGTTTTGTGCTTATTTCAGCTTCATCCACTCTTCGAGCAGGTTCACGCCGGTGGAGGATAGGATCGCGTCGGGGGTGAGCATGGGAAGACGGGCGTTCGCGTCGATGACCTTCCATGTGCCATGGTGACAGATGGCCTCAACCTCCAGAATGCCGTGCACGCCGATGGCTTCCGCCACCCGCTTCGCGGTATCGGCCAGCGCCTCCGCTTCCGGGGCGTGCGCGCATTCCGCGCTGACGCGGCGGCGGCCGTCAAAGCTTAGACGCGCGGCGGGATAGGCGGTATAAGCCCCGGGCGCGCCGATCACGACCTGCGACCATACGTCGCCGTCAAGCTCCTCCTGCGTGACGAAGCCCGCATTTACCGCGCCGCCAACCTCGCAGTAGTCGTCCGTCACCCAGATGCCGAGACCGAAGCTGCCACGATCGGGCTTCACGAGATACGGCTCCGAGCCGCCGGGAAAGTATTCCGGCGCGGGGATACCGCGATCCCGCAGCAGCGCGTCCGTCGCGAGGCGAGAGGAGGCGACGCGCCATGCCGCCGGGTCGAATAGGACATTATCGCCCGATAGCGCGTTCAAAACGGCGTCGTCCTCTGTAGCGGGCAGGATCGCGTCCGCACTCTCCGGCACGGCGGATACGGCGTATTCGACTCCCGCGGCCTGCGCGAGGCGCTCCGCCTGCTCCGACAGCGGGCCGGAGCCGAGAATCAGCAGCTTCATCCCTGCAGCCCATCCTCCTGCCGCTGCATGTTCTCCACAACGACATCGTAAATATCGCCGAGAGAAGCGGCGTATTCCAGCACCTTCCAAGGCACATTCGTATGGAAGTGGATCTTGATGAGGTCCTCATCCCCCACGGCAAGCAGGCAATCGCCGGGGATGTTTTGGGAGATGTAGTCGAAAATGGCGTCCTCGTCCAGATCGTGACCTTCGATCAGAAGCTGCGTGTCAAAGCGAAATTCCAACATTTGTATTTTCTCCTGTTATCATGATTTTTATCGTATTTTGAAAGCCGCGAAGATTCTATCACAAACCATGCTGTATGTCAAAAATAAACGCACTATTTTATTTATTTTTTATATTCGCTGCATAGAAGTCACATTTTTGCCATAAAAATACCGACAGACTGTCCGTCTGCCGGTATTTGCGGTTCGGATGCTTATTTGATGAGCTGCTGGGGCTCATCCTTGCTCTCGTCTTCCTTGGAGAGCATGACATTCGTGAGGATGCCGAGGATGAGGGCGCAGGCGACGGTGCGGATCTCCACCGCACCGAAGCTGACGACCATGCCGCCCACGCCGGTGATGAAGATCACGGAGGCGACGAAGAGATTGCGGTTCTTATTGAGATCAACGGGCTGGAGCATCTTGAAGCCGCTCGCGGCGATGAAGCCGTAGAGCGTGACGCACACGCCGCCCATGACACAGCTCGGGATCGTCTCAAGGAAGCAGACCAGCGGGGTGATGAGAGAGAAGATGATGCAGGCGATGGCCGCGCCCCAGATAGAGACGGTAGAGGCGTTGCGAGTGATGGCCACGCAGCCGATGGACTCGCCGTAGGTGGTGTTAGGGCAGCCGCCGAAGAACGCGCCCACAAAGGAACCGATGCCGTCGCCCAGCAGGGTGCGGGTGAGGCCGGGCTCTTCGAGCAGATCCACGCCCACGATGGTGGAGAGGTTCTTGTGGTCGGCCAGATGCTCGGCGAACACCACGAACGCCACCGGGGCATAGGCAACGAAGATCGTGATGAAATAGGTGCCGGTGATCCCGCTCCAGTCGGCCTTGAGGAAGGTGAACTCCGGCAGGGCGACAAAGGAGCTCATGGTGGTGAGGGCGGAATAGTCGATGACGGTGAGGGCTGGGTTGCCGGTGGCGGAGCCGATGATCGCAAAAACCGAGGCGCAGGCATAGCCCGCGAGGATGCCGATGATGAAGGGGATGAGACGGCCGAGCTTCTTGGCATAGGTGGAGCAGAGCATGACGACGGCCAGCGTAACGAGGCCGCAGATGAGCGCGACATAGGTGCTGCCGCCCTCCACGCTGGAGCTCATGAGATCACCCACGGCATTGCCCGCGAGGGAGAGGCCGATGATGGCGACCGTGGGCCCGATGATAACGGGGGGCATGAGCTTGTCGATCCACTTGACGCCGCAGAATTTTACGATGATGGCGATGATGACATACACAAGCCCCGCGATGGCCGCGCCGATGATGAGACCGGCATAGCCGACGGAAACGGAGGCCGCGCCGCCGAAGGCGGAGAACATGGAGCCGATGAACGCAAAGGAACTGCCGAGAAACACGGGGCTCGCGCTCTTCGTGAAAAGAAGGTAAACGAATGTGCCGACGCCCGCGCCGAACAGCGCGGCAGAGGCGGTCATGCCGTTGCCCACAACGGCGGGAACGGCGATGGTAGCGGCCATGATGGCCAAAAGCTGCTGGATGGCGAACAGAACGACCTGTCCGAACTTGGGCTTGTCCTTGATTCCGTAGATCAGATTCATGAGATTCTCCCTTCCTAGCGTATATAATTTTTCCAAATAATATTACATGAGTGAGCGCGGGCTTGTCCAATGACATTTAGTTACATTTCTCGACACAGCTTCATCGGTATTGACCGAAATGGTATAATATGCGTATACGGGAGAAAAGGAGGGCGGGTCGTATGCTGCCGGAAGAGCTTGCCGGGGCGCTGCTGCCGTGGTATGACGAAAACGCGCGCGACCTGCCGTGGCGCCGGGGCGTGACGCCCTACCGCGTCTGGGTATCGGAAATCATGCTCCAGCAGACGCGCATCGAAGCCGCCAAGGGCTATTTTGAGCGGTTCATGGCGGCGCTGCCGGATATCCCGTCGCTGGCCGCCGCGCCGGAGGAGACAGTACTGAAGCTCTGGGAGGGCTTGGGCTACTATTCCCGCGCCCGCAATCTCCGCAAGGCGGCCATCGCCGTCATGGAAAAGCACGGCGGCGCGCTTCCCGCCGATGTAAAGGCGCTGCGGTCGCTTCCCGGCATCGGCGACTATACGGCGGGCGCCATCGCCTCCATCGCGTTCGGACTGCCGGAGCCTGCGGTGGATGGTAATGTCCTGCGCATCTGCGCCCGGCTCACCGCCTGCGGTGACAGCATCGGGGACGAACGGGTGAAAGCCCGCTTCCGTGAGGCGCTGCGCGCCATCTATCCCCGGGAGCGCTGCGGTGATTTCACCTCCGCCGTCATGGAGCTGGGCGAGACAGTATGCACCCCCGGTACGCCGGACTGCGCCGCCTGTCCGCTGGCGGATCTATGCGCGGCGAACACCGCCGGAAAGCAGACGGATTTTCCCGTCATGCCCGAAAAAAAGCCCCGCCGCATCCAGCCGAAAACGGTGCTTCTGCTGAAGCATGAGGGTCGGACGGCTCTGCGAAAGCGGCCGGATCGCGGCTTGCTGGCGGGACTGTGGGAGTTCCCGAACGCAGACGGCACGCTGACGGAAGCGCAGGCGCTGGCGCTGGCGCGCGCATGGGGCTGCGAGCCGATTTCCGCCGCGCCGTGCGGCGAGGCGGTGCATATCTTCACGCACATCGAATGGCATCTTTCCGGCTGGCGCATCGAATGCGCCGCCGAGAGCGAACGATTCACATGGGCGGACGCGGCGGAGCGGCAGAGCGTTTATGCCGTGCCGACGGCGTTCCGCGCCTTCAAAAACCAACTGTGAACCCAAAGGAGGGCAACCCTATGAAACGACTTTTGACCGTGATCTTGGCTCTTTTCTGTCTGCTTGCGCTTACCGCCTGCGCCGGGCAGGCCGTGCTGGACGATATTGCCCGGCAGGTGGCGGAGGACGGAGCGGAGCCTGCCACCGACACGGATGCCGGACAGCCGGAAGCCGCACCCGCGGCGGAGCAGGAGCCCGAGGAGGCCTCCGATACGGACGCCGAAGCACCCGCCGAAACGCCCGGGGAAGCGCCCGCTTTGCCGGAAGAACCGTCCCACGGCGGCTTTGAGACCCTCAGCGCCGCGGAATGCGTCGCTGATAACGACGGCCTGCCCCTGATCACCCTCGACTGCCCCGGCGCGGCGGAGATAAACGACGAGATCGAAAGCGGCTTCCGCTATCTGACGTATACCGATTACGCGCATGTGCGTTATGAGGTATTCAAAAGCGATTCCACTTCTGTCTTGAGCATCGTGCTGATCGAGGATTACGAGACGGACAGCCGATACTATACGCCGTTCAACCTCGATCTCGTCACCGGCGAGCGCATGGACGGCGAGGCGTTGCTGCGCTTTCTCGGCCTCGACACGGAAGACGTGACCGAGGCGGAGTTGACCGTGATGGGAACGGAGTTTGAGCAGACCTACGGCTCCATGGCGGAGGACGCGAGGGATTTCTGGCAGGATCAGTATGACCGCACCGTGTCGCCGGACAATGCTGAGACCGAGCGCCTATGGCTGGGCGACGGCGGCGTTTTGTACTTCGCCGCGAAGATCTATTCCCTCGCCGGCGCGGAGTATTACGAATCCCCCATGGCCATGGGCTATGCGTTCCCGTGAGAAAACAGCCATCGACAACAACAGCACCGAACCGTAATCGGCTCGGTGCTGTTGTTTTTTTGTCCCTCATCCGCCCTCGGCGATGCGTTTGAGCTTATACAGCAGGTTCAGCGCTTCGAGGGGCGTGATGGTATTGAGATCAAGGGCGGTCAGCTCCGATGCGAGCGCGCTGCCGCTCATATCAAGGAAGCTCACCTGCTCCGGCGCGTCCGTGCTCGTGACCGCCTGCGGCAGAACAGGCATTCCGCCGCTTTCCAGCTCAGCCAGATACTGCTTGGCTTTTTTGATGACTGCATCCGGCACACCGGCGAGCTTTGCCACCTCGATGCCGTAGCTGTCGTCCGCGCTGCCGGGGACGATCTTCCGCAGGAAGATGAGGCTCCCGCCCTGCTTCTTGGCAGTGATGTTATAGTTTTTCACGCCGTCCAGCGTCCCCTCAAGGGCGGACAGCTCGTGATAGTGCGTGGCGAACATGGTGCGGGCGCCCAGCCTGCGCTTATCGGCGCAGTATTCCAGCATCGCCCGGGCAATGGCCATTCCGTCGAAGGTGGAGGTGCCGCGGCCGATCTCGTCGAGGATGAGAAGCGACGACGCCGTGGCGTGGCGCAGGATATTTGCCATCTCCGCCATCTCCACCATGAAGGTGGATTGGCCGCTCGCCAGATCGTCCGATGCGCCGATGCGGGTGAACACCCGGTCAACGACGCCGATGACGGCGCTGCGCGCGGGGACGAAGGAGCCGATCTGCGCCATCAGCACGATGAGGGCGGTCTGGCGCATATAGGTGGATTTACCGGCCATATTGGGGCCGGTGATGATGGCGACCCGATCCAAGGCGTCGTTCAGGAACGTATCGTTCGGCACGAACAGCACGTCCTTTTGGGCGATCTCCACCACGGGATGCCGCCCCTCGCGGATATCCAGCGTGCGGGATACGTCGATCTCCGGCATGGAATAGTGGTTGCGGACGGCGACCTCCGCCAGCGAGCATACCGCGTCGAGGGCGGCGACGGACGCAGCGGCGGCCTGCACCCGCTCCACCTGCGCCGCCGCGCGGTCGCGCAGGGCGGCGAAGATCTCATATTCGAGATCGGCGATGCGATCCTTGGCGGTGAGGAGGGTATTTTCGAGCTCCTTGAGCTCCGGGGTGAAATACCGCTCATTCGAAACGAGGGTCTGCTTGCGGATGTAGTTTTCCGGCACCGGCATGTCCCCGGCGGAGCGGGGGATATCGATGTAGTAGCCGAAGACCTTGTTATAGCCCACCTTGAGCTTTTTGATGCCGGTGCGCTCTCGCTCCCGCTGCTCCAGCCCCACGACCATGCTCGAGCCGTTGTCCCGCACGGCGCGCAGACGGTCGATCTCCGCGTCCGCGCCGTCCCGCAGGATGCCGCCCTCCCGCACGGAGAAGGGGGGATCCTCTGAGATAAGGGACAGGATATCGTCCCGCAGCTCCGCGAGAATATCCAGCGCGGCAATCTCCCGAAGCATGGCGCTTTTCGCGCCGGACAACAGCTCCGCAAGGCGCGGCAGCAGCTCGAAATACCGGCCGAGCGCCAGCAGATCACGGCCGTTCGCCGTTCCGTAAACGCAGCGGCCGATAAGCCGCTGGATATCGCCGATATCGTGCAGCACGGCGATCAGCTCCGCGCGGGTCACATTGTCGTCGACCAGCTCGCCCACGGCGGCAAGGCGGCGGCGGATGGCCGCGGGATTGAGGAGCGGCCGCTCCACCCACGAGCGCAGGAGCCTCCCGCCCATGGGCGTTTTCGTGCGGTCGAGCACCCACAGGAGACTGCCACGCTTTTCGCCGGTGCGCAGGCTTTCTGTCAGCTCCAGATTGCGGCGGGTGGTATAATCGAGCTCCATATACCGTCCCTCGCCGAAACGGTCGAGCCGACGGATATGGGAAAGGTCGAATTTCTGCGTCTCGATGATATAGCTCAAAAGCGCGCCCGCCGCCAGCGTCTCGCCGGGGGCGGCCTTTTCGCCGAAGCGCTCCCACACGAGGCGGGCGCATTCCGGCTCGTCGAACCGCGCCGCACCGTCCTCGGGCAGGCAGTCGAGCTTGCGCAGGAAGGCGGAAAGCTCCGCGTTCTGCAGCGCCGTTTCGGACAGCACGGCCTCCTTCGGAGAGAAGCGCCCCAGCTCGTTGAGGATATGCGTCACCGCGTCGTCGGAAAACTCGGCGGCGCAGAACTCGCCCGTGGAGATATCGCAGAAGGCCGCCGCGCCGGAGGCCTTGCCGAGCCATACGGCGCAGAGATAATTCGAGCGTCCCTCCTCCAGCATGGAGCTTTCCGTCACGGTGCCGGGGGTGATAACGCGGATGACGCCGCGCTCCACGATGCCCGTCGCCGCGGCGGGATCCTCAAGCTGCTCGCAGATGGCGACCTTGTAGCCCTTGGCGATCAGCCGGGCAATATACGCCTCGCTCGAATGGAACGGCACGCCGCACATGGGGGTCTGTTCCTCGGCGGGCTTGCCCCGATCCCGGGTGGTAAGGGCAAGATCGAGCTCCCTTGAGGCGATCCGAGCGTCGTCGTCAAACATCTCATAGAAGTCGCCCAGCCGGAAAAACAGCAGGCAGTCCGGGCATTCTTCCTTGATTTTGTTATATTGCTTTTTCATGGGCGTCAGCTCGGCCATGATGTTTTCTCTCTTTCTCTGATATGTAAAAAAGGGATGCGGTCAGACGGTTTTCCCGAACAACGCCCAAGTGGAGCTGTCCGTGATCTCGGCCTCTGCAAACCGCCCGATAAGCGCGGGATCGCCGATCAGATGCACGAGCCGTCCGCCCTTCGTGCGGGCGGAGAGATTATGCTGCGGATCGTTCGTCTCGCCGTCCACGAGCACGCGGTAGGTCTTGCCGACATAAGCGGCGTGCTTTTCGGCGGAGATGCGGTTGGCGGTCTCCACCAGCCGGTCGAACCGCACTTGCTTTTCTGCGCGGCTCGCGGGGTCTGGCATGGACGCGGCGGGCGTCCCCGTGCGGGGGGAGTAGATGAAGGTGAACATCGCGTCGTAGCCCACCTCCTCCACGAGGGCGAGGGTGTCGCTGAAATCCGCTTCGGTCTCTCCGGGGAAGCCCACAATGATATCCGTCGTCAGCACGAGATCGGGCATATACTGCCGCGCGAGCTTCACCGTTTCGAGGTATTTTGCCCGGTCATAGTGCCGGTTCATAGCCTTCAGGATGCGGTCGGAGCCGGACTGGAGCGGCAGATGGATATGATGGGCGCATTTTTCGCTCTCGGCCATGACGCGGAAGAGCTTTTCCGTTGCGTCCTTCGGGTGGCTCGTCATGAACCGCAGCACGAAATCCCCCCGGATCGCGTCGATCGCGCGCAGCAGCTCAGGAAAATCCACGCCGGAATCGAGACCCTTACCGTAGCTGTTCACGTTCTGGCCGAGGACGGTGATATCCTTATACCCCGCTGCGACGAGCTGCCGCGCTTCGGCGAGGATATCCTCCGGGCGGCGGCTGCGCTCCCGACCCCGGACATAGGGCACGATGCAGTAGGTGCAGAAATTGTCGCAGCCGTTCATGATGGAGAGCCATGCCTTGATGCTGCCGTCCCGCTGTCGGGGCAGTCCCTCGGCCACAACGCCCTGCGAAGGCTCCGCCGCGATGAGGCGGCTCTTGTTCCCGCGGCGGCCGCGGCGCTCCATGGTTTTCCACAGAAGCTCCGGGAACTTCCACACCTCATGGGGGCCGAAAACGAGATCGACCACCCGGAAGGAATCTCGAATCCTGTTTTTCACCGTTTCCTGCTGCGTCATACAGCCGCCCACGGCGACGATCAGCTCCGGGTTTTTGGCCTTGGCATGGTTCAGCGCGCCCACGTTTCCGAAAACCCGCAGCTCCGCATGCTCGCGCACGGCGCAGGTATTCACGGCGATCATATCCGCCTGCGCGGGATCGTCCGTCAGGCTATAGCCGCAGTCCAGCAGCCAGCCCCGCAGGATCTCGCTGTCGGATTCATTCTGCTGGCAGCCATAGGTGTCCACCATCGCAAAATGCGGGCGGGCGGCGATGGCATCGCGTATCTTTTCGCAATACAGGCGCTGTCCGTCCAGCTCCTGCTGCGTGATCTCTTTTCTTTCGTACATGGATGACCTCATCTTTTACAGGGTATCGTGATCTGAAATCTCATTATAACAGCTTCCGGCAAAGGAGGCAACGGTTCGCCGCGCCGCAGGGTCGCTCCTTCAATACGCTGCCAGATCGCCTTGGCTGCGGACGATCACGATCCACGCGCCCGGATGCAGCCGCGCCAAAAGCCCCTCCATCACGGAGCGTTCCACACTGACGCAGCCGGCGGTATTCCATGAGTTTCCCTTGCAATGCAGGAAGATCGCGCTGCCCATGCCCACCGTCACGGGGTCGATATTGAACCCGATCACGGCGGCGAGACGGTATTGCAGTCCGGCGTAATCCATGAGATGTTCCCCATATACGGGAGTGTCGCTCTCGACCCATGTATTGTAGGTGCCGTCGCTCCGCTCCGCGGAAAAATAGGAGCGATCCGTGATGACCCGGTATTCCATATCCGTATCCGCATCCGCGTCCCGGCCAAAGGCATATAAGAGCGGGAACGCGCCGATCGGCGTGGTGCCGTCCCCCTCGGAGCGGCTCTCGCTCATGCCGTTATAGCCATAGCCCGCGTAGGCGTCCAGCGTCTGCGCCCATGCGCCGTCCGCGCCGCGCTCCCACAGCGTCAGGCTGTGATCCGCCACAACGACGATCTGGTTCGTTTTCTCCGCGATCTTCATGCGATCCACACGTTCGGCCATGGCCGTCGCCTCCTCCCGGGGCAGCATACGGTACAGGCGCATCAGCATGGCAGCGATCTGCGCCCGTGTGGCTTTGTTCCGCGGCGCCAGAAGCGTCTGCCCGTTCTGCGCCGTCCCGGTGATGATCCCGGCACGCACCGCCCATGCAAGCGGCGCTTTGGCGTATGCCGAAGCGGCCTCGCCGTCGGGGAAGTCCGAAAGATCAATGTCCGTCCCCGTATCGACACCGAATATCCGGGCGGCAAACCGCGCAAGGAAGGCGGCAAGCTGCTCCCGCGTCACCGCGCCGTTCGGATCGAACCGATCCGCGGAAACGCCGTTGGCGATCCCGGCCTCTCTCGCCCATGCCGCCGCGTCGCGGTACCAGTTCTGTGTAAGATCGGAAAAACCGCTCTCCGCCGCGGGTGCGGGAGACCCCGCCATGCGCCATAAAACGGTAACGATCATGGCGCGGGACGCGGCGCCGTCGGGATCGAAGGCAGCGCCGCCCACCCCGGTCATTACGCCGCGATAATAGGCAAACCGCACCGCCTCGCCATACCACGCGCCATCCGGCACGTCGTCAAATGGCATCAAATTGCTCTCCGCCGCGACGGCGATCCCGCCGAACAGGAGCGTTAGGATCAAAACCATGCATAGGATCCGCATAGCTTTCACAGTCGTTTTCCTCCCCCGTTTGATCTCATCCGCGGGCATATTCCTCCGCGATGTTCATGAGGATCTCCGCCGTTTTTTCCATCCGCTCCGCGGAGGCATGCTCATAGGGTCCGTGATAGCAGAAGCCGCCCATCCCCAGATTCGGACAGGGAAGCCCTCGGAACGAGAGCTGAGAACCGTCCGTCCCGCCGCGGACAGGCTTCGTGACCGGGTCAAGTCCCGCCCGGCGGATGGCATTCTCGGCCTTTTGCAGCACCTCGGGATGCTCCCGCAGCACCTCGGCCATGTTATAATACTGATCCCGCAGCGCAAGAAACGCCGTCCCCGCGCCGTATTTCCCGTTGATCGCCGCTTCCAGTCGGCGCATCCGCTCCTTCCGCGCCTCGAACTTCGCCCGATCGTGATCCCGCAGGATGAAGGACACCGCCGCGTCCGACACGTCGCCGGTGATCTCCGTCAGATGATAGAAGCCCTCATAGCCCTCCGTCGTTTCCGGCGTTTCGTCCGCGGGAACGGATGCGGCGATCTCCGCCGCTATGGCGGCGGCGTTTTTCATCAGCCCCTTGGCGGAGCCGGGATGGACGGAAACGCCCCGGATCGTGAATTTGGCCGCGGCGGCGTTGAAGGTCTCATATTCCAGCTCGCCCACGTCTCCGCCGTCCACCGTATAAGCGGCCGCCGCGCCGAAGCGCTCCAAGTCGAGAAGCGCCGCGCCATGACCGATCTCCTCGTCCGGCGTGAAGCATACGCGAACCGGCCCATGGGGGATATTCTCCCGCTGCAGGCGCTCCACGGCGGTCAGGATCGCCGCCACCCCCGCCTTATCGTCCGCACCGAGGACGGTAAGGCCGTCTGTAACGATCAGCGTCTCGCCCTTCAACATCGGCAGATGGGTAAAGACGGCAGGTGACAAAACGAGCCCGGAATCACCCAGCGGGAGTTCCCCGCCGTCGTAGTCGCGAACCACCGCCGGGCGGACGGAGGCGCCCTCCGGAACGGGCACCGTATCGATATGGGCGATGAAGCCCACCGCCGGGCGATCCTCATAGCCCGCCGTCGCGGGCAGATTTCCGTATACATAAGCGTGCTCGTCCATGAGCACGCCCTCCAAACCCATGGCGCGCATCTCCTCCGCCAGTGCCTGCGCCAGCGCGTGCTGGCAGGCGGTGGAGGGCGTCTCCGTCCCGTTTTCGTCGCTGGGCGTGCGGAATGCCGCGTATTTCAACAGGCGTTCATATGCTTTCATTTCGATCCTCCCATGGTTCACATCGTATTCTGACGGCTATTATAGCACAAAACGGCGCGCTTTACATTCCGCTGCCGATATTTTATAATAAGTTCGATCACGCAGGAAAGGCAGGCGGGCATATGCCGCATTACGCAAGAAATTATATCACACAAGTCATCGTGCGGGCGGATTTTCTGCCGAACACCGTTCCCATGCTCCAGCCGGAGGCAAGGCTCCTCGAGCTTATGGACGGTTTTCCCCTTCGGGAACGCCTCAACCGCACCAAGACAGAGGTGCACATCCGCAAAACGCCGCAGGGGCCGATGAAGGATACGCATACCGCAAACTACATGGAACACAACTTCCATACGGAGGACAAGCTCCGCCATGTAGCCGCCTGCGGCGAGTATCTCTTTTATGAAACCAAGCGCTACGAGGGGTTCGAGTCTGTGCGGGACACCTTCCTCGATCTGATGGACGCCATGGCGGAGCAGTATCCCACCCTGCGTCTGCGGCGGCTTGGCATGCGCTATATAAACGAGATCAAGCTCCCGGAGGCGGACGCGGGTCCCGGCCTCGGGGCGGAGTTCTGGGAAACCTACATCAATCCCCTGCTGCTGGGCGGTCTTCGCTTCGCTGCCAACGACGGCGCGCTGGCGCGCCATATGTGCTCCACAGAGCTCAATTACGGCACCGACCGCGCCACGGTGAAATACGGCATCTTCAACAGCGAATACCCTAAGCCGAACCGCCGCAGGGAGTTCATCCTCGATATCGACACTTACTGCCAGGCTGCACTGACGGCGGAAGCCGTCCCCGCCAAGCTGGAGGATTACCACAAGGCGGCCTGCTCCGTTTTCGAGGCCGCCGTCACCGATGCGCTCCGCGCCCGTATGAACCGGGCGTAGCGCGGAAAGAGAGGTTTCTGATGTCCGACATCCCCGATATCATCCTTCTGACGAATGACCTTGGCGAGCGGGTGGGCTTCGCCCCCGTAGCCACCGTCCCCTTCGGCGAGGGCACCTATATGATCCTGCGGCCGGTCACGCCCATGGAGGGCGCGGACGAGGGCGACGCCTTCGTGTTTTCCGTTTCGCAGGCGGACGGCGACCGCGCTGAGGACGATGTGGATTACCTCACGATGGAAACCGACGACAACGTGATCGACGCCGTTTTCGCTCTGTATGAGCAGAGCCTGAGGAACGACCGGCGCTGATACACTTCGATTATTCATTTTTTATCGCATTTTCGCCGAAATATTCATATGTTAAAGAAATATTTACAAAAATATTCATTATTTTCTGCATAAAGCTCTTGATATTCATGGAACATCGGCGTAAAATCCAGTCATTGACGAAATTGCTGTACGGAGGAACACACCATGTCGGATATCAAGAAAGTCGTTCTCGCCTATTCGGGCGGATTGGATACATCGGTTATCATCCCTTGGCTGAAGGAGAACTATGATAACTGCGAGGTCATCGCGGTCTCCGGCAACGTCGGCCAGGCCGACGAGCTGGAGGGGCTGGAGGAAAAGGCGCTCAAAACCGGCGCCTCGAAGCTTTATGTCCTCGACCTCACCGACGATTATGTGGATAATTACATCATCCCGACCATGAAAGCCGGAGCGGTATACGAGGAATATCTGCTCGGCACGAGCCACGCCCGCCCCTGCATCGCGAAGGGACTCGTGGATATTGCTCTCAAGGAGGGCGCGGACGCTATCGCCCACGGCTGCACCGGCAAGGGCAACGATCAGGTGCGGTTCGAGCTGGCCATCAAGCACTTTGCGCCGAATATGAAGATCATCGCCCCGTGGCGGGAGTGGTCGATCAAGAGCCGCGAGGAGGAGATCGACTACGCCGAGGCGCACGATATCCCCCTGCGGATCAGCCGGGAGACAAACTATTCGAAGGACAAGAACCTCTGGCATCTCTCCCACGAGGGACTCGATCTGGAGGATCCCGGCAACGAGCCGCAATATGAGAAGCCCGGCTTCTTGGAGATGAGCGTCTCGCCCATGCAGGCGCCGGATTCGCCGACCTATGTCACCATCGACTTCGAGCAGGGCGTTCCCGTGGCGGTGGACGGCGAAAAGATGAGCGCGAAGGAGATCATCTATCGGCTCAACGACCTCGGCGGCGCGAACGGCATCGGCCTTCTGGACATTGTGGAAAACCGGCTTATCGGCATCAAATGCCGGGGTGTGTACGAGACCCCGGGCGGTGCGATCCTTTATAAGGCTCACAGCGTTCTGGAGCAGATCTGCCTCGACAAGATGACCCTGCACGAAAAGCAGCGGATCGCCATCACCTTCGCGGAGCTCGTATATAACGGCCAATGGTTCACCCCGCTGCGGGAGGCGCTCTCCGCTTTTGTAGACAAGACGCAGGAGCGTGTCACCGGCACGGTGCGGCTGAAGCTTTATAAGGGCAACATGATAAACGCGGGCGTTTGGAGCCCCTACTCCCTGTATTCCGAGCAGATCGCCACCTTCGGCGAGTCGGATTACAACCAGAAGGACGCCGAGGGCTTCATTAACTGCTACGGCCTTCCCGTCAAGGTGCAGGCCATGGTGGATCAGGGGCTGCTCGATGGTTAATCTCTGGGGCGGCCTTGTTGCCGAAACGGCCAAACAGCTCAACTCCTCCATCGGCTTCGACAGCCGCATGTGGCGGGAGGATATCACCGGCTCGCTGGCGCATGCCGCCATGCTGGGAGCACAGGGCATCCTCTCCGCCGAGGACGAGGAGGCGATCCGCGCCGGGCTGGAGGGCATTTACCGGGATATCGAAAGCGGCGCCCTCGCCATCGACATGACAGCGGAGGATATACACACCTTCGTGGAGATGGAGCTCACAAAACGCATCGGCGACGCAGGCAAGCGCCTGCACACCGCCCGCAGCCGCAACGATCAGGTAGCCACCGATCTTCGGCTGTACCTGCGCGGACAGATCGACGAGACAGTCGACCTCATCCGCAGTGTGATTGCCGCGCTGCGGCAGCAGGCGGAAGCCCATGCGGACACCGTCATGCCGGGCTATACGCATCTTCAGCGGGCGCAGCCCGTCACCTTCGGGCATTACCTGTGCGCCTATGCCATGATGCTCGTGCGGGACGCCGGACGCCTCCAAGACGCCCGGGCGCGGCTCAATCAATGCCCCCTCGGCGCCTGCGCGCTGGCGGGAACGACCTTCCCGACGGATCGGGCGATGACGGCGGCAGCGCTGGGCTTCGATTCCCCCTGCCTCAACAGTCTCGACGCGGTGTCCGACCGGGATTTCTGTGTGGAGCTCATGAGCGATCTCTCGCTTCTGATGGCACATTTGAGCCGTTTTTCCGAGGAGCTTGTGCTCTGGTCGAGCCTCGAATTTCATTTCGTCACGCTGCCGGAGGGCTTCGTGACCGGCTCTTCCATCATGCCGCAGAAGAAAAACCCCGATATGGCGGAGCTCATCCGGGGAAAGACCGGGCGGGTCTACGGCGACCTCATGACGATGCTCACCGTATTGAAGGGACTGCCGCTCGCGTATAACAAAGACCTGCAGGAGGACAAGGAGGCCGTTTTCGACGCGCTGGACACGGCGAAGCTCTGCCTGTCCGTCATGGCGCCCATGGTGGCCGGGATGACGGCGCACGCCGACGCGATGCGCAAAGCCGCGGGCGCTGGCTTCATCAACGCCACCGACTGCGCCGACTGGCTGGTATCCCACGGCGTCCCCTTCCGGGAGGCCTACGGCATCGCCGCGGGACTTGTCCACGCGGGAACGCCGCTGGAGGACGTGAGCATCGAGGCATACAAAAACGCCTGCCCCGTCTTCGACGAGAGCATTTACGACGCGATCAATCTCGATAACTGCGTGAAGCGCCGGAACCTGCCCATGGCGGAGCAGCTTGCGTTTCTCGGTCGGTTCTTAAGTGAATAAGAAGCACGCGGAGGAGCCGAATGACCGGCTCCTCCCTTCTTTTCCGTTCCGTTTATTTCAGCGCCAGCGACCCGATCCCGTCGCACCAGCTCCAATACGGCGTCATATCCGCCGGAAGCGTCGCGGTATCGATCCGCCGGGGAGACACAAGCAGCGCATCGTACCTCTGATACAGCGGCAGCTCGCAGCCCCAGTCCATCACAAGCTCCATCGCCTCGCGGTAGAGCGCCCGGCGCTCCTCCCGATCGTCCGTTTGAAGACCGGCGGTGATCAATGCGTCCAGCTCGTCGTCCCGGATGGCATAGTAGTTCGAGCCGGTTCCGCGGCCGCGGGCGTTGGCGCTGTGGTATCGTTGGGTCATATCGGGATCGGCGGCAGTCTGCCACGCCCCCGCCCACAGCATGACCTCGCCGCTTTCCAGCGCCGAGCTCCACTCCTCATGATCCGCGTCCACGATCTCCAGCGTGACGCCGAGCCGTTTCAGCGCCTTGGCCGCGGCCTCCGCCACACCGAAGGCGGCGTGGGCGCCCCGGCCGTAACCGGGGATGAGGATCGTATATGTCTCGTCCATATCCGTGAAACGTCCCGCCTCAGGATCATAGGTAAAGCCTGCGGCGTCGAAATACCACAGCGCCGCCCGCTCCGCCGCCGTGTGCCGGGCGGTATCGCCGAATCCCGGCGCGTAGATTGGCTTTCCCCAGCGATTGAGGGAATACGCCTCGCGATAGCCCTCGTCCTCCGGCAGCGGCGCAGCCCACGAGAGATCGGATATAGGATATTCGATCACCCGGGCGCACTCGCCGTAATACGCCTCCACCGCCTCGGCACGGCAGGCCGCCAGCAGCGTCATGAAGCCCTTCCGCAGCGCCTTGGACGCCTCGGAGCCCGGCTCTCCGTCCACGTTCACCCGGTCGGCGTTGATGCCGATATAGCCATAGCCGGGATACGGCAGGAGCCGCGTTTCGATCTCCGTGCCGGAGAGAGAACCGCCGTTTTGATCCTGCAGGGCAGCCAGCGCCGCCGGGTCGCCCGTCAGCGCAGCGATATCGAACGCTCCTTCCGCGACGCCCACGATCCGGGCTTCCGGCTCCGCCGCCGTCAGCGCCACCGTCTCGATCGCAGGAGCGCCCGCATAATACGATTCGTTTGCCCGGAGCGTGACGGCGCCGCCGTCCGCGCTCTCCAGCACATAAGGCCCGCAGCCTATCGGCTCGGCGCTTTTGGCCTTGACGGCATTGAGATCCCCCTTCAGGAAGCCGAAGCTGTCGCTTGCCTCGTCATAGAGCGCCACATCCCCGTAATAATGCAGCGGTGCGATCGGAAGCGCCATTTTTTGCAGCAGCGAGGCGTCCTTCTCCGTAAGCCGGAGGGTCATGCTGTAGTCCCCCGTGCGGATCACGCCCGTGATGCGGTCAGCGCTTTCGCCGGTGCGCACGCCCACCGTGTATTCCGCCGCGTCGTCCCCCAGCTCCTCCATGAGCAGCGCTGTGAAATCGCTCCCGGCGGACTCATAGTTGATGCCGCTGTCCGAAAGGTCATATCCATAGTTTTCCACGATGGCCGCAAACAGCTCCGATACGCCCGCGTCCTCCCGCAGCTTCGGATAGCCCCATGCCGCCGCAGCAGCCGCCACATCACCCTCCTCCGCCATGCCGGAGGCAGCGCAGTAGTCCACGATCTCCTGCGCGAAGCGGTTTCCCGCCGCGTAAAACGCCCGCCATAAACGGTCGTATTGCTCCGCCGTATAGCGCTCGGTCTCTGTATACCCCGCGCCCTCAGTGGCAAGGATCAGCCGCAGCCGCGAACGCATTCCGCCGCGGTAGTCGTCCAGCCCCTCGATGGGAAGGCTGCCCACCTCGGAGGGGCCGTCATACATCGGATCGCACAGGACATAGATCCCAAAGATCACATCGTCGATGGTGGCAGGGACACCGTCGGAAAAAACGATATCGTCCCGCATCTTGAAGCGGTAATCCACCGTTTCATCGTCGTTTTCCACGACCTCCACGCTGCCGAGGCCGGTATAGGTATACGCTGTTTCATGATAGACCCGCGTCTCTCCGGCGATCCCGTCCGCCACCACGGCGCCGGAGCGGTCATAGGCCAGCAGGAAGCCGCTTGTCAGCTCCACCACCCGCAGATCCGCCTCCGTCTCCGCATAGAAGGGACTGAAGCGCCCCTCCGGCGCAGTTCCCGCGAACACCAGCTCCGTCTTCGCCTGCGTCGGCTCGGGCGCTGCCGTCGGCGCGGGTTCCGGCACAGGCGCGGGCGCCTCCCCGCCGCAGCCGGTCAAGGTCAGCAGCAGGGCAAAGGCGCAGAGCAGTGCCGCCGGTTTCTTCCCATGCATCATCGGGCGATCCCTCCGTCCCCGTTTCTTCTCATTTCTTCCTTTTCCACGGCCCCCATGCCGGTCCCGTGCGTCCCAAGCGCAGGCCGGAGTGCTCCTCCCGGAACTGCTTCCGCGCGGCGCGATCCTCCTTTCTCCGGATCTCCTTATACGCCGTCCGGGAATTGGCAAACCATGTTTCCACCGCCTTCACCTGCGCCTCCGTCATGAGCCGCAGAGGCAGCAGATTGCTGGTGGTTTCGTCATTATAGAGAAACAGGCAGTCGCGGGTCTTTTGGAGCTTCGGCGTCCGTCTCCATTCGATCTGGGCGGTCGTATCGCCCTTTTTCACGAGCCAGCCGCTGCCGGTGAACTCGTATTCCACCGGCGGATCGATCACCGCGAGCTGATCCTTATAGCTCGCATGGATCACGATCTCATACAGCACGGCCACCGCCGCGTAGATCGCCAGCGGACCGAGGAAGGCAGCGGGACTGGCGTTGCCCGAAAAGAGGATGATGAGTCCGCAGATGGCGGCCATGCTCGCCGCCAGCAGGATATAAAAGCGCTTCATGCTCTCATGGCATGCCTGCCAATACTCCCGCCGCTGGATACCGCTCACCGTCAGTGAAAATTTCTTCATAGCGCACATTCCTGTTCCCGATAGTGATTATTGTTATTTTACCACATCCCGAGGCATACCACAAGCCGCGGCGCAGCAGCAAAAAAGGACGGCCGAAGCCGTCCTTTTCTGATAAGGTCAAGGGATCAATGCTGCCAGTCGTAGCCGGTCATATCGGCGCAGAGCTGGAGGATCTTCTCCATGCCCTCGCCCTTGCCGTTGGCCTCCGCGGTGGCCATGGCGACGTCAGCCTTGGCCTCGAACACCGCCGCCCAGATGGTGGCGATATCCTCGTCGGAGAACACGACGAACTTGTTGCCGGTGGCCTCTTCGACCTCGGCGATGTTCGCCTCGATCTCGGCGTCATACTTGGCCATGGACCAATCGGCCGTATCGTCCGCTGCGCGCTGGATGATATCCTGCTGCTCGGCGGTCAGGCCATTCCACCAGTCAAGGTTCACGGTGATGAAGTTGCCCGCGGTGTAGGTGCCGTCCAGCGCCCAGTAGGGAGCGACCTGATACCACTGCATGGAGACCATCGGGGTGAAGCCCATCTGGGTGCCATCGATCATGCCGCGCTGCAGCGCGTCATAGGTTTCGGGCGGGGTGACAGCGGTCACTTGGAAGCCCAGCTTCTCGAAGATGGCAGCGTCGAAGTTGCCGAAGGAGCTGGAGCCGGCCACCAAGGAAGCGAGATCGGTGAAGGGATACTTGGTGCAGAAGGCGTTGGCGCCGCCGGGCAGCACGTTCAGGAACTTCATGTTGTGCTCGGCCAGCTCGCCCTGCACGAGAGCGGAGCATTCGGGATCGTCGAAGCAGACGGCGTTGAACATATCAAGGCAGGCCTTCGTGCCGCCGGGGGCGAAGCCGGGGAAGCCCAGATAGTTCAGGATGCCGGTGTGGGGCATATGACCGAAGGTGGTCATATTGACAGCGCCGGACTCCATCGCGTCGAGGATCTTGAAGTCGTCATACGCGGTGCCGCCCCAAGTGGTGTTCACGGTGATGGCGCCGCCGGAATACTCGTTCACGAGATCCATGAAGTGCTGGATGACCTCGCCGCCGGTTTCCGTCTGCTGATAGGTCGTGGAGAAGCTGATCTCCAAGGCTTCGCTGCCGGAGCTGCTGCCGCCGCCGCAGGCGGCCAGAGCAAGCACCATCACAACAGCCAGAAGCAGTGCAAGTACCTTTTTCATGTTGTTTCCTCCTAAAAATTTTTGTTTTTTGCGATCTATTGCAGCGCTTTTCGCGTTACAACTGCAGTTACGCGCCGATCTCGGCCTTTATAAAGGCGATGGCGCGGCGGCAGGCCTCGTCCGCCTCGGGGTACAGCCCCACATCGGCGGCAAAGGCATGCCCCAGCTCGGGCCAATGGTCGTAGACCACATCCACGCCCTGCGCCCGCATATCGGCGATCATTTCCTCGCCGGGTCCCACAAGAAACGCCTCCAGCCCGGTGGCACCGTATTGGATGAACACCCGCTTCATGCCTCGGTAGTCTCCGTAGCGCGGTGAAATCAGCGGCGCGGTAAGGTCGCGCTCCGGCGCGAGAGGACGGCCGACGGCTCCTTCCGTGCCGGAAAGATCGGCAGCCGGAGACAAGGCTGCGATCGCCCCGGGACGGGGGATGCCGTACATCTTGCACCACAGCCACAGGGACAGGGACAGGTTCCCCCCCGCGGATTCGCCGGTGACAGCGATGTGCTCCGCCGAATATCCCTCCTTCAGCAGGGCGGTATACACCGCCGCCGCGTCATGGACGGTATCGGGGAAATGGTTCTCCGGCAGCATCCGATAATCCACGGACACGCAGTTCAAGCCCGACCGAGCCGCCAGCTCCGCCCCGAAGGGATAGTCCATATACACCCCCTTGGGTACCGGCTGAAAGCCGCCGCCGTGGAGATAGATAATGAGCTTATCCTTCGGCGCGCCCGCCATGCGGCACCATTCGACCTTGACCCCCGCGACCGTTTCCTTGGATACGGTCACGCCCTCCGGGATGGGAAAGCCGCCGCCCAGCAGGTATACACCCTCGGGCGGGGGATCGTCCGGCCCCAGCGAGCCGGGGGGAGGCAGCTTGGCAAACGCCTCCTGAAAGGCCAGATATTCCTTGCTGACCATCGGCGGTTACAAGCCCGCCGCGCCCAGCGCCGTGGGGATGGCAAGGCAGATCTGCGGGAAGAGCGCCATGAGCAGAACGACAATGATCTCGCAGGTGAAGTAGGGCACCACGCCGGCGAAAATCTCGGCCGGCTTGATGCGCAGTGCGTTCGACGTGGCGAATACGTTCATGCCGATGGGCGGCGTGAGTCCCGCGATCTCGCACACGAAGCAGAGGGTGATGACCAGCACATAGGGGCTGTAGCCCACGGCGGTCAGGATCGGGAACACCACGGGGACCGTGATAATGATGATGGAGACCACGTCCATGCAGCAGCCGCAGAACACATACAGCAGCAGCACGAGACAGAAGATGAGGAACGGGGGCGCGTTCACATTGGCGATCCCCTGCGCCATCGTGTCCGCCAGCTTCGTAAGGGAGATAAAGGAGCCGAAGAGCTGACCGGCGATGATGATGGGGAAGACACCCGCCTCCATGCAGGCCGCATCCCACAGGTTCCACGCGACGCGGCGCAGGGGGATATGCTTGGCGAAGGCATAGATCGTGACCGCCACGGCGCCGATAGCGCCGCCGACGGTAGCGGTGAACCATCCGGCGAAGGTGCCGCCGATGATGAGACCGAACAGGCACAGGATGGGGATGAGCAGCGTGAGGCTCTTGAGCTTCTCTACGACGGGGATCTTCGGGCCGCCGCCGGGAGGGATGCTTCCCTTCGAGAAGACGCCGATCAGAAGCACGGTGATCGCCAGCGCCACCGCGGTGAACAGGCCGGGGCCTACGCCGCACATCAGCGCGGTACCGACGTTCATGGTGATGGGGGAGATCATGCAGTACATGATGATGGCCATGGAGGGCGGGATCAGCGTGGACAGCGCGCCCGAAGCCGCGATGCAGCCAAGGGAATACTTCCGGCTGTAGCCGGCCGCCTCCAGCTCGGGCATGGCGAGCTTGCCGAACACGACGTTGCCGGCAACGGAGGAGCCGGAGCAGGCGCCGAAGACGGCGTTCGCCGCGATGACGGTAAACAGCAGGCCGCCCTTGATGCGGCCGAGCCAGTTATGCATGGCCTTGAAGGCGCCGCCCGCGATGCCCGTCTCACCGGCCAAGGCGCCGACCAGCATGAACATCGGGAACACGGCGTAGTTGTAGTTTGCCGCCAGTTCAAAGGGCGCCGCCGTGAACTGAGAAAACAGGATGGCCGTATTGCCGTGGCCGATCCAAATAAAGCCAACGAAAGCCGAACACATCAGCGAGACGAAGATGGGAACGCCCATGAAAATGAGCACCATCATGACAACAAAGATGATAATACCGATCACTGCCGCGCTCATGCTTCCTCGCCTCCTTCCTCAAGCTCCGCCCCCGGGGCGGGTTCCAGATCCACCTTCGGCACCACGATGCGGACGATGCTCCACAGGAAGCTGAACGCCAGCATAAAGAAGCCGAAAGCGAAGATCAGCGAAAACGGCCACAGGGCAAAGCCGATTCCCGTGGTGCTGGATTTCATGTGGTAGGTGATGTGCTTGATCATCTGCACGATGCCGCGGCAGCCGACGAAAATGCTGATGGCCGCGCCGAGGACAAAGCTGCAGATGCTGACGATATTTTGCATCTTCTGCGGGAATTTCTGGCTCAGAAGGTCAATATTCGTCTGCCCGCGGTCAAGGGTGACAAAGCCGGCACAGAGAAATACCGCCGGGACATGCAGATACTTGATGAGCTCCGTAGACATCGGAATCCCGTGATGGAAGATCTTCTCTCCCAAAACGTTGAAAAACGCGACGAACATAATGGCCACCAGACACACCGCTGCAGCATATGAGATGCACCGAATGATCTTGACGATCCATTGATCCGCCTTACCCCAACCGCCGATCAGGGTCTGATTGTGCAGGGGCATAGAACCACTCCTTCCCTTTCTGTGCTGTTTCTGTATTTCGGAGGGCCGGCCGCCCTTTCCGAGACAACGGATCAGATCGACATGGTCACCGCATAGGCGCTGCGGTTTGTCGTCTGGATGGTGCCGGGCTTCGTGCAGTCGCCGATCATGTAGAAATGCGGCGCGGCGCCGTAATAGGAGAGCGCCTCATCGGTCTTGGCGCGCATGCCCACGGCAAGGATCACGGTATCGGCCTCGACGCTGTGCAGCTCGCCGGTATCCTTATCGGCATATGTGACGCTGCCCGCGCCGATCTCCCGTGCCTCCGCGCCCAGAACGAACCGCAGGCTGGGGATCGCCTCCCACGCGGCTTGGAACATGGAGCGGTAATGCATGAAGGTGCAGTCCCCGGCGATCTCCTTCCGGCGGCCGATCACGGTTACGTCCTTGCCCATCTGGGCGAGGAACATGCCGGTCTCCACGCCGACCTCGCCGCCGCCGATGACGGCGATCCGCTGCCCAGTCTTCTCGGGATGCTCCATGGCGTCTGTCGCCACGAGGACGTTTTCGCCCTCCACCCCGGGGATCGCAGGGATCACGGGCGTGGCGCCCACCGCGGCGATCACCGCGTCAAAGCCCATGCCCTCCAGCTCCTCCGGCGTCACGCGGCAGCCGAGCCGCACCTCGACACCCTGCTTGCCGAGCTGGTAGATGAGGTAATCCTTATATTCCTTGAGCGTCCACTTGAAGGGGACGTTGTCCGCGTGGCAAATAGCGCCGCCGAGACGATCCGACGCCTCGAACACCGTAACGCTGTGACCCCGCTCCCGCAGGAACAGCGCCGCCCGCATCCCGCCGGGCCCGCCGCCGATCACGGCGATGTTTTTTTGCTGTGTCACCGGCGTAACGAGATGGCGATCCACCGCCTCGAAGCCGAAATGCGGGTTCACGGAGCAGACCGTGGACATGAGATCGGACTTGCTCCGACCGTGGCAGCGGTTGCACCGCAGGCAGGGAACGAGATCGTCCGCCCGATCCTCGTACAGCAGCTCGCCGTAATCGGGATTCGAGATCCACGCGCGAGCCATCGCCACGAGATCGACCTTCCCCTCGGCGATGGCCTTATCCGCCGCCGCAGGATCGAAATAACCGCCCACGTTGCTCACAAGGAAATCAAAGCCCTCGGCCTTGATCCGCCCGGCCAACTCCAGAAAAGGCGTAGGATTGAGCTCAAAGGGAATCGGATGGTTCTCGTCGCCGCCGGAGGAACGCACCTGCACGATGTCCACATACGGCTCCAGCAGCCGCAGGATCTGCAGACCCTCCTCAAAGGTATAGCCGCCCTCCGGCTCCTCCGCCGAGAATTGGATCTCGATGAGCATATCCTTGCCCGCGGCCTTGCGGATCTCCTGAAGCATCAGCACCGCGAAGCGCGTGCGGTTCTCCAGCGAATCCGCGCCGAACTCATCCGTCCGAAGGTTCGTCAGCGGGGACAGGAGCTGACTAGGCACCTGCGCCCGGTAGCTCATATGTATGGTAACGGCATCGAAGCCCAGCCGCTTATAAAGTGCGGTGCGCTGGCCGTAGCTCTTGGCGATCTTATAGAGGTTCTCGGCGGGAACGTCGTCGCCGATGGTGCCGCCCATGCCCATGCTGCCGAAGACGCCCCCCGGCGGATTGGCGCTGACGGATTCCGTCTCGCCGTTTTCATTCACATAGCGGTAGATACGGCTGGCGGAGAAAAGCGATCCGCTCACCAGACTGCCGACCCCATGCATCGCCTCCACCAGCTCGATCATATAGTTCTGGCATTTGGCGTTCAGCATGTCGAAATCAGGGAAATGGGAAATGTCCAGCCAATCGGGAAGCGGCGGCTGGCCATAGTTGTCGTCCACGCCGCAGAGCGTAACAAACGCCGCCCCTGCACGGGCGCGGCCAAGAAAATGCGCGATCGTCGGATCCGCCGGATATTCCTCCGGCCCCTGTGAGAAGTGAGGCATGGAATTGGACGATTGCATGCGGTTTTTCAAAACGAACTTTCCCGCCTTGATGGGCATCAGCAGATGAGGATACGGGCTGCGCATGGCGTTTCTCCTTTGCCGAAGGGAATCTCAAAACCGGCACGTCGCCTACCGATCCGATCCCGACACATTGAGATTGTATAAAGTATATCATTCCCGTTCCATGCCGTCAACCCGTTTTTCGCGCATGGAGAGTATGGAGAGCGTGTCTCTGTAGGTATGGAGAGCGTGTCTCGCAGTTGACAAGAGCCCGACCGGGATGCTATAATGTGTGACTGTCGGCGGGCATCCGCCGCCGCGCCTCGATACGCGGAGGTGTATCGAAGTGGTCATAACGGGCCTGACTCGAAATCAGGTAGCCCGCAAGGGCTCGTGGGTTCGAATCCCACCGCCTCCGCCA
>CAJOIU010000011.1:0-4565 GCA_905234855.1 uncultured Oscillospiraceae bacterium
ATATCGCCGTCCATGACGGACTGGATATTGCCGTTTTCAAAGCCGGTGCGCGTGTCCTTCGCGAGCGTGTAGGGCATGAACACATACGAGCGGATCTGGCTGCCCCACTCGATCTTCATCTGGACGCCCTTGATATCCTCGATCTTTTCGAGGTGCTCGCGCTCTTTGATCTCGGCGAGCTTGGCGCGCAGCATCTCCTTGCAGTTTTCGAGGTTCTGGAAGTGGCTGCGCTCGACCTGACTCGACACGACGATACCCGTCGGGATATGGGTCAGGCGCACGGCAGAGCTGGTCTTATTGACCTTCTGGCCGCCCGCGCCGGAGGAGCGGTACACGTCCATTTTGATATCCTCGTCCCGCAGCTCGATCTCGCCCGCGTCGCCGATCTCAGGCATGACCTCCACGGCGGCGAAGCTCGTCTGCCGGCGGCCGGAGGCGTCGAACGGGCTGATGCGCACAAGGCGGTGGACGCCGTGCTCGCTCTTGAGGTAGCCGTAGGCGTTTTCGCCCTCGATCTTGATGGTGGCGGATTTGATGCCGGCTTGATCGCCGTCCTGCCAGTCCATGAGCGTATATTTGAAGCCGTGGCGATCCGTCCACATGGTATACATACGATAGAGCATCTGCGCCCAGTCCTGCGCCTCGGTGCCGCCCGCGCCGGCGTGGAAGGTGAGGATGGCGTTGTTGGCGTCATATTCGCCGGTGAGCAGGGTGGAAAGGCGGAGCTGCTCGAGGTCGGCCTCGAATTTCGCATAGCTCTCCTGCAGCTCGGGCAGCATGCTCTCGTCGTTTTCCTCCAGCGCCATCTCGCAGATGGCGAGCATATCGTCCCACGCGGTTTCCAGCCTGCGGTAGCTCTCGCACTTATTTTCCAGCGAGCGCAGGCGCTTCTGCGCCTTCTGGCTGCGCTCGAGGTCGTTCCAGTAGCCCTCCTCGGTGCTTTCGGCCTGCAGCTTCTCGATCTCGCCCGCCGCGTCGTCAAGATGCATGGCGTCCTTCAGATTCAGCAGATCGGGGCGGCGGTTGTTCAGGCGGTTCTTGTATTCTTCAAATTCCAGCATTGGTCATGATTCCTCTCGATAGGTTGCCTGCATATTATAAACAAAATTTCCCGTTCTGTAAATACCGCGGCGGGATTCTTGCGCAAAACATCCCCGGCTGGGCGGCCGGGGATGCGTTGTTTTATGGGTTTATGCGCCGGTGCGGGATCACTCGACAAAGTCGTCGCTGTCGATGTAGTTCCATGCCTCCATGGCCGCCATACGGCCGGAGTTCAGCGCCCAGCTCATGGTGGAGCCGGGGTTATAGAAGCAATACTCGCCGCCGAAGACGACGTTCGCGGTATCGGTGCCGCAGGCGAACAGGCCGGGGATGGGCTTATCGTCCGCCGCGCGGAGAACCTTCATGTCGTGGTTCACCTTGATGCCGCCGAGGGAGCCATAGCCGGAGGGGAAGTGACGGGCGACATAGAACTTCTCGCCGGTGATGGGGCGCAGCCAGCGGGCGGGCTTGCAGAAATCGGCGTCATAGCCGCCGGCGAAGCTGTTGTAACGCTCGACGGTCTTCTTGAGGGTCTTATAGTCGATGCCGGTGACCTCGCAGACCTCCTCGAGGGAGCTGCACTCATAGAAGTTGTTCTCGTTCTCGGCGTTTTCGTCCTCATACTGGACGCCGTTGTCCGCCATGAAGACGGAGTTCTCGGCCGCAGACTTTACGCCGGAGAAATAGAGCTCCTTCTCATACTCCCACTTATTGAGATCCTTGACCGCGTGGTGGTAGGTGATATAGTCGAGGCCGTGCTCCTTCATATAGTCGATGCCGTCCTGACCGATGATCGAGAAGGCGCGGTGACCGGCCTGCGCGTTGATGGCGTTGCCGGTGAAGGTGGTGTTGTTCATGATCTGCTCGTTGATGATGCGCTCGCCGTGGATGTTCACCATGATGCAGGAGGGTTGGCGCATGGTCTCGGACAGGGTCTTGAACACGTCGGTGGTACCGGGGGTATTGTAGGTGACCTCCATGGAGAGGGGGGCTTCAGTCGCGCCGACCTTCCATGCCATCTTCATGCCGTCTCCGTCGAGGCCGGGGATGCGGAAGGTGAACATATCCTTGCCCCAAGTGAAGCCGAGATACTGCTTGATCATCTCCACATTGTTGCCGATGCCGCCGGTGCCGATGATGACGGCATTCGCAAGGCACTCGATCTCCTCGCCGGACTCGTCCACCGCGATGACGCCGAGGACCTGCCCCTTATCGCCCATGATAAGCTCGCGGGCCGGGGTGCGGAAGTGGAAATCAACGCCCATGGAGTTGGCATAGTCAGTCATGAGCTTGACCATATGGCTGGCCTGACGCTCGGCGGGCTTGTTGGCGCCGGGGAGCTTGATCATATGCTGGGTTGTGTGGCTGTCTTGGAAATACTTATACGCGCCGAGAATCTCCACGCCGAAGCTCTCGACCCATTCCACGGTAGAGGCGGACATATTGAACCAGCGGCGGACGGTCTGCGCGTCGGCCTTCCAGTGATTGTACTCCATCATGAACTTGAAGGCGTCGTCCTTCGTCCATGCGTACATCTGGTCGCGCTGGATGTGGGACTCCACGGCGAAAAACGCCATGCCCATGTTGGCGGCGCCGCCGGTGGTGCCGCTCTTCTCGAATACGACGATGCTGGCTTCGGGATCCAGCTCGGCGGCCTGCGTTGCCGCGGTCAGTCCGGAGAGGCCGCCGCCCACCACGCAGATGTCAGCTTCGATATGCTTCATATTGGTTCCTCCTAAAAAGTCTTATAAAAGGGGTCGATGCTCCCATCGACCCCTTGCTGTTAATGATAGATCAGTCCTTCTCGGGGAAACGGATGTAGCCGGAGAGATCCTTCATGATCGTCTCGGGCAGCTCGAGATCGCTGCCGTCGGGCATTTTGCCGCAGACCTGCGTCTTGCCGCCGCCCTCGGCCGTGCCGATCAGCAGGCCGCGCACGCCCTCATAGCGCCCGGTGCCGCCGACGATGACGTTCACCAGCACGTCCTGACGGGTGTACTCACTGTTATAGACGATACACTTGTTCGGATCGATGCCGCGCACCGCGAACATGCCGTCCCAAGCGTAGATATCGCCGTCGGGCATGCGGTAGATGCAGAACAGATCGGTTTCGAAGTTCTTCATCCAATCCTCGGTGAAGTATTGCTCCAGCGGGAACTGCTTGGCTTCCTCACAGAAGTTGCCGGGGATGTTGGCCATGCCGTAGTATTCGCTGGGTCCGAAGGGATGGAACCAGCCGATACCGGCGTGGATGGTCATGCCGCCGTTGGGCCATTCCTTATAGACGTTGTAGCCCGCGTGATAGTTCATGCGGACGGCATAGACCGTGCCCTTTTCCTTCTCGGTGAGCTCCTCGGTGGGGTTGCCGCAGCTCGGCGCGCCCTCCGCCTCGGTGATCTCCTCGGCAGCCTCCGCGACGGCCTTGTCGGCCTTCTCGACAGCGTCGGCGACGAACTGATCGGTGACCTTGGTGACGGCCTCCATCACGTCATCGACCTGATGCAGAGCGCCGGCGACGGCCTCCTTCTCGGCGGGGATCGCCTCCTGCGCGGGGGCAGGAGCGGGCGCGGCTTTCTTTCTGTTAAAAAGTCCCATAATAGTCGTTCCTCCGAAAATCAGACCTCAGCCTTGTTCGCAAAGGCACGGTCGGCGGCCATCGCGTCGGGCACCTTGCGGAGCATGACGGTGGCGATGAGGCCGATGACGATGACCACGAGGCAGATGCCGTAGGCGAGGGTGGCCTTGCCGGACTGGATCAGGGCAGCCATCAGCATGGCGGCGAAGGCGGAGGGGATGAGCTGGATCGCCATGATGATGCGGTTGGCGGACTGATACTCACGACGGCCGTAGGCATAGGTGATGGAGGCCGGATGCATGGTGGGCACGCCGCCGGTCATGCAGGCGACGCCGAAGCCCCAGACATAGCCCATGATCGCGTTGCCCTGCGGGGGCATGAGCATGAGCATCAGGACGGGGATGAACTCGGAAACGCCCAGCGCGATGGAGGCCTTGACGGTGCCGAACTTGTCGTCGATCCAGCCGAAGACATAGCTCATGAAGATGCCGCCGATGGCGCCGAAGGATAGCCACTTAACAGCCGCCGGATACGGCCAAAGCGTGCCGCCGCTCAGGGTGATATAGCGCAGAGCCATGGAGCTCATGCAGCAGTTGATGATGAACTGGAAAGCGCCGTAGGACACGATGAGGAGCCAAGCGCGCTTCTCGGAGAGGACCTGCTTGACAGTCATGTGGATCTCGTCGGAGTGATCCTCGGAAACGGGGGCGTGATCCGCGCCGTCGGGATAGAGGCCGACTTCCTCCGGCGTATCGCGCAGGAAGAAGCGGGTGCAGATGGCGATGGCCACAAGGACGACGGAGATGCCGACATAGAAGAAGCGATAGTCGCCGTTCCAGTGGCTCTGGATGAGGGCGGTCATGCCGCCGACGCCCATGACGGAGAACAGCGGGGAGCCGAGGGTGATGATGCCGAGGATACGGCCGCGATACTTGATGAACCAGTTGGC
>CAJOIU010000011.1:4581-60944 GCA_905234855.1 uncultured Oscillospiraceae bacterium
GCCATCTGGAAGCACATGCAGCAGCAGCGCAGCACGAAGCTGGAGATGGTGTACAGCCAGAAGATGCCCATGCCGCCGGTGACGAGCTGGCCGTTGGCGGTGACGATGCCGACGCAGCCGAGGGCGCACAGCAGGATGCAGGGGATCAGGGTCCTGCGGACGCCGAACTTCATGAAGAAGGTGCCGTAGACGAAGGTCAGCGCGATGCAGACGTATTCAGCGATGGTGCGGCCGAGCTGGACCTGCGTGGGCGTCCAGCTGGTGAAGGTCTGGATGATGTTGTAGTGGTCGTTCTGCAGGCCGGAGTACATGAACATGTAGATCACGCCGAGAATGCAGAATGCGATCGTATAGGCACCGAATTTCTTATTTTTCAACATTGATGCTTCCTCCTGAAAAATTCCGAATTTTCGTTATGTACTGATCAGACGTTTTTCTTCTTGCCGAAAGAAAGCATCAGAACGGCACCAACGACGACGATGACGATCGTCATAACGATCTCAATGCTCGCCCAGTTATGAGCAGCGGGGTCATAGTTGGGATTGGAGACCTCAGGGGCAGGCTCCTCGGCAGGCGCAGTCTCGCCGGAAGCGGCGGAGGCTTCCCCGGAGGGAGCAGCGGAGGGCTCGCCGGAAGCGGCGGGCGCGGGGGCGGCAGCCTCTTCCTGCAGGCCGTAGTAGTAGACGGCGTTGCCCTCGGTGGCTTCAACTACATCGCCGCAGTTCTCGCACTTCCAAGTGCCGAAGGTGGCGAAGCTGCCGTCGGCATTGCGGGTGGCGTCATACTGATAGGTGTAGTTGTGGCCGGAGGCGGGGGCGGTCACCTCCGTATAGGTGTCGCCGCACATGGTGCAGGTATAGGTCGTGACGCCGTCCTCGGTGCAGGTGGCTTCCTGAACCTCTGCGACATAGTTATGCTCGCCGGTGGCGGGAAGCAGAACCGTGCTGAGGATCTCGTTTGTCTCGACGTTATACACAGCGGCATAGCCTGCGGTCGTGCAGGTCGGCTCCTTGATAACCACCGTGTCCGTCTGCGCTTCGGCGGCGGGCGCGGCAGCGGCGGCAGCAGGCGCGGGCTCGGCGGATGCGAACACCGGGCAGGCCAAAGCGACCGTCAGAACCAGCATGAGAACAATTGCGAGAGTTTTCTTCATAGTTTGTTTCTCCCTTCCTTGATATGGATGAATGCTTATTGAATTGTAACATAACTTTTCGAAAATGCCAACACCTTTCGTGTTAAAACAATAATTTTGCAAAGGTTTTTTCTGGGGTCACACCCCTGCCGCGCCGGTCGATCTATACAATTTGCCGCAATTTCCTACCGTTCTTCTGTGTATTTTGCCGGAAAGGGCGCGAACAGCGCAAAAAAGACCCCGTTCCGACGAATCGGAACGGGGAGCGTATATTGTCCCAAAAGGATTAGCCGAGGCCGTACTTGCGGTTGAACTTGTCCACGCGGCCGCTGGTATCGACGAGCTTCTGCTTGCCGGTATAGAACGGGTGGCACTTGGAGCAGATTTCCACCGTGATATTCTCGCGGGTGGAGCCGGTCTCGATGACGTTGCCGCAGGCGCAGCGGATGCTGGTGCGGTAATACTTGGGATGGATGCCTTCCTTCATGATGAATCACCTCAATCGATACTATCTTGAGTGCGGCTTCCGCCGCCGTTACAAGACGCAAAAGGTATGTTACCACACTTCCCGCGAAAGTGCAACCGATTTTTTCACGTTTTATCGGTTTTTTTCGGCGGCAGCGGCACGTCGGCGGCACATCGGCGGCGCAGATACCACAGCACCGCGCCCCGGACGGGCTTTCGCAGGATGCGCTCCATCGCCATGGCATAGGCGGCGAGCTGCGCCGTATGGCGCTCCGGCTCGATCCTCGCGTCGGTTTTGAAGTCGATGATGGTCAGAGCGCCGTCCTCCTCGATGCAGCAGTCCACCACGCCCTGCAGGAGGATCTCCTCCCCCGCGGGCGCCTCTGCGAACCACGCCTCAGCGGGACACAGCAGAGAAAAGCGGAACTCCCGCACCGTCCGATCGGCTCGCAGCGCCCGCCGCCCGATCTCGGAGCGGAAAAAGGCCAGAATATCCTCCGGCGGCACCGCCGCGGCCTGCCGATCATCCAGAAAGCCCAAGACGCGCAGCCGCTCGATCTCGTCCGCGATCTCCGATGCGCTGCCGGTGCGGGCAAAGTCGATATGCTGCATCACAAGATGCGCCGCCACGCCCCGCTCCGCGCCGGTCAGCGGCGCGTCCGTCACGCCCAGCTCCGGCGCGCGGAATCGGCGCGTCCTCTCCGGTGGCTCGGCAAGCTCCCGCGCCTCGGGATCGCCCTCCGCGATCCGATGGGTCGCCCCCGTGGCCGTGAGCTTCGACGGGAGCGTGACCGCGCCCATATGGGGATAGCGCCATTCGATCCGCTCCCGCAGAAGGCTTATATCCGCCTCCGCCGCGGGCAGACGCTCCGCGGCCGCCGGGGGCGCGTTTTCCGCCGCCTGTCCCGGCTTCACGACGCGGAGCCTGATCGTCGCGCCACCGTCCGCCGCCGCGGCGCGCAGGAGCCATTGGGCGGTATTCTGCGCTCCCGCCAGCACACGGGGGCGGATCGCGCCTCCCGCTGTCGGCAGCGCCGCCAGCGTTTCCTCCGCCTTCGGCAGGACGCAGGTCATGATGAGTCGCTCCCGGGCGCGGGTCATGGCCACATACAGCACCCGTTCCTGCTCGGACAGCTCCTCCATCCGTGTTTTTCGGTCGATGGCGCGCCATGGCAGCGTCGGCCAGTCCACGCCGCGCACCGCGTCCGTCATGCGCATACCGAAGCCCAGCTCGCCGTGACACAGCACCTGCCCGGATCGGGTGTTCCAGCGATGGCTGTTATCGGCCAGAAACACCACGGGATATTCCAAGCCCTTCGATCTGTGCACGCTCAGGATCTGCACGGCGCTGCCCGCAGCGGCGCCGCTCGGCTCCATGCCCCGTTCCTCCAGCTCCCGCAGCCATGCGAGGAAGCGGAAAAGGCCGCGGTTCCCATCCTGCTCGAACCGGCGGGCATACTCATAGAGCTGCATGAGGTTTGCATAGCGGCGCTCCGCGTCCGGCAGGACGGCGCAGGCCGCCAGAAGCCCCGTTCGGTCATACAGCCAGCGCAGCACGCTCTCCGTCGGCTCGTCCACGGCGCGCTCCCGCAGCTCGCTGACTGCGGCGACGAAGCGTGCGCATTTTCCGTCCGTTTCCGCCCTTTTCAGGAGCGCGTCCCAGAAATCTCCCTTCCCGGCGGCGCGGACAGCGGTCAGCTCGTCCGGCGTGAAGCCGAAGGGCAGACCCCGAAGCGCCGCGATGAGCGGCACGTCCTGCCGGGGATTGTCCGCCGCCGCCAGCATCGACAGCGCGAAGCTCACCTCCGGCTGGGAGAAGAATGCGCCGCCCTGCCGGGCGTCCACGGGCACGCCCGCCTCCGCCAGTGCGCGGCGATAGGCCGCTCCCGAGGTCCCCGGCGTACGCAGCAGCACGGCGATATCCCCGTAGGTAACAGGCCGAAGGCCGCCCTGCCCGTCCGACACCGGCTCCCCCCCCGCGACCATATCCCGGATGCGCCCGGCCACATACAGCGCCTCCGCCCGGGTCTTTTCCGGGGTCTCCTCGCCCTCGTCCGCCGTCTCGGGATCGACGACGCACAGCTCCGGCAGAGCCTCGCCCCGCACGGGGTATTCCGCCCCCGGGAGCAGCCGTGCCTCGTCGTTGTATTCGATCTCGCCCAGCGCCGGGGACATGATCCGAGAGAAAACGGCGTTGCAGGCGTTCAAAACCGCGCCTCGGCTGCGGAAATTTTCCCGCAGCAGCACACGCTTGGCGTGATCGCTCTGCGCAAATTCCGCGTATTTGCGGTTGAATATCTGCGGCTCCGCGAGGCGGAAGCGATAGATGGACTGCTTCACATCGCCCACCATGAACAGTCGCTCACCCTCGTCGCTGACGCGGCGGAAAATGAGCTCCTGCACCTCGTTCACGTCCTGATACTCGTCCACCATCACCTCGGAAAAGCGGGCAGACAGCGACCGCGCCACTACCGTCGGCGCGTCGGTTTCCTCCTCGCAGAGGAGTTTTATGCAGAAATGCTCCACATCGGAGAAATCACAGGCGTCGGCGCGGCGCTTGCGGGCGGCATAGGCCCGATCCAGCGCGAATACCAGCTCCGTCAGCGCCTCCAGCGCGGGACGGGAGGCCCCGATGCCCGCCAGCAGCGCGGCGCTCTCGCCGGCCAGCTCCTTCTGGAGCTTCTTGACGGCATCCTTCGCCCCGTCCCATACGGCCTTGACCCGCGCCTTCAGAGCCTCGTCCGCGTCCGCCTTCGTGCGGCCGAGCCGGGGGTAATCCGCCGCCAGAGCACAGCGCGCCCTGTCCCAGCTCTCGCCCGATGCGCGGGCGATATCCCGAAACCACAGCGCCGCGTCGGCAAAGCTCGCCGTATAGCCCGCGAACGCGGCGGTATGCTCCGGCTGCCGCATGAGGACGGCGGCTTCCTCCAGCGCCTGCGCCCGGTCAGACGCCTCCGCCGCCGCGTCGTCGAGCAGATACCGCCCCCAAGCCGTTTCGGCAGCGTCGGACAGCCCCGACACATCGAACATCCCAAGCTTTTCCGCCGCCCATTTTTCCGGCCAGACACGGCTTTGGAGCTGATCGTGCAGCGAGAGGACGAGCGCCGCGAGCCGCCCGTCGTCCCGTCCCGCGCCCACGCTGTCCACAAGGCTCTGCAGGCCGGGATCGCCCCCGATGCCCTCATACGCGCGGTCAAGGACCTCCTCCAGCGCCCGGGCGCGAAGCCCCTGCGCGCGCTCCTCGTCCAGCACCGAAAACCCCGGCGATATGCCGAGGATATGGGCATGCTCCCGCACCACCGATGCGCAGAAGCTGTCGATGGTGCCGATGGACGCGCGGTATAACAGCGCGCTCTGCCGCCGGAGGCGACGGTCGCCGGGATGCGCCCCCGAGAGCGCGTTCAACTCCGCGAGGATGCGTCCCCGCAGCTCCGCCGCCGCGGCACGGGTGAAGGTGATGACGAGGAAGCGGGTGATATCCTCCCCCTCCCGCACGCGGGCGATGAGCCGCTCGGTGAGGACGCGGGTCTTGCCGCTGCCCGCCGCCGCACTCACCAAGATGGGACAGCCGCGCGTTTCCACGGCCTCCCGCTGGGCGGGCGTCAGTTGAAAATCACTCATGCTCTCCCCCGATCCTTTCCCATGCCTGCGCGGGCGTCAGGCTCGTCCGCATACGCCAGCAGTCGCGGGCATCGTCGAAGAGGCACGCCTTCGCGTAATCGCAGAAGACGCAGGCGTTGTCCCGGGCGCTTTTGAACCACGGGTCGGCGGCCACGCTCCCGGCGCGCAGCTCCGCCGCCATCGCGCGGAGCGTATCGCCGATATACCGCCCGAGAGCGCCGAACTGCGCCAGCGTCGCCACGCTGCCCTCCGTCTGCTTCGTGAAGCCGCCGGATTTCAGAAAACGTATCGGGAGAAACCTCTTCTCCGTCCCCGGCTCCATCGCCTCGATGACCTCCGGGTCGTTCAGCACTAGACCGCTCCGGCGGGCGCTCGTGCGGCGCAGCGCCGCGAGTTCCTCATCCGTCACCTCCGCGTCCGCGCGGACGGTATCGAACCGCGCCGGGGAATACAGCACCCCCGCCGGACGGATCTCCTCCGCGCCGAAATAGGTCTTCCCCCGCTGCTCGAGGGTGAAGAGATACAGCAGCATCTGCAGATGGATGCCCTCGCACACGTCGGAGAGCGAGAATTTCTGGACGCCCGTTTTATAGTCCGTGATCCGCAGATACAAAACGCCGTCCTTCACCCAGCCGTCCACCCGGTCGGCGCGTCCGGCAAGACGAAGACCGTCGTCCTCCCCCGGATCGAGCACGCCCTCCGCCGTGAGGTCGAGTTCGAGGTCGATGGGCTGGAATTTCGAATTGCGCAGTTCCTCCCACATATCCTCCGTCACCCGCCGCACCGTCGTGCGAAGGCGGCGGAAAAGATACTCGAACCGCGCCGTTTTTTCCGCGAAATCCTTCAGCTCCTCCCGGATATACTTGTCAATACAGCGATCGGTCAGCGCGCCGATCTGCTCCCGGGTCACGGCTTGGAAGCCGCCCATGGCCAGCGCCTCCCGGGCAACGTTTTCCAGAATATAGTGCATGAACGTGCCGTAATCCCGAGGGTCGAACACCGCCTGCTGGCGGGGCTTGGCCTTGAGGCCGTACTGCAGGAAATAGGAAAACCGGCAGTCAGCGAAGCGCTCCGCGCGCGTCGCCGTCAGCGTAGGCTTCTCCCCATAAAGGGAGCGCACCGCCGCCGGACTGAGACCGCCGCGTCCCGCCTCCGCCGCCGCCACAAGAGCGGAGAGCTCCCCGCCCCGCCCGGCCGCCTCGAAATAGTCCCGCGCCGCAAGGCAAAGGGGCGACGCGTCCCCCGCAGCGCCCCGCACGGCAAGCTGGAAGGCGGCCTCCCGCGAGAATGTCCGCGCCCGCTGGATATCCCCCCGCTCCGGCACAAGACCGAAGATCGCCCGGGCGCGCTCCGCGATCACGGACGGGCGGGTCTGCCCGCTTTCTCCGTCCGTCAGCGGCCAGCTTATATATAGCGAATCGGACGGCAGCGTAAGGCAGCTGTAGATGCCCCAAAGCTCCCGGGCAAGCTCCTCCTCCGCGCCGCCCATGGCAAGGCCGAGGGCGGAAAGCTCCTCCCGCTCCTCCGGCGTGAACACGCCGCCGGTCTCCTCCGGCGCGGGCAGCCGCCCGTCCGAAGCGCCCAGCACAAAAAGATGCTTTACATGCCGACGGCGCATCCCGTCGAAATCCCCGGCCTGCACCCGGTCGAGGGAGACGGGGATCACGCCCGTGTCGTATTTCGAGAGCATGAGGCAGAACAGCTCCCGGAACCGCTCCGCGTCCATCGGCATATCCCCCAGCACGGCCGCAAACTGCTCCAGAGCCGCGCAGACGATATCCCACAGCCGCTCGTACTCCGCCGCAGCCTCCTGCCGCCCTGCGGCCTCCAGCGCCGCGGCGCGGGCGTCAAGCCGCTCCGGCAGCCGGATATCCGTCAGAAAATCCGCCAGCGCCCGCGCCTGCGCCGAGGCCGTCTCCGCCGCCTTGACGGCGGCTTCCAGCTTCTTGAGGGGCCGGATCACCCGCTCCCGCTGCACATTCAGCGCCTCCAGCAGCGCCTTGGCATCGTCGCCGAACGCCCGGTTATACCCCTCCGGGTGCATGGTAAACGGCCGCTCCCACAGGCTTCCGCGCACGTTCCAGAGAATGACATAGTTTTCGAGCCGGTCGCAGTCCGCCGCCGGGAGAGGGGCAAGATCGGTCTTCAGGTAGCCGAACACCGCCTCGTATTCATACCCCCGGCATACCGCCTCCAGCGCGGAGACGATGAGTAGCGGCACGCTTTTGCGCAGCATATCCCCCCGGCCGGAGAGAAACAGCGGCACGTCATACCGGGCGCACGCGCTCTCCAGCGCCGCCCGGTAATCGCCGAAGCCCCGGATCGCCGCGGCCATCTCCCGCCAGCGTGCGCCGGAGCGCGCCAGCTCCGCCATGCGCGAGGCGGCCAGCTCGCATTCCTCATAGGCGTCCGCCGCCGTAACGAGGCGGATCGAGCCGTCGTCCGCAGGCGGATCGTCCGGCGCAAAATCAAAAAGATGCTCGCAGTAATAGGGCAGCATGCCGCCGCGCTCCGGCTCCATCCATTCCTCGGTCACGGTCTGCCCGTATTCCTCCGCCGTACGGCGCAGCCATCGCGCCGTCTCGGCGGGCAGGGAAAACAGCTCCGCCTCGCCGTCCGGGGAGCAGGTGAGGCAAACGGTCAGCGCCGCTCCCGCGCGGATCAGCTCGCGCAGCACCCTTTTTTCGAGCTCCGTGAAGTCCGAAAAGCCGTCGATATAAAACGTGCCGCGCACGGCAAGACTGTCCCCGATGAGGTCGGCCAGCCGCTGCATCACATCCGCCGGATCGGCGGCGCTGCGGCTCTCCGCGGCGGTGTAGGCCTCCAAAAGCAGCGCCAGATCCCGCAGCTTGTCCCCCAGCATACCGGGAAAGCGCTCTGCCGCCTCGTTCAGCTCTTCCGCGCCGACACCCGCGTTTTTCAGCTCTTCGACCGCGTGGAGCAGACTTTCCAGCAGCCGGGCATCGCCGCGGCTGCGATGGTATACCCGCAGAGAGCCGGAAACGGCCTGCGCTGCCACAGCCATGCACAGCAGACGGCCGCCCCCGTCCATCACGGGACGCGCGCCGCCGCATTGGGAAAAAACCTTCCGGGCAAGGCCGGTGAAGGACAGCACCTCTCCGTAAAGACTCAGGCTGTCCCCCGCGGCGCGGCACAGCTCGCGCTCGGCCTCATGGCTGTACTGCTCCGGCACGAGCAGCACCATGCCGCCCTGCTCCGCCGCCGCGCGGGCGGCGATCTCGTCGAATACGCGGGCGGTCTTGCCGGAACCCGCCCGACCTAAAATCAATCGTACCATGCCGCTATTATACCATACCGAAAAAACGCTGTCACCCTCCGCGCCATAGAAAACGGGCGGCTCCCCTTTTCAGAGCGCCGCCCCGCCGATCCGTTTGGATTTATTTGCTTGTGATGGATTTCGCCTCGCTGTAGGCGGAGTTGGCAGCGGAAACGCTGCTCACCGCGACGACCTTGTAGTAATATCTCTGTCCCGCCTCGGCGGAGACGTTCGTAAGCTCCGTGGCTGTGATCCCTGCTCTCAGCTTAGTGTATGTCCCATCCTTGCTGGTTGCGCGGTACACGGTATAGCTCTTCGCGCCCTCGACGGCTTCCCATGTGAGATACGGTTTACCGGCAGAATTAAGCGCTATGCTCACCACCGGGCGCGGCAGATCGCAGGTGCGATATTTGGCTGCGCTCGCCGCGGAGTTCGCGGCGGAAACGCTGCTCACCGCGACGACTTTGTAATAATACGTCTTCCCGGCCTCAGCGGAGACGTTCGTGATCTCCGTAGCGGTGATCCCCGATCTCAGCTTGGTATACGTCCCGTCCTTGCTGGTTGCGCGGTACACGGTATAGCTCTTTGCGCCGTCAATGGCATTCCAGCTTATCTTGATCTTGCCCGTGGACGCCACGGTCGATAGCGTGATGACCGGCTGCGGCAGATCACAGGTGCGGTATTTCGGCGAGCAGAACTCCGAATCGCCGTAGGTTGCCCCGCCGATGGTTTTGACCTTGTAATAGTAGGTCGCTCCGGGCGCAGAATCCGTATCTGTCAAAGTCAGCTTCGTCGTTGTGCTGATACGAGTAAAGGGCAGCGCCAAACTTGGCGACCGCCAGACCTCGTATTTCACCGCTCCGCTGACGGCCTCCCAACTGATCTTTACTTTGCCGGTAGCTGTATCATGCGACAGAGTCATGATCGGTGCGGTCATTCGTCTGGGGGCTCCGGCGACAAGGGTTACAGAGGCATCGTAGGCTAGATCACGGTCGATGCTCTCCTCAGAAGAATAGTAATTCTTCACTCCAGAGTCCGTTTTCACGATATTTTGACTGACCACTTCGCAAAGGCCGCAGCAATTCCGGATATCCAGCGTATCGATCTGATTACTATTGCACAGCAGCCTCGCAAGATTCTTATTGCTGCTTAGATCAAGCTTCGTCAACTGATTATAACCGCAGAAGAGATTTTCCAGCGATGTATCATTGCTGATATCCAGTGAGACAAGACTGTTGTATTCGCAGTCTATATACTGCAGCTCGGGACAGCCGCTGGCATTCAGCGCTGTAAGACGGCCACTGTCGCAATTCAGCCTTTTCAGCTTTGTATGGTTGCTTACATCCAGCGTAGACATCCTATTATAGGTGCACGACAACGACTCCAGATTTTCGCAGCCGCTCAAATCCAATTCATCCAGAGCGTTATCGCTGCAGCCCAGAACGGTCAGATTCGTGCAGCCCTTCACGACCAGCTTGCTCATTTGATTGGATGGACAATACAGTCTTATTAGCTTCTTGTTCTTGCTTACGTCCAACGAATCGATCTTGCAGGACTCACACGAAATACTTGTAAGCTCGGTCAGATACTCAATGCCTTGCAAAGAGGTGAGGGATTCATTAGAAAAAAATTTGATTTCAGTCACTTTCGATATCTCGGAAACTGAAAGCGCCCCGTCCTTATTCTTATCGAAGTCACCGAGTCTGCTACGAAAGGCCTTGCTGGGGAAGTGCACCTCATCGATAGGAATGAGTTTCTCTCCGCAACGGGTGCAGACATCATTTTCAATGTTATGTCCCAGCGCTGAGATCGACTCTGTTTCGATATCGCCGCAGATAGTGCAGGTGCGTGTTTTCTTCCCCGATTTCGTGCAGGTGGGTTTTGTTGCGGTCTTCCAGCTCGTCCATTCGTGGTATTCGGTGATCAGCTTGACACCTTCATCATAAACAAGGATCATATTCTCATCTTCGTCTATGAAAATGATCCCGTCGCCGTCATATGAGCGTTCCCCGCGCTGCGCATAAAAAATCAGCGTACTGCAGTGGGATATATCCAATTCCTTCAGCTTGTTATCTGAGCAATTGAGCTCTGACAGCAGGGGGTTCGAGCTTATATCCAGCTCCGTCAACTCATTTCCATAGCAAATCAGTCTCGTCAGCTTTGCGTTATTGCTCACATCCAGTTCCGGCAGCTTATTGCTTGCGCAGTAGAGATCTGCCAGTTCCGTATTCTTGCTTAGGTTCAATGACGTCAATGCATTACTACCGCAAGAGAGCTTTGTCAGCTTTGTGTTCTTTCTCAGATCCAGCGTTTTAAGTTCCTTATTACTGTAGCAAACAAACTCCGTCAGCTTTGTTTGGTTGCTCACGTCCAGCGTCTTGATTTGGGTATTATTACACTTAAGCGTTGTCAGCTCGGTGAAAAACTCGATGCCCTGCAAAGAATAGATATTGGCACTATCAACCTCGAGCGTCTTAACTGCCGCAACCTCTGCATTGGACAATACGCCATCGCTGTTCGTGTCTTTCTTGCTCACGATCTTTCGGAATATTTCATCGGGGAAATTCGTTGTATTGATGGCAACGCTTCCGGCCTCTGACGCCTCGTCCGTGACCTCGACCGGCTCTGCTTCCTCCTCAACGGGTTCCTCGACCTCGGCGGGCTCTTCGACCTCAACGGGCTCCTCGACCTCAGCCGGTTCCTCAGCCTCGGCGGGCTCTTCGGCTTCCGCGGGCTCTTCGATCTCGGCGGTTTCCTCGATCTCCGCCGGTTCTTCTTCGATGATCTCGATCTCTTCAATGGCCTCGGCCGACTCTATCTCTGCCTCCGGCTCGTCGCTCGCCATGGCCGACATGGGCAGCAGCGAGAGCACCATCAGAAGCGCCATCAACAGGGACAGGATTCGCTTACTCATGCTAAAACCTCCAAATAAAAAGTGCGCAGCCGAGGCCGCGCACGAAAAACGCAGGCTTCGTTTGCTGCCACACAAATGAAAATTGACGCTATCACGCACATCAATTAGCCCGCATTTTTACCGAAGGTAAAAATGCACACAATAGCGTCACAATATGCATTTGTGTGGCATGTCAATCATATCACAAATCTATTCTTTTTGCAATCTTTATATCCATCCATAATATTATGTCAACTTTGGTTGCCACAGTATAGGTAAGGTAAGTCCAGTCAAGTCCAGTCCAGCCGAGCAGAGGGAAGGAAAGCGGAGTCCCCGCGGGGGCTGTGGAAAACCCGGTTTTCAACAACACTTTCCACATGTTTTGCACAGAGTTTTCAACATTCCGGCGCAAAACACATCCGGCTCTTCCCATTTTCGTGCGGGTGTGCTATACTTCAAGAAATTGATATTCCCCGGAGGGACGGTCATGGAAAAGAAAAAATCGCGCGAGATATGGCGCTTTATCAAATTCGCATTGTTCTCCGCCTCGGCGGGCATCATCGAGTTCCTCTCGTTCACGCTCCTCAACGAGCTGACGCCGTGGGGGTACTGGGCGTGCTATCTGCCCGCGCTGGTGCTGAGCGTGGTCTGGAACTTCACGCTCAACCGCCGCTATGCCTTCCGCGCCGAGGGCAGCTATACCCGGCAGATGCTGCTGGTATTCCTGTTCTACTGCGTGTTCACGCCGGTATCCACCCTCGCGGGGGACTATCTCGCCGACACGCTCGGCTGGAACGAATACCTCGTTACTGCGCTCAACATGATCGCCAATTTCGTGCTGGAATTTCTCTACGACAAGCTCGTGGTCTTCCGCGGGAAGATCGACACAAACGAGCTCGCGCAGAAGAAGAACGCGGCGGAAGTTGACGAGCAGGCATAATCATGCTAAAATAACGGAAATATTACATTTTATTAGGAAATACGAGGTGGTCATCCTCCATGGATGAGGGCAGTTGGCTCTCCCTTGCGGCGCTGGTCGTTCTGCTGGCCTGCGCGATATACTTTGCCGCCGCCGAGACGGCGTTTGCCTCCGCATCCCGCCCGCGCATCCGCGCCCGGCAGGAAAAGGGCGATCCCCGGGCGAAAAAGGCCCTGTGGGTGATGGATAACATCGACCGTGCCATCACGACGATCCTGATCGGCACGAACATCGTGCATCTGAGCGCCGCCGCCGTCGTCACCGTGCTGGTGACGCGCCGGTGGGGCACGGGCGCCGCCGTTTGGGGCACCGTCGCCACGACGCTGGTGCTTTTCTTTTGCGGCGAGATGCTGCCGAAAACCGTTGCCAAAAGATACAGCGAGCGGCTGTGTATGCAGACCGCAGGTTCGCTGTGCTTTTTTATGCGCTTTTTCGCCCCGCTGGGGGCGCTGCTGACCGCCATTGGCCATGCCGCCGCCAAGCTCACGAAGGGCGACGGCGAGGTGTCCGTCACCGAGGACGAGCTGTACGACATCATCGAGGACATGACCGACGCCGGCACGCTTGACGAGGAGCAGGGCGATCTCGTGCAGTCCGCTCTTGAGTTCGGCGACATCACGGTGGAGCACGTCCTCACCGCGCGCGTGGATATGGCCGCCATCGACGCGGCGTGGCCGCCCGCGCAGATCACCGCGTTCATCCGCGAGCAGCGGCACAGCCGTCTGCCCGTTTACGACGGCTCGATCGACAATATCATCGGCGTTCTGCAGATCCGCAAATACATCAAGGCATGGCTCGCGCAGGGTGAGGCGCTCTCCCTCCCGGAGCTGCTGGACGAGCCGTATTTTGTCCCTGCGACGACGATGGTCGCCGACCTTTTGCCGGAGATGAGCCGCAAGCGGCTGAACATCGCCATCGTGACGGACGCATGGGGCGGCACGCTAGGCCTCGTCACGGTGGAGGATATCCTCGAGGAGCTCGTCGGCGAGATCTGGGACGAGGAGGACGAGGTGGAGGAATACTTCCAGCCCCTCGGAGGCGGCCGGTATGAGTTGGACGCCCGGCTCGATGTGGACGAGGCCTTTGAGCTTCTCGATTTTGAAGACCCCGAGGATGACGAGGAGCTGATCCACAAGCCCCTGAATGAATGGACGCTGGAGCATTTCCAGCTCATGCCCGCCCAGCGGGACAGCTTCACCTATCACGGGCTGGAGTTCACGATCTCCGATGTGTTCCAGCACCGCATCCGCAAGCTCATCGTTCGCCGCCTGCCCGAAGCGCCCGCGCCGGAGGGAGGTGAGGCCGAATGACCGCTTACGTCATCGCGCTGCTCCTGTGCCTCGCGCTCTCGGCCTTCTTTTCCGCCGCGGAGATGAGCCTGTCCTCCGCGAACCGGCTGCGCATGGAAAACGCTGCCGAGGACGGCGACCGCCGCGCCAAGGCAGCGCTCTCGCTGCTCGACCGATTCGAAAGCGCCCTCGGCGCGATCCTCATCGGCAACAACCTCGTGAATGTGGCCGCCTCATCCCTCAGCTCCGTCATCGCGCTGACCGCCGCGGCCGGCATCGGATGGCCGGAGGGGCTGTGCGCCACCCTTGCCACCGTCATCGTCACCGTTCTCGTCATCATCTTCGGCGAGACGATCCCGAAGATCCTCGCCAAGAAAAACGCGAACCGGCTTGCTCTCGGCCTGTCCGGCGGGGTACGCGCGTTCTCGGCGCTGCTGTATCCCCTCGTATGGTGCGCCGTGAAGCTGACGGACGCCGCCGCGCGTCTGCTGCCCGCCGAGACGGTGGACGGGGACGAGGCGCAGGAGGCCGCCGTGGAGGAGCTGCAGTCCATCATCGAGACCGCCGAGGACGAGGAGGTGCTGGACGAGGAGCAGAGCGAGCTCCTGCAGGCCGCGCTGGACTTTGCCGATATCTCCGCCAGCGAGGTCATGACCGCCCGGGTAGACATGATCGCCATCGACATCGACGACGACTGGGACGATATCCTGCGCGCGGTATACGACGCGCCCTACTCCCGCCTGCCCGTGTATGAGGGCGATACGGACAACATCATCGGCGTGCTGCACTTAAACGCCCTGTTCCGCGCCATGCTCGACGCGGAGCCGGTGGATCTGCGGCCGCTGCTGTCGGAGCCGTGCTGGATCTATAAGACCATAAAGCTCCCCGCCGTTTTGGAGGAGCTCAAAAAGCGCAAGACCCACCTTGCCATTGTCACGGACGAATACGGCGGCACCGCCGGCGTCATCACCATGGAGGACGTGCTGGAATCCCTCGTAGGGGACATCTGGGACGAGACGGACGAGGTGGAGCCGGAGGTGGTGGAAACGCCGGAGGGCGCTTGGGAGCTCGACGGCGATATGGCCATCGGCGACTTCTGGGAGCTGACGGAAATGGAGGAGGACGCCTCCGACTTCGAGAGCGAGACTGTAGGCGGCTGGATCATGGAGCTGCTGGGGGGCTTCGCCTCACCCGGCGACGTGGTGGAATACAAAAACCTGCGCGCCGCCGTCCTCGAAACCGACGACAAGCGCGTGGAAAAGGTGCGCGTTACGAAACAATAAAGAGCGGGAACCTTTCCCGCTCTTTTTCGTCTGATATTGCGAAGGGAGGCGAGAGTCATGCATACGCGCCGCAGGACGGCGGTCTATGCCGCCGGGCATTTTCTCGTGGACTTTGCGTGCGCCCTTGCCATGTTCCGCTTCGCCCGCCAAACGGCGGCCTGGCAGGAGGCTGTGCTTCTCTATAACTTCTGCGCCTTCGCCCTGCAGATGCCCTTCGGCCTGCTGGCCGACCGCTGGGGGCATGGCCGCTTTTTCGCCGCGGGAGGGTGCCTGCTCGTATCGGTCGCGTATCTCCTGCCCGCCGCGCCGCTTCTCATGAGCGTCGCCGCCGGGATCGGGAACGCCCTCTTCCACATCGGCGGCGGCCTCGATACGCTCCACACCAGCGAGGGCAGGGCGGGGCTGCTGGGCATTTTCGTTTCCCCCGGCGCGTTCGGACTGTTTCTCGGCGCCATACTCGGCAAGGGGAGCGCTCCCGCCGTTTTCGTGCCGCTTCTTCTGCTTCTCGCGGCGGCGGCGATCCTGCTTCTGTGCGGCGGGATCGGATATGCGCCGTTTTTCCTTGACCTCTCCCGGGCGGGGGCGCTGGCGGGCTTTTCGCTGTTTCTCGTGGTCTGCCTGCGGTCGTATGCGGGATTTCTGTTTGCGTTCCCGTGGAAGACGGGCGCATTGGCATGGGTCTTCACCCTTTGCGTCGTGCTGGGGAAAACCGCCGGCGGCCTCCTATATGACCGCATCGGCAGTCGGCAGACGTCTGTTATTTCCCTCGGTCTCGCCGCGGCGCTGTTTCTCCTGTCGGGAAACCCTCTGTGCGGCTGCGCCGCCGTGCTGCTCTTCAATATGACCATGCCCGTCACCCTGCGGGCGGCGGCAGACTGGATGCCCGGGGCGAAGGGCTTTTCCTTCGGACTGCTGACGTTCGCGCTGTTTCTGGGCTTTCTGCCCTCCTATCTCGGCCTGCCGGGGGTAAGCGCGGGGTGGATGTACGCCGCGCTGGCCGTCCTGTCGCTCACGCTGCTGCTGCCCGCGCTGAAAAAGGAGCCGGCATGACGGCGCGCTGGCTCGCCGCGCTGGGGCTGTCGCTGGGACTCACGCTGCTGTTTGAGCTGACCTTCGCCCTCGCGTGCCGCAAGCGCGGATATGCGCTCGTATTCGTCGCGCTCGCCAACGTACTGACGAATCCCCCCGTGGCGCTGACCGCCCTCCTGTGGCGGTATTGCGCGCTGCCGGGCTATCCCGCCGCCGTGTCGGCGCTGGAGGTGCTGGCGGTGCTGACCGAGGGCTTCGTATATCGCAAAAGCGAGACAGGCTTTGCCCGGCCGTATCTCTTCTCCCTCTGCGCGAACGGCCTATCCTTCGGTCTGGGGCTGCTCCTCGGCCGACTTGTTTAAGAAGAAAGGATGATCCTCATGAAAAAGCTGATCTCTCTGCTGCTGTGCCTGCTGCTCGCCGCGATGCTCGCCGTGCCCGCGCTGGCCGACGTGATCTGGGAGCCGTGGGACGATTTCTATACCCAGCACCGCTCGGAGTGCCTCCATATGGATGCCCGCTTTGAGGCGCAGACGGACGTCGACGTGTATAAAAGCCCGCAGAAGCGCACCGTCGTGACGACGATCCCCGTCGGCACGGAGGTCTATATAAGCTGGGTCTGGCCGTCCGATGTTGAATGGGGATATTACGAATACGTCACCGACACCGACGAGGGCGACGGTTGGCTCGAGCTGAGCGGCCTCCGCCGCCTGTATAACGCGGACGATTTCGACAGGGAGTACGCCGGCGAGATCACAGAGGAGGCGGGCTTCATCCCGCTCGAGGAATACGGGAGCATCTATATCTGGCCGTACCCCGGTTCCGGCGAATGGATCGACTGCATCGACAGCGCCGCGTGGGACTGGGCAGAGGATCCCTCCTATTATGCGACATGGACAGATGACGCCGGACACCGGTGGGGGCATGTCGGATATTATTACGGCATCCAAGGCTGGGTCTGTCTGACCGATCCCGGCGCCGACGACCTGCCCCGCACGGCGCCGCGTTATGCCGACGAGAGCGGCGCGCCCCTGCCGACCCCGGAGGCGCCGCCCATTCCGGAGGAGCTGGACGAGCCCGGTGCCTTGGCTGAGCCCGAGATTGCTGAAGAACCCGAGATCGTAAACGAGCCGGAAGCCGCGGACGAACCCACCGTGCCGAACGACCCCGTGACAGAGCCGGAGCCCACGCCCCTGCCCACGCCCATCCCCGAGCGGGCTGTACAGCCCATCGTGCCGCTCCTCGTGCTGCTGGTGGCGCTCGTCGTGATCGTCACGGCGGTGATCCTCGCGGTGCTGATTCGGAAGAAACGGAAGTAACACCCTTTTTGCCAAAGAAAAATCCCCGAAGCGGTTGCTTCGGGGATCGTTTTCTCGGAAAATTACACGGCGCGTTCGACCTTGCCGCTGCGCAGGCAGCGGGTGCAAGCGTAAATATGCGTCGGCTTGCCGTTGACGACCGCCTTCACGCGCTTTACGTTCGGCTTCCACATACGGTTGGTGCGCCTGTGGGAGTGGCTGACCTTGATGCCGAAAGTCACACCTTTTCCGCAAATTTCACATTTTGCCATCGTAATCAGCTCCTTCCTGCCGCTATCTGAACAGCCTCAATATAATAGCAGACCCGCGCGGGAAATGCAAGCATTTTTTTCAATTCTTCCAAAAACAATGAATTTTTCCTCAAATTGAAGGTTATCGTTGCGCAAAACCGCACATATGTATTAAAATAATAGATACGACATCACACAAAACGGGGGTGTTTCCATGCAATACTCGGTGAAGCTTTCACAGGTGGCGGAGGAGCATTCGCTCAAGATCGTCTATGCCGCACCCGATTACGATGATAAGCTCATCACCACCGTGGATCTGAACCGTCCCGGCATCCAGCTTCTGGGGCATCTGGAATACTTCGATACCGACCGGCTCCAGATCCTCGGTAAGGCCGAGCATGCCCTGCTGGGGGAGATGACCCTCGACGGCCGCCGCGCCGCCTTTGAGATCATCATGAGCCATCACGTCCCCGCCGTCATCATCGCCCATAACGAGGCGGTCATGCCCGAATGCCTCGAGATGGCGCAAAAACACGGCGTGAGCGTACTGACCTCGGATATGGACACCTCCGAGTTCTACGCCCAGCTCATCGGCACGCTGCGCCGCCATCTCGCGCCGCGGAGAACCGTACACGGCGTGCTGGTGGAGGTCCATGGCGAGGGCATGCTCATCACCGGCGACAGCGGCATCGGCAAATCCGAGACCGCCCTCGAGCTCATCAAGCGCGGCCACCGCCTCATCGCCGACGACGCGGTGGAGATCCTGCGTACCTCCCGCACCACGCTGGAGGGACGCTCCCCCGCCATCATCCAGTATTTCATGGAGCTGCGGGGCATCGGCGTCATCAATGTACAGACCGTGTTCGGCGTTGGCGCGGTGAAGCCCTCCTGCCCCATCGACCTCGTGGTATCCATGGAGCTTTGGGACGACGAGCGCACCTATGACCGCCTCGGCATCGAAACCCAGACGACGGAGATCCTCGACGTTTCCGTGCCGCTCGTCACCATTCCCGTCCGCCCCGGGCGCAACCTCGCCGTCATCCTCGAGCTGGCCGCCATGACGAACCGCCAGAAGAAATCCGGCTACAGCGCCGCCGAGGAGCTGGCTCGCCGCATCGACGAGCAGGTGGACAGCGGCACCGTTTACTGAGAGGAGCATGATCCTGTGGCATATCCTTCCCTGATCCGTGAGCTGCGGGCGGCGTTCCCCGCCGTCGGACTTCTGGAAAACGAACCGCTTGCCCGACATACCTCCTTCCGCATCGGCGGCCCCGCGCCGCTCATGCTGCTGCCCGCCTCCGCAGAGGAGCTGGCGGCGCTGTGCGTCTTTCTCGCCGACAAGGGCATACACCCCTTCGTGCTGGGAAACGGCACGAACCTGCTTTTCTCCGACGCGGGGATCGACCGGGTCGTGGTGAAGACCTGCCCGAACGCGGGCGGCATCGCCGTTTCGGGCAGCCGCATCACCGCCGAGGCGGGAGCAAGCCTCGCCCGGGCTGCCTCGGCAGCGCTGGACGCGGGACTCACCGGCCTCGAATTTGCCCACGGCATCCCGGGCAGCGTAGGCGGAGGCGTCGTGATGAACGCAGGAGCCTACGGCGGCGAGCTCAAGGATGTCGTTGCGGAAACGGAATACCTCGACGAGCGCATGACGCCCCGCACGCTGCGCGGCGCGGAGCACGGGTTTTCCTACCGGCACAGCTTCCTTTCCGATGCCGAGGGCGTAGTGCTGCGCTGCGTTTTTTCCCTTGCGCCCGGCGACCCGGCGGCGATATCCGCGCGGATGCGGGAGCTGGCCGAAAAGCGCCGCGCAAGCCAGCCTCTTGACCTGCCCTCCGCAGGCAGCACCTTCAAGCGGCCGGCGGGCGGCTTTGCTGCCGCCCTCATCGACGAGGCAGGCCTGAAGGGCTTCTCCGTGGGCGGCGCACAGGTCTCCCCGAAGCACGCCGGCTTCGTGGTGAACACCGGCGGCGCAACCTGTGACGATGTGCTGCGGCTCATGGAGCATATCCAAAACACCGTGCTTTCCCGCTCCGGCATCGAGCTGGAGCCGGAGGTGCGCATCATCCGATAAAGGACGGTGGAGCATGGAGCTTCTCATCATTACCGGCCTGTCCGGCGCGGGCAAGACCCGGGCGGCCGATATCTGCGAGGATCTGAACTACTACTGCGTGGACAACCTCCCCGCGGCGCTGCTGCCGCGCTTTGCCGAGCTGTGCAGCGTGGCGGGCGGGCGGTATGAGCATGTCGCCCTTGTGATGGACGTGCGCAGCGTCGGCGGCGAAGCAGAGCTGCGGGAGGCGCTCACAGCGCTGGACGGCTTGGAGGGCGTCATCCGGATCATCTATCTGGAGGCCTCGCCCGAGGCGATCCTGCGCCGCTATAAGGAGAGCCGCCGCCGGCACCCGCTGGCCGGCTCCTCCGGCAGCATCCGGGACGCCATCGGGCGGGAGGCCGCGCTTCTGACGCCGCTGCGGGAACGCGCCGATCTCGTGATCGACACCTCCGGCATGAGCCTCAACCTGCTCAAGGCGCGCATCCGCAGCCTGCTGACCCCGGACGAGGAGGCCTTCAACGTGAACGTCGTTTCCTTCGGCTACAAAAACGGCATCCCGCCGGAGGCGGATTTCGTCTTCGACGTGCGCTGCCTGCCGAACCCCTATTACGAGAACGCCCTGCGGGATCTCACGGGCTTGGATACCGCCGTCACGGAATACGTCTTCCGGGACGGAGAGGCGCAGCGGCTCTTGGATCGACTCACGGAGCTGATGGCGTATCTGATTCCCCTCTTTGAGCATGACCGCACGGAGCTGACCGTGGCCATCGGCTGCACCGGCGGGCATCATCGCAGCGTCGCCATCGCGCAGGCGCTGGCCGACGCGCTGGAGGCGCGGGCGTTTTCCGTCAGCGTCGTCCATCGGGACAAGGAGCGCGCCGTATGAGCCGCCGCTATGCGCCCAAGATCGCCGTGCTGGGCGGCGGCACCGGCCAATCCACCATGCTGCGCGGCCTGAAGGCCCATTCCGACGCCATTACCGCCATCGTCACCGTCACGGACGACGGCGGCGGCAGCGGCATCCTGCGGCGGGAGCTGAATATGCCTCCCCCCGGGGATATCCGAAGCTGCATCCATGCGCTGGCAAACGCCGAGCCCGCTATGCAGGCCATGCTGAACTACCGCTTCCACGAGGGATCGCTCGCGGGGCAGAGCCTCGGAAATCTCCTGCTGGCAGCGCTTTACGACATGTCCCCCAGCTTCGACGCCGCCGTGACGGCTCTCAGCGACGTCCTTGCCATCACGGGACGGGTGCTGCCCGTCACGAACACCGACCTCGTGCTGCAGGCGCGGTTCAGCGACGGCGCCGTCATCCGGGGCGAGACCACCATTACCGACTATAAAAAGCAGACCGACGCTGTCATCACCCGGGTCAGCATCGATCCGCCGGACGCGGAAGCGCTCCCAGCCGTGCTGGAGGCGATCGCCGAGGCCGATCTGATCGTCCTCGGCCCCGGGAGCCTCTATACGAGCGTGCTCCCGAACCTGCTGATCCCCGGCGTTTCCGATGCCATCTGCGCCTCCGACGCCGTCAAGGTCTATGTCATGAACGTCATGACGCAGGACGGCGAGACCGAAGGGTATTCCGCCGCGGATCATGTGCGCGCGCTGTTCGATCACGGCGGCTCGAAGCTTTTTTCCCATGTCCTCGTGAACGACCTGCCCATCCCGGAGGAGTATCTGGCTGCCTACCGAAGGGAAAACGCCTTCCCCGTCGCCGTCAGCCGCGGAGAGCTGCTCTCTTTGGGTCTGAAGCCCACCTTCGCCCCCGTTGCCGCATGGGACGGGAAGCTCGTGCGCCACGATCCTGCCGCTCTCTCCCGGACGCTGATGGGGATCTACAACAAATTTGCCGCCACAAGGATCGCCGATTGACATGAGCTTTTCCGCCGACGTAAAAATGGAAATATGCCGGGACGAGCCCGGTAAAAAATGCTGCGCGCTGGCGGAGGCCTACGGCGTCCTCCTGTACGCCAACAGCTTCACCATGCGCCAGATCCGCATCATCACGGAAAGCGACGCCTTTGCCGCGCGGCTGCCCCGGCTGTTCCGCCGCGCCTTCGGCGTGACCTTCGACATTCTTCCGCCGGAGGACAAGACCGGCAAGCGCTCCTTTTCCATCACGGACGGGGACAAGCTTCATACGGTCTTTTCCGCCTTCGGCTACGACCCCGGACGCACCGTGGCGCATCATATCAATCTCGCTCTCGTGGAAAACGACTGCGACCGCGTGGCCTTTCTCCGGGGCGCGTTTCTGGGGGGCGGCAGCGTGACCGACCCCGCCAAGCGCTATCATCTCGAGCTGGTAACGAGCCACGCCAGCGTTTGCCGGGAGGTGCACGCCCTGCTGCTGGAGATGGGCTTTGAGCCAAAGGACTCGAAGCGCGGCGCGAGCTTCATCACCTATTTCAAGCAAAGCGGCGCCATCGAGGATCTCCTCACCACCATGGGCGCGCCGATCTGCGCCATGGAGGTCATGCAGACGAAGGTGGAAAAGCACATGGCAAACGCCATCAACCGCCTCACGAACTGCGATATGGCAAACGCCGACAAGATCACCGACGCGGCGCGCTCACAGCTCGACGCCATCCGCGCCATCGAGGCCGGGCCGGGACTGGGATCCCTGCCGCCGGTCCTGCAGGATACCGCGTTGCTGCGCATCGCCAATCCCTCGTGCAGCCTCTCCGATCTGGCGCAGCTCGCCTCGCCCCCCGTCACAAAAAGCTGCATGAACCACCGCCTGCGGAAGCTGATGGAATTTGCCCGCGGCGTCCGATAATATCCGAGGAAACCGTCATGTCCTTTGTTCATCTGCATGTTCACAGCGAATACAGCCTTCTGGACGGCGCCTGCCGCATCTCGGAAATGGCGGAGCGCGCCCGCGAGATGGGGCAGACCGCCCTTGCCGTCACCGACCACGGCGTCATGTACGGCGCGGTGGCCTTTTATAAGGCCTGCCAGGCCGCTGGGATCAAGCCCATTATCGGCTGCGAGGTCTATGTAGCCCCCCGGAGCCTCACCGACCGGGAATACGGCGTCGACAACAACTACTCCCACCTCATCCTGCTGTGCAGAAACGAGACGGGCTACCACAACCTCTGCGAGCTCGTATCGAAGGCCTTTGTGGACGGCTTCTATGTGAAGCCGCGCATCGACTGGCCGCTGCTGCATCAGCACGCCGAGGGACTCATCTGCCTCTCCGCCTGCCTCGCGGGGGATATCCCCCAAAAGCTCGTCCACGGGGATTACGAGGCCGCGAAGGCGCGCGCGCTGGAGCTGGATGAGCTTTTCGGCCGGGGCAGCTTCTATCTGGAGCTTCAGGATCACGGCATCCCCGATGAGCGCCGGGCGGCGCAGGGGCTCATCCGCCTCCACCGTGAGACGGGCATCCCCCTCGTCGTCACAAACGACGCCCATTACCTGCGCCGGGAGGACGCCCGCATCCAAGACGTCCTCATGTGCATCCAGACGGGCAAGACCGTGGACGAGACCGACCGCATGAAATTCGACTCCGACCAGCTCTACCTCAAGAGCGAGGAGGAGATGCGAGCCCTCTTCCCCGAATGGCCGGAGGCGGCCGACAACACCGTGAAGATCGCCGAGATGTGCGATTTCGACTTTGAGTTCGGCCATTACCACCTGCCGCAGTTCCAGCTTCCCGCGGGGGAGACGGACAGCTTCGCCTATCTGCGCCGTCTGTGCTTCGAGGGGCTGGCCGCCCGGTACCCCGAGGGCGGACAGGCGCTTTCCGATCAGCTCGAATACGAGCTGGGCGTCATCCGGCAGATGGGCTTTGTGGACTATTTCCTCATCGTGTGGGATTTCGTGAACTACGCCAAAAATCAAGGCATACCCGTGGGTCCCGGCCGCGGCTCCGCCGCCGGCTCCCTCGTGAGCTATACCCTCCGCATCACCGATGTCGATCCCGTCAAATACAGCCTTTTTTTCGAGCGCTTCCTCAATCCCGAGCGCGTCACCATGCCGGATATCGACATGGACTTCTGCGTGCGCCGGCGGGGAGAGGTCATAGATTATGTAAACCGCAAATATGGCTCGGATCACGTCGCGCAGATCGTCACCTTCGGCACCATGGCGGCGCGCGCCGCCATCCGCGACGTGGGGCGGGCGCTGAACGTGAGCTACGGCGAGACGGACGCGGTGGCAAAGCAGGTGCCGTTCGCGCTCAATATGACGCTTGACGAGGCGCTGAAGCTCTCGAAGCCCCTGAAGGAATATTACGACACGAACGAGCAGCTCCATACGCTGATCGACACCGCCCGCGCCTTGGAGGGCATGCCCCGCCACGCCTCCACCCACGCCGCAGGGGTGGTGATCTCGCGCAATCCGCTGACCGACTACGTCCCACTCGCGCGGAACGACGAGTCCATCGTTTGCCAGTTTCCCATGACGACGCTCGAGGAGCTGGGACTTCTCAAAATGGATTTTCTCGGTCTGCGGAACCTCACGGTTCTGGAGGACGCCGCCGTCCTCGTTCGGAAGACCGATCCGGCTTTCTCGGTGGACGCCATCCCGGAGGACGATCCCGCTACCTTCGCCATGCTCACCGAAGGGCGCACCTCCGGCGTGTTCCAGCTCGAATCCGCGGGCATGACCGGCGTGGCCGTCGGCCTCAAGCCCAAAAGCATCGAGGATATCACCGCCATCATCGCGCTGTACCGACCCGGGCCGATGGACTCCATCCCCCGCTTCCTCGACTGCGCCTCCCATCCCGAAAAGATCACCTATAAACATCCCCTGCTGGAGCCGATCCTGAAGGTCACCTACGGCTGCATCGTCTATCAGGAGCAGGTCATCGAGATTTTCCGCAAGCTCGCGGGCTTCTCCCTCGGGCAGGCGGACACCATCCGCCGCGCCATGTCGAAGAAAAAGCACGCCGTCATCGACGCGGAGCGCAAGGCCTTCGTCCATGGCGATCCCGCGCGCGGCATCGTCGGCTGCGTCCGAAACGGCGTTTCCGAAAGCATCGCGAACAGCATCTACGACGAGATCCTCGATTTCGCCTCCTATGCCTTCAACAAAGCCCATGCCGTGGCCTATGCCATCGTGTGCTACCGCACGGCGTGGATGAAGTGCCATTGGCCGCGGGAATATATGGCGGCGCTGCTCACGAGCGTGCTCGATTCCTCCGGGAAGGTGGCGGAATATATCGCGGAATGCCGCGCCATGGGCATCCGGCTCCTGCCGCCGGACGTGAACGAATCGGACGCGGATTTCACCGTCGTGGGCGAGAATATCCGCTTCGGCCTCGTGGCCGCGAAGGGCATCGGCAGGGGCTTCATCAACGAGGTCATGGCCGAGCGCGCCGTGGGCGGACCGTTCACCGCCTTTGACGAGTTCTGCCGCCGGATGTACGGCAAGGAGCTGAACCGCCGCCCGGTGGAGAGCCTTATCCGCGCCGGCGCCTTCGATTCCCTCGGCTATAAGCGCAAGGCGCTGCTGCAGGTGCTGGACAGCGTGCTGGCCGGCGTGAACGGCGAAGGACGCAAAAACATCGTCGGGCAGATGGATCTCTTTTCCATGGGCGCGAACGGGGACGAGGCCGTCACCACGCTGGAGCTGCCGGACGTGGAGGAATTCACGCCCATGGAAAAGATGGTGATGGAAAAGGAGACCACCGGCCTGTACCTCACCGGCCATCCCATGGACGGTTACCGGGACGCCGCCGCCAAGCTGGGCGCGGTGCGGGTCGGCGCGATCCTTGCCGATTTTCAGGAGCAGGACAGCCCCCATCACTTCCGGGACGGGCAGCATGTGATCCTCGCGGGAGTGGTGCAGTCCGTCCGCACCCGGACGACGAAAAACAACACTCTCATGAGCTATGTCGTTTTGGAGGACGATTCCGGCTCCATGGAGCTGATCGCCTTCCAGCGCGCCATCGACGCAGGGGGCGCCTATCTGCGGGAAAACAGCGCCATAGCCTGCGCCGGGCGCATCTCCGTGCGGGACGAGAAGGATCCGCAGCTCATGCTGGATACCGTAGAACCGCTGGACGCCATGAAGGACGACGCCGCCATCGCCGCCGCCCGGCGAACGCTGGGCGATCCCCGGCCGCAGCGCGACCAGCGCCCGATCCGGGAGATGCCGCCGCAGACAGCGGAGAAGCCCCGCACCCTTTGGGTGAAGCTCCCCAGCAGGGAGACGCCCGCCTTCCATCGCATCGAGCTGATCCTCACCATGTTCCCCGGCACAGAGCCGATGGTGGTTTACTTTGCCGATACGAAAAAGCGCCTCGGCGCGCGCTGCGTCATCCATCCCGCGCTGGTGGACGAGCTGCGGGAAATGCTCGGCGCGGAAAACGTCGTGGTGAAATAGCCGTTACGGAAGCCCCGGTGACGGAGCGATCTGTCACCAAAGCTATCGGCGAGAGCGCCGACGGAAGACCAATTTATAAAACAAACTATCCAGAAAAACACGAGGGATACGACCATAGAAGACACAACGATCAAAAAAGAACGCGCCGCGCTGGCAGGCCTGAGCGCGGCCAGCATGACATCAAGCGAGCGAAGCGACGACGTGAGCATGGAGGAGCTTTGGTGCCTCACGGAAACGGCCGGGGCGGAGCCGGTCTGCACGCTGCTGCAGACGCGGGACAAGCCCGATCCGCACAGCTTCCTCGGCGGCGGCAAGGTGGCGGAGCTCAAGGAGCTCATCGAAAACGAGGAATGCGATCTCGCCGTTTTCGATAACGAGCTCTCGCCCTCGCAGGCGCGGGTATTGGAGGAAGCCCTCGGTGTGCGCGTCCTCGACCGCACGGGGCTGATCCTCGACATCTTCGCCCAGCGGGCGCATACGCGGGAGGGCATCCTGCAGGTGGAGCTCGCGCAATACCGCTATCTTCTGCCGCGGCTCACCGGCATGTGGACGCACCTCAAGCGGCAGGCCGGCACCTCCGCGCCCATCGGCACGCGCGGCCCCGGCGAGACACAGCTTGAGACCGACCGGCGGCATATCCGCCGCCGCATCCAGAAGCTTGCCGAGGAGCTGGAGCAGGTGCGCCGCGTCCGCGGCACCCAGCGTAAGCAGCGGGAGAAAAACTCCATGCCCGTCGTAGCGCTCGTCGGCTATACGAATGCGGGCAAGTCCACCCTGCTGAACACCCTCACGGGCGACAGCATCCAGACCGGCGACCGCCTGTTCGACACGCTGGACACCACCACCCGCAAGCTCTCGCTCGACGAGGCGGGACAGGTGCTGCTGTCCGACACCGTCGGCTTCATCCGCAAGCTGCCGCATGAGCTGGTGGACGCCTTCAAGGCCACGCTGGAGGAGCTGACCTACGCCGACCTGCTGCTGCACGTCATCGACATCTCGAACCCCGACTGGGAGACGCAGGCGCGGATCGTAGAGGAGCTGATCGTCCGCCTCGGCGCGGCGCAGACGCCGTGCATCCGGGTCTACAACAAGTGCGACGCCTATTTCGGGCGGCTGCCGTCAGGCGAGGACGAGGTATGCATCTCCGCCCGCACGGGCGAGGGGACGAAAACGCTGCTGTATGCCATCGGCCAGAAGCTCGGAAACGATCTGACCCGGGTGCGGCTGCATCTGCCCTATGACAAGACCTCGCTGCTCGATCCCCTCCGGCGGGAGGCGAACGTCCTCGATCTGCAGTATCTCGACGACTGCGTGAGCGTCCTTGCCGTGGTGCGCCCCGATCTGCGCGCGCGGCTGCGTCCTTATGAGGTGGAAGCCGATGGCTGACGCTGTGCGGATGAAGCTTTGCGGCTACGGCACCGGCGAATACGAGGAAAAGCGCTCCCGGTTCATCGGGGAGCTTTGGCCGGTGTCGGACGAGGCCGAGGCGCGGCGGTACATCGACGGCGCGCGCAAAAAATACCCCGATGCGCGCCATCACTGCTGGGCATGGGTGCTGCCGGACGGGGCGTTCCGCTGGTCGGACGACGGCGAGCCGGGCGGCACTGCGGGCGCGCCGATGGCCGATATCCTGCGCAGCGTGAACGTATACGGCGTCGTTTGCGTCGTGACGCGGTATTTCGGCGGCACGCTGCTCGGAAGCGGCGGCCTCGTGCGGGCCTATTCCAAGGCCGCGTCGCTCGCACTGGCCGACGCGGGCATCGAGCCGGATCCCGAAAAAGCCGTGCTGGAGATCACCTGCCGCTGGGAGAGCCTCGACCGCGTGCATCGCCTCGTGCGGGAATACGGCGGAGCGCTCCTCGATACGGACTATGAATCGAACCCGAGCTGCGCCATCCTGCGCGCGGAGCTGCTGGAGTCGGACGCGGACGGCTTCATCGCCCGCCTCACCGACATGACGGGCGGAAAGGATTCCGCCGCGCGGTATAGGGGTAAATAAAAATAACTGGACGGTTTCGCTCCGTCCAGTTATTTTTTACAGCTTTTTCAGACATTCATATTCCCGCAGGCGGCCGGGGTCGAGATAAAACGCCTCGAAGGGGCCGCCCGGCACGTCCAGTCCCTCGCCGGAGCGGATGCCCCAGCCGGGATGCATCACGAGCTCCAGATCGCAGTCCCGCTCCGCGGCGAGCCGCTCAAAATCCGGCAGCAGCGCGCTGACGAGCCGGTATTCGAGGTTGCCGGAGATGACGAGCCCCATGACCATATTCTTCCGCAGGCCGAGATCGCGCATATATCGCCCGCCGAACCGTGAGAGCACATTCAGGACGAGATTTTTCAATACGTTCACGGGCTTATAATCCCGCCAAAGCTCCCGGTGCCGCAGGTACGGCGCAAGGGGCTCGGCCGACCAGCGGACATACGACGGCGCAAGACCGAGCTCCCACGCCGCGTCCCGCGCGGCGCGCAGGACGGCGGGGATCATCTGGATATGCTGGTGCCCGTCCAGCCGCAGAGGACGATCCCCCGCGAGAGAGCGCACCCGTCCCATCTGCGCGGCAAACTCCCGCCGCATCTGCGCAAGCAGCCGCTTCCGCCACGGACTGACCGACAGCAGCAGCAGCCGGGCAAAGGAACCGCGGAACCGCCCGTTCGGCGCCGCCAGCAGCGGCACCTCCGCCGGATCGGAGAGACAGCAGCCCTCCGTCAGATTCAGATGCACGGCGACGTGCAGCCCGGGATCGTCCGCCAGCGCGGCCATGGCCTTGTCGAGCCGCTGACTGTTGGGCATGGCGCTCACGCCGGTGAGCCGGCCGTTTTTCCGGCATTCCCGGATATGCGCCGCCTGCGCGTCGGTGATGCCGTAATCGTCCGCGTTAAAAAGTGTCATGACCGTCCCTCCGGCTCGTGATGCCCAGCGTTTTCGCCACGATATAGCGGTGGCGACCCTTGACCTCGTCATAGATCTTGGCGATATAGCCGCCGATGATGCCGAGGCTGAGCATGACGATGGAGCCGGTGATGAGTTCGATGAGGATCACGGTCGTGAAGCCCGGCACTGCCCGGTGGGTGGCGTAGGTGATGATGCACTCGATCCCTTGGATCAGCGCCAGCACGAAAAAGATGACGCCGAGGATCAGCACGAGCTGCAGGGGCTTGGTGGTGAAGGAGGTAATGTTGTTCACCGCGTATTTCACGAGGCTCACCGTGCTCCATTTGCTCTGGCCGACCTCCCGCTCCTGCACAGTATAGCCGACGCTCGCGGTCTTATACCCCACCCACGACGACAGTGCGCGGAAAAACGTGTTCCGCTCCGGCAGGGCAACGAGCGCGTCCACCGCCTTGCGGTCAAGCAGCTTATAATCCGAGGCGCGGGACATGTCGATCTTCGTCGCGCCGCTCATGAATTTATAAAACAGCGCGGACATGCCCTTATACAGCAGGTTCTCGCGCCCCCGATCCTCCTTGACGCCCTCAATGACCTCGAAGCCCGCCTCCCAGAGGCGGTACATCTCCACCAGCGTCTCGGGCGGATGCTGCAGATCGCAGTCCATCACGGCGCAGCAGTCGCCCGCCGCCATTTCGAGCCCCGCGAAGATCGCGGCCTCCTTGCCGAAATTGCGGGAAAAACGGATGCCCTTCACGCCGCTGTCAGCCGCCGCCTTTTCGATCTCCGCCCATGTCCCGTCCGTCGAGCCGTCGTCCACGAAATAGATCGCGGCGGCGATATGCTCCCGCTCCATAATGCTGCGGATCGTTTCCGCGGCGCGGGCAATGTTCCCGACCTCGTTGTACGCGGGTATGACGATGGATAGGGTCTCTCTCTGTTCTGTCCGTGTCTGTTCTGCCATTGGTATGCCTCCCGTGGGCGATCTGCAGATATTATAGTTTCCCGGAAAGCGCCTGTCAAGAAAGCATGAAAAGAGACGCCGCCGGACGGGCAGCGTCTCTTTCGATGATTTCCGATCAATACACGGAGATGATGACCTCTCCGCCGCTGTAGTAGCGCATCGTGCCGACGGTGAAGCCGTCATAATACAGCACGCCGTCCTCGCCCATGCCGGGGGCAAGGCAGCTTTCGCTGTAGCCGGAGGAATTGGGCTGACCCACGGCGGCGTACAGCGCGGATACATCCTCGCCGATGAGGCTCAGCGCCACGGTCATGGGATCCTGCTCCGGGGTGGGCTCCGGAGTCGGCTCCGGAGTGGGTTCCGGCTCCGCCGGGGCGGCGGGCTGCTCCTCCTGCGGGGCAGGCTGCTCCGGCTCCGCCGGGGCTTCCGCCGCCGGGGCTTCCTCTGCGGGAGCCTCCTCGGCCGGGGCTTCGGTGGGCTCGGGCTCCGCCGGCGCTTCCTCGGCGGGGGCTTCGGTGGCCTCCGGCTCGGGAGTCTCCTCCGCCGCGGGTTCGGCGGTGGGAACGGGCGCCATGGTCGCGGAGATCTCCGCGCGCTCGGTGTTATTTTGGCTGCCGCAGGCGCAGAGCATAAGAAGCATGCTCACGGCGAGCAGCAGGGCGAATACTTTCTTGTTCATGGGTAAAAATCTCCTTTAATTTTTCTCATGATCCGCGGGATCATGTATCATCCTTGAAATAATAATTGAGGCCATAGCACTCGGGGTTGCTGTATTTCGTGACCCACTGGCTGCTGAGCGCCTGCGCAAACAGGTTGCGATAGACCTTCTGTCCGGGATAATAGCCCTTCAGATGTCCCCATTCGATCTCCACATCGGAGATATGCCAGACGCCGTCCCACTCGATCATGCACCAGCAGTGGCGCGCATCCACATCGGCGGCATGGTCGTACCAGATGTTGCCGACGACGATATAGGCGTCGAAGCCCAGCCGCCGCGCCAAGTAGAGGTAAGAGGCCGCCCAGCCGTAGCACATATCGGCCTTATAATAGAACATGTTCTTCGCGCAGTTGATGATCCATTCGAAGTTCTGCTGCGAAACATACCGCGCGCGGGTGAAGCCCTCGCCGGTCTGGCGGTAGCCGAAGCCGCTGTCCACGAACTGACTTCCCTCGCCGCCGCGCAGGTAATAATACGCCTTCAGCAGCTTCTGCTCCTTCGTGAGGTTCGTATTGTTGATGAACTCCTTCACCACGTCCCACACATAGGCGTCCAGCGTTGCGTCGCCGGAGGTATATTTGCAGTCCTTGCCGAAATACAGGTGGGTGATCCATTGATCGTTCGCCAGCGAGTAGTCCGACTGGATGTAATACATATTGCCCTCAAACTCGTAGGTATGATCCCGCAAATCCATGGTAGTGGGCTTGCTGGAGGCCGAGGCGTAGGCAAGGCCGGACGTGATGATATCGCATTGGCCGCCGGAGAGATACCACTTGCCTCCCAGCTTCACCGTACCCTTGCCGAAGTCGTTGCGGATAGTATATCCGGCAGCGTCGGCCCAATAGGTCTTTCCGGCGATGCTGTTGAGACCCGCCGTCAGCTTCAGCGGCGCGTTCTGCTCAAGATTCCAGTAGAACAGGATCCGGCCGATGCGGTTGAAGCCGTCCGCCAGCTTCTGCTCCGTGCCGTCGGAAAACACCACCTTGCCTGCCTTTTTGCTCAGATCGCCGGTGGCGGTATACCCGGCCTGCGGGGCGAAGTAATAGCTATTGCCGATCTTGTTGATGCCGGCCTTCATGGCCGTCGGCTGGCCGTTTTTGTCGATATAGTAGTAGAGGTCATCCACCGTGTAGAGCCCCTGCTTGAGGCCCGTGGTCTCGGTGTCGTAGCTCGTCCACTTTTCGCTGCCGGAAGCCGTGGTGCGCTTATGGGTGATGGAGGCCTCCATCACCGCCGCGTAATACCACGCGTTCTCGCTCACGTCGATAAAATGCCGGAGGTTGGCGCCGTTTTTCAGCGTCGTCAGATCCGCGCTGCGCTTGAGCACGCGGTTCATCAGCACCACCGCCTCCGCGCGGGTAATGCTCTTGCCCGGGCGGAAGGTATAGCTCCCGTCCTGCTCCTTATAGCCGGAGATCCATTCCTGTTCCGCCGCGGCGATGATGACGTCCTTCGCCCAGTGCTTCGAGATATCCGTGAACGCGGTCTTTTTCGTTCCCGTCACACCCGTGAGGTTTACGAGCATTTTGACGAACTCCGCGCGGGTCACGGCCTTGTTCGGCCGGAAAGAAAAGCTTCCGTCCTGCTCCTTATAGCCGGAGATAACACCGCAGGAGGCGAGCGTCTTCACCGCTTGGGCATACCACGCGGTATCGGGGACATCCGTGAATACACACGCGTTCGGCCCCATCTCCTTGGAGGTGAGAAGATTATAGAGGATGGTGGCGGCCTGCGCCCGGGTCAGCTCGCCGCCGGGTTCGAACTTTGCGTTGCCCGTGCCCTGTATGTAGCGCTCATGGGTGGCCGTATTGAGCTTCGGCATGAACCATGCGTAATACTTGGTATCCGCCTTCACGGCGATCTCTGCGGGCTGCACGAACTCGCCCTTTTCGTTTTTCCAGCCCTTGATGGTCTTGCTTCCTGACGTCGTCGGCACCGCCGTGGGCTTCTTGCCGTTTTTGACGGTTTCCTCGGACAGGAGCTTGCTGCCCGAATAATAGGACACCTTAAACGTCGCCGGCTCCGCCGCATCCGCCGGCTCATCCGACGCGCCGATCTCCGGCAGCTCCGCCGTGATGACCGGCTCGGCGGTCTCTTCCGGCTCGGCGGTCTCTTCCGGCTCGGTCGTCTCTTCCGGCTCGGCGGTCTCTTCCGGCGCGGTCGTCTCCTCCGGCGCGGTCGTCTCCTCCGGCTCGGCGGTTTCCTCCGGCTCGGCGGTCTCCTCCGGCTCGGCGGTCTCCTCCGGCGCGGCAGTCTCTTCCGGCTCGGCGGTCTCCTCCGGCGCGGCGGTCTCCTCCGGCTCGGCGGTTTCCTCCGGGGCTTCCGGTTCTTCTATCTCTTCCGGCTCCGTGGGCGCCGGGGATTCCTCCTGTACTTCCGCCTCCGGCTGCGGCTCCGATTCCTCGATGACATTGACCATCGGGATCTCCGCGTCCTCCGGGGCTGCTTCCTGCGCGCCGACAGCTTCCTGCACCGGCTCGACCGCGGGTGTCTGCCCCTCGTCCGCCAGCACCGGCAGCGCCAGCATCGACAGACACATGGCCATCGTCAGCAGCACGCTGATCCATCGATTTTTGTTCAATCGGACCTCTCCTTTCGTTAGGCTTATCGCAGCGGGAAACTCCCGTCAGATTCATTTCCAATAGAGTATTATATGCAATGGAAAACTGCGTGTCAAGCCTTGTTCCGCCGGTTTTTCGGCGCAAAAAACAGCGCCCTCCGGCAAATCTTGTTATATAACCGCATCCTGTGGTATAATGATATATCCTTCCTGTTCCCAAATCTTCGGAAATCCTTTGAAAAGAGCCTTCGCCTATGAAGCCCTGTTCCAAACGCATCGTTCTTCCGCTGGCCTTTCTGCTGCCGGCGGCGGTCATGGCCGCGGTATTCGCCGCCTGCGGTCTCGCACCCTTCGGCACGCGCACCATGGGCGTGATCGACATGACCCATCAGTATCTCGCCTTTCTGTATTCCCTGCGGGACATCCTCGCGGGGCGGGCGAGCCTTCTGTATCTTCCCAGCATGTGCCTCGGGGGGAATATGCTGGGCGTGGCGGCGTATTACCTCACGAGCCCGCTGAACCTCATCACCTGTCTCTTCCCGCGGGAGGGGATGTATACGGCGGTGAGCGTCGTCTATTTCCTGCGGGTGGGGCTGTGCGGCCTCACGATGTGCGTCTATGCCGGGCGGCGGCACGGCTACAGCCTGCGCTGCCTCGTGCCTGCCATGGCCTACGCTTTCATGGCCTATATGGTGGGCTATTGCTTCAACTACCTCTGGCAGGACTGCGTGATCCTGCTGCCCATCGTCGCTCTCGGCATCGCGCGGCTGTGCGAGGGGAAAGCGCCGTGGCTGTATATCCTCGCCCTCGCGGGGGCGCTTTTTCTGAACTTCTACATCGGCTATATCCTATGCATCTTCGCGGTGCTGTTTTTCCTCTATGAGCTTTTCTCGAAGCCGCGCGCGGAGCGGGTCTCCCCTTGGCGCACGGCGGGGCTGTTCGCCCTTTCGAGCCTCGCGTCAGGCGCGCTGGCGGCCGTCATGCTGCTGCCCGCTTTTCTGTCTCTCATGGGCGGCAAGGCGGAGTTTTCTCTGTCCGTGCTGACGCTCGCCCCGAAATTCGACCCCGTGCGGCTGTTTTCGAAATTCTATATCGGCGCGTTCGACTATGCCGAGATCATGCCCGACGGCCTGCCGCAGGTCTTCTGCGGCACGCTGACGGCCGCGCTGACGGTCCTGTACTTCGGCAATCGGCGCATCCCGCGCCGCCGCCGCGTCCTTACGGGCGTGTTTTTCGCGCTCCTCGCCGTCTCCTTCTGGATCACGGCGCTCGATCTCATTTGGCATTGCCTCAACACGCCGAGCTGGTATAACTACCGCTATTCGTTCCTCATGAGCTTTCTGATGGCCGCCGCCGCGGATCGGGAGCTTTCCGCGCTGCGGGAGGGAACGCGCCCATGGCAGCTTCTGATGCCGGTGGGGCTGGCCGCCGCGGTATCCGTCCTCGTTTTCGCCGGGCGCTCCTATGACTATGCGACATGGAAAAACGCCGCGGCCGCCGTCGGCATCACCGCGGTCTTCTGCCTGCTGCTGTGGTGCTGTCTTCGCCCGCAGACCGGCCGCAAAGCCGTCTGCGTCCTCGCCGCCGCGATCCTCGCGCTCCATGCGGGCGATCTTGCCATGAACGCCAAGCTCTCGCTGACGGAGCTGACGGCGACCGCCTCGGACAGCGCCGCCTATGCCCGCTATACCGCCGCCAAGGGCGCAGCCTTCTACCGCATTGACACGGAGGGGATGCTCGTTCGTACGGAAAGCCCCGTCTGCTTCGATCTCGACCGCTGCGAGCCGATGCTCTTCGGCTATGACGGCGTTTCCCACTACGGCTCCACTATCTCCCAAAAGAGCCTCGATTTTCTCGATCAGCTCGGCCTCGACCGCTACAGCGATCTATGGGCGATGTACGGTCCCGGCGTGACCGGCGCGGCGGATACGCTGCTGGGCATCCGCTATATCGTCAGCCAGACGCCTGTCCGGGACTATGCCGCCGCGGCGGAGGCCGAGGGCTATACGGTTTGGGAAAACCCTTATGCACTGCCCGCGGGCTGGACGGCGGACGAGGCCGTGACGCGGCCGATCGCCGCGAAAAACAGCTTCGGGTATACCGACGCGCTGCTTGCCGCCGCCGCGCCGGAGGTGGGCGCGGACATCTTCACGCCCGCGCAAATCGTCTCCGTCGAAACGGAGGGTCTCGCCCAAAGCGGGGATACCTTCTCCCTCACCGGCGAAGCCGCCGGTTCCGTGATCTATTCGCTGACCGCCCCGGCGGACGGCGCAATGTATGCCGAGCTGTCGATCCCCGATCAGCCCAGCGTGATGCTCTATGTGAACGGCGCGTTCTGCACGATGTACGCCACCGCACAGTCGAACGGCACCGTGTATCTCGGCCGCTTCGCCGCGGGGGATGCCGTGACCGTCAAGTTGCAGACCTTCGCGGATATCCGCATCGAGTCCGCAGCCTTCGCCAGCGAAAGCGCCGAGGCGCTCTCTAAGTACCATGACGCGATCTCTGCCGGCGGCTGCCCCCTCCGAAAGCTCTCCGCCTCCCATTACACCGGGTCGTTCGTGACCGGGGAAGGCGATAAGTATCTCGTCTTCACGCTGCCGTATGACGGCTCATGGCGCGTCCTTCTGGACGGAATGCCTGTCCAGCCTCTCGAGGCGCAGGAATGTCTCATGGCGATCCCCGTCGCCGCGGGCGGACACACGGTGGAGCTGCGGTATATCCCCGCGGGACTGATCCCCGGGGCGGTCATCTCCGCCGGGACGGTCTTGCTGTGCGCCGCCGCCTATATCCTTGCCCGGCACAGGAGGAAAGCCTGATACCGCCTCATGGAACCGGCCGCAGCGCGGCCGGTTTTTTTGTCAGCGGATCGGCACCAGCATGCCTTGGAGCTGGAGCCGGGCGTCCTCAAAGCCCGCCGCGGCGGTGGTGCTGCAGGTGGACATGGTGATGAGCTGATAATCCGTCGTCACCGCCTCGGCGTTCACCCAGAAGGCGGAGGAGGTGATCTCGTTCAGATAGGTCTGATAATCCGCCAGCGTGCTGAAATAGCCGGGGTAATTGTCGATCGTGGCCTTCACCATATGCGCGCAGATGAGATCAATGCGGTAGTTCTGCTGCGGCGTCAGCAGATACAGGGTGGGATGCTCGTCATAATAGCTCGTATCCACATACTTGCGGAAGGTGCCGAACATGGAGCCGTCCTTCATATTGTGGCCGTATACGATATAGTTGCATTGGGTGACGCCCAGCACGGCGTTCGTATCGGTAAAGATCGCGCCGGAGGTATTGGACGCCTTGTCGAAGCCGTGGGTCAGATAAAACTCATTGTCCGTCGTCTGCACGACGGGATAGTTCACCACGGTGTCCGGGCAGTAGATCCAGCCGACGATATCCTCGTTTTCCGCGCGGAGAACCTCCCAGTCGATCACGAGAGGCACCTCGGAAACGAACCGCTCCTGCGTCTGTCCCGTGGGGGCGATCACATCGGGCTTATCCGTCTCCAGCCCCTGCACGGTGAACACGGCGCGGCTGGCGATGTCGTTATAGGCCGACCGATCCCGATGATAGTTCAGAAAGATCGACGCAAGCTTCCAGCCCGCGAAGATCACGCCGCAGGCCAGCAGCACGATCAGAACAAGGATGGGGATATTCGTTTTTCCGCCGTCCTCCCTCCGGGGCGCGGAGGGGCTTTTGGCGCCGCGACGGCGGGATGCGCCCGCGCGGCTCGCCTCGTAATCGGCAAAGCGATCCCGCGCCTGCACAGAAGACGGCGAGGCATCCGATTCCTTCACCCAATCAGCCTCACGCTCCGAAGCGACGCGGAACTCTTCCAAATCAAAATCATCTGTATTATCCCGGCTCACGGTGCTTCCTCCCGGAATTTGTAATTATTTGTAATCATTATATCACCGAATTATCATTTTTCAAGCCGCAATCCACATTCTAAGAAAAAAATAAGGGATCCCCGCGAGGAGATCCCAAGAGACATACCTTATACTACTTGAAACAAATAAAATTCCAGATAATCCGTTTCCGGCACGCCCCAGAGGATGGGATGATCCGGCCCCTGCCGCCCGACATAGAGCTGCCGCAGGCGCACAGACACGTCCGCCGCCGCCTCCGCCAGCATCCGGCGGAACAGCTCGTCCGTCATGAAGTGGGAGCAGGAGCAGGTAGCGAGCAGCCCGCCCCGGGGCAGCAGCCGCATGGCGCGGCGGTTCAGCTCCTTATAGCCGTGAAACGCCGCCTGCACGGTGGCGCTGGATTTCGTGAAGGCCGGCGGATCGAGGATGATAAGGTCATACTCCCGGCAGCGCCGCTCGGTCATGTCCTTCAAAAGCTCGAACACATCCGCCTGCACGAACTCTATGGTATCCACTCCGTTCAGGCGGGCGTTTTCCCGCGCCGTATCGAGAGCCGCTGCGGAAATGTCCACCGCCGTCACCCGCGCCGCGCCGCCTGCCGCCGCGTGGAGGGCGAAGCCCCCCGTATGGGTGAAGCAGTCCAGCACGCGCCTGCCCGGAGCGATGCGCATGATCTCCGCTCGGTTGCGGAGCTGATCGAGGAAAAAGCCCGTTTTCTGGCCGTGGATGTAGTCCACGCCGAATTTCACACCGTTCTGCTCGATGACCGTATAGCCGGAGCCCTCCCCCGCCATCCAGCCCTCGCAGACAGGCAGACCCTCCTTTTCCCGCAGGGGACTGTCGCTCCGCTCATAGATGGCCGTCACTTCGCCGCCGAGCTCCGCCAGCAGCGCGTCATAGAGGATCGATTTGATCCTATCCGTCCCGGCGCACAGCACCTCCGTCACCAGAACGTCGTTATATCGGTCCACCGTGAGGCCGGGGAGCTGATCGGCTTCGCCGAACACGAGGCGGCAGGCGGAAAACTCCGCCCCCATCACCGCCCGGCGATAATCCACGGCATAGCGGATGCGCCGGCGGAAAAACGCTTCGTCAAAGCGATCGTTGGCGCTGCGGGAGAGCAGCCGCACCCGGATCTTCGAGTGGCTGTTGCCGAAGCCTGCGCCGAGCCACTTGCCGCTGTGCGCATATACGTCTACGATGTCGCCGTCCGCCCAGCCGCCGGGATCAGCCGTGACCTCCTCGCCGTATACCCACGGATGACCGCCGCGCACGGCCTTTTCTCCCTTTTTCGTCACGATGAGACGCGGATAGCTTCGTTCCATAGCGGTTCTCTCCCATTTCTTTTCTTTACAAACGATATCATAACACATTATAATGGATTTTCCAAAACGATTTCACAGAGGTACTTTCATGCAGGATACGGAAACCCTTGCCGGGCTGCTGGCGCAGCAGTTCGGACAGAAGCGGAGCCACGTTGAAAACGTGATAAAGCTCCTCGACGACGGCAACACCGTCCCCTTCATCGCGCGCTACCGCAAGGAGCTGCACGGCTCCATGGACGATCAGCTCATCCGCGAGATATCAGAGCGTCTGGCGTATCTGCGCAATCTTGACAAGCGGCGGGACGAGATCCGCGCCGCCATCGAGGCGCAGGGGAAGCTCACGGACGAGCTGTCCGCCGATATCGACGCCGCGGAGACGCTGGCAGCGCTCGAGGATATCTACCGTCCCTATAAGCAGAAGCGGCGCACCCGCGCCACCGTCGCCCGGGAAAAGGGTCTTGAGCCGCTGGCGCAGACGCTTTTCGCGCAGGAGGGACGCTCCGGCGATACCGAGGCGCTGGCCGTGGGCTTCCTCGACCCCGAAAAGGGCGTGGAGACCGTGGAGGACGCCCTCGCGGGCGCGTCCGACATCATCGCGGAATGGATCGCGGACGACGCGGCTGTCCGCGCCAAGCTCCGGGGGCTGTATGAGCGGCAGGGGCGGCTCGTATCGAAGGCCGCCGGGGAGGAGGACTCCGTTTACCGGCTGTATTACGACTATGCCGAGCCTCTCTCCCGGGCGCAGAGCCACCGAATCCTCGCCATCAACCGCGGCGAGCGCGAGGGCTTTCTGAAGGTCGCCATCGAGACGGACGAGGCTGCCGCGATGCAGGCCGTCAGGCGCATGGTCGTAAAGCCCGGCAGCTTCTCGATGGCCTTCGTGGGCGCGGCGGCGGAGGACGCCTGCAAGCGGCTGCTGTTTCCCTCGCTGGAGCGGGAGATGCGCGCCGCCCTCACGGACGCGGCAAACGAGCAGGCCATCCGTAATTTCTCGCTGAACCTGCGGCCGCTGCTCATGCAGCCGCCGGTGAAGGATCGCGTCACGCTGGGCTTCGACCCCGCCTACCGCACGGGCTGCAAGCTCGCCGTCGTGGACGGCACGGGCAAGGTGCTGGAGACAGGCGTCGTCTATCCCACGCCGCCCCATAATAAAAAGGACGAGGCGCGCGCCGTTATCACACGCCTCGTGAAAAAGCACAGGATCACCGCCATCGCCATCGGCAACGGCACCGCCTCCAAGGAGTCGGAGATCTTCATCGCGGAGCTTCTCAAATCGCTGCCCGGCGTTGCCTATATGATGGTGAACGAGGCCGGGGCGTCGGTATATTCCGCCTCAAAGCTCGGCGCGGCGGAGTTTCCCGATTTCGACGTGTCGCTGCGCTCGGCGGTGTCCATCGCCCGGCGGCTGCAGGATCCGCTGGCGGAGCTCGTGAAGATCGACCCGAAGAGCATCGGCGTCGGTCAGTATCAGCATGATATGCCGCAGGCGCGGCTCGACGAGGCGCTGGGCGGCGTGGTGGAGGACTGCGTGAACGCCGTGGGCGCCGATCTGAACACCGCCTCCGCGCCGCTGCTGACCCATATCGCCGGGCTGACCGCCGCCACAGCGAAGAATATCGTCGCCTATCGCGAGGCAAACGGCGCCTTCACCGCCCGCAGCCAGCTTTTGAAGGTGCCGAAGATCGGCCCCAAGGCCTATGAGCAATGCGCAGGCTTCCTGCGCGTGCCGGGCAGCCGCACGGTGCTCGACAACACCGGCGTGCATCCCGAATCTTACGCCGCCGCGGAAAAGCTGCTGCAGCTTTGCGGCTATACGCTGGCGGACGCGGCATCGGGACAGGTATCGGCGCTGCGGGAGCGGATCGCCTCCCTCGGCGCGGAAAAGGCCGCGGAATACGCGGGCGTCGGCGTTCCCACGGTGCAGGACATCGTATCGGAGCTTCTGAAGCCCGGGCGCGACCCCCGTGACGAGCTGCCGCCCACCATGCTGCGCACGGACGTGATGACCATGGACGATCTGACGCCCGGCATGGTCATGCGGGGCACCGTGCGGAACGTGGTGGATTTCGGCGTATTCGTGGATATCGGCGTGCATCAGGACGGTCTCGTGCATATCTCCGAGGTCGCCGACCGATTCATCCGCCATCCCTCTGAGATCGTGAAGGTCGGGGACGTGGTGGATACCGTCGTCCTCGGCGTGGACAGCGCGAAAAAGCGCATCTCCCTCAGCATCAAGCAGGCCCCCAAGGCCGGAAAGGACTGATCGGTCATGGACTATACAGGCAAAAAGTTTTCGATCCTCGGCGACTCCATCTCAACCTTCCATGGCGTTACCACGGACGATCCGAACACCTTCTACGGGCGCGTCATGTGCCAAAAGGGCGGCTTCTCCGGCGTAGAGGACACATGGTGGATGCGCGTGATCGGCGGCCTCGGCGGCGTGTTCGAGCGCGACAATGCCTATGCCGGCTCCTGCGTCACGGACAGCTTCGGCCTCGGCCGGGGCATGGGCGCATGGGAGCGCATCGACGCGCTGGGCGAGCCGGACGTGATCCTCATCTTCGGCGGCGCGAACGACCTCGGCTTCGGCGTTTCGGCGGACGGCTTCCGCGAGGCCTACGCCCTCATGCTCTCGCGGCTGCGGGAGCGCTATCCCGCCGCGGAGGTCTGGTGCGGCACGCTGATAAACGGCCGGAAGGTTCTTGACGACGAGCCGTATTTCATGGGCGAGGAGCCGGGCAAGGCGCTCGAGCCGTTTTCTTCGATCATCCGCGCCTGCGCGGCGGAGGCGGGGGCGCATGTAGTGGACATGGCCGCGAGCGGCCTCGTCTACGACACCATCGACGGCTGCCACCCCACAGCGGGCGGCATGGAGCAGCTCGCCGCGCTGTGGCTCACGGCGCTGCGGGGAGAATAACGGCGCTGCCGAAAACAGCACCGCCCGGTTCGGTTTTTTGGGTACTCGAAACCGCCGCTCGGCCGAGCGGCGGTTTCTGCTTGTCATACATCACAAGCGACGAGATCCTCATATGTCTCGCGGCGGAGGACGACGCGGGATGCGCCGTCCCGCAGCATGACGATGGGCGGACGCGGAACGCGGTTATAGTTCGAGGCCATGGCGTAGTTATACGCCCCCGTGACGAGCACGGCCAGCGTATCGCCCGCCTCGGTATGCTGCAGGCGCGCATCCGGGCGGATGAGGTCGTCGCTCTCGCAGCAGCGCCCGGCCACGTCCGCGACAAAGTCCGCCTGCTCGCCCGCGCGGCTCGCGTTCAGCACGGTATGGATCGCACCGTAGAGCGCAAAGCGCGGATTGTCGCCCATGCCGCCGTCGATGGAGATATAGCTTTTATAGCCGGGGATGGTTTTCACGTTTTCGACCGTATAGAGCGTGACGCCCGCGTCACCCACGATGCCGCGCCCCGGCTCCACGAACACCGCCGGCTGCGGCAGCGCAAGGGCGGCGCAGCGCGCTTTCATATAGGCCGCGATATCCCGCAGGATCGCGCCCGCGTCGGGGGCGGGATCCCCCTCCTCATACGGCACGCCGATGCCGCCGCCGAGGTTCAGCACGGACGCCGTATACCCCAGCTCGTCGCGGATCTTGGCCATATACGCCGTCATGATCTCCGCCGCGTCGGTAAACGGCTTCGGCTCGGCGATCTGGGAGCCGATATGGCAATGGAAGCCCTTCACCGTCAAGCCCGGCAGCGACAGCGCAAAGCGCACGAACTCATCCGCCTGCCCCGTTTCGATGGCGACGCCGAACTTGGAGTCCACCCTGCCGGTATTCACCGCGTCGAAGGTATGGGGATCGATGCCCGGCGTAAGCCGCAGCAGCACCTGCTGGAGCACGCCCTTTTCCGACGCAATGCGGCTGATGCGGCGCAGCTCCTCGGGATTGTCCGCAATGATATAGCCCACGCCGCTCTCGACGGCATAGCATATCTCCGCCTCCGTCTTGGCGCTGCCGTGGAAGCCGATCTTCTCCGCGGGAAAGCCCGCCGCCAGCGCGGTATACAGCTCGCCGCCGGATACCACGTCCGCGCCGATGCCCTCCTCGGCGGCGATGCGGTAGATCTCCTTGAAGCTCAGCGCCTTGCTGGCATAGTACGCCATGCTCCCCGCGGGAAAGGAGCGCATCGCCTCGGCATACACGCGCATATTCCCGCGCAGGCGCGCCTCGTCCATCACATACAGGGGCGTGCCGTATTGCTCCGCGAGCGTCACGGTATCCACCCCGGCCACGGCGAGATGCCCGGCGTCGTTTACGGTGAGATTGTCTTGCAGCATGGTCGTCTTCTCTTTCTCTGAAAAAATGATTTTTCCCTATTATAACGGTATGTACGCGAGATTTCTATAGGGAATCTTCATTTTTTTCGGAAAAGCGGCGCCGATCAGCCCGCTTCCTCCTCCGCTTCCATGTATTCGTAATACTCCGCTTCGCTGGCAAACAGCATATAGCCGCCGTCCACCTTCCCATAAAAGCCGCTGGCCGTGAAATATCCGCGCATGACGGTGTCCTCCTGTTTTTGTTTTCTGAGGACAGGATATCATTACGGCTGTACGATAAAACGGACAGCAAACCGGCGCCCCGAAAACGGGACGCCGGTGCGTAAGTATGGGGTTTTTCCTCAGGCTCAGGCCTGCGGCTCGCCGGTGGGCTCGCCGGAGGGGACGCCGGCGCCCATGGCCTCGCGGGCTTCCTGAATCGCCGTGAAGATGGGCTGCGCCGCGGGATCGTCAGCGGTGTACTGACCCTTGTCGATGCCGCCGGTGTAGGTTTCGCCCTGCCAGGTAACGCTCAGACCCTTGGTAGCCTGATCGCCGTTATCGGTCTCCTCGAAGGTCACGGTGCCGGTCACGCCGTCCACGGTGATCTCCAGCTCGCCGTTGGCGGGCATCGGATTGCCGGTGGGTTCGCCGGAAGCATCGCCCTCAGCGGGAGCCTCGGGAGCGGCAGGGGCCTCAGCAGCAGGGGCAGCGGGAGCCTCGGCAGCGGGAGCGGCGGGGGCAGCGGCAGGAGCCTCGGCAGGAGCCTCGGCGGCGGGAGCGGCGGCCTCCTCGGAAGAGCTGCCGCAGGCGCACAGCGCGAGGACCATCATGAGAGCCAGAGCAAGCGCAAGAAACTTTTTCATCGTATGATCTCCTTTTTATAGTATTTCCCATGCAGGGAACAGCGAGAGTATAGCACATACCCCTGCCTATGGCAAGAGAAAAATTACAAAAAGAAACAGTTTTTCCCCGCGCGCAGAAAACCGCCCCGGCGTTTTTGCCGGGGCGGCTGCGGTATGGATGATTTCGGATCAGGCAGCCCAGCTCGGGTCGAAGGCGGCATGGACAGCGTCCACGATCTCCTGATCGGCCGCATCGCCGGAATCAGCGACCCATTCGCCCTTGTCGATGCTGCCGGCAACGTCCTTGCCGTCCACGGTGATGACGAAGCTCTTCGTCATCTGATCGCCGTTGTCGACATCGGCATAATGCGCCGTGACGGTCTCGCCGTTCAGCTCGATCTCATAATCCTGCTCAGTATCGCCTCCGCTGGGCTCGCCGGAAGGCTCCTCGCCCTCGGCAGGCTCCTCGGTGGGCTCGCCGGAGGCTTCGTCGGAAGCGGGCATGGGGTTCGCGGCCATCTCGGCGGCCATCTGCTCGTTGAAGGCAATGGCTTCGTCGATCTCGGCTTGGGTGAAGTAGATGTGATAGAGACCCTCGCCCATGGAGGTAACGGCGTCGGTCACGGTGATGGTAACGTCGCCGGTGATGCCGGAGACGGTGACCAGCTCGGCGGTGGGATACTGGAAGGGGCCGCCGGGGGTGACGTTCGAATAGGAGACCGTACCCTCGCTGGCCGTGATGCCGGCGCCGAAGCCGTCGGCCGCGAGCTTCCCATCGTCGGGCGCGCCGAGGTCGGCGGGAGCGTCGCACTGGAAGAAGAACACGAGGTCTTCCCCGGCGGGGAGGTTATAGGTCTCGCCGGTGGAGAAGGTGACGAGATAGGTCTCGCCGGCGGGAGCGGCAGCGGGGGCCTCCGCCGCGGGTGCCTCGGCGGCAGGGGCAGCAGCCGGAGCCTCGGGCGCGGAGCCGCCGCAGGCGCACAGCGCGAAGACCATCATGGCCGCCAGCATAAGTGCAAGAATCTTTTTCATGGTTATCCTCCTAAAAAAATTTCCCTTGCGGGTTTTTTCCGCTTCTATTATGGCACAAATCCGCGCCATTGTCAAAAAAAGAGAGAGCCGCATCCAGCGGCTCTCGGATGAACTATAAACGCCCCTGCGCGCAGCGAGTCGGAAAGGAGTTTCCTTGCATGAGAAAGCATCAAGAGGAGAAAGGGGTATTGGTTTGCAAAAGCCCATGATGCAGGGGCGGTGGCGGCATTCGAAACGCATCGTGCGCTCTCCATCCGCCTACAATAAAACATAAAAAACCCGCTTCGTCAAGGGGTTTTTTCAAATATTGCCAAAAAATAAACATAAAGGATATTTCACCTTTATGTTTATTAATTTATATTAAATATTTTTAATTTCTCCGAAGCGATCCGCGGTTCAGAAAGCGGGGGGAGGCGCTTCGCCGTTGGCCTGATAATAGGCCGCGAAGTCCTCGAAGCCGTAGGCGCCGAACTCGATCAGCATGGAAAACGGCATCTGGCTCTCGTCATAGCCCGCCTCGAACACGGAATCGAGCGCGGCGTTGAATTCGTCGTAGAACTCGTCCTGCTGGAGCTGGGAGCGGATATACTCGATATACAGGTCGAAGAGATCCACGCCGTTTTCCGGCTCGCCGGAGGCCAGCACCACGCGCGGCTCATTCGACGCGCCGTTCACGTTCCCGGAGGCCGCCGCGATCACGGGCTGGACATAGGTGTCCCACGAGGTCTGGTAGCTGGAGAAGCTGTTGCCCGCCGCCCAGAGGCCGGATTCCTCCCGCAGCCAGTCGAGACTGCCGTAGGTATCGGCTGTGTATTCGGGCGCGGGGGAAACGGCCTCGGGATACCGATTCGCCTCATATTCGCCGTTATACTGCCCGCCGCCGTATACGTTGATGGTCACATCGCACTCGCCGTCCTTCACGACCTCGCCGGTCAGAACGGCTCCGTCGAAGAGATTGATCTCCACGACGCCGCCCTCATAGCAGTAGATATCGCCGACAAGCTCGGTATCCCACAGGTTCACGTAGACCTTGCCCGCGCCCATGCCGTTTTCGTATTCCACCATGACGGCATAATCCGCATTGCAGGCGGAGGTGTCGCAGTTTACGATATAATGATGCGTGACGCCGCCCTGCTCGTGGATGACCGCGCTGCCGGTCGCCTCATACGCACAGTCGAAGGAGAAGGTGGTATCGCCGGAGGCGTTCGCCGGGGAGGGCATCGCCTGATGTCCGTCGAAGATCTCCGGGCCGTAGAGCGAGCAGTCCTTCAGAACGACGACGCTGTTGTTATGCGCGTTCATGACACACTCGGAGACGTTCGAATGAAGGGTGGAGTTTTCCAGCACATAGATCGAAGAACCCGCCGCGTAGATGCCCGCTGAGCCGGCGGTATTCGACTCGGCATAGGTGTCCTTCACTTGGAAGAAGCCGCCGCCAAAGTCGGTGGACAGGGCGCTGGAGGCGCCGCCGTTCGTGCGGATGACGCAGTTATCCACATAGAACGTGCCGCCGAAGGTAGCGTCGAGGCCGTGGCCTTGATTATTGTTCGTGATAACGGTGGAATCGTGGATATCGATCACGGAGCCGTTCGCGGCAAAGGCGCCGTTCGAGGTGGAGCCGGAGGCGCAGAGGATCGTCACGTTGTCAAGATCGACCGCCGTGCCCTCGCCGGTGGCCAAAACGCCCGCCGCCATGCCGAACTTGCTCCCGTATTCGTTGCGGCTGTCGGAATAGAACTCGTCCTCGGTCAGCACGCCGTCGCCGTTATCGTCGCGGTACTCGCCGCTGATGAAGCCATAGGACAGGAAGGTGTCGCCGGAAAAGGCCACGGACGCGCCGTTCTCCACATAGGCCGCAGAGGCGCCGCGGATATTCTCGCCCACGATGGCGCCGGACAGGGGAAATACCGCCACGTCGCCATAGAAGGCATACGCCGTGCCGGGCTCCACGGTTTTGACGTACCCGTCCACCGTGACGACGGGAACGCTGCCCGCCGGGGCGGCGAGGCGGCTCGTCTCGTCGATGGTGAGGCGGTACAGATGCAGCGGCTCCGTCACCGCAAAGACCGCGCCGTCGGTAAGGTCGAGGTAATCTTCCGCCGAGGCGAAGGCCGCCGTGCCGAGGCTCAGCACAAAGACCAGCGCCAGAAGAATGCCGAACAGTCGTTTCATGTGTGTCTCCTCCTTGATGATATATTGGGGTATGCTTATCTCCGCGCAAACGCCGCCGGACGCCTGCGATGGATCACTCATAGATCAGAATGCTGCCCGCCGCCCGGATCGCCTCGAACTCAACGTAGTCCGTAATGCTGAAATAATCCCCCTCGGGAACCACGCTGCCCCGGGGATAGTCGTCCGGGATCACGCTGCCGTGGGGATACCTCAGCGTAACCCCCCGATTGATATTGGCGCTGTCCAGCGTAACGACGACGGTATCTCTGCACCAGTCCCTGCCGCCGACATATTCGCGGCTCACCTCTTCGCCGAGCTCAGGCTGCTGGACCGGCTCCTCCTCCGCAGGCGCACAGCGCCAACAGCATGACCGTTGCCAAAAGCATCACCGTGATCCTTTTCATCGTGCTTCTCCTCCCTTTTTTGCTTCTGTCTTCTCCAGCAGCGCCGCGAGGATCACCGCCTCCAGCGCCGCCGGATCGCCCGCACATACCGCGCCCGCCGCGTCGGGATGCCCGCCGCCGCCCACGGCGCGGAACACCTCCCCCGCGTTCACGGAGCCGTCCGTCCGCAGGGAGAGCTTCCATGTCCCGTCCGGCAGCTCGCGCAGCATCACGCCCGCCCATACGCCCTCCGGCGTCATGGTGAGGAGCGACAGCTTGTCCATATCGTCCTCGCCCGCGCCGCAGGCCTCGATCACGGAAAGCGGCAGCGTCATCACGCACACGCCCGCCGCAGGAAAGCGCATCGCCTCGAACAGCGCCGCCTCCAGCTTCAGCCGCGCCACGCTTTTCGTCTCGAAGAGCGCCCGCGTGAGGCCGAACACATCGAAGCCCGCGTCGTGCAGCGCCGCCGCGATGGCGAGGGTGCGCCCCGTCGTCCCCGCGGTACGGAAGCCGTTCGTATCGGTGGCAAGCGCCACATACAGCGCCTCGGCGATCTCCGGCGTCATGTCCACGCCCAGCGCCTGCAATATGAGATACACCAGCTCACCCGCCGCGGCGCTGTCCGACTCCAAGAGCGTTTCGGCGGCATAGCCGCCGTTCGTGCCGTGGTGGTCGACGGCAAGATCCGTCCGCGCCGCCAAATGCTCCCAGCCGGGGGGGAACTGCCCCGCGCCGGGGGTATCCACCGCCGCGATAAAATCCGGAGCGAAGGCCGCCGGAGCAAAATACGGCTCAAGATATTTCCGATACCGGATCATGGAGGCGCGGTTTTCCGCGATATAGGCCGTTTTTCCCAGCGCCCGCAGGCCAAGGCAAAGCGCGCAGCCGCTGCCCGCCGCGTCGCCGTCCGGGCGGATATGGGTGATGATGAGGATATTCTCCGCCGCCCGAAGCCGTTCGGCGGCGGTCTCCACGGAAATCAGCTTCATGGTTCGCCTCCCGTTCCTTATCAAAATTTTAACACGAAACCGCCTCCCATTGCAACAATATGTTTGAACGCCGCGGCTGGATATGATACTATAGTGGCGACATCGCACAAACGGGAGGCGCAATCCTATGATCGAAGTGCATGACGGGCTGTTCTGCCTGCATACGAAATCCACCTCCATGCTCCTGCGCCGGACGGCGTTTGGGCATCTGGAGCTGGTGCATTACGGCGCGGCAGCCGATGCCGCGGACGCGGACGCGCTCGCCGTAAAGCGCACCATCGCCTACGGCTGCGCCACAAATTACGCCGCGAACGATCCGACCTACTGCCTTGACGTTGTCCCGCTCGCATGGTCGGGCGAGGCGCGGGGCGATTACCGCGAAGCGCCGATCGAATGGGACACCGACCTCGGCGCGGCTTCGGATTTTCGCTATGCCGCCCATGAGATCCTCGACGGCGCGGCGATTATGGAGCGGCTGCCGCAGGCGCGCACGCCCGATCAGACGCTGGCAATCACCCTGACCGACGAGGCGGGCGCGGAGCTGATCTTATTCTTCTCCGTATTTGGAGATACGGACGTCATCACCCGACGCGCGGTGCTGAAAAACACCTCTGACACGCCCATCACGGTGAAAAAGCTCATGAGCTCCCTGCTCGACCTGCCGGGGCGGTTCGTCATGACCACCTTCAGCGGCGGCTGGATCGCGGAGGCGCGCGCCGAGCGGGTTCCCGTCGGTGCTGCCCGCGTCGTGAACGAGGCCGTCACGGGCTTTTCCTCCAACCGGCACAATCCGGGCTTTCTGCTCTCCGAGCCGGACGCGGGGGAGGATCACGGCAGGGTCTACGGCTTCAACCTCATCTGGAGCGGCAACCATTACGCCGCCGCGCAACGCTCCTTCCAAGGGATCACCCGCGTCATGCAGGGCGTTTCCCCGGCGGATTTTGCAAAAAAACTCGCCCCCGGCGAGAGCTTCTGTACGCCGGAGGCCGTGATGAGCTTTTCGGACGCGGGGTTCAACGGTCTCTCCGCCCATATGCACGACTTTGTGAACCGCCACATCGTCCCCGCCCATTGGCAGGAGCGGGAACGCCCCGTGCTGTATAACAGCTGGGAGGGCTGCGGCATGGATTTCACCGAGCGGCGGCTCGTGGAGCTGGCGAAAAAGGCCGCCAAGCTCGGCTGCGAGCTGTTCGTTCTCGACGACGGCTGGTTCGGCGCGCGCAACAGCGAAACGGCCGGCCTCGGCGACTATGCCGTGAACAAAAAGAAGCTGCCGGACGGCCTCACGGGTCTTGCGGACAAGCTCCGCGCCCTCGGCCTCGATTTCGGTCTGTGGTTCGAGCCGGAGGCCGTGAACCCCGACAGCGACCTGTACCGCGCCCATCCAGACTGGGCGATTACCGAACCGGGACGGGAGCCCGTTTACGGAAGAAACGAGCTGCTGCTCGATCTCACCCGCCCGGAGGTGCGCGATTACATCGTCGATTCCGTAGGCGCGGTGCTGGACAGCGCCGATATCCGCTATGTCAAATGGGACATGAACCGGCACAGCACCGCCCTCGGCGCAAAGGCATACGACTATATCCTCGGCTTCTATGACGTACTGCGCCGCATCTTTGCGCCGCGGCCGGAGATCCTGCTCGAAAACTGCGCCTCCGGCGGCAACCGCTTCGACCTCGGCGTTTTGTGCTTCGGCCCGCAGGTCTGGGCATCGGACGATACCGACCCCATCGAGCGGCTCGATATCCAGAACGGTCTGTCGTATCTCTACCCGCTCTCCTGCATGGGAACGCACGTTTCCGCCGCGCCCCATTCGCAGACGCTGCGGCAGACCCCCCTTTCCACCCGGGGCAACGTGAGCTTTTTCGGGCTTTTGGGGTATGAGCTGGATCTGAAATTCCTCAGCTCCGTGGACGAGAAGGACATCCGCAGCCAGATCGAGTTTTATAAAAAATACCGCTCCCTGTTCCAGTTCGGGCGCTTTACCCGCCTGCCCGCGCCGGAAGGGGAGACCCGCTGGCAGGTCGCCCGGGAGGACTGCGCCGCGGCGGGCATGTTCTATCGCCTCGCCCCCGCCGCCCCCGGCATGGACGAGCTGCGCCTCGCCGATCTCGCGCCCAAGGCACGGTATACCGTCATGGCGCGGCAGCAGAACCTGCGGGTGGGGGATTTCGGCGAGCTTGTCCGCTATGTAGTGCCGGTGCGCCTCAACCCCAAGGGCGTCGTCATGAGCACCGCCGACTCTATCTATGTCATGCCCGACTGCGCGGAGGTCATGGAAGCCTCCGGCGCGGCGCTCATGAGCGGCATCCGGCTCGAAAACCGCTACGCCGGCACGGGCTATAACGAAAACATCCGTATGCTCCGGGACTTCGGCTCCCGGGTGTATATCGTCCAGAAGCAGAAGGAATGGGGCGATTCGGAGACGTGAAACGGTTCGCGGCATTATTTCTGAGCCTTGCGCTGATGCTGTCCGCCCCGGCGCTGGCCTCCTCTGGGGAGCCGGAGGACGAGGCGCTGCGTTCGGCAGGGGAGGCCGCCCTTACGGCCTGCGTGGACGCCGCCATGACGGACGTGGAGACCCTCACCGCGCTCCATGACTGGCTGGCGCTGCACTGCGATTACGGCGCGACCCTGCGGGGCGGCACGGCCTACGGCGCGCTGGTAGAGGGACGTGCCAACTGCGTGGGCTACGCGGCGGGGCTCGCGTATCTCGCCTCTCTCGCAGGGCTGGACGGCAAGGCGACCTACAGTGCCGAAATGGATCACGCATGGATCCTAGCCACGCTGGACGGCTCCCGCTATTTCTGCGACTGCACATGGGATGACGGCAAAAACGCCAAGCTCGGCCTCATCCGGCATACCTACTGGCTGTTCGACGGCCAGAACGCTTGGCAAACGGGTCATTACGGCTGGGACAGCGCTGAGGCCGTACCGGGCGGGTCTTTGGAGGACGCGCCGTGGGCGGAGGCCGTCAGCCGGGTGATCTTCCGGGACGGCTTCGCCTACTACATCGACGGTCAGTTCCGCCTCTGGCGGTGCGACCGGGCAACATGGCAGACCGAGCTTCTCTGCGCGCTCGAGGATCGCTGGCCGGACGACGACCCCGCCGACGGCAAAGCGCCCGAAATCTATTCCGGCCTCGTGCTGATGGGCTCGACGCTGTTTTTCAACACCCCCTACGCGCTGTGCGCCGTCGGCATCGAGGGCGGCGAGCCGCGCGTCCTGCACGCACCCGATACGTCGGAGCGGCTCCTGTATGGCTTCGGCGTGCGGGACGGGCATCTGTGCTATTCCCTTGCGGAGGGGCCAAGCGATCTGCGCTATGAGATCGTGGACACCGGCCTGTCCGCCCGCCGCGCATGGGGATATTAAGAATGCGGCAATCATCTGACGCCGCATCAATAATACTCATCTGATCCCCCAATTTGAATGGATCGGGGCGCAATAAACGGCATTCCATTCGTTCCTTATCGACGTGCCATATATATGCTGACAAAAACTTCAAGTAATAATTAAAATATCAATATAACAAAAAACAGCATGAAAGGGGACGCATTCCATGAAAGAGATTTCCAGAAGAAAATTCCTCAAGGGCGCGGCGGGGGTATCCGCGGCTGCGGCGGCAGCGGGCATCCTCGGCGGCGCGGCGCTGGCCTCCGGCGAGCCGGACGCGGTGACGGGCGCGAGCGTGACGGATAACGCCCGGGGCGGAGCTTCCGGCGGCTCCGGAGAAGCCGCTGCGGCGGAGCTTCCCGAGCTTTTTGCGGCGCCCGAGCCGATCCCCGAGGGGGAGATTTCCGAGACGCTCACGGCGGATGTGGTGATCGTCGGCTGCGGTGTGGCGGGACTTACGGCGGCGCGCAGCGCGAGCGAGGCCGGCGCGTCCGTGATCGTCATCGAAAAATCCACGAGCTATAACTACCGCTCCGGGCAATACGGCATCTGCGGCAGCACGCTGCAGAAGGAGCGGGGCATGGACTTCGACGGCAGCGCCGCAGTGGGCGACCTCATGAAGGAGATGGGCTACCGCCCCGATCAGCGCCTGTGGAACTACTGGCGCGATCACTCCGGCGAGGCCTTCGACTGGCTGCTGGAGCCGGCGGGCGATAACGTCGAGGTCATCGACATGTACGCCAAGAGCTACGACAGCTCGAAGATCACCGTCTGCACCGTGCATTGGCCGCAGCCGGAGGCTTACGATCCGGCGGAGGAATTCAGCCCGACGTATCCGGCGGCGACTCTGACCTTCATCCCCGATCAGGGGAACATCCTCGCTCTGACCTATCAGCGCTGTCTCGATCAGGGCGTGGATTTCCGCTTCTCCACATGGGCAAAGCAGCTTCTCCGCCCCGACCCGCAGGGACGCGTGGAGGGCGTCGTGGCGCAGGATATGGACGGGAACTATCTCCGGGTGCTGGCCAAAAAGGGCGTCATTATGGCGGCGGGGGACTATGCCTCCAACGAGGCGATGGTGAAGTATTTCTGCGGCGGGCGCACCTATCCCACCATGTTTACCTCCCGCGACGCCAAGGGCGCCGTTACGAACATCGGCGAGGGACAATGCATGGGCGCGTGGATCGGCGCGAAGATAGAGGACGGTCCCCATGCCCCCATGACCCATACCCTCGGCGGCGCGCTGGGCGTCGATCCTTATCTGCTCTTAAACGCCGACGGACAGCGTTTCTGCAACGAGGACGTGGCCGGGCAGCAGCTCTCCAGCCAGCTTTACCGCCAGCGGGAGGCATGGGGCTGGTCGTTGTTTGACGATAACTACCCCGAGCAGGTGGAGCTGATGGGCTGCTCCCACGGCTCCGTGAACCACATCCTCCCGGCGGAGGATGTGCCGAACCTTGCCGGCGCTGTCATGACGATCGGCCGCTCCGCCATCACGAGCCGCAGCGCCGTGGAACGAAGCTGCACCACTGCGGACACCGTCGAGGCGCTGGCCGCAAAGCTCTATAAGGACGAGGCGGCGCAGAAAAACATGATCGAGGCCGTCCGGCGGTATAACGAGCTGTGCGAAAAGGGCGCGGACGAGGATTTCCACAAGACCGCCAAGCGCATGTTCCCCCTCGTTAAGGCGCCGTTTTACGCCACGCGGATCTCCGCGGGGAGTATGCTGGTATGTCTCGGCGGGCTGTCCGTCGATCCAGAGAGCCTGCATGTCGTGGATGAGGACATGAAGCCCATCGAGGGGCTGTACGCCGTCGGCAACAACATGGGCGGACGCATCCTGCAGGACTATCCCGTGACCATCGCGGGCGCGTCCCACGGAACCTGCCTCACCTTCGGCTATCTCGTCGGCCGCCGCTGCGCGGAGGGCTGAGCCGAAAAAAACGATCCCCGCACAGCCGCATCGCATATGCAGGCTGTGCGGGGCTTTTTTTCGCAGGGCATCGTTCGTTCGGCGTCATTCCACGCATTCGAGAAAGAGCGGGACCAAATGGGGATCAAACTGCGTTCCGCTGCCCTCCTGAAGGATCGAACGCGCCTTCTCCTTGGAAAAAGCCGGTTTATAAACCCGCTCCGAGATGAGCGCGTCATAGACATCGGCCAAGGCCATGATGCGCGCCTCCAGCGGGATATCCTCGCCCTTCAGGCCGTCCGGGTATCCCGTTCCGTCATAGCGCTCATGATGGTGCCTGGCGATGTTGCAGGCGATCTCGAAATAGTCCTTCTCCTCAACGTTTCTCATCGTCTTCCGGATGATTTCCGCGCCATAAGCGGCATGCTTTTTCATGATCTCAAATTCCGCTTCATCGAGTCGGCCGGGTTTATCCAGAATGACATCGGGGATCTTGATTTTTCCGATATCGTGCATGGGCGCGGCAAGGATCACGCACCGATAGTATTCCTCGGTCAGCCTCGCGTACCGCTCCTGTTTTTTCATGCGCACGGTCAGCTTGGCGACATATTCTTCGGTACGCTGGATATGGCCGCCGGTGTCCTCGTCCCGTTCCTCCACGACGGTGGCCAGCGAGGAGATCATCGTTCTCTGGATGCGCTCAACACGGACGTTCTGGTAGAGCTCCCGAACGTTCCGCGTGCAGATCACCGCATACAGCACCATGCCGACGACGAAAAAGGTCACGACATTCATAACGTCCAGCGAGAACGCATGAGGATCCTTTTTCCAGAAGGACACAGCGAGATACGCCGCGGATTCCAGCAGCATGACCGCGTACATCCGAGCGGGACGGTCGTCGATGCTCTGGGGAAGCAGCGCGATAAATACAATAACGCTGGTCGCGGGGATGGCGTAATTGCTCTGCTGCGTGCTGAGGATACTGGCGTAGACGCAAACAAGGATCATCTGCCCATAACACAGAAGAAGACTCCAGCCATCGCTTCGGTTCTCCCGCGTAAGGAGAAGCAGCGTCAGGATGATGACGCTTCCGCCCAACAAAAACAGATAGGGGAGCCAGATGCCCGTATGGAGCCAATAGTTGACAAGGAGGAACGCCAATCCCATGAAGCCCGCCAGCAGGGACGTGATCCGAAGCGTTTTTGTATTCCTTTGCCAGATCATGGGGCGGATCCCGTCGTACTCTTCCCTGTCTATGCCGCAGTACAGGAAAAAGCCTTTCACATCCCGCGTTATCATAGAACCCCCCCTTCGTGTGTCGATGCGTCCCGGACGCCTTGCTCGTTATTGTATCTGCCGGCCGCGAGTCTGTCAACAGAAGAAAAGGGCAGGCGCACGTCGGCATCTGCCCTTGGCTTGCGTCACCGCCTCGCCCACGAGCTCCATTTCTCCGCGAGGGAGTTGATCTGCCCGGCGAATTTCCCCAACTCCTTGTTGGGGATGCCGCGGCAGGCGCGGATGATCTCCATGAGCCGCTCGCCCGCGGCCACGAGAGCGTTGAAGGCGTCGTTGGCGCGGCCCTCCTTGGGCTTTTCATGCGGCACTGGAACGCCCTCCGGAGCATCGAGATATTCCCCCGCGGCGAGATCGAAGATCGCGCCGCTGTAGGGCGCGGTGGCGTTATAGCCGTATTCGTCCTGCAGGAGATGGGCGTAGGATTTCACCACCGCGTCCTCGCCGTGGTTCACAAAGACCATGGCAGGCTTTTTCTGAAACGCGGTGATCCAGCGGATCAGTCCGTCCCGATCCGCGTGGCCGCTCTTGCCGGGCAGGAAAGCGATCTCGGCGTTCACGGCGATGTCCTCGCCGAAGAGCTTCAGCTCCTTCGCGCCGTCCCGCAGCTTCCGGCCGGTGGTGCCGACGGCCTGATAGCCAACGAACAGAACCGTGCACTCCCTGCGCCACAGGTTGTGCTTGAGATGATGACGGACGCGCCCCGCCTCGCACATGCCGCTGGCGGAAAGGATGACCTTCGGCGTATTGTCGAAATTGATTTGCTTCGATTCCTCCGCGCTGACGGCAAGCTTCACTCCCGGGCTCATGAGAGGATTGATCCCCCGGTCAAGGAGCGAGCGGGCTTCGTCGTCGAAATACTTGCGGTCGCATTGCAGATAGATGGCAGTGGCCTCGTTGGCGAGGGGCGAATCCATATACACGGGGAAATCCCCGTGGCCGGTGACGAGCCCCTGCTCCTTGATGATGCGGATGAAATAGAGTATCTCCTGCGTCCGCCCCACCGCAAAGGAGGGGATCACCACATTGCCGCCCCGGTCGAGGGTGCGCTGGATGCAGCGGGCAAGGATGTCCACGCTGTCGCGCCCGTCGCTCTCATGCAGGCGGTCACCATAGGTGGATTCGGTCACCACATAGTCCGCCTCGTCGATATAGTGAGGGTCGTGGATGAGGGGCTGGTTGAAGTTTCCGATATCGCCGCTGAAAACGACCTTCTTTTCCGTGTCTCCCTCCCGGAGGAAGACCTCGATGCTGGCCGAGCCCATCAAGTGTCCCGCGTCCACGAAGCGGACGAAGATCCCCTCGCCGATCTGGATCAGCTCGTCATAGCCGCAGGGGCGCAGATGCTCGACGGCGGTCTGGGCGTCGTCCATGGTATAGACCGGCTCCGCGGCGGCATTGCCCGCCCGCTTTGCCTTGCGGGAACGCCACTCCGCGTCCGTCTCTTGGATATGGGCGCAGTCGCGCAGCATGATCTCGCAGAGGTGGCATGTCGCCTCCGTTGCGTAGACAAGGCCGGCATAGCCGTTTTTATACAGCAGCGGGATATTGCCGGAATGGTCGATATGCGCATGGGTCAGCAGGACAAATTCCAGCCGATTCGCCTCCACCGGGAGGGGCTGGTTCACAAATACGTCCGCGCCCTGCTCCATGCCGCAGTCCACAAGGCCGTAATGCCCGCCGATCTCGATCATGGTGCAGCTTCCGGTCACCTCATGGGTGGCTCCGGCAAAAAACAGCTTCATTTGAAAACACTCCGATCCGATTCTAAACTTATTTATGTATACAGTTTAGCCCAATGTTTGACAAATTGCAAGAAATACACGGGCAACATAAATCC
>CAJOIU010000012.1:0-47027 GCA_905234855.1 uncultured Oscillospiraceae bacterium
GAGGGCTTTGCCGAGGACAGCGCCGCCGATTGACGGACGCCCCGCCCAACTCACCGCACCCCGGAGGTACCATCCACCATGTCCACCTTGATAACCACCCTGCTTTTATCGGCTGTTTCCGCCATTCTGATGGCGCTCGGCTGCTTTGTGCGCCGACTGGCGCGGGTCTGCGGCATCCTTACGCTCGTGTGGCTCGCCGCCGCCCTGCCGATCCTGTTTTTTCTGAATATCGGCTCGGAATTCGTCCTGCTGTTTTACCTCATCTCCGCCGTGTGCGGTCTTATGTGCAATTTCGGAGGTAGACCGACATGACGTTCAATTCCCTTGCGTTTCTCATTTTCTTTCCGACGGTAACGCTCCTGTATTTCCTTCTGCCGAACCGTTTCCGCTGGATGCTGCTGCTCGTCGCGAGCTATTATTTCTATATGAGCTGGAACCCCTCGCTGGTGTTCCTTATCCTGTTCACCACCGTCGTGTCCTACGGCGCGGCGCTGCTCCTTGAAAAGACGGAAAGCAAAAAGCTGCGCAAGGCGTGTCTTATCATCACCCTGTGCGCGTGCCTTGGCGTTCTGTTTTTCTTTAAGTATTTTAACTTCCTCTCCTCCACTGTCACCGGCCTTCTACGGCTGTTCCGGCTGCCGGTGAAGGATCATCTGCTCGATCTCATCCTGCCGGTTGGCATCTCCTTCTATACCTTCCAGACGCTTTCCTACGTCATCGATGTATACCGCGGCACCATCCCGGCGGAGCGGCATTTCGGCTATTACGCGCTGTTCGTATCCTTTTTCCCGCAGCTCGTGGCCGGTCCCATCGAGCGTCCTCAGAACCTGCTGCCCCAGCTCAAGGCCGAGCATCGCTTCGACCAGGACAACTTCCGCATCGGCATCAAGATCATGCTGGCGGGCTTTTTCAAAAAGGTCGTCATTGCCGACCAGTTCGCCGCCTATGTGGTGCAGATCTATTCCCACCCCGAAACCGCCACCGCCCCGGCTATCATCATCGCCACGGTCATGTTCACCTTTCAGGTATACTGCGACTTCTCCGGCTATACGGATATCGCCGTGGGCTGCGCGCGGATTATGGGCATCCGGCTGATGCAGAACTTCAACCTGCCCTATATGTCCCGCAGCATCCATGAATTTTGGCAGCGCTGGCATATCAGCCTCACAAGCTGGTTCCAAGACTATGTGTTCTATCCCCTCGCCATGAACAAGAAGCTCTCCCGCTTTGCCCGCAAGCTCGGCAAAAAAACCGGCAACCGGCAGATCGGCACGATGCTTCCCCAATGCGTGGCGCTGTTCATCACCTTCCTGCTGTCCGGCCTGTGGCACGGCGCTGCATGGACCTTCGTCCTCTGGGGCGCGATCCACGGGGCGTATCAGGTCATCGAGCGGCTGACGGACAAGCGCCGCAAAGCTCTGCGCCAGAAGCTCCATATCCCGGAGGAGAGCAAGCTTCTTGCCTGCTGGCAGGTCTTCATCGTGTTCTGGCTGGGCGTGTTCGCGCTGATTTTCTTCCGCGCCAACTCCGTATCCGACCTTGGCATCCTGCTGAAGAACCTCTTTACGAATTGGCGCTTCCTCGGCACCTTCGATCTGCTGGGGCTTGACGAAGTGGGCGTCCTCACCTGCCTCGTGAGTCTGCTGGCCATGAGCCTTATCGACCGCATGCTGGTGCAGGGCTGGCCAACACGCCGCCTTGCGGAAAACGGCGGTACGCTGCTGCGAACCGAGCTTGCCGCCTATCTCGTCATGACCATCGCCGTGGCGTGGCTCATGCTGCTGGCCGGAGACGGCGCCGCCGCCTTCATCTATTTCCAGTTCTGAGGAGGGTGCAGCATGAATAAAACCCTAAAATCCGTGATCGCCGTGTTCCTCGCACTGGTCATCAGTCTGCTCATCGTGGTATCCACCGTGCTGATCCTTCCGCCGCAGTTCAGCCATCTGTATCTGGGCGAGCTGGCGGACAAATATGCCCGTCTGCGCAGCTTCGACGAGCAGAACAAGATCGTCATCATCGGCGGCAGCAGCGTCGCCTTCGGCATCAACTCCCAGATGATCGAGGAGACCCTCGGCATCCCCGCAGTGAATTTCGGCCTCTATGGCCCCCTCGGCACCGCCATCATGATGGATCTCACCCGCGGTCATATAAACGAGGGCGATATCGTTATCCTCGCGCCGGAGACAGACCATCAGACCATGTCGATGTACTTCAACGGCGAGGGCATGTGGAACTGCTGCGACAGCGATTTCACCATGCTATTCAAGATCCGCGCCCACGACTGGGGCGAGATGCTGGGCAGCTTCTGGACATATGCCCAGAAAAAATACCAGTTCTTCCTCTACGGCAAGCCCCATCCCGACGGCGTGTATGACCACGACTCCTTCAACGAATACGGCGATATCATCTTCACCCGCACGGCGCCGGTCATGGAGGACTGGTACGATACGGAGGTGCTGGTGGATCTCGATCCCTCCATCATCGACGACGATTACCTCGATTATATCAACGACTATATCGCCTACTGCAAACGGCAGGGCGCCACGGTCTATTTCTCATGGCCGCCCATGAACGCGCTGGCCGTGCAGCAGGATCTTTCCGGCATCCTCGCCTATGCCACCTATGTGCGGGAGCGGGTGGATTGTCAGGTCATATCCAATATCACCGACTATATCATGGCTCCCGGGTATTTCTACGACACGAACTACCATGTCACCGACCGGGGCGTGATCGACCATACCGCCCGGCTCATTCAGGATCTGCAGAACTTCATGGGCGACGGCTCTCGGGTCGATATCGTCATCCCCGCGCCGCCCATCGCAGAGAACCCCGGCTTCAGCGGCGAGCCCATGCGTACCCCCGGCGGTATGCCCATGCCGCAGGGCCGCAACAGCGCCAACGCCGCCCAGTTCAGCCCCCCGGCAGCGCATGGCGGGATTGACGCCGAAACCGAAGCCGAGCCCGAAACAGCGGCTGAGCCCACGCCCACCCCGGTTCCCACGCCGGAGGTCGTCGGGTCGAGCCGGGACGCGGAATACTTCCTCACGGATTCCTTTACCGAAGGCCTCATGATCGTCGGTGTCACCGACGAGGGCAAAGCCCAGACCTCCCTCGAGGTGCCTTGGCTCATCGGCGGCGAGAAGGTCGTGGCCATCGGTGAGAACGCCTTTGAGGACTGCGACAGCCTGCGGAGCATCTATATCCAGAAAAACATTAACCGCATCATGCAGGGCGCCTTCGACAACTGCCCGCGCCTGACGGAGATCCATATCGACAACGATTCCGGCGCGAACATCCTCGTTCCCGGCGCCGGCCTGTTCGATAACGTCCCCTCCCGCGTGAAGGTCTATGTCCCCGCCAGCAGCTACGGTATGTTCCTCGCGGACTATTTCTGGGGCAACTATATGGATCGCCTCGAACGGGAGAGCTGACCGCCCCTTGCCGAGCATAAAAAAAGATTGACATTTCCCTCGAATGACTATATAATTCTTTCGTAATTTAAATTAAAGGGGATTTCAACGTGAATCGCTTCTTCTTCGGCAGCTATGATTCCTACTATTACTTCCGTCAAAAGTAATAGCGTTTTTGTGTTGCCGAAAAAGCGATCCGTCCAAGCCAATCAACCACCGCCGTGCAGCACCGCCCGCTGCACGGCTTTTTTATTCCGTGTCCCCGATGCGAGAAAAGGAGTGTTCCGTCTCATGATCACCGTATTGAAATCCAGCGCTACCGCCGAGCAGCGCGATCAGCTCATCCGCTGGCTGGAAGGCCAGAACGTGCAGGTCCATATCTCCGAGGGCAGCGAGTATACCGTCCTCGGCCTCGTGGGCGATACCGCCCATATCGACATGGAGCTTCTGGAAAGCCTCGACATCGTCGATTCCGTCAAGCGGGTGAGCGAGCCCTTCAAAAAGGTCAACCGCAAGTTCCACCCCGACGATTCCGTGATCGACGCGGGAGGCGTTCTCATCGGCGGCGGACATTTCGCCGTGATCGCCGGTCCCTGCTCCGTGGAGACCCGGGAGCAGATCATCGGCGTGGCGCATGCCGTCAAAGCCAGCGGCGCGGCGCTTTTGCGCGGCGGCGCGTTCAAGCCCCGCACCTCGCCCTACGATTTTCAAGGCCTCCACGGTGAGGGACTGACGCTCCTCCTCGAGGCGAAAAAAGCCACCGGCCTTCCCATCGTCACCGAGCTCATGGACATGCAGGACTTCGATCTGTTCGAAGATGTGGACGTGATCCAAGTCGGCGCGCGGAACATGCAGAACTTCGGCATGCTCAAAAAGCTCGGCCGCACCGATAAAACGATCCTGCTCAAGCGGGGTCTTGCCAACTCCATCAAGGAGCTGCTCATGAGCGCCGAATACATCATGGCTGGGGGCAACGAAAACGTGATCCTCTGCGAGCGGGGCATCCGCACCTTCGAGACCTATACCCGCAACACGCTGGATATCTCCGCCGTGCCCGTGCTGCATGAGCTGACGCACCTCCCGGTCATCATCGACCCGAGCCACGCCACAGGACACGCGAGCCTCGTTCCCTCCATGGCGCTTGCCGCCGCCGCCTGCGGCGCGGACGGCCTCATGATCGAGGTGCACAACGACCCCATCCACGCCCTGTGCGACGGCGCGCAGTCCCTCACCCCCGCGCAGTTTGACGAGCTGATGGGGCAGGTGCGCCGCATTCTGGAGGTCGTTCGGTCATGACGGTCGGTATCGTTGGCCTCGGCCTCATCGGCGGCTCGCTCGCCAAGGCGTATCAGCGGGACGGGAGCGTCACCGTCCTCGGCTGCGCCCGCACGGAAAAGACGGAGCAATTCGCCCTGCTCGCGGAGGATATCGACGGCATCCTGACCCCGGATCGGCTGGCGGAATGCGACCTCGTGCTGCTGGCTGCCTATCCGGAGGCATGCATCGAGTATATGCGCCAAAACGCCGACCGTTTCTCCAAAACCGGCATCGTGATGGACTGCTGCGGCACGAAAAAAGCCATATGCGAGATCGCCTTCCCACTCGCGTCAGAGCATGGCTTCACCTTTGTGGGCGGGCATCCCATGGCGGGAACGCAGTTTTCCGGCCTCAAATACGCCAAGGCGACGCTTTTCGACCGCGCGCCCATGGTCATCGTGCCGCCCGCCTTTGACGATATCGCGTTCCTCGCCCGGGTCAAGGCGCTTTTGAAGCCCGCGGGCTTCGGGCGCATCAGCGTGACTACCGCCGAGCAGCACGACGAGATGATCGCCTTCACCTCGCAGATGTGTCATGTGGTTTCGAACGCCTATATCAAGAGTCCCACCGCCGGACGGCATAAGGGCTTCTCCGCCGGCAGCTACCGCGACCTCACCCGCGTGGCATGGCTGAACCCCGATATGTGGGCGGAGCTCATCATGGAGAACCGCCGGAACATGCTGGAGGAGCTGGACTGCCTCATTGGCAATCTCATGCAATACCGGGACGCCATCGAGGAAGGCGACCGAGAGGGACTGCGGCAGCTTCTCGACGAGGGCAGGCGCAGAAAGGAGCAGATCGACGGATGAAGATCATCCATGTTCCCACCTCGACGCCGTATGACGTGGAGATCGGCGCGGACGCTCTTTCGCTGGCGGGCAAGCGTATCCGCCGTCTCTGCCCCAAGGCGGAGCGGATCGCCGTCGTTTCGGACGACATCGTGTTCCCTCTGCACGGCGAAAAGCTCATGGCAAGCCTCGCCGCCGCGGGACTCGACGCGGAAAGCTATATCCTGCCCCACGGCGAGGCGTCCAAGAACGCCCAGACGCTCATTGGGCTTCTGAATTATCTGACGGAACGGCATATCACCCGCTCCGATGCGCTCATCGCCCTCGGCGGCGGCGTCGTTGGCGATCTGACCGGCTTTGCCGCCGCGGTTTATATGCGCGGCATCGCCTATATCCAATGCCCTACCACGCTTCTGTCCGCCGTGGATTCCTCCGTCGGCGGCAAGACCGCCGTGGATCTTCCCGCCGGGAAGAATCTCATGGGCGCATTCTGGCAGCCGCGCTGCGTCCTGTGCGACACGGACGCGCTGGAAACGCTGCCGGGGAGCATCCTCGAGGACGGCTGCGCGGAGGTCGTCAAGACCGCGCTGCTGTTCGATCCGCCCCTCTTCGGTCTGCTCGGACGGGAGGGAAAGAACTTTGACCGGGAGCATGTCATCGCCCGCTGTGTTTCCCATAAGCGGGATATCGTCGCGGAGGACGAATACGACACCGGGCGGCGGGGGCTTCTGAACCTCGGCCATACCCTCGGCCATGCGCTGGAGGCGTGCAGCGATTTTGCCCTCTCCCACGGCCGCGCCGTCGCCATCGGCACCGCAGCCGTATGCCGCGCCTCGGCCAAGGCCGGCTTCTGCGATCCATGGCTTCCGGCGGAGATAAGCCGCGTCCTGTCGCTGTTCGGTCTGCCGACGGAAACGGATATGCCCATCGATCGGCTCATGCCCGCCATGCTCAGCGACAAAAAGCGCGCGGGCTCTCTTGTGAACGTCGTGGTGCCGGAGCGCGTGGGCAAAAGCTCGCTGCGTCCCATGGACGCGGCGCAGCTCAAGGAATTTATGGAATCGGGACTGAAATCATGAAAGCGACGATCTATCCCGCCGCCCTCTCGGGCGACATACCGGCCATCGCCTCGAAATCACAGGCGCATCGGCTGCTCATCTGCGCCGCGCTGGCGGACACAGATACCGTTGTGCGCTGCGCCACGCTATCGGCAGATATCGAGGCCACGGCGGATTGCCTCCGCGCCCTCGGCGCAAAGATCGCGCGGACGGACGACGCTTTTTTCGTGGAACCGATCCGCTCTCTGCCTGAAAAGGCCGTCATCGACTGCGGCGAAAGCGGCTCTACCCTGCGCTTTCTGCTGCCCGTGCTCTGCGCCCTCGGCGTGGACACGACCTTCGTCATGCATGGGCGGCTGCCGGAGCGCCCTCTCTCTCCCCTTTGGGAGGAGCTGGAGCGCCACGGCGCGAGGCTTTCCCGTCCGACGCGGGACACCATCGCCGTATCCGGCAGTATCACCGGCGGCGGTTATACGCTGGCGGCGGACGTTTCCTCGCAATTCATCAGCGGATTGCTGTTTTCCCTGCCCCTCGTGGGCGGCGGGCATATCGCGCTCACCGGCACGCTTGAATCGGCCTCTTATATCGAAATGACCGTGCGGGCGCTGGCTCGCTTCGGCGTGGCCGCCCGCTTTACGGAGGGCGCGTATGATATCCCCGCCCAAGCGGGCTATGTCTCTCCCGGGGATGTGACCGTGGAGGGCGACTGGTCGAACGCCGCCTTCTGGATCGCGGCCGACCGCATTCTCGGCGGCACGCTCAATATCACCGGCCTCGACCCGGACTCACCGCAGGGTGACCGCGCGGTCGAAAAAGCCTCGCTGCGGATCGCGGCGGGCAGCGCCGTGATCGACTGCCGCGATATCCCCGATCTTGTGCCGGTTTTGAGCGTGCTGGCCGCCGTCAGTCCCGGGCAGACACGGTTCATAAACGCAGGCCGCCTGCGCATTAAGGAAAGCGACCGCCTCGCCACCACCGCAGCGCTGCTGACCGCCCTCGGCGGGCAGGTCGAGGAGCTGCCGGAGGGATTGAACGTTACAGGCGTTTCCCGTCTTTCCGGCGGCGAGGTAGACAGCGCCAACGACCACCGCATCGCCATGAGCGCCGCCGTCGCCGCGCTGGCATGCGACGCGCCTGTCATACTGCACGGGGCGCAGGCCGTGAATAAATCCTATCCCGCCTTCTGGACGGATTATCGGCGTCTGGGCGGTCGGGTCGTATTGGAGGAGGAGCCATGAGCAACACCATCGGCACCCGATACCGCTTCACGATCTGGGGTCAATCCCATGCCCCCGCCATCGGAGTGACCATAGAAGGACTTCCCGCGGGCTTTGAGCCGGACATGGACGCCCTTGCCGCCTTTCTCCAGCGCCGCGCGCCGGGAAACGGCCCGTTTTCCACGCCCCGCAAGGAGGCGGACGCGCCGGAGTTCATCGCCGGCCTCGTGGACGGGCATACCTGCGGCGCTCCCGTGACCGCTCTTATCCGAAACACCAACATACGCTCGGCTGATTACGACGCGCTGCGCCGCATCCCCCGTCCCGGTCACGCGGATTATCCCGCGTATGTGAAATACGGGGACGCCCGTGACGTAGCGGGCGGCGGGCAGTTTTCCGGACGTCTCACCGCGCCGCTGTGCATCGCGGGCGGACTGGCACTCCAGCTTCTCGCAAAAGAGGACGTATCCATCCGCGCCCGGATCGTCTCCATCGGCGGCGAGAGCGAGCCGGAGGCCATGCAGCGCCGCATGGCAGAGGCCAAGGCTGCGGGCGATTCCGTCGGAGGCGTGATCGAATGCATATGCGAGGGCGTCCCCGCCGGTCTCGGCGAGCCGATGTTCGGCGGCATGGAAAACCGCATCGCCCAAACCGTTTTCGGAATCCCCGCCGTGAAGGGGATCGAGTTCGGCGCGGGCTTTGCCGCGGCCGCGATGCGCGGAAGTGAAAACAACGACCCCTACTATTACGACGCGGAGGGCACCGTCCGCACCCGGACAAACCACGCCGGCGGCATTCTGGGCGGCATCACCACGGGCATGCCCATCGTGTTCCGCGCCGCCGTGAAGCCGACGCCGTCTATCTCCGCTGAGCAGGACAGCGTTGATCTCCTGTCTGTGCGGAACGCCAAGCTCTCGGTGCAGGGGCGGCATGACCCGTGCATCGTCCCGCGTGCCGTTCCCTGCATGGAGGCGGCCGCCGCCGCCGCTGTTTACGACGCATTGCTGGAAAGTCGAGGATAATTATGGAACTATCGGAGCTTCGCGCGCAGATCGATACGATCGACCGACAGCTCATCGAGCTATTGGAAAAACGCATGGACGTCGCCGCGGGCGTCGCCGCCTATAAGGCCGGGCGCGGCCTGCCCGTGCTGGACGCGGCACGGGAGACGGAAAAGCTCGCCGCCGTGGAGGCGCAATGCCGCCCCGAGACGGCCAAGCCCCTGCGGGGTGTATTCGAGGCCGTGATAGCCGCTAGCCGCGCCTATCAGGCGGCGCTCATGGAGAAAAACCATGGCTGAGAGATTCGGACTTCTGGGCCGCACTCTCGGCCATAGCTGGTCGCCGCAGATCCATACGCTCCTGTGCGGCTACCCGTATGACCTCTACGAGGTCGAGCCGGAGGCGCTGCCGCGGTTCCTCGCCGAGACGGAGCTTTCCGGGATGAATGTGACGATCCCGTATAAAAAAGCCGTCGTCCCCTTCTGTACCTCGCTTTCGGACGCGGCGCGCAGCATCGGCAGCGTGAACACCCTCGTACGCACGCCGGATGGCTGGTACGGCGACAACACCGACTATGCAGGCTTCATCGCCATGACGGAGGAATGCGGCGTTTCCGTGCGGGGAAAAAAGACGCTCGTATTCGGCTCCGGCGGCGCTTCCCTTGCCGTGATCGCCGCCCTGCGGGATCTGGGGGCGGAACCCATCGTAAACATCTCCCGCTCCGGCGCGGACAATTATGAAAATCTTGACCGCCATGCCAACGCGAAGATCCTTGTGAACACGACGCCGCTGGGCATGGTACCGAACACCGGCGTCTCACCGGTTTCGCTGGAGGCCTTCCCTGTATGCGAGGCCGTGCTGGACGTGGTATACAACCCTGCCCGCACCCGGCTTCTCATGGATGCGGAGGCGAGAGGTATCCCCCACGCAGGGGGGCTTACGATGCTCGTGGCACAGGCGCGGCGCAGCGCCGAACAGTTTGCCCGAACCGATATTCCCTCTTCGCGCGTGGGGGAGATCGCCGAGCTCCTGCGGCGGCAGATGCAGAATATCATCCTAATCGGCATGCCCGGATGCGGGAAAACCAGCGTAGGTCAGCGCCTTGCCCGGCTTGCCGGACGACCCTTCATCGACGTGGACGCGGTCATTACCGAGCTGGCGGGCATGACCATCCCGGAGATCTTCGCCATAGAGGGCGAGGTGGGCTTCCGCCAGCGGGAGACGGCGGTGCTTTCGGAGCTGGGCAAGGGCTCCGGCGCGGTCATCGCCACCGGCGGAGGCTGCGTCACACGGGAGGAAAATTACCCGCTGCTGCACCAAAACGGTGTGATCGTCTGGCTGCGGCGCGCGCTTTCCGCGCTTCCCACCGACGGGCGGCCTCTTTCGCAGAAAAACTCCGCCGAGTCGCTGTATGCCCAGCGGAAGGAGAAATACGCCGCCTTTGCCGATCTCACCGTGGAAAACGACGGGATCGTCGACGAGGCCGCAGCCAAGATATGGGAGGAACTGTCATGAAGCTGCTGTTTTTGAACGGCCCCAATCTCAATATGCTGAGCATCCGTGAGCCGGATATCTACGGTCGGCAGACCTATAGCGATTTGGAGAACTTCATCCGTGCCGAATGCGCAAAGCGAGGCGTGGAATGCGAGATCTATCAGTCGAACCATGAGGGCGTGCTGGTAGATATGATCCAAGCGGCCTACGGAGCGGTGGACGGCATCGTCATAAATCCCGCCGCGTATACGCATACCAGCGTTGCCATCCTCGACGCCTTGAAGGCCGTGGCGCTGCCCGCCGTGGAGGTACATCTTTCCGACGTGAGCGCCCGGGAGGCGTTTCGCCATATCTCCTACGCGGGCATGGCCTGCGAGAAGACCTACGCGGGCTTCGGCTTCGACGGCTACCGCATGGCGATCGAATACCTCATGGAGCATCACGGCGGGCAGCTTTAAGTTGGTTTTAAGTCGCCGCCGTATGATGGACAAAATACAATCGGGGAGGCCTATGCCATGAAATCCAAAACCCTTTCCGTATTTCTGTGCTTGGCGCTTACCGCCGCGCTGCTGAGCGGCTGCGCCGCCGAAACCGACAGCGCAGCCGATCCCGCTCCGGCGACCGCCGCTCCGCAGGCAGAGACCGTTTCCGTCACAACGGAGCAGGAGGCAGACGCCGTCATCACCTTCACCCCCGAAGGCGCAAAGATCGAAGGCGGCGGCGTGGAGATCGACGGCGACGGCGAGGTGGATGTCCAGACCGGCGGCACCTATATCGTCACCGGCGAATCCGACAGCGGACGCATCGTTGTGGACGCCTCAGCGGGCGCGGACGTTACCGTGATCCTCGCCGGGTGTGATCTCACCTACGCTGACGATGAGGTGATCTATTTCAAATCCGCCGCCTCCGGCACGGTGCTGCTCGCAGCGGGAACGGAAAACATCCTCACGAGCGGCGAAGCCCCCGCCGAAGAAGATCCCGGCACGGCGGAGGACGCCTCCGGCGCGGCTCTGCGTGCCAAATGCCCCCTCACAATCGGGGGCGAGGGCTCTCTGACCGTCTGCGGATATATCAATAACGGCATCGCCGCCTCGGGTAATCTGACCGTAAACGGCGGCGCCATCAACATCACCGCTCAAAACGACGGACTGAAAAGCGACGGGGATATCGTCATAAATGGCGGCAGCCTCGCCATTGCCGCCGCGCAGGACGGCGTGCAGTCGGGCGGCGAGCTGACCGTAAACGGCGGAGATATCGCCGTCGTCACCGGCTCCGGCGCGGAGGAGGCAGCCATGAAGGTGAGCGACTCTCTCATGATGGGCATGGGCGGCTCCGGGGGCGGACGCGGACGCCGTGCCAGCGGCGAAGCCAACGCAGAGGCCGAGGATGCCGATGCGAATGACACGTCCGGGACGGAGCCCCCGGCCGAGGACGAGGAAGACAGTGAAGCCGCCAGCGAAGAGATGCAGAGGATGCGCGATTTCTTCGACGCATGGGACGCGGATTCCTCCGATTCCGGCAGCCGGAAGGGCCTGAAGGCGGGGACTGCCATCGCCCTCACCGGCGGCAGCATAATCCTCGATACAGAGGATGATGCCGTTCACAGCGACGGTGACGTGACGATCACCGGCGGTGTACTCACCGCCCGCTCGGGCGACGACGGCGTCCATGCCGACGACCGTCTCGCCATCTCCGGCGGCACAGTGGACGTGCAATACTGCTATGAGGGTCTGGAGGCCGCCAATATTCTCATCACCGACGGCGTCGTGAGCATTGTCGCCACCGATGACGGCATGAACGTGAACGGCGGCTCCTTCGGCTTCCCCGGCGGCCCCTCAGGCGAGGCTTCCGGCGAAACGGAGAGCGAGAACGCGGAGACGGAAACCATCGAGACCGTCCTGCGCATCACAGGCGGCGTCGTGACTGTCGATTCCGGCGGCGACGGCCTCGATTCCAACGGAAGCATCTATATCGAGGGCGGCACGGTCTATGTCAGCGGCCCGTCCACCAACTGGGACGCCGCCATAGACTATGGCGAGGGCAGCAGTGAATTTGTCATCACCGGCGGCACCATCATCGCGACAGGCTATTCCGGCATGGCCGAAGCCCCCGACGCCGCGGAAAATGCCCAGCCCTCCATCTATTACGCCGCTGACGAATACGCATCGGACGGCGCAGCCGTCACGCTGAAGGACGCCGCAGGAAATGTGATCGCGGAGGGCAGCTTTGCCCACAGCTTCAACTGCGTCGTCATCTCCTCCCCCGATCTCGCCGTGGGCGAGACGTATACCTTGACAATGGACGACGCGGAATATACCATAGAGCTGACAGACACGAACTATTCCAACCGCGCTCGCGGCGGCATGGGCGGCTTCCCCGGCGGGGGCAGCCGCGAGGCCTCCGGCGAAGCGGAGCAGCAGGTTTCAACAGGAGAGTGATCCCATGCCCGAATATAAGGCTGCGTGCCGCGGCTGCCATGGCGGCTGTATGCACATCCTCACCGTGGAGGACGGGCGCGTCGTCCGCGTCCGCCCCGACCCGGACGGGCCGCTCAATCGCGGCCGCGCCTGCGTGAAGGGCATGAGCATAATCGAGCAGATGTACCATCCCGACCGCCTGACTCACCCCCTGCGCCGTATCGGTGCGAGGGGCGACGGGCGCTGGGAGCGCATCACATGGGAAGAGGCGTTCGGCGAGATGGCCGAGCGCCTCGGCACGCTTCGGCAGAAGCATGGGCCGGAGTCCATCGCGCTCATCACCGGCACGGGACGGCATCATCTTCCCCAGTTCTGGCGGTTTGCCAACGTCCTCGGAACACCGAATGCCACCTCCTCCGGCGCTCTGATCTGCCTCGGTCCGCGCAAAAATGCGGGCGACCTCACCGCCGGGCATTTCGCCGGCGTCGATTATTACGGCGAGACCCGTCCCGGCGGCATCCTCGTATGGGGCGCGAATCCGGCCATTTCCGGCGCGGACGGGGAGCTTACCTTCCATATGAAGGACGCGGTGCGGGAGGGCATCCCGCTCATCGTAGTCGATCCCAAGCCGAATGAGCTGACCCGGGCAGCCAAGCTGTGGCTCCCGCTGCGTCCGGGAACGGACGGTGCGCTGGCGCTGGGCATCCTGAACCTGCTGATCTCCGAGAAGCTGTACGACCGGGATTTTGTGGAAAACTACACCCATGGCTTCGATGCGCTGACCGCCCGCTGCAAGGAATATGACCTTGACCGCGCGGCGAAGATCACCGATCTCGACCCCGCGCTCATCCGCGAGGCCGCGCGGCTCATCGCGGAGACAAAGCCCCTCGCGCTCGAATGGGGCTGCGCCATCGAGCAAAGCACCAACGCCGTGCAGACCTGCCGGGCGATCTTCATGATCCCGGCGCTGACGGGTAATTACGACGTACCCGGCGGCTTCGTGGAAAGCATGGAGATCGCGCCGACGGCGGATATCCTGCTCGACCGACTTTCGCCGGAGATGATCCGAAAATGCGTCAGCGGCGGCTATCCGCTGTGTGACGGCCGCGCCTCGCCGAAGCTCTTCGCCCATCCGTGGCTCACCATGGAGGCCATGAAGACCGGCGAGCCATACAAGATCCGCGCGCTCATCTCGAGCGCGAACAACACTCTCATCTCCGCGCCGGACAGCCGCCACACCTATGAATGCCTGCAGGCGCTGGAATACTTCGTGTATATGGACTTTTTCCGCACGCCGACGGCGGAGCTTGCCGATCTCATCCTCCCCGCCGCTCTCTGGCCGGAGGTGGACAGCGTTTTCTGCATGCCGGAATTCGGCGATGTGGCCGCGTTGTGCATGCAGAAGGTCGTACAGGTGGGCGAATGTATGGCGGATGAGGATGTGTTTCTGGAGCTCTCCCGCCGCATGGGACTCGACTACGGCGCCCAGAGCCAGCGGGAGATCCTCGACGGCATCCTCGCCGAGCTGGGACGCCGCCGCCCCGAATACGCGGGCATCGACTTCGAGGCCTTCAAAAAGCGCGGATGGATCGCGCCGAAACGGGAATATTACGGCTATAAGCGCCGGGGCTTCCAAACGCCCACCGGGAAATTCGAGCTGTATTCCACCGTTCTGGAGCGTTCCGGCGCCGATCCCCTCCCCGCGTGGCAGGAGGTTCCGGAAAGCCCCGTCAGCCGCCCGGACATGCGGGAGGAATATCCGCTCATCCTCACCACCGGCAGCCGCACGACGCCCTTTTTCATCTCAAACAACCGGCAGATCAAGTCCCTGCGCCGCCGCCATCCCTTCCCTCTCGTGTCCATGCATCCCGAGACCGGCGTGAAATACGGCATCCGGGAGGGCGACTGGGTGTTTATCGAAACGGCGCGTGGGCGCATCACCCAGAAGGCCGTGTTCCTCGAAGAAATGCGCCGGGACACCGTGAGCTGCGAGATGGGCTGGTGGTATCCCGAGGCGGGCGCGCCCTGCTACGGCTGGGACGAGTCGAATGCCAATATCCTCACCGTGGGGCGGCCGCCCCACGACCCCGTGGGCGGGGCATACCAGCTCCGCGCCCTGCTGTGCCGCATCTATCCGAACCCGGACTGCGGTATCGAGGCCCGCTATGAGGCGTGGATGAGCGGCAAAGCGTAAATTTTCTGTTGTTTTTTACCTGCCTTTCCCGTATAATGTCGCATTGGACATCGGCGCCTGTCCCATCGACCGGCGCCAATACAAAGAAAGGAAGTATAAAACAATGAGTAGTATGTCCAAACAGAAAAAGACAACCATCATTATCGTCGCTGTGGCTGTCGTTCTGGTCATCGCCGCGCTCGTCTGCTGGGCAGCCTTCCGGCCCAGAGCCTTAGAGGGCGTCAAGGAGATCACCGTGAACATCACCCATACCGACGGCACCGTCCGTTCCGAGGAGATCGAAACGACGGCGGAGTATCTAGCGGAGGCCTTGGAGCCTTATGAACTGCTGGAGGGCGAGGATTCCGAGTACGGACTGTTCGTCACGAGCGTGGACGGCGAGTATGCCGACGATACGCAGGGCGCCTACTGGATGTATGACGTGAACGGCTCTTGGGCGGAATACGGCGTCGATACCCAGCCCATCGCGGACGGCGATGTCTACGACTTCTACATCTCTGTCTTCGAGTAACGGAAACGCCCGTCTCACGCTGCGTGAGCTGGTCAGCCTGAGCCTTCTGTCGGCGATCATTATCGCCGCGAAGGAGGCCATGTCCCTCCTGCCGAACATCGAGCCGGTGACGCTGCTTCTTATCTGCATCACCATCGTATACGGCGCGAAAGCCTTTTATCCCTGCGCGATCTTCGTTCTTGCGGAGGGACTCATCTACGGCTTCGGCTGGTATTTTTTCGTGTATGTGTACATTTGGCCGATCCTCGTCGCAGCCGTCCTGCTGATCCGGCGGGTCAACACGTCCTATGTGATCTGGACGGTCGTCGGCGCGCTGTACGGTCTGCTGTTCGGTCCGCTGTGCTGCATCGAGGCCTTCGTCGTCAGCGGCTGGCAGATGGCGTTTTCTTACTGGATCTCCGGCATCCCCTATGATATCATCCACTTCGTCGGCAACGCGGTGCTGTGCGGCGTGCTCTTAAAGCCGCTGACGCAGCTCCTGCAAAGGCTGGCTTACCCCGAAAAAGGAGCATCCGCATCATGACTGACATCAAACAATACCGATCCGAGGCACAGGCCGCCATGGAGGAGCTGATCGAGGCCGCGCATCTGCGCGAAGGCCAGCTCGTCGTCGTCGGCTGCAGCACGAGCGAGGTAACCGGCCACCGTATCGGAAGCTATTCCGCGCCGGAGATCGGCGAGGCGCTCTTCGAGGGCGTCATGGCCGCGCTGAAGCCGCGGGGGCTGTATCTCGCCGCGCAATGCTGCGAGCATCTCAACCGCGCCGTCATCACCGAGGCGGAGGCCGTCCCGCACGCGGACATCGTGAATGTCGTGCCGCAGCCAAAGGCAGGCGGCTCGTTCGCCACCGCGGCGTATCACGGCTTTGCCCATCCCGTTGCCTTGGAGCATATCCGGGCGGACGCGGGTCTGGACATCGGCGGCACCCTCATCGGGATGCACCTGAAGGAGGTCGCCGTCCCCGTGCGGCTCGTTCACGACCGCATCGGCGAGGCGCATCTGCTCGCCGCGCGCGTCCGGCCGAAATTCATCGGCGGCAGCCGCGCCGTTTATGACGACGATCTGAAATGACCGAAACCGAGCCTGCCATAAGCGGGCTCGGTTTTTGTCATTTGAGGGCTTGTGCTGCCGTCCGTCGGTATGCTATAATCAAATCGACAGAGAAATAACGATCTAGGAGGTACATGAGAATGAAATTCTATATCTGCGAGCACTGCGGCAACATCATCGCCATGGTGCGGGACAAGGGCGTGCCCGTCATGTGCTGCGGTCAGAAGATGACCGAGATCATCCCCGGCACCACAGACGCCGCCGTGGAGAAGCACGTCCCCGTCTATGAGGTAAAGGACAACAAGGTCTATGTCACCGTCGGCGCTGTGGAGCATCCGATGCTGCCCGAGCATTACATCGAGTGGATCGCCCTGCAAACCACCGGCGGCAACCAGCGCAAGCAGCTCAAGCCCGGCGACGCGCCGAAGGCCGTTTTCGCTCTGTGCGATGGCGAAGAGGTGGAGGCCGTCTACGCCTACTGCAACCTGCACAGCCTTTGGAAGGCATAAGAAGCCGAAAAAACAAACATCCGCTGCCCGCATGGTCTTCCCGGGCGGCGGATCTGTTATTGTATGAACATCGCATCACCGAAGCTGAAAAAACGGTAGCGCTCGCGGACGGCTTCTTCATAGGCATGGAGGATGTTCTCCCGCCCGGCGAGGGCAGACACCAGCATCACCAGCGTGGAGCCGGGCAGATGGAAATTCGTCACCAGCGCGTCGATGCATTTGAATCGATAGCCGGGATAGATGAAAATATTCGTCCAGCCGCCCGCGGCCCCGATGGAGCCGTCGGGCCGGGCAAAGCTCTCCAGCGTGCGGCAGGAGGTAGTGCCGACGGCAATGACACGCCCGCCGTTCCGCTTCGTCCGCATAATGGCCTCTGCCGTTTCCGCCGGCACGGTGCAGTATTCGGAGTGCATCTCATGCTCCTCAACGTTTTCCGCCTTCACCGGGCGGAAGGTGCCGAGGCCGACATGGAGCGTTACAAACCGCACATCCACGCCCATGGCGCGGATACGGTCGAGCAGCTCGTTTGTGAAATGCAGACCCGCCGTCGGCGCTGCGGCGCTGCCCGGCTCCCGGGCGTATACGGTCTGATACCGCTCAGGGTCGTCAAGCTGCGCCTTGATATACGGTGGCAGCGGCATCCGGCCGAGACGTTCCAGAATTTCGAGAAAGATCCCCTTGTATCGGAAACGCAGGACGCGGTTGCCGTCCGGCATGACCTCCTCCACGACGGCGGAAAGCTCCTCCCCGAAGCGCGCCTCTGTGCCGGGGCGCATTTTTTTGCCCGGGCGGGTCAGACATTCCCAGCACCCGCCGCCTAGGTCCCGCAGCAGCACGACCTCCACCGCGCCTCCGCTGGGGCGCGTGCCGAACAGTCGGGCGGGGATCACCCGCGAGTCGTTCAGAACGAGGCAGTCCCCCGCCCGGAGGTATTCCGGCAGATCATAAAAGTGCCGGTGAGCGATCGCGCCCGTGGCTTTATCCAGCACCAGCAGCCGGGAGCCGTCGCGCCGCTCCAGCGGCGTCTGGGCGATCAGCTCCTCCGGCAGGTCATACATAAAATCCGATGTTTTCAAGTCGTTTAAGCTCCGTATTGCAGATGGGTCCCGTCGTAATAGAACCCCAGTATATCCTGATAGCTCTTGCCATGGTACTGCGCCATGGAATACGCGCCCCATTGGCTTAGGCCGACATTATGGCCGTTTCCGCGGCGCGTGCAGGTGAATGTGTCCGCCGCGGCGTCGTAGGTCACGGTATAGCGGTAGCTCACGCCGGAGATGCCGAAATCGGACAGAAAGCTCCAGCGGCCATAGCTCGTGGAGCCGTCAACGGTGACGGTGCGTCCGTTCTCACCCGTGAGAGTGATGCTCTTCACGTTCCCGGTGGCGGGGTACGTCTCGATCCGAATGCCGTCCCGGGCAATGGCCGTATCGCCCAGTCCCGCGCTTGCCGCCATCCGGCGCAGCGCCGAGCCGGTTCGGCTCAAGGTGGACGATGCCGAATAATTGCCGACATAGTCGGCGATATCCTTCTCATAGGGGTCGGGCTTTCCCACGAGATAGCTGACGCTGCCGCCCCATACATGAGCCGCGTCCTCCGTTGCGCCGCCGTCGCTGGAGCAGTAATACGTCGTGCAGAGCCTGTTCTCCCCGCCGGAGGCATAGGTCAGATACACGCCCTTCGTTTCGTCCGCCGCGGCGTCCGTGGCGGCAAAATGACTATCGCCATAGCTTGTCCCGCGCCCAAGATAGAGCTGGAAGCCTGCTTTCCCGATCACATCGAAGCCATAGGCGCTGTAGGTGCCGAAATCCGCCGTCATGACGAAATTGCGCACCGCCACGGCGCCCGCCTTGAGCGCCTCCGTCGGCCAGTCGCTGCCGTATTCATAGGGCAAGACGCCCTTCACATAGTCCTCGATATCCACATAGTTTATGAGGCTGATACGACCCGCGGCGTTATATGCCTGCCGCAGCTCGAACGCGCCGAAATAACGTGTTTCCCCGTTCACGCGGGTCAGCGCCTTGCCGCCGGACACGGGACGAAGCGCGAGGCTCCCGCCCGTCGAATAGACCGTTTTTCCGCCGCTGTCCTTCAAATACAGGCTGCCGCCGTCCGATGTGACGGAAACGCTTGCGGAGGAGAGGGAGCCCGCGGAACGGAAGCTGCGGTCCGAGGCAAATTCGCCGTATTCGAAACCCGTGCCGTTCGTTACCTCCAGCGTCACCCGCTCCACCGCGTCCTGATAGCTTTTCGTATTGACCAGCAGGCCGACCCGGATCGTGGAGTCGCGTACAGCGACCGTTTCGCTCAAGAACGATGCGGGACGGGACAGATCGTCCGTCTCCCCGGCGGGCAGAGGCGCGGGCGTTGCGGCGTCCGTCGCCGTCGCGGGTGCGACAGCCGCACGTTCAAAGCGCCGGAAAATCGCCGCCGCCTCCGCGCGGGTGGCGCTGTTTTTCGGTTTGAAGTAATATGCGCCGCCGGATTCCGAGCCGGTCACCACGCCTGCCTTCCGCATCACTTCCACGCCGTCCTGCGCCCAGCCGCTGATGCTGCTCTGATCGGCGAAGCTCACATCGTCTGCTTCGGTCAGCTCGATCCCGGCGGACGCAGCATAGCCCGCCAGCAGCTTGCAGATCTGCTCACGGGTGACGTTATCGTTCGGCGCGAAGGCCGCGTCCGAAACACCGGAAACGATCCCTTTCTCATAGCCCCAGATCACATATCCCGCGTAATACGAGCTATAGTCCACATCGGAGAAGCGATGATACTTCGGCGAAAGATAATCGCCGTGGATATACCCCGTCCGGCTGCCGTAACGAACCTGATACCACACGCCGGATACGCCGAGGATCGTGACGGACGCGCCGCGTTCGAGATAGGTCAGCGCCTCATAGTTCGTCCCGGGGCCGCTGCGGAGATTCACCGCGGAGCCCGTGACCGTTCCCGCACGCCAAGCATCGGGGTCTACGCCCGCGTACCGGCCGAGGACGGTGAGGAACATGCCCCGCGTCATCGTACCCTTCGGCGCGAATGTCGTGCTGTTCATGCCGTTGAAAAGTCCCTTGGAAACCACATACGAGACTGCATCATAATACCACGCGCCGGAAGAAACGTCCGCAAAATCCGAAGCGCTCACCGCCACCGCGGGAAGCACGCAGGCCGCCGCGATCACCAGCGCCAGCAGAAGCGCCGGGACGGCGCGCATATATCCGCGATTGGGCATGGCCTTGATCCTCCTCTCCGCCGCAGGATTTTTATTGACTACATCAGTAAAGTATGCTATACTTCAACAAATTGCCGCAAAGGCTCTATAAAATATATACAATCAGAGCAAAAATGTCAATCATGCGCGCCTTTCACCACAGCAGAGCGGCGCCCATATACTGTATCAGGAGGTCAGAAGTATGAAGAAGCTGAAGGTCGGTGTCATTGGCGGCACCGGTATGGTCGGCCAGAGATTCGTTTCCCTGCTCGCGGAGCATCCTTGGTTTGAGCTGACGGTCATCGCAGCCAGCGCCCGCAGCGCGGGCAAGACCTATGAGGAGGCCATCGGCGCCCGCTGGGCCATCGACGTTCCCATGCCGGAGAGCGCCAAGTCCATCGTCGTGAAGGACGCCGTCGGCGATATGGCATCCATCGCCGCGGAGGTCGATTTCGTATTCTCCGCCGTCGATATGAAGAAGGAAGAGATCGTCGCCTTCGAGGAGGCTTATGCCAAGCTCGAATGCCCCGTCGTTTCCAATAACAGCGCCCATCGCTGGACACCGGACGTCCCCATGGTGGTGCCGGAGATCAATCCCGAGCATCTTGCGGTCATCGAGGCGCAGCGCAAGCGCCTCGGCACCAAGCGCGGCTTTATCGCCGTCAAGTCGAACTGCTCTCTGCAGAGCTATGTTCCCGCGCTCCATCCGCTAAAGGATGAGTTTGGCCTCGAAAAGGTTCTCGTATGCACCTATCAGGCCATTTCCGGCGCGGGCAAAACCTTTGAGAGCTGGCCGGAGATGATCGACAATGTCATCCCCTACATCGGCGGCGAGGAGGAGAAATCCGAGCAGGAGCCGCTGAAGCTGTGGGGCAAGGTCGAGGACGGCGTCATCAAGACCGCCACGACCCCCGCCATTACCGCCCAATGCCTGCGTGTTCCCTGCTCCAACGGCCATATGGCCGCGGTGTTCGCCAGCTTCGCCAAGAAGCCGTCGAAGGAGGAGATCCTTGCCCGCTGGGCAGATTTCAAGGGTCGTCCGCAGGAGTTGGAGCTTCCCTCCGCACCGAAGCAGTTCGTCCAGTATTTTGAAGAAGACAATCGCCCCCAGACGAGGCTGGATCGCATGCGCGAGGGCGGCATGGGCGTTTCCGTCGGCCGTCTGCGTCCCGATACGCAGTATGATTATAAATTCGTCTGCCTGAGCCACAACACGCTCCGCGGCGCTGCCGGCGGCGCGGTGCTGCTGGCGGAGCTTCTCTGTGCCGAGGGCTATTTTCAGCGCTGATCTCCTGCCGAATCAACAAAGGATGCCGTGAGCGAACGCCCGCGGCATCTTCTATTTGGGAGGAATCTTTTTTGAAAGCACCCCTGTTCACCGGCGCGGCCACGGCCATCGTCACGCCGTTCCGGGAGGAACGCTTGGATCTGAACGCCTTCGGGCGTCTTTTGGAAATGCAGTACGCGGGCGGCGTCTCCGCCGTCGTCGTATGCGGCACCACAGGCGAGGCCGCCACGCTCACGCCGAAAGAGCATGAAGCGCTATTCCGCACCGCGGCGGAGCGGATCGCCGGACGCATGAAGCTAATCGCCGGGATCGGCTCCAACGACACGCAGAAGGCGCTCGCCATGGCGCGGCGCGCCGAGGAAGCCGGCGCGGACGGCGTTCTTATGGTCACACCCTATTACAACAAAAGCACGCAGGCGGGTCTCATCCGCCATTTCGCCTATGTCGCCGACCGCTCCGGCCTGCCGGTCATCGTATACAACGTGCCGTCCCGCACCGGCGTCGGCATCGAACCGGAAACCTATGCCGTCCTCGCGGAGCATCCGAACATAAACGGCGTAAAGGAGGCATCCGGCAACATCGCCGCCTTCGCCAAGACGAAGGCGCTGTGCGGCGAGGAGCTGAACTTCTGGAGCGGCAACGATTCCGATACCGTGGCCATGATGTCCCTCGGCGCGAAGGGCGTCATCTCCGTGGCCTCGAACCTCGTGCCGGACGCGATCTCGCGGCTGTGCCGCCTGTGCGCCGAGGGCGACTATGCCGCCGCTTCCGCGCTGAACGAGCGGTATATGGATCTCTTCTCCCTGCTTTTCTGCGAGGTAAACCCCATCCCCGTCAAAACCGCCATGGGTCTGCTCGGACGGTGCAGCGGACGGATGCGGCTGCCCCTCGTCCCCATGCAGCCCGAGCATGAGGCAGCGCTCATTGCCTGTCTTTCGCGCCACGGTCTGATCCTGTAAACCATCGGCCTGACCCGCCCTGTCGGCGCTCCCCCGGGAGCGCCGATGTTTTTTATGTGTCAATCAATTAGGGTGGATGGTTTCAACATACCGGCAATGCGGGTATGCTGAGCAGCCATAAAACGACTCTCCCGCATGTTCTCCCCTTTTTGCCGTGCGAATCACAAGAGGCGCACCGCAATGGGGACATGCTCTTTCCTCTGCGGTCGGCGCTGCGTTGGATTCTGGCTCTTCTGGCATCTTTGCAGAACTCATTTGACTACTTTTGTTCTTCCCTGTGTATTTCTGTTGGATTTCATCAATATGCTTCTTCTTTACTGCCGCATCGACATTGCACAGCGAGACTAGTTGCGCATATAGGTTTTCAACCTGCTCTGTTGTTAGCTTATTGGGATTCGCATCCCAAATCGTTTTGACGGTGTAATACAGCCTGTCACGTTTGATCACCTTAACGTCATCAGATGCCAGCACAACTTTCTTTAACTCACAGCGCTCCGAAAAAACAATGACCGAAAACATGGGGATTTCTGACCCAGCAGCATTTCTTAACCACCGAATATGAGAAGCGTTTTGCCGAATTGGATTATAAAACCGATTTTTTTGCCCATTGGCAAGGGATACCGTCCAGAAAGCAGATGATTCGTCTCCAAATACCCAACCAGAATAGTTCTTGCTTTCAAAGACGAAAATGCCCTTAACCGTGATGAACAGCACATCGATTTCCGAGGTCGTACCGTCTGCTTTGGGAACATACACATTTCTTAGGATCTTTCCGTCTCTCCCAAAGAGTTTAATAAGCTTCAGCTCCCGCTCTGTCAGCTTTTCACCCCGCCGCCCGATGTATTTTTCGTCAAAGATTCTATCAAGCAGTTTGTCAACAAGACCTTTCGCCATAATACCTTATCCTCCAAATAAACACATTTGCATTATACCATTATGCGAAACACCTGTAAACGAACGCTCCATACGCTTCTCGCACTCGATAAGTGCCTAATTCGATCATCTTGAAATCGCGCGGATGAACAGTTGATTTTTCCCGCCTGATATACTATAATTTTATGTTGTTCTGACCATTTTCGGAAACCGGCTCCTCCGCAGGGCGAGCGTCGTTTCCGCCACATCACAAAGGGAGCTTCCGCAGATGAACAAGCCGATCTATGAAAACCCCCTGTGCGCCCGTTATGCCTCGCGCACGATGCAGCACATCTTCTCCCCCGATTTCAAGTTCTCAACTTGGCGCCGCCTCTGGGTCGCGCTGGCGGAGAGCGAGCAGGAGCTGGGTCTTCCCATTACCGATGCGCAGCTCGATGAGATGCGCGCCCATATCGACGACATCGACTATGCCAAAGCCGCCGAATACGAAAGCCGTCTGCGGCATGATGTGATGGCGCATATCCGCACCTACGGTGAGCTTTGCCCCACCGCGAAGCCCATTATCCATCTCGGCGCGACGAGCTGTTATGTGGGCGACAATACCGACATCATCCAGCTCCGGGAGGGTCTTTTGCAGATCCGCCGGCTTCTCGTGAACGCCATCGCCGCGCTGGGCGATTTCGCGCGGCAGTATAAGGACGTCCCCACGCTGGCCTATACGCATTATCAAGCTGCCCAGCCCACCACTGTCGGCAAGCGTGCCTGCCTGTGGCTCCAAGACCTCGTGATGGACCTTGACCGACTGGAATTTGAGCTTTCTCACCTGCGGCTGCTGGGCTGCAAGGGCACCACCGGCACCGGCGCGAGCTTTTTGGAGCTATTCGGCGGCGACGCCGCCAAGGTCGCCGCGCTGGAGGATAAGATCGCCGCGAAAATGGGCTTCGAGGCATGCATGCCCGTTTCCGGCCAGACCTATTCCCGCAAGGTGGACGCCTATGTGCTGAACGTGCTGGCCGATATCGCGCAAAGCACCTGCAAAATGGCCACCGATATCCGCCTGCTGGCGCATATGAAGGAGTTCGACGAGCCGTTTGAGACGGAGCAGGTCGGCTCGTCCGCCATGGCTTATAAACGCAACCCCATGCGCTCGGAGCGGGTATGCTCCCTGTCGCGGTACGTCATCAACGTTGCCCGCAACACGGCGGACACCGCCTCCACCCAATGGCTTGAACGTACGCTTGACGACTCCGCCAACCGCCGCATCACGCTGCCGGAGGCATTTCTCGCCACGGACGGCGCCCTTACGCTCATCATCAACGTCATTCGCGGCGGGCGCATCTATCCGAAGGTCATGGAAAAGCACCTCAACGAAGAGATGCCCTTCATGGCGACGGAAAACATCCTCATGCACGCCGTCACCCTCGGCGGCGACCGGCAGGAGCTGCACGAGGCCATCCGGCAGCATTCGCAGGCCGCGGCCGCGAAGGTCAAGCTCGAGGGCGGCGAAAACGATCTGCTCGACCGTCTGCTGGCCGATCCCATGTTCCGATTGACGAAGGACGATCTTGCGGGCGTTCTCGACGTGCGCAAATTCATCGGACTCGCCCCGCAGCAGACGGAGAAATTCCTGAATGATCATGTGACCCCAATCATGGAAAAATACGCCGCCGAGCTGGGCATTGAAGCCACGACGAACGTATAAACAGGCATCCACCGATATAGAATCGGCGAGGGTTTTTTCGCAGGATGACGCCATGCAGAAAAAGACTCGCCGCCCACAAAAAGGAGTAGAAAGTATGATAACTGCTGTTGTCGGTATTAACTGGGGTGATGAGGGGAAGGGCCGGATGGTCGATCTCCTCGCTAGCCAATATGACATCGTCGCCCGCTATCAGGGCGGCAACAACGCCGGTCACACCGTGGTGAATGAACGGGGAAAATTTATTCTGAATCTGCTGCCCTCCGGCATCCTCCGTCCCGAGACGGTGAACGTCATGGGTCCCGGCATGGTCATCGATCTTGAACATCTGGGCGGCGAGCTTGCGTCCCTGCGGGAAAAGGGCGTGGAGGTCGGTGCGGATCACCTCAAGATCAGCGACCGCGCCACCGTCTGCATGCCGTATCATCCCCTGCTCGACGGGCTCGAAGAAGATCGTATGGGCGAAAAGAAGCAGGGCTCGACCCGCCGCGGCATCGGCCCTGTGTATTCGGATAAGTATATGCGCAAGTCCGTCCGCGTGGGCGATCTGCTGTTCCGGGACGTTTTGAAGGAGCGGCTGGCCGATATTGTGGAGTGGAAAAACCTCACGGTGGAAAAGGGCTACGGCCACGAGCCTCTGAACGCCACGGCGATGTATGACTGGCTGATGCGCTTCGGCGATCCCATCATGGACAATATCTGCGACACGACGGCGCTTCTCACCGAGGCGGACGACAGCGGCAAATCCATCCTGCTCGAAGCTCAGCTTGGCGCGCTGCGCGATCTCGATTTCGGCATCTTCCCGTATACGTCGTCCTCCTGCACGCTGGCCGCCTATGCCCCGCTGGGCGCGGGCATCCCCGCCAAGCGGCTCGACAATATCGTCGGCATCATGAAGGCATATTCCTCCGCCGTCGGCGGCGGTCCCTTCGTATGCGAGTTCTCCGGCGAGGCTGCCCATGAGCTGCGGGAGGCCGGCGGCGAATACGGCGCCGCCACAGGCCGTCCCCGCCGCGTGGGCGGGTTTGACGTGGTCGCCTCCCGCTACGGCGTGCAGCTCCAAGGCGCGACGGAGCTTGCCGTCACGAAGCTCGACGTGCTTTCCGGCATGGCGCAGATCCCCGTATGCACCGCCTATGAGCTGGACGGCGAGCGCATCGACCGCTTCCCGCTCGAGCCGGCGCTGGAAAAATGCACCCCTGTGTATGAATACCTGCCCGGTTTCACCGGCGATATCACCGGCTGCCGCAAATTCTCCGAGCTGCCGCAGGCGGCGCAGGATTACGTCCGCTATCTGGAGGACGCGGTGGGCTGCCACATCCGCTATGTCTCCGTCGGCGCGGATCGGGATCAGTATATCGACAGGAACTGAATTGGAGCAAAGTGCCGGACGCCGTCCGGCGCTTTCCCCTGTCTATGGAGGCATTTATGAGAGATTATCAGAAGGAATTTGACGGACGTGTGGCCTTTATCCGCGAGCTGGTAGCCGCCAGCGGTGTGAAGGGCATCGTTTTCGGAAACTCCGGCGGCAAGGATTCCGCCCTCGTCGGCATTCTGTGCAAGGCCGCATGTGACGATACCGTGGGCGTCCTCATGCCTTGCTCTTCCAAGCGCAATTTCGGCGTCGACCTCGATGACGGCAGGGAGCTTGCCGAGCAGTACGGCATCGAAACGCGAATGGTCGACCTCACCCCGGTGCGGGAGGCCGCCGCCGAAGCAATTTCCAGCGCCTGCGAGATCACCCCCGCGTCTCTTGCGAACATCGCCCCGCGTCTGCGCATGACAACGCTCTATACGATCGCCGGGAGCGAGGGGCGGCTCGTGGCCGGAACGGGCAACCGCAGCGAGGCTTATATGGGCTATTTCACCAAATGGGGAGACGGCGCATATGATTTCAACCCCATCGCCGATTTGACCGCCACGGAGGTATTCGAGTTCCTTGACTGGCTGGACGCACCGAAGTCCATCCGCACCAAGGAGCCCTCCGCCGGTCTTTTCGAGGGACAGACCGACGAGAAGGAAATGGGCATCACCTATGCCGCCATCGACCGTTTCCTGCAAACCGGCGAGGCGTCGGAGGAAGATAAGCGCATCCTCGACCGCTTCCATAACGGCAGCGAGCATAAGCGCCGCCCCGCGGCGACTTATCCGGGGTAAAGCCATGAGAGAATACGCCGCCAGCCAGCTCACGGACGCCGTGGCACGCCTGTATGTGGATGCCTGCCTGCATCTGCCGGAGCATGTGAAGGAAAAGCTATACGCCTTCGGCAATCCCTATATCATAGAGAATTTTGAGAAAAACGGCATCATCCCGCTCTGTCAGGATACGGGGCTTGCCGCCGTGTATTTGGAGATCGGGCAGGACGCGCATATCACCGGCTCGATCCCGGAGGCCATCGACGAGGGCGTGCGCCGCGCCGTAAAAAACGGCTACCTTCGCTCCTCCATCGTGGCCGATCCCATCCGCCGCACGAACACCGGGGACAATACCCCCGCATTCGTCTATACCGATATCGTCCCCGGCGACGCCGTCAAGGTCACCGTAGCGCCGCGTGGCTTCGGCTGCGAGAACAAGGCTCGCGTCGCCATGCTCGCCCCCGCGGACGGCTTGGAGGGCGTCAAGCAGTTCGTTCTGGAAACAGCGCGGCTCGCCGTGCCGGACGCCTGCCCGCCCGTCATGATCGGCGTCGGCCTCGGTGGAAACTTCGACCGGGCGGCCTATCTCTCCAAAAAAGCAGTACTGCGCGTCGGCGCGAATCCCGACCCGTTTTACGCGGCTTTGGAGCAGGAGCTGTTCGATGAGGTGAAAAAATTCGCCATCGGCGTGAACATTGCGCAGGCGCCGACCCATATCGCCGGGCTGCCATGCGCCGTATCCATCGGCTGCCACAGCCTGCGCTATGCCTCGGAGGTGCTGTCATGACCCAACATATCACCGCGCCTCTGACCGCCGAGGCCGTGAAAAAACTCCGCGCGGGCGACGAAATCCGCATCACAGGCGTCATCTATACCGCGCGGGACGCAGCGCATAAAAAGCTATGCGAGCTGCTGGACGCGGGCGAGTCGCTGCCTGTCGATCTGCGGGATCAGATCATCTACTACACCGGCCCCGCGCCTACGCCGCCGGGCTATGCCATCGGCTCCTGCGGCCCCACCACCTCCTATCGCATGGATCGCTACACCCCGGCGCTGCTGCGCCTCGGCCTGCGGGGAATGATCGGCAAAGGCCGCCGCGGCCAGGCCGTCATCGACGCCATCGTGGAAAACACCGCCGTATATTTTTCCGCCGAGGGCGGCTGCGGCGCGCTTTTGGCAAATTATGTAAAAGCCTGCGAGGTCGTGGCCTTCCCGGAGCTGGGGACGGAGGCCATTCACCGCCTCGAAGTGGAAGATTTCCCGGTTTCTGTCTTTTGCGACTGTACCGGCGCGATATATTCACCATATCTGTAAGAAAGAGGACGAAAAAGCATGGACTATCTGAAGGAATCCCTCAAAGCCCACTACGCATGGAAGGGCAAGCTGAACATCGAATCGAAGACCCGCGTCGACAACGCAGAAGCACTTTCACTGGCATATACCCCCGGCGTCGCCGCGCCGTGCCTTGAGATCCAAAAGGACGTGTCGAAGAGCTATGAGCTGACCGGCCGCTGGAACACCGTCGCCGTCGTGACGGACGGCACCGCCGTCCTCGGCCTCGGCGATATCGGGCCGGAGGCGGGCATGCCTGTCATGGAGGGCAAATGCGTCCTCTTCAAGGAATTCGGCGGGGTAGACGCCATCCCTCTGTGTGTTCGTTCGAAGGACGTGGACGATATCGTAAAAACCGTGGCGCTGCTCGCGGGCAGCTTCGGCGGCGTGAATCTGGAGGATATCGCCGCGCCCCGCTGCTTTGAGATCGAGCGCAGGCTCAAGGAGATCTGCGATATCCCCATTTTCCACGACGATCAGCACGGCACCGCTATCATCGCCCTTGCGGGCATCGTGAACGCGCTGAAGGTCGTCGGCAAAAAGCTCGGCGATATCCGCATCGTGATTAACGGTGCGGGCGCGGCCGGCACCGCCATCGCGCGGCTGCTCGTCTCCGCGGGCGCGGGCGATGTGATCGTATGCGACCGCAAGGGCGCCATCGCCCGCGGCCGCGACGGCCTTAATCCCGCAAAGGAGGAGCTTGCCGCCGTTACGAACAAGGAAAACAGAACCGGCACTCTTTCCGACGTGCTGCGCGGCGCGGACATTTTCATCGGCGTATCGAGCCCCGGCGCCGTCACGGGCGCGATGGTGCAGACCATGGCAAAGGACGCGGTCATCTTCGCCTGCGCCAATCCCATGCCGGAGATCTTCCCGGACGAGGCGCTCGCAAACGGCGCGGCCATCGCCGCCACCGGGCGAAGCGACCTGCCGAACCAGCTCAACAACGTTCTCGCCTTCCCCGGCGTCTTCCGCGGCGCGCTGGATGTGCGCGCGTCCGATATCAACGACGCCATGAAGGAGGCCGCGGCCTACGCGCTGGCCGGACTCGTGAGCGACGGGGAGCTTTCTCCCGAATACATCATCCCCAAGCCCTTCGATCCCCGCGTGAAGGACGCGGTCGCAGCCGCCGTGGCGGACGCCGCCCGCAGATCCGGCGTCGCAAGGATCTGATCGGTGTCTTTGCATATCCTGTACCTGCAGAGAGCCGCCTCTCCAACGAGGCGGCTCTCTGCTTATATATCTTCTGTTGTTTTTTACTTCGCTGTGATATGCACAACCGTGCTGTAGGCAGAATTGGCGTAGCTCGTGCTGCCGTTTGCGATCACCTTATAGTAGTACGTCGCGCCGCTGACCGCCGATACATTGGTGCAATGCAGGTTCGTCGTTGTAAAGATGCGCGTATAGGTTCCGCCGCTGCTCGCTGCGCGATACACGCTGTAGGATTTCGCCCCGTCAACGGCGTTCCAGCTCAGATAGGGCTTGCCGCTTCCGGTGCGCGTAATGCTCACCGTTGGCCGCGCACAGTCACAGGTGACATATTTCACATCGCTGTAAGCCGAATTGGCATATTTCGTTTCCCCGTTTGCGATCACCTTATAGTAGTATGTCGTCCCCGGCTCTGCCGACACGTTCGTACAATGCAGTTTCGTCGTTGTGAGGATCCGAGTATATGTCCCTCCCGTGGAGCGATATACGCTGTAGGATTTCGCGCCGTCCACAGCCTTCCAGCTTATATATGGCTTGCCGCTGGACGAGAGCGTGGTGACCTTGATCGCAGGCTGTGCGCAGTCGCAGGTGATGTATTTCACCGCGCTGTAGGCCGAGTTGGCGTAGCTCGTGCCACCGTTGGCAACGACTTTATAGTAATAGGTCACACCCGGCTCTGCCGATACGTTTGTGCAATGCAGATTCGTTGTCGTGAGGATCCGCGTGTACGAGCCGCCCGTGGAGCGATACACGCTGTAGGACACCGCACCGTCCACCGCTTTCCAGCTTATGTAGGGCTTGCCGCTGGACGCCAGCGTGGTGACCGTAACCGTCGGCCGCGCGCAGTCGCAGATACGGTATTTCACCCCGCTGAAATCGGAGGCGTTTCCGTTTGCGTCCACGGCGCGGACGATGTAATAATACTTCACGCCGGATTCGGCGGCAGTATGCGTGAGGCTCGTCCCGATCGTCGTATCGGCGAGGGTGAAACCGTCCGTGGCGCTGCGGCTGCGATACAGCTCGTAATACTTTGCGCCGTCAACCTTGCTCCAAGCGACGATCGGCTTGCCAGTCGCCGCGTCGTTCGTGACCGAAGATATCTGCGGCGCCGAAATACTGACGGTAACGGACGAGAAGCCGCCCGGATAGCGCGTCACCAGATAATCCGCAGCCATAACCTCCGCCCGCGTCATCGTCCGTCCCCAATAGACCCCATACGGACTGCCTGCATAAGAGAGATTGCCCTCCGCGAGGACGACATGATCCTCGAACACCTGCGTTATGATAACGCTGTGTGAGTTGCCGTCCACACGCAGGTAATCCCCGACGCGGATCTCATCATAGGAAAAATTGACCTTCTTCCAAATAGGAAGATCCCCGAACGCCCGGTCGCTCAGCAGCATGGCAAAGGCCAAGCAGCCGTTTCCGGTATATCCTATCTCAGCGCCGTCACCGTAGCCGAAGCCATAGGAAACATAGGTGTTCGAATATGTCCTCGCGCTCGTCCATGAGGTTCCCGTAGGATACTCATCCTGCACAGCCATCAGCCTCGCATAGACCGCCGCCTCGGAGAAATCCGAAAATCCGTCGAGCTGCGGCGCGAAGGCAGCTGCTTCCTCCGTCACGACGACATAGGAAGCCTCGCCAATGATTATCCCTTCATCCTCGATGGGTTCTTCGACCTCAGCGGGTTCCTCGACCTCGGCAGGTTCCTCGACCTCGGCAGGTTCCTCGACCTCAGCGGGTTCCTCAACCTCGGAGGGTTCCTCAACCTCGGAGGGTTCCTCGACCTCAGCGGGTTCCTTGACCTCGGCAGGTTCCTCGACCTCCGTTATTTCTTCTGTCTCTACAAGCTCCTCGATCCCTTCCGCCGGAATATCCGGCTCATCGCTCGCCAAGGCGGCCATGGGCAGCAGCGAAATACACAGCGCCAAAACCATCAGGCTCGCCCATAAACGCTTCCAATGCATAAACGCAACCTCCTTCGCAGGATAAACGCCGTCGGATATCCGAACGCAGGGCGTCCCGATATCCCGGAATATTTGTACATCTTACATGGACAGTATAACACGCTTCGTCATGCGCCGCAATAAAAACCGGTGCGGTCTGCTTTGCAAACCCGCGGCGGCGTGCTATAATAGCCGCATTCAGGAAACGAAAAGAGGGGTATCATGGTAAACGAAAAAATGCTCGCGCTCGGCACCAGCCGTTCCGTTATCCGCGAGCTGTTTGAATACGGACGGAAGCGCGCCGCCATTGTGGGCGCGGAGAATGTTTTTGATTTTTCTCTGGGCAACCCCAGCGTCCCCGCGCCTGCTTCCGTGAACGAGGAGGCCATCCGTCTCCTGCGGGAGAGCGATCCCGTCACCCTCCACGGCTACACGAGCGCCGCCGGCGATCCCGCCGTGAAAAACACGCTGGCCGCCGCGCTGAACCGCCGCTTCGGTATGGATTACACCGGCGAGAATCTCTATTGCACCGTGGGCGCGGCCGCCGCGCTTTGCTGCTGTCTCCGCGGTCTGTGCTGTTCCGAAGACGAGTTTATCGTATTTGCGCCGTATTTCCCCGAATATAAGGTCTTCATCGAAGGCGCGGGGGGGAAAATGGCTCTTGTGCCGCCGGAGATCGAGAGCTTCCAGATCGACTTTGACGCGCTGGAAAAGCTCCTGAATCCCCGCACGAAAGCCGTCATCGTGAACTCTCCGAACAACCCATCCGGCGTCGTCTATTCCACCGGGACGATCACGAAGCTCGCCGCCCTGCTGAACGCCAAGAGCACAGAATACGGCCATCCCATCTATATCATCGCGGACGAGCCTTACCGCGAGATCGTATACGACGACGCGGAGGTGCCGTATATCCCGCACTTCTATAAAAACACGCTCGTTTGCTATTCGTGGTCAAAGTCGCTGTCCATTCCCGGCGAACGCATCGGCTATGTCGCCGTGCCGAAGGCCGTGGACGAATGGGAGAGGGTCTTTGCCGCCATTGCGGGGGCAGGCCGTTCCCTCGGCTATGTGAACGCCTCGTCGCTGTTCCAGCGCGTCGCCGCCGCCTGCGTGAACGACACCGCCGATCTCTCCGTTTACGCCGAAAACCGCCGTCTCCTGCTGGACGGCCTGCTCTCCATGGGCTTTACCTGCGTGGAGCCGGGCGGCACATTCTATCTCTTCCCCCGCTCGCTGGAGCCGGACGACATCGCTTTCAGCGAACGAGCTAAGGCGCATGATCTGCTGCTCGTCCCCGGATCGGGCTTCGGCGCGCCCGGACACGTGCGCATCTCCTATTGCGTCCCCACCGAGCGCATTCGCCGCGCCCTCCCGGTTTTCGAGGCGCTGGCGCGGGATTATCGATGATCCCCTGCACGAAACCGCCGCACAAATTTGTTGCGGCGGTTTTCTTTTTGGGCAAAACATGGTATTATATGTTAATAACACCTTGAAGGACACGATACGATGAGCGAAGCGGCAAAAAAACTGATGATCCTCGATGGCAACTCCATCGTGAACCGGGCGTTTTACGGCATTCGGATGCTGAACGCGCCGGACGGCACGCCAACGAACGGCGTATACGGCTTTCTGGCGATCCTGCAGCGGCTTTTGGAACTGGAATCGCCGGACGGCGTATGCGTTACCTTCGATGTGCACGCGCCTACCTTCCGCCATGAGATGAGCGAAGCGTATAAGGCGCAGCGTAAGCCTATGCCGGAGGAGCTGCGCGTACAGATGCCGATCCTCAAGGACGTACTCGACGCCATGGGCATCCGCCGCTACGAGCTGGCAGGCTGGGAGGCGGACGATCTGCTCGGCACCTTCGCCCGTATCTGCGAGGAGATCGGCTGGGACTGCCGCCTCGTCACGGGCGACAAGGATTCCTTCCAGCTCATCACCGACGCGACCCATGTCGTCCATATCAAATCCCGCATGGGACAGACGGAGACCATCGAATACGATCCCGCCCGATTCCGTGAGGAATACGGCTTCGAGCCGATCAAAATGATCGACCTTAAGTCCCTCATGGGCGACAGCTCGGATAATATCCCCGGCGTGCCGGGCATCGGCGAGAAGACCGCCCTCGATCTGCTGCACCGCTTCGGCTCGCTCGACGGGGTATACGAGAACCTCGACGATCCCGCCGTGAAGCCCGGCCAGCGCAAGAAGCTCCAAGAGGGCGAGGCCAGCGCGCGGGAATCCTTCGTCCTTGCCACGATCCGGCGGGATGCGCCCATAGACTTCCGGCCGGAGGAGACCCTCTGGCAGCTCACGCCGAACGGTGCAACGTATGAGCTTTTCAAGCGTCTCGGCTTCGGGCGTTTTATCGAAAAATGGGGGCTGAAGCCCGACGCGCCCGAGCAGGAGCAGATTTTTGAATGCGAATGCACCTCCGCCCCCGTGACGAACGCGGGGGAAATGGACGCGGCGATCGCCGCGCTCGGCGGGAAAACCGCTTATATCTGGTGTGGTCCAGATTTGGATTATGTCACCTTTCAAGCGGAGGAAAACGCTTGGGTTCTTGACAAGCAATCTTATTCAGATGATTATAATTCCGCATTATGTAAACTCTTCGGCGCTGCGGTGCCGAAGGCGGGGCACGATATCAAGGACATCCAGCGCCGCCTTATGGAGCGCGGGATCGAGAGCGGGAACTGGGTGTTTGATTCGGCGCTCGCGGCCTATTTGTTGGACGCCACGGCAAGCAGCTACGAGTTGGAGCGGCTTTGCCCGAAATACTGCGGCTTCTCGCTCATGGACGCGGAGGACGACGGGCAGATGTCTCTGCTGGATGAGGACGTGAATCGGCTGGCGGAGTGTCTGCAGAAGGCAGCGTCCGTGGCGTGCCTGGAGGAGGTTTTCCGCCCGAAGCTCGCGGAGTGCGGCATAGAGCGCCTCTATTACGATATCGAGCTTCCCCTCTGCTCCGTTCTGGCAGAGATGGAAACGAACGGCTTTCTCGTGGATCGACAGGCGCTCTATGATTTCGGTCAGAGCCTCACGGATCGCATCGCGGCGCTTCAGGCCTCCATCTGGGAACGCGCGGGTGGAGAGTTCAACATAAACTCCCCAAAGCAGCTCGGCGAGGTGCTGTTCGAGCGCTTGGCGCTGCCGGCGGGGAAAAAGACCAAGACCGGCTGGAGCACCAACGCGGATATCCTCGAGAAGCTGCGGCCAAAGCATCCCATCGTGGGGGAGATCCTCGAATATCGGGAGCTCACAAAGCTCAAAAGCACCTATGCGGATGGTCTGCTGAAAACCATCGCCGACGACGGGCGCATCCATACGACGTTCCAGATGACCGTGACGGACACGGGACGCTTGTCCTCACGCGAGCCGAATCTGCAGAACATCCCCGTGCGGCGGGAGCTGGGCGCGGGCATCCGGCGCATGTTCGTGGCGGGGCCGGGAAATGTCCTCGTGGACGCGGACTACAGCCAGATCGAGCTGCGTCTGCTGGCGCACATCTCGCAGGACGAGACGATGATAAACGCCTTCCTCTCCGGGGAGGATATCCATGCCGTCACCGCCAGTCAGGTCTTCGGCATCCCGCTCGCGGAGGTGACGCACGCCCAGCGCTCGCAGGCGAAGGCCGTCAACTTCGGCATCGTCTACGGCATCTCGGCCTTCTCGCTTGCGCAGGATATCGGCGTTTTCCAAAACGAGGCGAAGTCCTATATCGATACCTATATGGCCAAATACCACGGCGTGCGCGAGTATATGGCGCAGGCCATCGAGCTAGGCCGCGAGCAGGGCTATGTTTCCACGCTGTTCGGGCGGCGGCGGTATCTGCCGGAGCTGACCTCATCGAACTTCAACCTGCGCTCCTTCGGCGAGCGCGTGGCGAGGAACATGCCCATCCAAGGCACCGCGGCGGATGTGATGAAGCTCGCCATGATCCGCGTGCATGACCGGCTGCGGCGCGAGCTTCCCGATGCGAAGCTGCTTCTGCAGGTGCACGACGAGCTCATCGTGGAATGTCCGGCGGCGCAGGCGGACGACGCGGCGCGCATCCTGAAGGAAGAGATGGAAAACGCCGTGCATTACTCCGTGCCGCTCACTGCCGACACCGGCATCGGAAAGAGCTGGGCGGACGCACACTGATGCTTTTTCTTGAAAGAAAAAGTATCCAAAAAGAACTTTGCAGCCGCACCAAGCCAAGGCATTATCCCGGCGCTGCGCCCGGTAACCAAAGCGCGGCGAAGACGAAGCGACATGATAATAGAACCAGCAAAACCTGAACACATCGATGGCATCGCCGCGCTGGAGGCGGCATGCTTTTCCGATCCGTGGCCGCGGGAGCTGATCGCGCGGATGCTCGACCGCTTCTCCGTCGCCGTGGAGGACGGCGCCGTGGCTGGCTACGCCGTTTTGTCCTCCGTGCTGGACGAGGGGAGCCTCGATAACATTGCCGTTTCCCCCGCCTATCGCCGCCGCGGGATTGCGGACGCGCTGCTGGGAGATATCCTCCGGCAGGCGCGGGAACAGGCGCTGGCCTCCGTCACCTTGGAGGTGCGGGCATCGAACGCCCCCGCGATCGCGTTGTACCGAAAGCACGGCTTTGCCGAGGTCGGGCGGCGCAGGAATTACTATGAAAAACCGAGAGAGGACGCCATATTAATGACATCCTTTTTCTTGTAAGATAAAGGAAGCAAAAAGAACTTTTATTCGCACCGGGCATTTGCCTTTCCGACCCTGCCGCCCGGTATCGCTTGCTGTTTGGAGACCATGCCATGCTGATCCTATCCGTTGAATCCTCCTGTGACGAGACTGCCGTCGCCCTCGTAAAGGACGGCCGCTGCGTGTTGACCGACCAGATCTTTTCGCAGGCCGACCTGCACGCCGTATACGGCGGCGTCGTGCCGGAGATTGCCGCGCGCAGCCACCTCGAGGTCATCTCCCTGCTGGCGGAGCGGGCTCTGACCGCTGCGGGCATCACCCGCGCCGATGTCGACGCGGTGGCCTGCACCTATGCCCCCGGCCTCATCGGCGCGGTGCTGGTGGGTGTGAATTTTGCCAAAAGCGCCGCCCTCGCGCTGGGCGTGCCGCTGATCCCCGTGCACCATATCCGCGGACATATCGCCGCGAATTATATCGCCTATCCCGAGCTGGAGCCGCCGTTTTTATGCCTCGCTATCTCCGGCGGGAATACCATGCTGGTGGATGTGCGCGGCTATACTGATATGCACATCCTCGGCCAGACCCGGGACGACGCCGCGGGGGAGTGCTTCGATAAATCCGCCCGCGTGCTGGGGCTCGGGTACCCCGGCGGCAAGCCCATCGACGACCTCGCGAAACGAGGCGACGATACGCGCTACGAGCTGCCGCGCCCCTACGTCGGCCAGAACCCGTACGACATGAGCTTCTCCGGCCTCAAAACCGCCGTTATCAACATCGCCCACCACTGTGAACAGACCGGAGAGCCTCTGGATAAGGCGGGGCTTGCCGCCAGCCTGTGCCGTGCGGTATCGGAATCCCTCGTGGGGCGGACGATGGCCGCAGCCAAGGAGCTGGGCTATACGAAGATCGCTGTGGCAGGCGGCGTCGCCGCCAACTCCCGCATCCGTGCGGATTTCACCGCCGCCTGCGAAAAGGCGGGCTGCGCCCTGTATATCCCGCCCATGAAGCTCTGCGGCGACAACGGCGCCATGATCGGCGCGCAGGGCTATTATGAGTATTTGGCCGGCCGCACGGCGGACAGCCGCCTGAACGCCTACGCCACCATGCCGCTGTGAGGTCGATCCTATGGTTTACATAACAAATTCCGAAGCAGAGACCGAGGCGCTGGGCGCGCGCTTTGCAAGAGAACTGCCGGACGGCAGCGTCGTGGCGTTCTACGGCGAGCTGGGCAGCGGAAAGACCGCGTTCGTGCGGGGCATGGCGCGGGGTATGGAAATCGACGCGCTGGTGAACAGCCCCACCTTCACCATCGTGAATGAATATATCGGCGAACGCTGCCTGTTCCATTTCGATATGTATCGCCTCGGCAGCGCGGACGAGCTCTACGACATCGGCTGGGAGGATTACCTCTCCCGCGGCGGCGTATGCGCCGTGGAATGGAGCGAAAATGTCGCCGAGGCCTTTGAGGGCGACGAAACTACGGTCACCTTCCGCAAGCTGTCGGAAAGCGCGCGGGAGATCACCGTCGAGGGAGGGAACAGATCATGCTGATGCTGGCGCTGGAAAGCTCCGCGAAGGCCGCGTCCGCGGCGCTCTTTGAGGACGAAAAGCTTCTGGCCGTGTCCGTATCGAACGCAGGCCTCACCCACAGCCGGACGCTCCTTCCGATGGCGGAGGATCTTCTCCGCAATCTCGATAAAAGCGTGCGGGACGTCGGCCTTGTGGCCGTCGCCCACGGCCCCGGCTCCTTCACCGGCCTGCGGATCGGCATGGCCGAGGCCAAGGGACTGTGCTGGGCGCTGCAGATCCCGGTGATCGGCGTTTCCACGCTGGAGGCCATGGCCTTCGGCGGCCCGGATATGGACAGTTCGATGCTCTGCTGCGCGATGGACGCGCGGCGCGGGCAGGTGTATAACGCCCTCTTCACCGTGCGGGACGGCAGACCCGTCCGCCTGACGGACGATCGCGCCATCTCTCTGGCGGAGCTGGAGCCGGAGCTCAATTCTTACGGAAAGCCGTGGATTTTACTTGGAGACGGCGCGGAGCTGTGCTATAATACATTGGATAAGGACAAGCTCTCGCTGCATCTTGCGCCGGAACCACTGCGCCTCCAGAACGCCCGGGGCGTCGGCCTCGCGGCGATGGGCAAAGCGCCCCAGCCGGTGGATGCGCTGCTGCCGGTATACCTGCGCCTGTCGCAGGCCGAGCGGGAGCGGCAGGCAAAGCTGTCATAATCGCCTCCCTGCGCAACCCAACCGTAATCAACTTCACACAAAGGAGCGAACGATATGAGCAAAGTCATGGTATTCACCCATCCTCTCATCCAGCACAAGCTGTCCATCCTGCGGGATGAAAACACCTCCGTCAAGGAGTTCCGCGAGCTCGTGAGTGAGATCGCGCAGCTCATGTGCTACGAAGCCACCCGGGATCTTCCGCTGGAGGAGGTCGATGTCCAGACCCCCGTGGCGCTGGCGAAATGCCACCGCATCGCCGGAAAGAAGCTGGCCATCGTTCCCATTCTGCGAGCCGGTCTCGGCATGGTGGACGGCATGGTCGCCATGATGCCGAACGTCAAGGTAGGCCATGTCGGTCTGTTCCGCGATCCCGAGACACTGGAGCCGGTGAAGTATTACTTCAAAATGCCCCCCGATATCGCGGAGCGGGACGTGATCATCGTCGATCCGATGCTCGCCACCGGCGGCAGCGCCGCGGCGGCGGCCACCTTCCTCAAGGAGGTGGGTGTCAAGAACATCAAGCTCATGAGCATCATCGGCGCTCCCGAGGGCGTGGAGGCCATGCAGGCCGCTCATCCCGATGTGGATATCTTCGTCGCCGCGCTTGACGATCATCTGAACGATCACGGCTATATCGTCCCCGGCCTCGGCGACGCGGGCGACCGCATTTTCGGAACGAAATAAACCGCACTGGGAGCGACGATTTTATGGACGAGAACGCGAAAAACTTTATTCTGGATTTTGTAGCGGAGGATATTGCCCCCGGCGGACGGTTCGAGGGGATGCAGGTGCATACCCGCTTCCCGCCGGAGCCGAACGGCTATCTGCACATCGGCCATTGCAAGGCGCTGTGCATCGATTTCGGCACCGCGGAGCGCTTCGGCGGCATCACGAATCTCCGCATGGACGATACGAACCCCGCCAAGGAGGATACCGAATATGTCGACGCCATCCAAGAGGATATCCATTGGCTGGGCTTCGACTGGGGCGACCGCTTCTTTTACGGCAGCGATTATTTTGAAAAGACCTATGAGCTGGCCGTCGGCCTCATCCGGAAGGGGCTGGCCTATGTATGCGAGCTGACGCCGGAGCAGTTCCGGGAATACCGGGGCGATGTCGGCACCCCCGCCCGCAGCCCATGGCGCGACCGTCCCATTGAGGAGAGCCTTGACCTCTTCCGCCGCATGCGCGAGGGCGAGTTCCCCGAGGGCAAGTATACCCTGCGCGCAAAGATCGACCTTGCCTCCGGCAACTTCAACATGCGCGACCCGGTGCTGTACCGCATCCGCTATATCGAGCATCACCGGCAGGGAACGAAATGGTGCGTCTTCCCGATGTACGACTTCGCTCATCCCATCCAAGACGCCTTGGAGGGCATCACCCACTCCCTCTGCTCGTTGGAATACGAGGATCACCGTCCGCTGTACGACTGGGTCATCGAGCATACCGACGTACCCTCCAAGCCGCGGCAGATCGAATTTTCCCGCCTCGGCATCAACCACACCGTCATGTCGAAACGCAAGCTGCGCCGCCTCGTGGAGGAGCATTATGTCTCCGGCTGGGACGATCCGCGGATGCCGACCCTGTGCGGCCTGCGCCGCCGGGGCTATACGCCGACCGCCGTGCGTTCATTCATCAGCCGCATCGGCGTATCGAAGGTCAGCAGCACGGTGGAATACGCCTTCTTGGAGCATTGCCTGCGGGAGGAGCTGAACCAGACCGCGCCCCGCCGCATGGCCGTGCTGCATCCCATTAAGCTCATCATTACGAATTATCCCGCGGGCGCGAGCGAGTCCTTCGAGATCGAGAACAACAACCTTGACGAGACCGCCGGTTTCCGTCCCGTCACCTTCTCCCGGGAGCTGTGGATCGAGACCGAGGACTTCATGGAGGAGCCTCCGAAAAAATATAACCGCCTCTTCCCCGGCAACGAGGTTCGGCTCAAAGGGGCGTATATCGTCAAATGCACCGGCTTTGAGAAGGACGCCGACGGGAATATCACCGCTGTCCTGTGCGAATACGACCCCGCTACCCGCGGCGGCGACACGCCGGACGGACGCAAGGTTCGCGGTACGATCCATTGGGTGAACGCCGCCGACTGCGCCGACGCGGAGATCCGTCTGTATGACAACCTGTTTTCCGATCCCGAGCCGGACGCGGCCGAGGATTTCCTCACCTGCCTCAATCCCGATTCGCTCGAGATCCTCACCGGCTGCAAGGTCGAGCGGGCGCTGGAGAGCGCCGCCGCACCGCAGAGCTTCCAGTTTCTTCGCACCGGTTATTTCGCGGTGGATAATAAGGACTCGGCTCCCGGCCATCTCGTATTCAACCGCGCTGTCGCACTCAAGGACAGCTTCAAACCCAAGGCATGAAATCATGGGCGTTCCGCCGCCGTTTTTCGGTGCGGAACGCCCGCCTTTTTGGCCATAATCTATTTGACAAGTGTTTCACGCGCGAATATAATTAAACCATCATGAATGAGGAGGTCACACCCATGAAAAAATTCCTTGCTTTGATATTGGCTGTCGCGTTCGTGCTGTGCTTCGGCGCGTCCGCCCTCGCCGCCGGAACCTACACCGTCACCGTCATCAACGGCATGGACGGCTCCGTAGCGGAAACCTTTACGGTTGCAGACGGTGAGGATCTCGTTTTCACCATCTCCTGCTCCGCTCCCTGCGATATGGGTCCCATTGCGGCGGGCGAGGCCGGCTCCGGTGTCATCACCACGGCAGGCTCCATCGTGTATTCCAACGTCACCCTCGGCGGCCCGAACCAGTATCCCACCGCAGAGACCGTCACCATCTCCGGCATCAATGCCGACGCCACCGTGACCGTCACCCCGAACCCGGACGAGGTCGGTTCCGTATTCCCCGTCATCTCTGAAGGCGCAGGCTCCGGCAGCGCCTCCGGCGAGGCCTCGGGCGATGCTTCCGACGCTTCGGGCGAGGCCTCCGGCGCCTCGGGCGAGCCTTCCGAAGAGGCTTATCCCCTGTTTGACGAATACAAAGAGTACCTTTATGAAACCATGATGCAGGATCCCTTCTGGCAGGGCAACGAGGCAAATCTCCGCGCCGGTCTGGACGCGGCGCAGTCCCCGCTGGATGAATCCATCCAAAACTTCACCGGCTCAGGCGCGGTAGATCAGGCGCCAGCGGGCGTGGTGTTCCCCATGACCTATGACGCTTGGTACGCCGAAAACGGCGGCGGCGCTGTCGTCTCCGTGGAGGACGCCTTCATCGAGTACATCCACGAGTGGCTGATCGCGGAAGACGAGATCAACGACACCATGACCGAGGAGATCCGCGAAAATGAGTTCATGCCGCTCGTGTATGCCATGGACTTTGAGAGTTTCCCCGCGGAAATGATCTATAGCGGCATGCTGGAGCAGGGCGTTCCCATGACCTTTGAGGAATTTGCCGCCCAGTATGTCCCTGCGGCGGGCGGCGCTTCCGGCGAGGCCGGCACGGTCGCGCCCGGCACCTACACCGACGGCGAGCATACCCTCGTGATCGCAGACGATATGACCTTCTCCATGGAGAAGACCGGCCAGAACCTTGAGGGCGCGGAATTTGTCCTGCTGGTGACCGGCACCGTCTCCCCGGAGGGCGAGTTCACCATCACCGGCCTGTTTGACGGCGATATCAACCTCATCGAGGTCGCCTCCGCCGATCAAGTCGCCGCTGATCTTGCCTCCGTGCAGGCAGCCTTCAACGGCTGATCGCGCCGACATAATACGATACAGCGACCCCCCTACTTCGGCAGGGGGGTCTTTTGCTCATGCGTCTGTCGGGATCACTCGGTCAGGTCGATCATGTAGCTCGCGTCCGAGCCCAGCACCGTGCTGGGCAGCACGCCCGTCCATTGCTTGATCCAATAGTAATCGATGAGCCCGTCGGTCAGAGATTCCGAAATGCGCTTGTTCATCTCGGCCTCTTTTTCACCGGCATACAGGGAGGCCTCGGCTTGGATCTTGACGACCTCCAGCTCGGCGTTCGCGGCAATGACCGCCTTTTCCGCCTCTGCGTTGGCGGCGATGACGGCGCGCTTGGCGGTGGCCTCTTCCTCCATGGTCTTCTGCGCCTGCTCCGTCTCGGCCGTCAGCTTATTCTGAGCGGCGACCTGCTTGGCCTCGACGGCCGTGGTGAAGGCGTCGGTGAAGTCGATGTCCTCGATGGCGATGGACACGATCGTGATGCCGTACATCTTCATGTCGTTTGCGGTGTTTTCGGCGATCACATCGGAAAGGGAATTACGCTTGGCAATCAAATTTTCCGCCGAATACTGGGAAAACACCGCCTTGGTATTCTCGAGGATGCGGGGATACATCACGTTCTCATAGTAATGGATGCCAACTGTGCGGTACAGCTCCTGCGCGGTGCTTTGGTCGATGCAGTAGTTCACCGAGAGGGCAAGATCCACCTGCTGGATATCGCTGGAGAACGCCGAGGTAGTGATCTGCACCTTCTGCGTGCGGTTGTCCATCTTCACCACATTCTGCCACGGCAGGATAAGATGCGCGCCTGCGCCGATGGTACGCTCCTCCACCCGCCCGAAGGTGGTGAGGATGCCGGTATAGCCCGTTGGCAAGTTATAATTAGTACACAGATAATTATAAAAAATTCAGGTCGATCGTTCCGTCGGCGTGAACGACGGCGGATTGGAGGATGGAGCGCCAAAAACGCGCCTTTTCTTCGGGGTTGAACGTCTGGTATACCTCTTCCCAAGGACGCGCGAGGAAATCCCGCAGAGCGGAAACGTCTTTCTTTGGGACGGAGATTGCGGCCTGTGCCTCTTCCAGCTGGGCGCGCAGCTTGTCGTATTCGATGCGGTACATGCTTTTTTCGATCAGGTCGTCCATGAATAAATCATACAGCTTCTTCATCTTGGCCTTGATGCGCGCGGCGTCGGCTTCCGGCCTGCGTTCCGACGCGCTGTTCTTGACTTCATATTCTGCGATGTAGTCAGCGAGAGCGGGACGGATGCGTTCTAAAAGGTATTTTTCAATGTAGACTTCCGAAAAGGAACCATTCCGCGGGCATGTATGAGACTGATAATGTGTTTTACAGCGGTAACGGGGAAACTTTTTTGTTATTCCGTCTATGGACTTGTATTGTGATGTAAGTCCCGCCATGCGGCACATACAGTCAGAGCATATCAGTAGGCCGGAAAAAATGTATGTGATTCCCGAACCACGTTGACGGGCATCATGCTTTCCGGCGATTAAAAGACGATCAAAGCGTTCCGGCGCTATGAGCGGTTCGCAAAATTCGGGATCGTCGCGATATTGGCCTTTATATAGAGGGTTGCGCAAGCTGTTCGCGATTATTTCATAGGTGAGACGAAGACCGTATTTTTCATTCAGCAGAACAACCGTTTTACGCTTACTGTTCGTCGCTTCAAAGATGTCGAACATGTCAAGCGCGAGCTGCTTCCATTCGGGATCATGGACAACGTGTTTTTTGTCATCCAGCATTAGACCGCGCGGAAGTTTCCCGGTAATATACGACTTGTTCCGCAGCTTATACGCGAAGACATCCTTGATCCTGTCGCTGTCCCGGTCACATTCATCTTGTGCAACGGAAAGGCGGATATTGATGTGCAGGCGTCCGTTTGTGGTCGTCGTGTCATAGGATTCTGTCACGGCCTTCCATTGCACATTGTTCGCTTCTAAAATTTCCTGTATTTTGTGATAGTCACCTATATTGCGGAACCACCTGTCCAATTTGGTAAACAGAATAATGTCGAAGTCGTGACGGCGGACGCCTTCGAGCAGGCGCACAAATTCTTTGCGCTGCGTGAAGCGTTTCCGCGCGGTCAAGGCTTCATCGACGAACGTGTCCACAAGGACAAGTTTGTTCTTTTTAATGAAGTCGTCCAGTATTTCGTCCTGCGCTTCCAGCGTGTCGCCGTGCTGAACTTGATCTTCATGGGAACAGCGAATATATTTCACGCAGCGCATCCCGTACAATTCCGGCGACGATTGTGTGTAATACATGGATCATTCCACCTTGAAAAAGATATGAAAAGAAAGCCTATGCAAACGCACGGCTTTTGTGATAGAATGATGAGCGGGAACGGATCATCTATCGCGTGTCGTGCGCGGTATAGGTTCGGGAAAGACGTCTGTTTGCGGCAGGCGTCTTTTTTATTACTGCCTTGCGGCACGTCTTGCGGCGAGTTCTGCTTCCTTCTGGGATAGCAATTCCGCCAGACAGATTTCAAACAGCTTTTTTGTGCATTCGGCGTCATCTGTGGCGCGATGCTGTTGATCGTGTTCTGCGAGAGACAGCGCCGGGATCAATGTTTCCAGTTTGTGATTTGGGAGATCAGGAAAAGCGCGCCTTGCCATATCAAGCGTATCATAAGCAGTAAATTCGGCGGGAACCTTCGCCGCGTCCAGCGCTGCACAAAGAAACTTCATGTCGAAATTCGCGTTATGCGCCACAAGCGCGCCGCCGTCAATGAACAATAAGATTTCATCAAGGCGATCTTCGATGAATGGAGCGTCCAGAAGATCATCGTCTGTTATGCCTGTGATCCGGGTAATCTTTGGCGAAAGTCCGCGCCGCGGATTGAACAGCGAATGATAACGCTGCTCGTTTCCGTTTTGAAAATGACGGATCATAGCTATTTCAATAATAGCGTCGGCGTTCGGGGACAGTCCCGTCGTTTCAACATCGAAGACGATATAGTCCTGCTTTGAAATATCGGCTAGCGCCTTTTTCGATTTAGGCTTAATAATCGAATACGAAGCATAAGCGCGAACGGGCGCGGCGGGCGCACGGACGGTTTGAACTGGCGCGACATCCGACGAAATAACAGCAGGCGGTGAAGTTGGGGCGGGGTCTGGTGCGGAGCGGGACGCGCCGGGAATCGTATAATCCGGCGCGGGCGCGGCGGGTTCGTGCGTGATTTGCTGCGCATTATCTTGTCCGGCCTTGTATGCCTTATTCCGCCGAATACCAAAAAACAGGAGCGGTACGGCAATAATGAGCGCGCCGAACTGTCGAGAGATAACACACGCTGCCGCGAGTAATGCGCCAATGATTATCATTCCGCGCCCGGTTTTCTTATTCTCTTTCATAATGCAACCGCTTTCTGCGCTGCCTTCGGGCGGCGCTATTTTTTTATGCCAACTTTTCGACGGATTCGCCGGAAGCTGACGATTTCGCCGCCTGACTTGCTTCTAATTCAAGCTCGCGGCGATAGGCTTCGACTTCCCTGTCGATCCGCGCCTGCGTGTCGTCCGCCGGAAGAAGAACGCTTCGGATGTAGTCTTTCAGGACTTGCCGATCCCGTGCATCCAGCTTCAAATATTCGGCAATCAAAGAGCGGTCGAGATCGTCGAGATCATACTGCCGACATAATTCGTCAAGCACGGTCGCCGGAAGATCGGTGAACATGGGTTCGACGCCGGATGTCAGGTAATCATAGCTGACGTTAAATTCCCGGCAGATCGCCCGCGCCATTTGGTCGGTGAGGTTATTCACGCCGTTTTCGAGCTTGCTAATAGTCTGTTTTGTGACGCCTAATTTCGCGCCGAATCCTTCAAGCGTGAGCGAAAGAGCCTTGCGGACTTCCTTGATGCGTTCGCCTTGTGTCATGGGATTTCACCACCTTTCACATAGAGAATACCACCGTCCGCCGCGTCTGTCAATAAAAAAGTCGCCTGCGGTGACAAAAAGGGGTTGACAAAGTATATTGCGGTGACTATAATGTAACCATAGGTGACAACGACAAGAAATGACAAAGATCATCACACATCACAGAAAGGACGATCGGGACATGAAGTTCTATTACGAAGGAAAGCTGATGCGGACATCGAAAACGCACGAATACAAATTTGCGCTGCTGAACGGGGCCGGGACGTGTCTTTCCTGTTCAGGGACGCGGGACGGGATCGAAAGAGAACGTCAGCGCCGCGTGAGCGAAAGCCGCGGATGGTTGGAAATATACGAAGGGACGCTTGCGGGGACGTGGAAGCCGAAAACACGCGGCGGCTGGAAGATGTCAGACATCCGTCGGATGTACAAGACGGACGACGATCTGCGCGAGATCATCGGAAAGACGCGGGCCTATATCGACGGCCTGAAGATTGTCCCGCTGGAAATGCGGTGAATGAAAGAGCGGGCGGCATCACCGCCGCCCGCCGCCAAAAATCACACATCATCGAAAGGGAGAAAGAACAATGAAAAGGATCATGAACAAAGTCGCGGTTGACACGATATGCTTCACGGTGAATCCGAAACATCACATCCGAATCATGGATTATCCGACATCGTGGGCGCTGCGCAGCGACGAAACGGCAGACTGGCACGAAGGAAACGTCGTGTTCGACGGAGATCTGATGAAGCGCAATTACGATTGCGCGAAAATCTTCGCTTCGGAGGTTTACGGCGTAAAGGCTTTTTACAGCGCGCCGCTTCAGGAAAACATACTGCTTTTCAAAATCTGTATGGCGGAAGATCGGTATTGAAGGGAGCGGGACGGATGACAGATCAGAAACACATTGACC
>CAJOIU010000012.1:47082-47673 GCA_905234855.1 uncultured Oscillospiraceae bacterium
CTGATGGAAAAATACGACGTGACGGAAGCCGATCTGTCGGACGATGTTCTGGAAGATCATCTGTTTGAATACCACGGAAAGTTTGAAAAAAAGATTTTGATTCAGGTGTTTTACAGGGTCAACCATGAACGGAGCTACTGGAGATACAGATGTGGTAAGGGCTGTAATACAACAATGTTCTTCGAAGCAACCGCAGCGGAAGCGCTTGAAGCGCGGGTTATGTTCGATTTTTACAGGGAACTATGGGCCGAAGAAGTGGATTTCTTCATGGACTGCTTCATTCAAAAGCACAGGATATTCCGTGATGATCCGGGACATCCGATAACGGAAATCGACGATGAAACAGCCTTCAGGATGGGCGCAATCATCGGCGGAATGAAAGATAAAGATTTCCGTCAACGGCTGGCGGCAGGGACTTGAAGGGGGGTGAACGACTTGGAGGAACGCAAGGACATCAATCAGGCCGAAGACGCCCGCGAGGTCATCGAGCTGATGAAGGAACTGACGCCGACGGAGAAAGCGCAGGTCAAGGGCGTTATGATCGGGCTGCAGATGGCGCGCGAGGTCGCCGCGGCGTCTGCGTGACAATAC
>CAJOIU010000013.1:0-43712 GCA_905234855.1 uncultured Oscillospiraceae bacterium
CACTCGGACCAAAAAAGCACGATCCACCGCAAGGTGGGTCGTGCTTTTTTGTCGCGGTAAACAGTGAATGACCTTTGCAGACAAAAGCCGCCGACAGATGAAGATCATCGGCGCAAAGTGCTTAGCTATTGGCAATTTTTCAAAATAAAGGTATAATGGCTTATGGTAAAATGTGCTTTTATACGATGCGCGCAAATGGCAGTACAACACTATGGAGCATCTGATCAGACTTGGGAATAATTGCGCAGGGAATAACTTTGCTTCGCGCTGAACGAAGCGGGGGAGAGAGAAGGTTGGAAAGTGTGAGAAATCCATATATTGAAGCGGGAGGTTTGATTCATGGGGGTTCTCTTTGATTATCTGGACTGGCGCGGAGATCTGAGCTTTGGAGCCGACCCCGCGAACGAAGCAGATTGCTATCTGATATCAAAAATCGGATGTCCGAATCTGACAGGATTCGTAGCCGCCGATGAACAGGAGGTTTCACTTTCAGAAGTCGTAGCTTCTTTTCAGGCTCAAGCCGTTAATGATCCTGTTTCTCTGGGTATCTCTTCTGCTCCGCAGGTGATGGAATGCTTTTACCGCCTGCCGACAGTACCCCGTTTTCGCTCGCTCATGCTTTCCGGCTATAGAAGAAACGACGACGTGGATAATACGGAACAGTTTTCCGCTCTGACAGTCCGAATACCGGATGGCCCTTGCTATATTACATTTCGCGGCACCGACGATAACATCTATTCTTGGAAAGAGAACTTCCATATGGCCGTCATGGATGCGATCCCGGCGCAGACGGATGCTCTGCTCTATCTTCAGTGGGCAATGGATGCGTATAACGGAAACTTTATTGTGTGCGGGCACTCCAAAGGCGGCAATCTTGCCATGTATGCGTCCTCAATGCTTCCCCCGGCCATGCAGGATCGGATCACAAGCGTATACAGTTTCGACGGCCCCGGTTTTCAGGATGCGTTTCTGAAAAAAGAAGGATATCTTAGGATCCTGCCGAAGCTGCATTCTCTTATTCCGCAAAACTCCCTTGTCGGCGTATTGCTTTCAACAGGCAAAGAACCGGAAGTTGTCACTAGCAGCAGCTTCGGTGTCCGGGCGCATAACGGCTTTACATGGGAAGTGCTTGGAACAGGTTTTGTGCGCTCAGAAGCGGTGAGCGCCAGCAGCATCTTGTTCAAAAATGCTATGAGTGAGACCCTTTCGAGTATGAGCCTGCAGGATCGGGAAGCGTTTATTGAAGAATTCTTTCAAATCATGACATCAACCGGAGCCTTCACGCTGACAGATCTCACGGAGAACAGCCTCGGCAATGCGCTGGAGATCGCCCGTTCTCTCAGACGGGACAAGGAAGTGCAAAAGTTTGCGTTTAGCATGATCTCCAATGCACTTGCAGACATCCGCAGCAAGAGGGAATGACACCATAAGGAAGAGTGGGAAAACAAAACGCATCGATCGAATCCGTGTAATGGATACGGTCTTCCGGCAGGCCGATTCTCCTGCGGTCAGCGGGCGCGGTTTTACCAAATGAAGTTTGATTTGAGCATTTCCCCGTTGTCGATCAGAATGTCCTCCCCAGTGATGGAACGGTTGACTACGGTGAGATAATAGGCGAGATCGGCGATCTCCTCCGCCTCCGCCCATTTCCCCAGCAGCGTTTCGGCCTTGACCGCCGCATACAGGCGCTCGTCCTCCAAAATATGCCGGTTGGCGGGGGTGACGACCCCGCCGGGGGAGATGCTGTTGCAGGTGATGCCGCGCTTGGCCGCGGAAAGCGCCAGATTCTTCATATACCCAACGATGCCCGCTTTGCTCGCCACATACATCGGAAACTCCGCGCCGTTTCGCGCGGAGGCCGAGGCAATGAACAGGACGGAGCGCAGCGCGGCGCTGTCCAGAAAATGCTCTGTGAAGCGAATGGTAGCCGTCAGATTCACGTCGATGGCGTCCCGTTCCTCCAGTGTGCCGGCGTTGTTTATGAGGATCTCCGGCTCCGGCAGGGGAGGAAAGCTTTCCGCCCGGATATCCTGCCGGATGTGCCGAAACTGCGGATGTGTGATCGGGCTTTCGCGGATATCGAAGCCGAAGACGCGGTGACCCTCCCGGAGGAATTTCTCGGCGAGGGCAAGGCCGATACCCTGCGCTGTCCCGGTAATAACGATATTCATGTCATCCATCTCCTTGTATGACGGAGGCATTCTCCCGCTCTTTCAGGATCGACCGGGAAAGACGGTAGCCCAGCGGGGAGAATACGACTTCACACAGAAGCTCCAGCACGGCGCCTGTCAGCGCGCAGGTGAAGCATTGCAGCAGCGTCCAGCCGAAAAACAGCTTGCTGACCAGCAACGCAAAGATGAGATTATCGGCGAACTGGGCAAGAAAGGTGGAAACATAAGCGCGTAGGGCGAAGCTGCCGAAGCCGCCGCTTTTCCGCAGCAGCTTTCCGATGCCATAGTTGAGGAAGTTGTTCAGAAGCGCCGAGGCGGCAAAGGCGATGGAGCTGCCGAGAATGATAAACCATGTGCCGCCGAAGGTGTTGTCCAGCGCGCGATTGATGATCGCCTCGCTGCCCTCTACAAAGCTCTCGCCCCACAGACCGGGGATCCGGCTGGCGATAAAGAAGATCAGCGCCATCATAAGATTCATCCCAAGGGCGGTCAGCGACAGCGCCGAGGACGCGCGGGGGCCGTAGCAATGGGTCAGGATATCCATTGAGAGGAAGGTCATCCACGAAAACAAAATGCCGCCATCGAGCGCGAGCCAATCCACGCCGGTGTTGATGCTTTTGTTTGCCAGCAGATTCATCCCCACAACGGAGAGGATCAGCAGCGAAACGATCAGCGGCGGAACGGTTTGCAGCAAGTGACGGAATTCGGACATAGCCTTTTTCATAGCGGGAGTTCTCCTTGTTTTTTTCAGGTGGTTTTCAAGAGACACCTATTTCAGTTATAGCGCCGGATGTCCGGCCGATGCATCATATCACAGAATTTCCGGGATTGCAAGCCCTTATCACGGCGAGGGGCGCTCCCCTGTTGCGCGGATCGGGGTTTTCTGTTATGCTGTAGAAAAACCACGGCCGGACGGTGTCCGGCGGTGTGGAGGCGAATCTCATGGATCAGAATGAACGGCTCGATTTTCTCGTCGATCGCTTTAAGGAGGATTCCGAGCGCTATCGCGATCTTTCGGTGGGCGATACCTCGGAGGAAAAGCGCGCGGCGCTGCGCTCTCTCATGAACATACGCATGCCCCGTCCCATGGACGAGATCACGCTGCGGGTGCAGGACGAGTATCTGCGGGAGCGGGTGGAGCAGGTCGGCATCGTCACGCTGGCGGATATCCCCACGCTGCGGGAGGCATTCGGCGTCGATGCGCCCTTTGCGGACACGCTATGCCTTTGGCAGGGGGATATCACGCAGCTTTCGGCGGACGCCATCGTGAACGCGGCAAATTCTGGGATGCTGGGCTGCTTTGTGCCGATGCATACATGCATCGACAACTGCATCCATACCTATGCGGGCATCCAGCTCCGGGCGGAATGCGAGCGGCAGATGGCGCAGCTCCGGCGGCGCTATGGCGCGGATTATCAGCAGCCCACGGCGGCGCCTATGCTGACGGACGGCTATAATCTGCCTGCCAAGCATGTGATCCATATCGTTGGCCCTATTGTGGAAGGATCGCTGACCCGCCGCCACGAAACGGCGCTGGCCGACTGCTATCGCAATACGCTGGAGATGTGCGCGGAAAACGGGCTTTCCAGCGTTGCCTTCTGCGGAATATCCACCGGGGTGTTCCGCTTTCCGGCGGATCGGGCTGCGGAGATCGCCGTGGAAACGGTGACGCGATGGCTTGCGGCGCATGACGGCGTCATGGACAGAGTGATCTTCAATGTTTTCAGCGATAAAAGCCGGCTGATCTATGAGCGCATCTTCATAAACCAATCACGGAGGTAAGGAACATGCAGGAAGATTTGAAGGGAAAAGTAGTCATCGTGACCGGCGCGGCCACCGGCATCGGCCGCGGTACGGCGGTCAAATTCAGCGAGCTGGGCGCGAAGGTCGTGTGTGTCACCGGCCATAACCGTGCAGGCGGCGAGGATACGGTGCGTGTCATCCGGGAAGCGGGGGGCGAGGCAAGCTTCGTCCAATGCGACGTGTCGGATGAGGAGCAGGTGAAGGCCATGGTGGAGGAAGTGCTGAAGCTTTATGGCCGCCTTGACTGCGCCTTCAATAACGCGGGTGTGGGGCCGGACGGGGTGCGCATCCCGTTTTACGGCCTGACGGAGCTCCCGGTCGATATCTGGGACAAAACCATGAACGTGAATGCCCGAGGCGCGTTCCTCTGTATGAAATACGAGATCCCCGCCATGCTGAAAACCGGCGGCGGCGCTATCGTGAACACGGCCTCCGTGGGCGGCCTGCGCATGGCGCCGGGCTTTGGCGCATACGGCCCCAGCAAGGCGGCGGTCATCGCCGTGACCCGGACGGCGGCGGTGGAATTTGCCCGGCAGGGCATTCGCGCGAACGTGGTCTGCCCCGGACCGACACTGGGCACCGAGCTCATGAAAAACTCCATGGAATCCGGCTCCTCTGCCTCCGCGGGGGACGATAACGGCCCTCCCATCCCCATGGGAAAGCTGGGGCAGGTGGAGGATATCGCGAGTGCGGTGGTATGGCTTTGCTCCGATGCTGCCGGGCATATCACCGGCCACGCCCTTTCCGTGGACGGCGGCATGGCGGATATCGGCTGATTCGAGGCGCCTACAAAAATGGTGACAACCGTCGCTTTCTGCGATATATTAGTGTCAAATTGGGCGGAGCTTGGAATAGTCACAAGTGCGATCAAAGATAGGAGAGAACCACGTTCCCACGGTGAACAACGGCGCTGCGGTTCCGATCTATTCCTTCCTCTCGCGCATGAGCCATGATATTCGCACGCCCATGAATGCCATCATCGGCCTAAGCACACTGGCTCTCAATGACGATACTCTCGGCGAGAAGACCCGGGACTACCTCATGAAGATCGGCGACAACGCCCAGCATCTGCTGGGTCTCATCAACCAGATCATGGATATGAGCCGGATCGAGTCCGGGCAAATGACCCTGCGGCGGGAGGAATTCCATTTCAAAGCTATGCTGGAGCAACTCAGCAGCACCGCAGCGTCCCTGTGCGGGGAGAAGGGTCTGAGCTGCGAGTGCCGTTTCCTCAGTCCAGTGGACGAGTATTACTGCGGCGATGAAGCAAAGCTCAAAGAGGTGCTCAGCCATATTTTGGGCAACGCCGTCAAGTTTACCGACGCGCCGGGGAGCGTCACCATGTCGGTGGCGCGAACCACGGTATTTGACGATCAGACGACCCTGATCTTTCGTATTCGGGACACGGGCGTCGGGATCGGGAAGGAACGACTCCAAAAGGTCTTTGACGCGTTCTCATGGGAGGACAACGGCCGTGTCATCAAGGAAGGCGCCGGTCTTGGCCTTTCCATCACGAAGAACCTTGTGGAGATGATGGACGGCAGCATCAGCGTGGAGTCCGAAGAGGGCGCAGGCACGGAGTTCTCCGTGACGGTGACCCTGAAAAACTGCGCGCAGAAAGCTGTGGTCGAGACTGAGGCGCTGATCGACATCCACGATATGTATGTTCTGGTGGTTGACGATAACTTGAACTCCGCCAAGTACACAAAATCCGTGCTGGACCGAGTCGGGATCCGATCGGATATCTGCACCAGCGGCCCGGACGCCCTTCGAATGATCGAGCTCCAGCACGGCAGACATCAGCCCTATCATCTGGTGCTGATGGACTGCAACATGCCGGATATGGACGGCCTGGAGGCCACAAAAGCCATTCGCGCCTTGGATCGGGAGGACGCCGGAACGATCCCCATCATCGCCCTGACCGCCAACGCCTTTGTCGAGGATGTAAAATACTCCCTGCAAGCCGGCATGAACGCCCATCTGAACAAGCCTGTGGAGCCAGAACAACTGTTTCAGGTCATGGGCGAGCTGCTCTTTGTGGCGGAGCAGAAATAATGCTCTTTGCTGCATATTGTTGGAGATATACCAAATAATCAATACAAGGAGAAGGAAGCAATATGAAAATCACCGTTGCAGGCGTAGGATACGTTGGGCTTTCTCTGGCAGTTCTTCTTGCCCAGAAGCATGAAGTTACCGCTATCACCACGACCGAGGAGAAGGCCGAAAAGCTGAATCGGTTCATCAGTCCGATCCAAGATGATGAGATCGAGCGTTTTTTCAAGGAAGCACGGGAAGGGCAGAGGACGCTGAACCTTCACACGACGACCGATAAGGAAGCGGCGTACAAATCCGCTGAGCTCGTCATTATTGCCACCCCGACGAACTATGACGATGAACATCAGTTCTTCGATACCTCCGCCGTGGAGGATGCCATCGAGTGGTCGCTGAAGGTCAACCCGAACGCGCTCATGGTCATCAAGTCCACGGTCCCGGTGGGCTATACCGAGTCCGTCCGCAAGAAATACGGCGTGGACAACATCATCTTCAGCCCGGAATTTCTGCGGGAGTCCAAGGCGCTCTATGATAACCTCCACCCGAGCCGCATCGTTGTGGGCGCCTATGACGATCACAGAACGGAAGCGGAGATGTTCGCAAACCTCCTGCTGGAAGGAGCGAGAACCGAGGAGCAGCGCGCCGGAACATCGGAGCAGAATATCCCCATTCTGATCGTACATCCGACAGAGGCGGAAGCCATCAAGCTCTTTGCCAACACCTATCTGGCCGTCCGCGTCAGCTATTTCAACGAGCTTGACACCTATGCCCAGACCAAGGGACTGGACACCCAGATGATCATTGACGGCGTATGCATGGATCCGCGCATCGGCAGCCACTACAATAACCCATCCTTTGGTTACGGCGGATACTGCTTGCCGAAGGACACAAAGCAGCTCCTTGCCAACTATAAGGACGTGCCGCAGACGATGATCGAGGCGGTCGTCAAATCCAATACGGTCCGAAAGGATTTTATTGCCGACCAGATCATCGCGAAGAACCCGAAGACTGTCGGCGTATATCGCCTGACCATGAAGAGCAACAGCGACAACTTCCGCGCCTCCGCTATCCAAGGCGTCATGAAGCGCATCAAGGCCAAGGGCATCCCCATCATCATCTATGAGCCGACGCTGGAGGATGGCGGCGAGTTCTTCCGCAGCCGTATCGTCAACGATCTGGAAGCATTCAAAAGCGAGAGCGATGTGATCCTTGCCAACCGTTTCGATGCGGAAGTGCTGGGCGATGTGGAAGACAAGGTCTATACACGCGACCTGTTCAGAAGGGATTGACACGATGCAGAAGATCGATTTGAACAATAAGACGATCCTTGTCACCGGGTCGCCGGGCTTTATTGGGGCAAATCTTGTGATCCGGCTGCTGAAGGAGATGAGCGGCGGCACCGTGGTCAGTCTTGACAACATGAACGACTACTACGATCCGAAGCTCAAGGAATACCGTCTCAGTCTCGTGGAAAAAGCAGCGGAGACCTCCCCGGTGCAGCATGTGTTCATCAAGGGGTCCATTGGGGATAAAGAGCTTGTTGACCGGCTTTTTGAGACCTACCGTTTTGATGTCGTTGTGAATCTTGCGGCGCAGGCGGGCGTGCGGTATTCCATCGACCACCCGGATGTTTATATCGAAAGCAACATTATCGGGTTCTATAACCTGCTGGAAGCCTGTCGCCACAATCCTGTGGAGCATCTGGTGTATGCCTCCAGCTCCTCTGTCTACGGCGGGAACAAGAAGGTTCCGTTCTCCACGGACGACAAGGTGGATCACCCGGTGAGCCTCTATGCCGCCACAAAGAAGAGCGATGAGCTGCTGGCGCATGCCTATAGTAAGCTCTATAATATCCCCTCCACCGGTCTGCGCTTCTTCACGGTGTACGGTCCTGCGGGAAGGCCGGATATGTTCTATTATTCCGCAACACAGAAGCTGGTGGCGGGGAAGACCATCCAGATATTCAACTACGGCGATATGCGCCGGGACTTCACCTATATCGATGATATTGTCGAGGGGGTGTATCGGGTGATGCAGGGCGCGCCGGAGAAGCAGACCGGCGAGGACGGATTGCCGATCCCGCCTTATGCTGTGTACAACATCGGCGGCGGCCAGCCGGAGAACCTTCTGGATTATATCAGCACACTCCAAGAGGAGCTGGTGAGAGCGAAGGTTTTGCCGGAGGATTACGATTTTGAAGACCATCGGGAGCTGGTCGGAATGCAAGCCGGAGACGTGCCCGTGACCTACGCCGACTCCGAGGCGCTCGAACGCGACTACGGCTTCACGCCGAAGATCGGCATCCGGGAGGGGCTGCGAGCCTTTGCCGAGTGGTATGCCGAGTATTACAAGTAACAGATAAAAACAGAAAAAAGCCCCCCTTGATGCAGGAAAATGTTGACACTGCATCAGGGGGGGGTAACTGTTCGGGAGGCAAACGGAAAAAGGTTCGGATTATATTGGTTTGGTGCCGGCGGCGGGACTTGAACCCGCACGTCCTTGCGGACAAGGGATTTTAAGTCCCCTGTGTCTGCCGTTCCACCACGCCGGCACGCACGATTAGCTTACATCACCGGGGCGGAGAAGTCAAGTGCCGTTAGGTTGCCGGTCGAAACCGGAGGAGACCTTTATCATAGGAGAGAGCGGTAAGATTCTCCCCCTCCTCGGAGCGGACGATCAGCCGCTGCCAGCCGTCGCCGTCCGGTGCGTCGGCGGCGATGTCACACCAATGGGCGGAAGCGTCCGTGCCGAAGATCATGCCGACGGAGTTGTCCGCCGGCTTCCGGCAAAAGGCTGCTGCTGCCGTGTCCCCATCGCCGATCACAGCGATCTGCTGCGGCTCCAGAAAGCCCTCCCGCCGCGCAAGCGCCTCCAGCACGCCGATCACACCGCCCGGGGCGTTATCCTCTGCCGCTTTGGCAAGGTAGACGCGCCGCACCGGGCCAAGCTCCGTCCACGGAACATGGGGGAAATATTTGTTCCGCAGTGTTTTTTGATTTTCATTAGTTAACATAATCATTTATTCTGTAACCTCGGTTCGAAACGCTTTTTTGTTACATAGGGCTTTTTCATCCGAGCCTCATCCCGTTCCCGATAGCCGTGCCACATCTCGCCGAGGGGATCGGTGGGCATGTCCTTGGCCTTCATGTCCTTCCATCCGGCGTCATATACCGCCCGCAGCAGCGGCACCATGGAAAGCCCGGCCTCGGTCAGCCGGTATTCCGTGCGGGGCGGCGTATCCGAAACGACGGTGCGGTAGATGAGCCCGTCCGCCTCCATGCTCCGTAGATTCTCCGTCAGTACCTTATGGCTGATGGGGAGCTGCTTTATGAAATCCGAAAAATTGGTTTTGCCCTCGTCGAACACCATCGCCATCAGAATAAACGGCTTCCATCGGCAGAACAGGATGCGCATCATATGATTATACGGATCCTTCTTTACATCGAAAACCAGCTCTTGCCCGTCCATGCGCCGCACCTCCCCTTGATAGCTCCATACTACCACAACCGCATCCGCCGGGCAAGGGCAAAGGTTACCCACAGGTAACATACGCACATGAAAGTGCGATATTGACGAAGAGTTTCAGTTAAGTTACAATCAGTTTATCAAAAGAACAAAGGAGACTCCGCCATGCTGAAATATCCCCATATGTTTGCGCCCATGACCATCAAGGGTGTTACCTTCAAAAACCGCGTCATGGACGCGCCGAAGACCACGGACCGCACGGTGTTTCCCGGCGGCACACCCACCCCGGAGTGCATCAACGGCTATGAAGTCCGCGCCCGCGGCGGCGTGGGCTGCGTCACGCTGACGGAGTCCTTCGTGGACGACGACCGCTCCGCCCGCCACGATCATACCATCGACTTCTACACCCCGAACAAGAGCGTGTACCATCAGGAAGCGCTGTTCGTGCTGGCAGAGGCCATCACCCGCCACGGGGCTGTGGCGAGCGTGGAGCTGAACCACACCGGCTGCGTGAACCATCCGTCCACGATCAAGGACGGCAAGAACCCATTCGGCCCCTCCGCGTTCCTGCGGGAGGACGGCGTGCAGGTGGAGGAAATGACCGTCGCGGATATGCATGAGGTGGCGGATCACTTCGCCCAGGCGGCCCTCGGCGCGAAGCTCGCAGGCTTTCAGATGGTCATGCTCCACGGAGGCCACGGCTGGCTTCTTGGCCAGTATATCTCACCCCTTACGAACCACCGCACGGACGAGTACGGCGGCAGCATGGAAAACCGCGCCCGCTTCCCGCTCATGGTCATCGACCGCATCCACGAGGTCTGCGGCGACGATCTTCTCATCGAGTACCGTATGTCCGGCGCGGAGCGCGTCCCCGGCGGCTTAGAGCTTTCCGAAGCCGTGGAATTTGCGAAGCTCATCCAAGATAAGGTCGACATCATCCATGTCACCTCCGGCATGTACCATAACCACGTCGCCTCCAAGGCCTTCTCCAGTATCTATCATCCCCACGGCTGCAACCTTGACCTTGCCGAGGCCATCAAGAAGGCCGTACATATCCCCGTCACCGCCGTGGGCGGCTTCAACTCCCCGGAGCAGATCGAAGAGGCCATCGCCTCCGGCAAGTGCGATTTTGTAGCTCTTGGCCGCCAAATGCTGGCCGACCCCGAATTTGTGAACAAGGTCGCGAAGGGGAAGGAAGACGAGATCATGCCCTGCCTGCGCTGCTCCTGCTTCAATCCCTTGGCCTCCGACCCGGATAAGCGGGTACAGGTCGTGCCGTTTGAGTGCACGGTGAACCCCACCTCCATGCGCCAGCTTCGCCTGCAGAGCAGCACGCCGGATGTGAAGGAAAAGGGACAGAAGGTGCTCGTCGTGGGCGGCGGCCCCGGCGGCATGTACGCGGCTCTCACCGCGGCGGAGCGCGGCCATCGCGTTACGCTGATGGACAGTCGGGAGAAGCTCGGCGGCACGCTATGGTATACCAGCTACGACTGCCACAAGGACGATATGCGGAAGTTCCGGGATCATCTCGCGAACCGCGTCTATCGCGCCGGAGTGGATGTGCAGCTCGGCGTCACCGTCACCAAGGAGACCGTCGAGCAGTTTAACCCCGATGCCGTTATCCTCGCCATCGGCGGCCGTCCCGTCGCTCCCCGCATTCCCGGTCTGCGCGAGAACGCGAAGTATGCTTTGAACGCCTATACGCAGGAATCCGGCAAGAAGATCGTGATGATCGGCGGCGGCCTCGTGGGCGTGGAGGTTTCCATGCATCTGGCGGACACCGGCCATGAGGTCGTGGTTCTCGAGATGCTGGACGACTACTGCCGCGACGCGCTTTTGAGCCACAAGGAGGCCATCCGGCTGCTTATGCCGGAGAGCATGAAGGTCCTCTGCTCTACCCGTGTGACGGAAGTCGGCGCGGACTATGTGAAGGCGATCGACCCCGAAGGGAACGCGGTCGTCTTCCCGGCGGACAACATCTATTACGCGCTGGGCTTCCGCGCTCCCACAGATGAGCTTGCCGAGCTGCGCTCTGTCTGTGCCCGCACAGCCGTGATCGGCGACTGCAACAAGCCTGCCCGCATCATGCACGCCGTCCGCGACGGTATGTTCGCCGCTCTCGATATCGTTTGAGTTTTCCTCAATATCCAAGACCTCCCGCGACCTCGATTCGCGGGAGGTTTTGCTTTGACGAGCCTTGCCGGATTTCTTGTGTGCCGCGGCGATGTGTGCTATACTTATTTTTCAGTAAACGCAAAGGAGCGTGTCGGCATGGGACAATTCAAGGTCGTATCGCCGTATGAGCCCTCGGGCGATCAGCCGGAGGCCATCGAGGCGCTGGCCTCGGGCGTGGAAATGGGACTGACCGAGCAGGTGCTTTTGGGCGTGACCGGCTCGGGAAAGACCTATACCATGGCGAAGGTCATCGAGCGGCTGCAGCGGCCGACGCTTGTGCTGGCGCACAATAAAACGCTGGCGGCGCAGCTTTGCAGCGAGTTTCGGGAGTTCTTCCCCGAAAACGCCGTGGAGTATTTCGTGAGCTATTACGACTACTATCAGCCGGAGGCGTATATCCCCCATACGGATACGTTTATCGAGAAGGACTCCTCCATCAACGACGAGATCGACCGCCTGCGCCACAGCGCCACGAGCTCGCTTTTCGAGCGGCGGGACGTCATCATCGTATCGTCGGTGAGCTGCATCTACGGCCTCGGCGATCCCATTGACTACGCGAACATGGTGATCTCCCTGCGTCCGGGCATGACAAAGCCCATGGACGAGGTGCTGCGCAAGCTCGTGGAGATCCGCTATGAGCGCAACGACATCGCCTTTGAGCGCAATATGTTCCGCGTCCGGGGCGATACGCTGGAGATTTATCCCGCCTATGCCAAGGACTACGCCTTCCGTGTGGAATTTTTCGGGGACGAGATCGACCGCATCTCGGAGATCAACGTGGTCACCGGCGTACCGAACCGCACGCTGAGCCATGTGGCGATCTATCCCGCCTCGCATTATGTCACGACGCACGAGAAAATGACCCGCGCGATCCAAGAGATCTATGCCGAGATGCAGGAGCGTGTGGCGTATTTCAAGGCAAACGGCAAGCTCCTTGAGGCGCAGCGCATCCAGCAGCGCACTGAGTACGATATCGAGATGATGCAGGAGCTTGGCTACTGCTCCGGCATTGAAAACTATTCCCGCGTCATCTCCGGCCGGGCGCCGGGCAGCGCACCCATGACGCTCATCGACTATTTCCCGGAGGATTTCATTCTCTTTGTGGACGAGAGCCATGTCACTCTGCCGCAGGTGCGGGCGATGTACCGCGGCGACCGCAGCCGCAAGGAGACGCTGGTGGAATACGGCTTCCGCCTGCCGTCGGCATTCGACAACCGGCCGCTGAAATTCGAGGAATTTGACGAGCGCATCCGGCAGGCGATCTATGTCTCCGCCACGCCGGGGCAGTATGAGCGCGAGCGCGCCGGGCAGATCGCCGAGCAGGTCATCCGCCCCACGGGTCTTCTCGATCCGCGGGTGGAGGTGCGCCCCGTAGAGGGGCAGATCGACGATCTCATCGGCGAGATCAACGCCCGCATCGCCAAAAACCAGCGTACCCTCGTCACCACCCTCACCGTGAAGATGGCAGAGGATCTGACAGCGTATCTCACCGACGCGGGCATCCGCAGCCGGTATCTGCACCACAACATCGGCTCCATGGAGCGGATGGAGATCATCCGTGATATGCGCCTCGGCTCGTTCGACGTGCTGGTGGGCATCAACCTCCTGCGCGAGGGGCTCGACCTGCCGGAGGTGTCGCTCGTCGCCATCCTCGACGCCGATAAGGAGGGCTTTCTCCGCTCCGAGACGAGTCTCATCCAGACCATCGGCCGCGCCGCCCGAAATGCGGACGGCACCGTCGTCATGTACGCCGACACGGTCACGCCCTCCATGCGCGCCGCCATTACGGAAACGGAGCGCCGCCGCGCAAAGCAGGAGGCGTATAACGCCGCGCACGGCATCGTGCCGCAAACCATCGTGAAGAGCGTGCGCGATCTCATCGAGATCTCCGACAGTGCCGCCGAGGCCGAGGCAGTCACCGCCGCAGGCGTGAAGATGACCGAGCGCGAGCGCCGCGCCGAGATCGAAAAGCTTGAAAAGGAGATGAAGCGCGCCGCGCAGATGCTGGAGTTCGAGTATGCAGCCATCATCCGCGACCGCCTCGTGATGCTGCGGGGACAGAAATCCTGACATGCAGTTGCGCAAAGCGCCGCTCACAGGGCGGCGCTTTTTTGCATGGATTTGAAACCGTTTGCCCCTTTTTCGTCATAGGATAGGTGACGATCGTCATTGGAAACGAGGTGATGATAGTGGACGAAAGACAAGCGCTCCGCGCCCTGCGAAGGCGCGACGAAGCGGCGCTTGCGTGGTTCATTACGCGGTATGCGGCGTATGTAAGCGCCGTGATCCGCAGCGTCGGCGGCATTTTTCTCGCGCCGGAGGATATCGAGGAGGCCGCTTCCGATGTGTTTCTGATCCTCTGGCAGAACGCCGCAAGCGTGCGCCCCGGCAAGGAAAAGGCTTATTTAAGCGGCGTCGCCCGCAACAAGGCGCGGGAGCGGCTACGCGCCCTCGGGCAGGAGCTGCCGCTGGAGGAGGACGTTCTCGCCCTGCCTGATGCGGACATGGAGGGTGATCTCAACCGCCGCGAGCAGGCAGATGTCCTGCGACGGGCGCTGCTTGGCATGGGCTGGCCGGATCGGGAGCTTTTTCTGCGCCACTATTATTACGGACAGCCGCTCTCCCGGATCGCGGAGGCGATGGATATGAACCTGTCCACCGTGAAAACGCGGCTGCGCCGCGGACGGGAGCGACTGAAGGAGGAACTGATGAAAGGAGGCATTTCCCATGAGGATATCTGATCTGATGGACGCGATTGAGGATGATACCGTCGTTCTCCCGGAAACAGACGCTGATGCCTCCGCGCGGATCATGGAGGCAACGATGAAAAAAATCCATACGATCGAAGGAAACAAAACAATGCCCGCCAAAAGGCTGGGCAGGGGCGCGCTGGCGGCTATCATCGCCGCGGCGATCCTCGCGCTCTCCGGCGCGGCGCTGGCGGCGGGGCATATGTTCCAGCTCGTGAACTGGAAGGGCGAGCCAGTGGGCGAACCCGAGCCGATGGCGACGCCGCATCTGGAAACGGCGATAGCTGCCGAGGACGAAAGCTCGCAGGCGGCGGCGAGGATCGTCGAGAGCCAAAAGAGCGGCGAGCTCGTGATCATCCGCCATGCGGACGGCTCCGCCGAGAGCGCCGAACGCCGGGAGGAGCTCGGCTCGCTTGAGGAGCTGCGGGAACGGCTGGCGGCGGAGGACTCCGTTTTGACCGTGCCGTTTCATATCCCGGCGAACTGGAGCTTTTCGCAGGGCTGGCTCACGCTGGAATCCGCCGCTGGCTATGGCTATACGCTGGTCTCCGCGGAGGAAACCGACTATGACTTCACGGCGGAGCGCTGGGCCGCGGCGGAGGGCGGCGACTTTATCGCCGGCTATCTCGTGGTTTTCCACGACGCCGACGGGGAGGAGCGCGCCATCGAGGCGCGGCTCCAGTGGCCGGAGAACGAGCACGCGTTCGGCACCGAGGACGGCGACCGCGCGGAGGCGCTTACGGTGGATGGCATGGAAAACGCGCTGCTGATCGAACGCTCTCAGTCGGCGACGGTCTATATGCAGAAGCCGCTGGACGAGCCGATCGCCTACGAGAGCGTATTTCACCTGATGAACCCCGAAAGCGTGCCTATAACGGAAGCGTTCACAACGGCGTTTTACCGGCTGAATGGCTGGAACGCCGACGCCGATGAGCTGACGGTGCTGATCGCGCCGTAAACCCGGAAACAGAAAAAACAAGCGGCACGCCCGACATTGGGGCGTGCCGCGAGCTGTTATGCGCTTTTTATCTGACCCGGACGCCGATGGCCTCGATCTCGAGCGGCATATCCTTCGGCAGCTTCGCAGCCTGCACGCACGAGCGCGCGGGCTGCACATCGCCGTTGAAATACTCGGCATAGACCTCGTTCACGGCGGCAAAATCGTCCATATCCCGCAGAAACACCGTGGTTTTCACCACATGCTGCAGGTCGCTGCCGCCCGCCTCGAGGACGGACTTGACGTTCAGGATGCTCTGGCGCGCCTGCGCCCGGATGCCCTCGGGCAGGCGTCCCTGCGCATCGGTGGGTATCTGGCCGGAAACGAACACGAGATCGCCGAAGCCCACGCCCGCGGAATACGGGCCGAGGGCGGGTGTCGCGCCGGATAGCTTTTTCATCATGGATGCTTCCTCCTTTGATTGCATTAACCCATCTGCCGGACGCGGCCCTTGCGCTCAAGCAGCTCCAGCATGCGGACGGGATCCTTCACCTTGGCGAGGAAGATCATCGCCGCGATGATATAGGGCTTGTAGCTCGCCTGCTTATACAGCGGCGTGCGGTAGCGGTCGAACACCGAGGCGGCCACCTCGCCCCGCTCGCAAGAGACGCCGGAGATATCCGCCGGGAGGCAATGGAGATATAGTGCGCTGCCGTTTTTCGTAGAAGCCATCCGCTCCTCGGTGCATTCCCAGTCGGTATGGTCGGCGTTCTGGGCGAGCAGCTCCTTTTCGAGGGCTTGGATGCCCGCGGTATCGCCGTTTCCGTAAAGCTCTGTGCGCTTTTCCATGGCGGCAAAGGGCGCCCAGCTCTTGGGATAGACGATATCGGCGCCCGCAAACGCCTCGTCCATCGAATCGACCCGGCGGAAGCTGCCGCCGGAGGCGGCGGCCTGCCTCGCGGCCAGCTCCTCTACCTCGGGGAAGATATCATACCCCTCCGGGTGCGCCAGCACGACCTCCATGCCGAAGCGGGAGAACAGGCCGATCACGCCCTGCGGCACGGAAAGCGGCTTTCCGTAGCTCGGCGAATACGCCCATGTCATGGCGATCTTCTTGCCGCGCAGGTTCTGCGCGCCGCCAAATTCATGGATGACATGCAGCAGGTCGGCGCAGCATTGGGTGGGGTGGTCGATATCGCACTGCAGGTTCACGAGAGTCGGAACCTGTTCCAGAACGCCGTCCGCATATCCCTGCCGCACGGCGTCGGACACGGCCTTTTGATAGGTATGCCCCTTGCCGATGTACATATCGTCACGGATGCCGATGACGTCTGCCATGAAGGAGATCATATTCGCCGTTTCGCGGACGGTTTCGCCGTGGGCGATCTGGCTTTTGCCCTCGTCGAGATCCTGCACCTCGAGGCCGAGCAGGTTGCAGGCCGAGGCGAAGGAAAAGCGGGTGCGGGTGGAATTGTCGCGGAACAGGCTGATGCCGAGGCCGGAATCGAAGATGCGGGAGGAGAGGTTGTTTTCCCGCAGGGTGCGCAGCGCGTCCGCCACGGTGAAAAGCGCGGCCAGCTCATCGTCGGTCTTATCCCATGTGAGGAAGAAATCGTTCCCGAACATGCGGGCGATGTCCAGCTCCGCGAGCTGGGCGGTATAGCGATCCATGAGAGCCATGCTTATTTCTCCTTCCCGCCGAAGATTTTTTGGAAGAACCCCGGCGCCTTTTCCAGCTTCTCGCCCTCGCCGGCGTACAGCATCGGCACGGCGGCATAGACGGCAGCGCAGGTGACGAGATCCTGCTTCCATGTGATCTCATTCGGCGCGTGCGCCTGACTTTCCGCGCCGGGGCCGAAGCCGACGCAGGGGATGCCGAAGCGGCCTTGGATGGAAACGCCGTTCGTGGAGAACGTCCATTTATCGATGAGCGGACGCCCCGCGCGCTTATCCATCGCGCCGGGGGCGCCGATGCGCTCCGTGCCGAACATGGCCTCATGGGCGGTTTTCAGCGCCTGCACATGGGGCGCGGTCTCGGGATTGATCCATGTCGGGAAGTAGCACTCCGTGGGGTAGACGAGCCCCGTCCATGACGGGCGCTCATAGGTGTACATCGAGACGGTCACGTCTTCTGCGTATTTCCGGCAGGCGGGCAGATCGCGGATCTCCTGCAGGCAGCTCTCGAACGTCTCGCCCGCGGTCATGCGCCGGTCGAGGCTCACGGAGCAGCTATCCGCCACGGCGCAGCGGGAGGGAGAGGTGAAGAAGATCTCGCTGACGGTGACCGTGCCGCGGCCGAGGAAATTCGCGTCCTCGCTGGCGGGGTTGTACTTCGGATCGAGCATCTTGACGAGACCCTTGATCTCGGTATCGTCCGCCGCGTCGTTTTCGTTGAGGGCGCGGACGTCTTGGAGGATATCCGCCATCTTGAAGATGGCGTTGTCGCCCCGCTCAGGCGCGGAGCCGTGGCAGGAAACGCCTTTCACGTCCACTCGGATCTCCATGCGTCCCCGGTGGCCGCGATATACGCCGCCGTCCGTCGGCTCGGTGGAAACGACAAATTCCGGCGTGACGTGACCCTCGTTGTGGATGTACTGCCAGCAGAGGCCGTCGCAGTCCTCCTCCTGCACGGTGCCGGTCACCATGACGCGGTAGCCGTTGGGGATGAGGTTCAGATCCTTCATGATCTTCACGCCGTAGACCGCGCTCACCACGCCGCCAAGCTGGTCGGAACCGCCGCGTCCGCCAATCTCCTCGTCGTTTTCATAGCCTTCGTAGGGGTCGAAGCGCCAGTTCTCCCGCAGGCCGATGCCCACGGTGTCAATATGTCCGTCGAAGGCGATGAGCTTCTCGCCCTGCCCCACGACGCCGATGACGTTACCCTGCGGATCGATGACGCATTCATCGAAGTCCAGAGACTTCATCTCCTGCAATATGCGCTTTGCGTGCGCCTTCTCGCCGGAGCTCTCGCCGGGCTGGGCGATCAGCTCCCGCAGGAATTTGACCATGGCCGGGCGATAGCTTTCGGCGGTCTTTTTGATGCGGTCATAGCTCATGGTTTTTGTTTTCCTCCGTCTCTTTTATGTTCATTTAAGGATAAGCTCGGGATACCGTGTCAGCACGGTGCGGGTGAATACCGCCAGCTCCCGGGGGAGCGATCCGTTCGTCTCGCCGAGATCGACATCGAAGACCTCCCCGGCGAAACGGACGCGGACGTTCATGCCGCCCAGCGGCGCAAAGCCCTGGTTTTCCGCCTCCTCGAAGGCGGCGGCGTCCGGGAAAAGCGTCCATTTATCTTTATACGGAGCGCTGTTCCACGGGCAGAAGGTCTCGCAGTTGCCGCAGCGGTTGCAGGGTCCGTCGAGATGCAGGATCTGGATGCGTCCCTGCACGGTGACGGCAACATTTGCCCGGTTCGGGCAGACGTCCACGCAGTTTTCGCATACGGTGGCGCATTCAAGGCAACGCTCGGAATCGTGACAGCCGGAGCAGAAGATGCCCTTCTTGACGATGGCCTCCTCCGGGCTGTGGGCAACATTCAGCGGGGCGTATTTCTCGAAATCCGCGCCGCAGATGGCCTTGGCCGCCCGTGCCGCCCCCGCGATGGCCTCCACCACGGTGGAGGGGCCGGTGGCGCCGTCGCCAGCGATATAGACATGGGGCAGATTGGTGAGGCCGGTTTCCCGGTCGTAGACGGCGCGGCCGCGCTCGTCCGTCTCGATGCCGAGGGCGGTATACAGCGCAGTATCCGTCCGCTCGCCGACGGCGGCGATCACCGCGTCGGCCTTGAGATACTCATACTCGCCGGTGGGCACGGGACTGCGGCGTCCGGCGGCGTCCGGCGCGCCGAGCTGCATGACCTCGCATTTGAGGAGCTTCTCCTCCCACGATACGGGGGAGAGCAGCGTGCGGAGCTGTATGCCGTCCGCCAGCGCCTCCTGCAGCTCGGCTTCATCCGCGGGCATGTTCCGCTCGTCGCGGCGATAGACCACGGTGACGGATTTCACCCCATGGGCGCGCTTGGCGGCGCGGGCGGTGTCCATGGCCGTGTTGCCTCCGCCCACCACCACGACGTTCCGCCCCGGCAAGGTCAGATGCGGATGCTTGTTGAAGGCACATAGAAATTCCACCGCGTTGCGCGCCTCGCCCACCTCCAGCTTCAATACGCCCGGCACCCATGCGCCGGCGCATACGATCACATCGTCAAAGGATTTCAGCTCACCGAGGCTTCTGACCTCGCAGCCGAATACGAAATTCACGCCGTAGGCGCGGGCAAGCTCCACATCCCGGTCGATGGCCTCCCGGCTGATGCGGAAAGCGGGGATAGCGCGGCGGACGGCGCCGCCGGCGCTTTCGGACTTTTCAAAGACCGTGACCTTCACGCCTGCCCGGGCAAGGAAATAGGCCGCAGAGATGCCCGCCGGACCCGCGCCGATCACGGCGGCGGTCTTTCCGCTGCGTTCCGGCACGCGGATGGTGGGCAGCAGATCCAGATACGCGGCGTTCGCCGCCTCCAGCTTGCAGCCGCGGATATCCACCGCGCCCTCGTAATACTGGCGGGTGCATTTGTCCATGCAGCGGTGGGAGCAGATCGCGCCGGTGATGTTCGGCAGGGGGTTGCGCTCGGTGATGAGTGTCAGCGCGTCGAGATACTTCCCCTGTCCCACGAGGCGGACATAGGCGGGGATGTCCTGATGGATGGGGCAGCCCTCCCGGCAGGGGGCGAAGAAGCAGTCGAGAAGCGGCACGCCCTCGGCGATCTTGCGGCTGGGGGCGGGCTTTATGGGCTTTTTATACCACGGGTCGCGCAGCGCCTCGGCCGCGATGGCCGCCGCCTGCTCCGCATCCACGCCGGAGAACGCGGCGTAGGGCTTTTCATACAGCAGCTCCGCAAGCTGCTTCATGCGGTTATACCCGCCCGGACGCAGCAGACTCGTTGCCATGGTGATCGGCCAGATGCCTGCATCGAACAGCGCCTCGATGCTGTTCCAGTCCGCGCCGCCGGAATAGGAGATGCGCAGCTCGCCGCCGAATTCCGCGGCGACGCGCCGTGCCAGCTCCGTCGTGAGGGGGTAGAGCGCCCGGCCGGACATATACATCTCCTCCGAGGGCAGCTCGCCTGCTGTCACGTCCACGGGGAAGGTGTTCGTGAGCTTCAGGCCGAATTCCACGCCCATGTGCTTGGCGAGCGCCTTGAGCCGCCGGAACATGGGAACGGCGTCCTCCCATTGCAGATCCTCGCGGAAATGCCGGTCATCGAAGGCGATATAGTCATAGCCGAGGCTGTCGAGCGTCCGGCGACAGAAATCGTAGCCCAGCAGAGTGGGGTTGCATTTCACATAGGTGTTGAGCCCGCGCTCCCCGATGAGGTAGTTTGCGATGTGCTCGATCTCCTCCGGCGGGCAGCCGTGGAGTGTGGAGATGGTGACGGAGTCGGACACGCCCGCGTCCCGCATCCCGTCGAGGTAGGCGGTGAGCTTGGGGGATTTGATGCCGTCGAGGGTATAGCCGACGCTCATGTTGAACACAAAGCCGTCCGGCGCGCCGAGGCCGTATTTCACGCTTATGACCTTCAGCACGTTCCACGCCTTGATATACTCGTCCATGGCCTGCGGGACGGTGAGCTCCGTACTCCATTCGCAGTTATAGCCCTCGTCCTTCGCGAGGATGCAGGGGCGGTTCACGCAGGCGGCGAGCTCGTCGCCGTCCATGATCTGCACGGTTTTGAGTTCGAAAAAGCGCGCGCCCGCGGCATAGGCCGCGATGATATTCTGGGCAAGCTGGGTATTCGGCCCCGCGGCGGGACCGAAGGGCGTTTCCAGCTTTTCGTTCTGGAAGATGGGCAGCGCTTTCGTTTTCGGCTTCCAGATATGGCTCACGCCGAAGATTGTGCCGCAGGTCTCGTATTCATGGCAGACCTGCGCGAGAAGCTGCTCATACGGGATGGGGATCATTTTTTCGGACATTGCGTTTTACCTCCTTGGTTCGCGGCGCGGGGAGCGCGTCAGGGGTTCAGCTCATGCCAGAGCTTTTCGGCGGCCTCGCGGATGCGCCCGGTGATCGCCGCCTCGTCCATGCCGACCAGCTCGCGGTCGCGCAGGAGGAGCCGGCCGTTTATCACCGTATGCGTACACATCCGGCCTTGGAAGCCGAAGATCATATGGCCGTCCACGTTCGCATCGGAAAACGGGGTGAAGGGACGGTAGTCGAACACCGCAATATCCGCGAGCGCCCCGGGCTTCAGAATGCCCACGGGCTTCGAGAAATACCGGGCGCACATCTTGGCGTTGTTCTCAAAGAGCATACCGGTGGATTCCATCCAGCCGACATTCGGCAGACCGGCGTTGTGGCGCTGGATGATGAGCTCCACCTTGAGGCTCTCCAGCATGTCGTGGGTATAGGCATCGGTGCCGAGGCCGACGAGGATGCCCTTTTGGAACATTTTCAGCACGGGCGCGACGCCGACGGCGTTTCCCATGTTCGACTCGGGGTTCGTGACGCACATGGTATCGGATTCGGCGATCACGTCCAGCTCGTCGTCCGTCAGCTCGATGCAGTGGCCGAGGATCGTCTTGGGGCCGAGGATGCCGTGCTTTTTGAGTCGGTCGATGGGGCGCATGTTATAGCGGTTCCAGCTGTCCTCCCGGTCGGTGGAGCCCTCGCAGACGTGGATATGGAAGCCGGTAAGGCCGTCGTTTGCCTTTGCCATCTTTTCAAACGTCCCGTCCGAGATCGTAAACAGCGCGTGGCCGCCGAACATGGCCTTGATCATGTCGTCGTTTTCCTGCGCCGTCCAACGGGCGAAATTGGCGTTTTCCTCGATGGCCTCATCGCATTTCTTCGCGCCGTCCCGCTCGGACACCTCATAGCACAGAACGGAGCGCATGCCCATCTCCTTGGCCGTGTCGCGGATGGCGAAGAGACTGCCGGTGATCTCGCGGTAGCTCGCGTGATGGTCGAAGATGGTGGTGACGCCGTTTTTGATGCATTCGAGGATGGTGGCATAAGCGCTCGCGCGCGTCCCCTCCAGATCGAGGTGGCGGTCGATGTTCCACCACATGCCGTCAAGCACCTGATAGAAGGTGTGCGGATCATGGCCGCGGATGGAAAGGCCGCGGGCAAGGCCGGAATAGATGTGCGTATGGGCGTTGATGAGCCCCGGCATGATAACGCCGCCGCGGGCGTCCACAAACTCCGCCTCGGGGTATTTGGCGCGCAGCTCGGCGGTGGAGCCAAGCTCGCGGATGAGCGCTCCGTCGGTCACGACGGCTCCCTCCGCCAGATACGGGGCGGCTGCGTCCCGGGTGATGACCCGTCCGTTTCCGATGATAAGCATAGACGTCCTCCTTTTTTCGGTCATGCAAAAGCGCACGGGCCGACGGCCCAAGGCCACAGCCCGTGCGCAAAGCACTTCGTTACAGCTTGTGAATATTGTAGCACAGCCGCCGGGGATATTCAATATGTTTTCACGGCGTTCGGGCGCTTTTTTCGTTTGTACGGCGGGATTTGAATTTTGGATCACTTATGCTATAATGACCCTATGTATGCGAAAAACGACAAAACCGAACCGAGCGGGGAAGGCGGGGTGAGCGGATGGGCTACCCCCGCGTGACCGCTGATCTCGGCGCGATCCGGGAAAATGTGGATCGGGCGGCGGCGCTGTGCCATCGCCGGGGGCTGAGCCTCGCGGCGGTGACAAAATGCGCCTGCGCGGACGCCCATATCCTCCGCGTGCTGGAGGACAGCGGCTGTGATTGGCTGGCGGATTCCCGCCTTTCCAATCTGGCCTCCGTCCGCTCGCGGAAGCCGCGCTTTCTGATCCGCCCGTCCCAGCGCTGGGAGCTGCCGGAGGTGGCGGCGAACGCGGAGATCAGCTTTCAGTCCGAGGCGGAGACGATCCGGCTCTTGGGCGAGGAGACCGCCCGGCAGGGACGGCGCCATAAAATCATCCTTGCCTGCGACCTCGGTGATCTGCGGGAGGGGTGCTTCTTCCGTGACGAGGCGGATATCCTCGCCGCCGCGGAGGCGGCGCTGCGCGCGCCCGCGTTGGAGCTTTACGGCGTGGGAATGAACCTCGGCTGCTTCGGCGGGGTGCTGCCCTGCGAGGAGAACATGTCCGGCCTCATGTCCATCGCGGAGAAGCTCCGCGCCCGATATGGGGCGCCGATCCCCATCGTGAGCGGCGGCAGCACGGTGCTGATCCGGCATCTTTTGGACGGAACGGTGCCGCCGGGCATCAACAACTGCCGCATGGGAGAGCTGTGGCTTTCTGGACACGATCCCGGCCGGGGCGAGGATGTGCCGGGCTTTTCCCGGCGCTGCTTCACGCTGGAGGCGCAGCTCATCGAGGTGAAGCGAAAGCCATCAAAACCCATCGGCCCCATCGGCGGCGACGCCTTCGGGCATGTGATCGAGCGGCTCGATCTCGGCCCCATGCAGCGGGGCATCCTCGCCTGCGGGAAGCAGGATATCGATCCCGAGAGCCTCTATCCCATGGATGAGAGGATCCGGGTGGTGGGCGCCAGCAGCGATCATACCATCGTCGATCTGACGGACGCGCCGGAATACCGGCTGGGGGACGTTCTTTCGTTCCGGCTGGGCTATGGCTCGATCCTGCGGGCATATACAAGTCATTATGTGGAAAGGCGGTATATCGGTGCCGAAAAATAGAAAACGGACGGCGGCGCTGCTCGTGCTGTGCGCCGCGCTGCTCATGGCGCTGGCTGCCTGCGGCCGGGGGGAGGAGGATGCGGTGACGCTCCATGAAGGGGCGGTGTTCACCGTGGCGGTCTCGGAGATGCCGGAAACGCTCAATCCCATCACGGCGGCAGGCGGGCTGACGGATGAGTTTTTCCTTCTGTGCTATGATCCCCTGTGGCGGCTCAATGCCGCCGGAACGCCGGAGGCGTGTCTGGCGGAGGATTGGAGCCTTTCGAGCGATAAGCTCACTTGGACGATCCGCCTGCGGCATGACGCCCGCTTTTCCGACGGGGAACCCGTCACCTCCGCGGATGTGATGTTCAGCTATGACCTCATGCGCTATAACGAAACGCCCTATTCCGTCTGTTTTGACGGTATTACTGCCATTCGCTGCCCGGACGACTATACGGTGGTGATCTCCACCGCCTATGTGAAGGGCGATATGCTGTATAACCAGACGCCGATCCTGCCCCGGCATATATGGCGGGACTATGAGTATAATCCCGAGGCATTCGAAAACGCTGCCATGATCGGCTCCGGTCCCTTCGTATACTGCCCGGAGGAATCGTCGGAGGATGGGTGGCTGTTCCGCAGCCGGGAGGATCATTTCGACGGGTGTGCGCAGATCGGCGCGGTTCGGTTTTCCTATTACGGCACCGTGACCGGCGCGGCGCGCGCCGTGGCAGCCGGGGAGGCGGACGCCAGCTTCGGCCTTACGGACGTGCAGCTCACGACGCTTGAGAGCGTACCCGGCGTGGAGCTCATCCAAGCCATGCTGCCGGGAGCGGAATGCCGCTCCATGGCCTTCAATACCCGCTCGCTGCTACTGGAGGACGCGACGATGCGGCAGCTTCTCGAATACTGCGCGGACAAGCAGTATTTCCTCTCCATGTCCTCCGGCGGCGCGGGCATGACGGGCAGCTCCTTTGCCAGCCCCGGCACGGATTATTTCGCGGAGCCCTCCGGCATACGCGGCTTCGACCCGGAGATCGCCCGTTCCCGGCTGATGGCCATGGGCTATGCCGATTGGGACGACAACGGCGTTCTGGAATCGCCGTGGGATCAGTCGGAGCTGAGCGTCACGGTGTATTCGAGCAGTCAGGATATCTGGGCGTCGACCGCCGCGGCTATTGTGACGGCGGATATGGAGGAGATCGGCATCCGCGTGAGCTGGGTGAAGACCGAAAGCCCCGTCACCGACGTATGCACCGCGAAATCCGACTGGGATATCTGCTTCATCGGCTGGAACGGGAGCATGGACGCGCCTATGGCGGCCAGCAGCTTCCGAAACGATATCGGCGGACTGACGGGGTGGAACGACCCGACCTTCGACGCGCTTTTGGCGCAGCTCCGCTCGGCCACGGAGAGTCCGGCCATCGTCAACTTTGCCCAGCAGCTCCAGCAGCGCGTCTATGATGAATGCCCCGCGGTCGTGCTGGCCTATAGCGCGGAGATCCAAGCCGTCCGCAGCCGGGACTGGACGGGCTATTCGGATATCCTCGAGGCCGCCGGCGGCCTCTTCCGAAACGGCAGCGCCGCCGTGTATATGCAGATCACACCGGCGGAATGACGCCGATTGGAAGCACCTTGAATATTACACTATATTAAGATTTGCTCTTGACGATGGGAGTGTTTGACAGTATACTGTGCTAAAGGGGAAACCCAAAACAGATTATTGGAGGAAAGCACATGAAACAGACCAGTAAGATCCTTGCGCTTGTGATCGCGCTGTGCATGGTTCTATCCCTGAGCGCCTTCGCCTCCGGCGAGGCGTCCGGCGGCGGCTCCGGCGGCATGGGAATGCCCGGGGGCGGCGGTTCGTCTGAGCCCGATTCCTACGACGCGGTGCTGGAGATCACCGAAGACACCGATCTCGACGGCGTTGCGATGGAGTCCGTGAACGGCGATGAGAACATTATCCATGTATTCGACGGCGCGACCGCCAAGATCAGCAATTCCAGCTTCGTGAACGGCGGAACCGGCGGCGGCGGCGACTCGGCAAGCTTCTACGGCGTCGGCGCGACGCTGTTCGTTTCCGACGGCGAGATGTATGTCGAGAATGTGGACATCGACTCCACTGTTTCCGGCGGCGCGGGCGTTTTCGCCTATAAGGACGGCGTTGCGTATGTTTCGAATGCCGATATAAGCACCACGCAGGGTTCTGCGGGCGGCCTCCATGTAGCGGGCGGCGGCACGCTGTATGCGTGGGACTGCAATGTTGAGACGCAGGCCGGCATGGCGGCGGCGGCGATCCGCTCCGACCGCGGCGGCGGCCTTATGGTCATCGACGGCGGCCGTTACGTCACGAACGGCGGCACCGGCGCTGTGTATGTCACGGCCGATATCTCGATCCACGACGCTTACCTCTATACCGGCGGCTCCGAGGCCGTGGCCATTGAGGGCAAGAACACCATCCGCCTGTTCGACTGCGAGCTCGAGGGTGACATGATCGCGAACTCCATCAACGACAACAAGGTCTGGAACATCATCGTCTACCAGTCCATGTCCGGCGACGCGGATGTCGGCACCTCCCACTTTGAGATGGTCGGCGGCGAGCTGACCACCCATGCCGGCCCCATCCTCTATAATACCAACACCTCCAGCTATATCACCTTCAAGGACGTGGACATCACCCGCAATGAGGATACCACTTACTTCCTGCAGGTGACCGGCAACTCCAGCTCCCGTACATGGGGCCGCGCGGGCGCGAACGGCGCAAACTGCATCTTCACGGCGGTGGAGCAGGTCATGCCCGGCGACGTGGTGTACGACACCATCTCGAACCTCGATTTCTATATGCTGGAGGGCAGCTCCCTTGAGGGCGCTATGAACTGCGACGACAGCTTCAACGGCGGCAACTCCGGCGACGGCATCGCGAACGTCTATATCGATGCCGACTCCGTCTGGACTGTGACCGGCGACTCTGTCATCACCGGCACTCTCTATCTCGAGGGCGCGGTGGAGAATGCGAAGATCGTTGACGAGAGCGGCAAGGTGCTGGCGGGCGACGGCGCGTTCACCGTGACCGTCGGCGCGCTGGAGACCACCGTGGACGCTTCCGGCGCGGGCGAAGTCCCCGTCTGGGAGGATTACGCTGTGGAGAACCCCTTCGCGGAAGACGCCGCTTCCGGCGAGCCCTCCGGTGAAACAGCTGCCGTTCCCGCGGCGGACGGCGGCGACGCCTCCGGCGAAGCCTCCAATATGCCCGACGGCTCCATGCCTCCTCCCCCTCCCGCTGATCTTGCTCCGGGCGAAGAGCCTCCCGGGGGCTTCGGCGGCATCGATTGATCTATAAATGAATCGGGAACGGATCGCGTATCCGTTCCCGATTTTTTGTTGCGCATTTTTAGTTTACCCCTGCACATAGCCCGTGGCGGTGACGGTGTCGAGGGTGACGCCGCTGTAGCTGCCGCCGTAGCGCCATGTGACGGTCATATCGCCGGCGGTGCCGCGGGGTACGGTGAGGGTCGTGTAAAACAGGGGGCTTTCCACTCGGTCGTCGCCTTCAAGGAAGATGCTGCGGGTGTCGGCGGCGGCGGAATACTCCGCAAATTCGATCTGCGCGCCCTGCCAGATATCCGTGAGCTGGAGGCTATAGGAGGTGACGGTGCCGGTGACGGCGATGACGGCATTGCCGCTGCCGTTGTCATAGGCGACCCATTCGATGTTCATATTCATGGCGGTGCCGGTATCCGAGGAAAAGGTTCCCTGCGCGATGACGGTGCCATAAGACGGGGTGGCGGTAGGCTCCGGCGTAGGAGACGGCGTTGGCTCTGCGGTGGGCGTGGGAGACGGCGCGGGGGTAGGCGTCGGCTCGGCCGTAGGTGCAGGCGCGGGGGAGGGGGTGAGCTCCGCCGGCTGCTCCGGGGCGGGGGTCACGATATGGAGCTCCGGCGACTGGGTGGCCTGCGGCTCCTTGGGGGCGGCGGCCTCCTGCGCCCGCTGGCGCGAGCAATGCGCCAGAAGGATCGCCTCCAGCAGCACGATGAAGATGAGAACGATGAGAGCAATGACACGCTTTTTCATGGGGATCGCCTCCGTGGGGTTTTCCCCATTATAGACCATTTTCCGCGCTATTGCAACTGCGCCTCGGCGCCGAACACCACGGCGAAATAGTTGTTTTCCATGACCTTGCGGGCGTAAGTGTACCGATCATACACGAGCTGCGAAACGTCGCGGACATAGGCGGTGATCTCCGAGCTGTCGGCAAAGCAGTCCCGGGTCTGGCGGAAAATGCTCCCGGCGGCGTTATAGCTGCCCGCGTCCGTGACCCAGTCGGAATAGGCGCTGCCGTAAAGGCTCACGAGGGGCGTGACGGCACGCACACGGCCGGGTACATCGTTTTCGGCAAAAACATCCCGGCCGGAGAGAAAGCGGGAGTCGTATTCCACGCCGAAGAGATTCAGCAGCGTCGGCGTGATATCCAGCTCCGAGCATGGCTTATCGGAGGCAGCGTCCGCAACGGCGGAATTATATAGATATAGCTGAGCTCGCTGTCCGTCGGCGTCCGCCGTCAGAAGACAGATCGCCGTTGCGTCGAGCATACGCGCCTCGCGGAGTGTTTCGAGAAGATACGCGAGCGCCTCCGCGCCCTCTGCGTCCGGCCAAAGATAGAAGGCGAAAAAGCGATTCCTGTCCAGAAGCGCAGGCAGGGTGGCTTCCAGTGTTTCGAGCGCGGCTGTCTCGGTGACGAACACATTTTGAAAGCCCATGGCCTCATAGGCGGCGGTATGGGTCGGATCGGTGATATAGGCGAAGCCGGTATAGCCCTCCTGTGCCAAGCACCGCGCAGGGGTATAGGGCAGATAGATGTCCTGCTCGGCCGTCCACAGGAGGGAGGCGGCGCCGTTCACCTTGGTGGGGACAAGGCCGGTGAGCAGCGCAAATTCCCGCCCGGCCATGCCCTGATACCAATCCGGTCGATAGACGAGGGAAATATCCGCTCCGCCACTGCGCAGGCGGCAGAGCGCCGGATCTGTGTGCCGGTCGGGCTTCGCGGGCGTCTGCCAAGCGTCCGCACAAATGAGGATCAGATTTTTGCCCCGCAGCGCGCCCGTCCATTCATTCTTGGCGGTGGGGGTGCGAAATAGGAAGTAGCCGTTCATATCCGCGAGGATCGCGCTTCCGGCGGTCTCTGGCACGAGGGAGAGACTGATATCGAGAATGTTATAGCCATAGCTGTGGGGATCGGCCATCACGGCCTGCGTCGGCTCGGGCAGAAGGGCACGGGCGGTCACGATGCCAAGCAGCAGCATGAGCAGCAGAAAAAAGATAAGCTTCCGCATGACAGTCCCCCCTTTTCCGAACGGTGCCTTATAAGAATGCGGCATTTCTGGAGCGAAACCGGGCGCAGTCTGTCGCTGAAGGAAATTATTCAGTCCCGGCGATTTTTTGCAGGGGAAACGGCAAAAAAAAGGGGAGCAGCCCGTTTCGGACTGCTCCCATTGATTCAGTTTCCGCGGCAGCTTTCGCTGAACTTGCAGGCGCTGCAGCCGCCGCATCCGCTTCCGCACTCGTCGCAGGTCTTGATCCTGCCCCGGACAAGGCCGCGGACGATCAGAACGATCAAGGCGAGGAGGAAGGCGGAGATCAGAATGGTTGCCGCGTTCGCGGCGAGCCATGACAGCATAAGGATCCCTCCCATAAGATACACGGTGCTCAGGAGGCGCGGGAAGCGCCGCTTCCCGATCGGATCACTTGACGGTCAGCCGGTCGGCCTCCTTATATTTCTTGATAAAGAGCATGTAAACGATGAAGGCCAGCAGAACGATGGCGACGATGAGGCCGAAGATGTTCGCTGCGCCGGTGAACAGGAGGCCGAACTGGTTCACGATCAGCGCTATGGCATAGGCGAACACGCACATATAGCCGATGGCGAACCACGTCCACTTGGGGCTGTTCATCTCGCGCTTGATGGCGCCCATGGCCGCAAAGCACGGCGCGCACAGCAGGTTGAAGATCATGAACGCGAACGCGGAGAGCTTGCCGTGACCGCCGGAGAAGCTGCCGAAATCGTCGGCGACGCGATCCCAGATCTCATCGCCCTCTTCGCTGAGCTCCGCCTCACCGTCCTGATCGTCGTAGTTATAGAGGACACCGAAGGTGCCGACGACCTCTTCCTTCGCCACAAGACCGGTAACGGTGGCGACAGTGGGCTTCCAGCTTCCGAAGCCGAGAGGCTTAAAGATCGGGGAGACGAAGTTGCCCACGCCCGCGAGGATGGAGTCGTCCATGGGGGTGACCTCTTCCGCCGGGATGCCCATGCGGTTGGCCACGGTCTCGACGTATTCCTCGGTGACGAGCGCATCGTCCTCATAGAGATCGTCCACCATGCCGAAGCGGCCGTTCACGGAGCCAAGGCTCGAAAGCGCCCAGATCACGATGGAGGACAGCAGGATGACGGTGCCGGCCTTCTTGATGAAAGACCAGCCGCGCTCCCACATGCTGCGCAGGACGTTGCCCGCGGTGGGGGCGTGATAGGCGGGCAGTTCCATGACGAAGGGAGCCGGATCGCCCGCGAACATCTTGGTCTTCTTCAGCATGACGCCGGAGATGATGATGGCGGCCACGCCGATGAAGTAGGCCGAGGTGGCAATAAAGCCGCTGCCGCCGAACAGTGCGCCGGCGATGAGGCCGATGATGGGCATTTTTGCGCCGCAGGGGATGAAGCAGGTGGTCATGATGGTCATGCGCCGGTCGCGCTCGTTTTCGATGGTGCGCGAGGCCATGACGCCCGGCACGCCGCAGCCGGTGCCGATGAGCATCGGGATGAAGGACTTGCCCGAAAGGCCGAAGCGGCGGAAGATACGATCCATGATGAACGCGATGCGCGCCATATAGCCGCAGTCCTCCAAGATGGCAAGGAGCAGGAACAGCACGAGCATCTGCGGGACGAAGCCGAGCACGGCGCCGACGCCGGCGAAGATGCCGTCGGCCACAAGGCCAGTCAGCCAGCCTGCCGCGCCGAGGCTTTCCATCACGGCACGGGAGCCCTCGGTGAGCCATTCACCGCCGAGGACATCGTTCGTCCAGTCGGTGAGGAAGCTGCCGAAGGGGCCCATGGCGATCCAGTAGACCGCCCACATGACGACGACAAAGATCGGCAGCGCAAGGATGCGGTTCGTCACGATGCGGTCGATCTTGTCGGAAGTCGAGAGCTTGCCCTTGCCCGCGCGGGCGAGGCAGCCGTCGATGATGGAGGTGATGTAGTCGTAGCGCTGGGAGGTGATGATGGACTCCGCGTCGTCGTCCAGCTCTTTCTCGCAGGCGTGGATATCGCCCTCGATATGGTCGAGCGCGGTCTTGTCGAGGCCGAGCTGCTCAGCCACCTTTTCGTCCCGCTCGAAGAGCTTGATGGCGTACCAGCGCTGCTGCTCCTCGGGCAGACCGTGGACGGCTACCTCCTCGATATGGGCAATGGCATGCTCCACGCTGCCGGCGAAGCGGTGCTGCGGCACGGGCTTCACGCCGCTCTTTGCAAGCGCCACGGCGCGGTCGGCCGCCTCCTTGATGCCGGTGCCCTTCAGGGCGGAGATCTCCACAACCTCGCAGTCCAGCGCCTTCGAGAGGGCTTTGATGTTGATCTTGTCGCCGGATTTGTTCACGACGTCCATCATGTTGACGGCTACGAGCACGGGGATGCCCAGCTCCACGAGCTGGGTGGTGAGGTAGAGGTTGCGCTCAAGGTTCGTGCCGTCCACGATGTTCAGGATCGCGTCGGGACGTTCCTGCGTGAGATAATTCCGGGAAACGACCTCCTCCAGCGTATAGGGGGAGAGGGAGTAGATACCGGGCAGGTCGGCGATGGTCACGTCCTTATAGCCCTTGAGCTTGCCGTGCTTTTCCTCCACGGTGACGCCTGGCCAGTTGCCGACGAATTGGTTGGAGCCGGTCAGGGCGTTGAATAGCGTCGTCTTGCCGCAGTTGGGGTTGCCGGCAAGAGCAATGGTGATTTTCTTGTCTTCCATAAGCTGTCTTCTTTCTGTGCGGAATCACGCACCGTTGACTGCGCCGGATCGGCGGGCGCTTTGACTTAAATACTCGATCCTATTGAGACTTTTGAGACTTTTAGGGGATGAGCTCGACTTCGATCATTTCGCAGTCGGCCTTGCGGACGCTGAGCTCATAGTTGCGGGTGGTGATCTCAATGGGATCGCCCAGCGGCGCCACCTTGCGGACATAGATCTGCTGACCCTTGGTGATGCCCATATCCATGATGCGGCGCTTCACGGGTCCTTCGCCATGGAGCTTCAGAACGCGGACGGTCTGGCCGACCTTAGCTTCTCGCAATGTCATGTGTCTTTCTCCCTTCTCCAGAATGATATATGCCAAAAAAGGTATAACAAAAGGAATTGTCAAACGGCGATCTTGACCGCCATCTCGCGGCTGATCGCCACACGGGTCTCCTTGATGATGACGATGATGTTTCCGTTCAGCTCCGAAACGACGGTGACCGGCGTGCCGACGACAAAGCCGAGATTCTCGAGGAACTGGCGCGTTTCTGCGCTGCCGCCGACGCGGGTGATCAGGCTGCTTTCGCCGGGCTTGAGCAAGGTTAGCGGCATAAGCGATCCCTCCTGTGGCTGTTGTTAGAAGTATCTAAACTGGATTAGAAAAACCTAAAATATATTAGATATAACTAATTAATGAGTCAAAGAATAGGCGTTAGTATCATCTAACACCAAGGACATTTTACTCCTTCGAGCGTGAAAAGTCAAGCTGCGGCGGTCATTTCGGCAGATTGCAGCAAAACCGGCCAAAGGAATCGTAGATTGTGATTAGATTGTACAAAACGGCGATGAAAAGGCCCGGCCGCCTTTCGGGCGGTCGGGTCAGTTGAGGCTTATAGGTGGTTACGCAGCCGGGAAAGCTTCGCCGGGGTGATTCGCTGCCATCCAGTCGGGATAATCCATCGCTCCGATGACGGGATTAATGTCGATGAACGGGGCAATGTAAGGGCTGGCGGCGGTATAGGTATCCTCCATGGCCGGGGTGCTGGACATAAAGTCGTCGGCAGCGATATAGCCCGCCACATAGTCGCGGTACTCGTCAAAGTGGGGGTAGCTGGAGGCGTCCAGTCCGGCGTTCATGCTGGCGTCGAAGCCCGCGGGCATATCGCCCATGGCCTCGTCCGCCACGGCGACCGATTCGGCCTCGGCGGTGACGGCGGGGGTGACGATGATCTCGCCCTCCCAGACACCGCCGGCGGAAACGTCGGTCACATCGCCGTTCACGATAACGACGCCGTTCACGACGCCGCCCTGCTCCACGGTCAGCTTGTCGAGGTTGGAGTTCGCGGTGACGTTCCAGACAGAGGAGCCGTCGACGCTCATGGTGGAGAGGGTGCCCTCGCCGTCGAAATATTTCTCGGTATCGAGGATCCAGTAGCAGTAGCCGTCGGCCTTGGCGGCGTCGGACCACATGGCGTCCCACGCGGCCTTGTCGATGGTGACGTAAGCACCGTCCCAAGTGGAGTTCACGAGCTCCACGGCGGTGTTGCGCTGATAGTCGTAGTGATCCACATCGCCGGCGATGGCGCTGTCGGTGACCGTCATGGTGACGAACTTCTCGCTCATATCGTCGGTGGCCTTCGCATAGCGGCTCATGGAGTCGGAGTTCAGCGCCGTCATGAGCAGTACGCCGGAGGAGCTTTCCGCGGTGACGTTCTTGAGGTCGATATCCGCGCCGGTGGATTTCACCAAGATGTTCGCGCCCTTGATAAGGTCGATATACTCCGCCACGGCGGGACCGTAATCCACGCTCCAGTCGATGAGGGAGTTATTGGCGTCCAGTTCCGCGGTGGTGATGAGGTCGGTATCCTCGAGATCGATCACGGCCACGAAGTCGCCGCGCGCGCCGCCGCCGCCCATATCCGGGGAGTGGAGCTGGAAGTCGTTGCGGCCGGCCTTCACGAGGGAGCGGCCTTCGCCGTACTGCTCGGTGTTCTCATAATCCGCGGGGAGATAGGCCAGCACGTCCGCGTCCGCCGCCGCGCCGCTGCGCATATGGATCTCGCCGTTGTTGGAGATGATGGCGCCCACCTCGGCGCTGTAGAGACGGCTGGCATAGAACCAGTCCACGCAGGAGGTGTCGGCATAGGTGCCGTAGCCGCCGTAGGCGGCGATAGCGTTGGAGTCGTAGCTGTAGAAGGTGAAGCCGTTCTGGGCGGAGTCGGTGGACATGGCGGCCCAGCCCTCGGTCACGACGGTGCTGCCGTAGTAATAGGTCTTCGACGTGCCGACGGACATATTGGCGCGGGCATAGCCGGAGATCAGAAGACCGAGGTTCGAGGGGGGATCGGCGATATCGGCGCTGTAGCCGTTGGGATCGCCGGTGAAGCCGGTCTGGGCGATGGTGGAATCGATGACCACCATGGTGCCGGTGCGCTCGCAGTCGACGGTATAGTTGCCGTTGCGGCCGCCTTTTCCGGCGTTGATGAGGGTCGAATCCTTGATGGTGAGCAGGCCGTCCGTTACGGCGGCGATGCTGCCGCCTGCGGCGTTCGCGTCCACAGGAGCCGTGACGGATTTCGTGATGTTGGCGTTTGAGATGGTGTATTCGCCGCCTGTCACCTTAAAGCCGGTGGCGGAGAAATCGGTGATCTCCATCGTGATGCCGTCCGCGGCGGTATCGGTGATCGTGCCGCCGGTGACGGCAACGCCGTCGGTTTTGGTTTCGGTCAGACCGTCCGCCGTGATCTGATAGGCGGTGACGCCTGCCTCCGCGCTGGCGTTCATGCTCATGACCGTCTCGCTGCCGGAGGCCTCGCCGGAGGCGAACGCCGTCAGGCTCAGCGCCAGACAGAGGACCATGAGGATCGCCAGAAGCTTGCCGGTTTTCTTCATGCTGTTTCTCCTTTCATATGTGCCAGATGTTATCTGCATATTCCTGAATCGCGCGGTCAGCGGCGAAAACGCCGGATTCCGCGATATTCACAAGAGAGATGCGGGCGGCCGCCCGGGGATCGGCCATGGTGCGGTAAAGCTCCTCGTGGGCGCGGCGGAAATCAGCGAAATCCGCCAGCAGCATATAGGGGTCGCCGCCGAAGAGCAGGCCGCTCACAAGGTCGTGATAGCTCTTGCCGTCCGCAAAGCCCGCGCTGAAGCGATCCAGCACGGCGTGGGTGACGGGGTCGGAGTCGTAGTAGGAGCGGGGCTGGTAATGGGGACGCAGATCCTCCACCTGCGAGGCGCGCAAGCCGAACAGGAACATATTATCGTCGCCCAAGCGCTCGTACATTTCCACGTTTGCGCCGTCGAGCGTGCCGATGGTGATCGCGCCGTTCATCATGAGCTTCATATTGCCGGTGCCGCTGGCCTCCTTGCCGGCGGTGGAGATCTGCTGCGAGATCTGTGCCGCGGGCATCAGCGTCTCTGCCATGGAGACCCGATAGTTTTCCGCGAAGAAGACCTGCAGCTTCCCCTTGCAGGCAGGGTCGGCGTTGATGTCCGCCGCGAGAGAGTTTATAAGCTCGATGATGCGCTTGGCGGTCACATAGCCCCCCGCGGCCTTTGCAGCAAACACGAAGGTGCGCGGCAGGAACACGGCGTTCGGATCGTCGTGCAGCCGCTGCTGCAGGCTTGCGATGAGCATGGCGTTCAGAAGCTGGCGCTTATACTCGTGCAGCCGTTTCACCTGCGCGTCCATCACGGCGTCGGCGTCCAGCGCCGCGCCCTGCGCGTTTTTCAGCCAAGCGGCGAAAGCGCGTTTGTTCTGCAGCTTGATCTCGTTGAGCCGATCCAGTACGGCGCCGTCGTTCTCAAACCGGCGCAGGCTGCGCAGTTCCTCGGGACGGGTGCGCCACCCATCGCCGATAAGGTCGTTCACGAGGCCGGCAAGCGCGGGGTTCACCTGCTCGAGCCAGCGGCGGTGATCGATGCCGTTTGTGACGAAGGTATAGCGATCCGGGCGCAGGGAGCATACGTCGCGGAAGAGATCACTGCGGAGGATCTCACCGTGGAGCTTCGATACGCCGTTTATCTTGAAGCAGACGGCCTGACAGAGATTGGCCATATGCACGCTCCCGCCGGAGAGGATGAGGCACCGCTCCACGCGGCTGTCGTCGCCGTGGAAATGCTCCCGCAGGAAGGCGCCCCAGCGGATATTGAACTCCCGGATGATCTGCCAGATGCGGGGCAGCAGCGACTGGACGAGACCCTGCGGCCACTTTTCCAGCGCCTCGGACATGACGGTGTGGTTCGTATAGGCGACGCTGGCGCGGACAATGGAGAACGCCTCGTCCCAGCCGAGGCCGTCCTCGTCCATGAAAATACGCATCAGCTCGGGGATGATGAGGGTGGGGTGGGTGTCGTTGATCTGCAGCACATGATGCTCCGCAAAGGAGCGTACGTCGCCCCACGCCGCCCGGTGCTTCTTCACGATGTCCTGCGCAGTGGCGGACACGAAGAAATACTGCTGCTTGAGGCGCAGCTCCTTGCCCTGCGGATGGTCGTCCGCGGGATAGAGAACCTTCGTGATGACCTCCGCCATCGTGCGGTGCTCCATGGCCTGCACATACTGGCCGCCGGAGAAGAGGTACATATCGAGATTCTCGGGGGAATGCGCCTCCCACAGACGCAGGGTGTTGATGCGCTCGGCGCCGTAGCCGGCGATCAGCATATCCCGGGGTACGGCCAGCACGCTCGTATAGCCCGTCTGACGGGTGCGGCAGGTGCCGGTATAGTCCCATTCCTCCTCGACATGACCGCCGAAGCGCACCTCGCAGGTATCCTCATCCCGAGGGATCAGCCAGCCGGCTGCGCCAAGGCGCCAGTCGTCCGCCGTTTCCTTCTGGCATCCGTTTTCGATGACCTGCTTGAAAAGACCCAGCTCATAGCAGATGGAATAGCCCATGGCGGGGATCTTCAGCGTGGCCATGCTGTCGGAATAGCAGGCGGCGAGACGGCCGAGGCCGCCGTTTCCGAGGCCGGCATCCGGCTCGGCCTCGAAGATATCGGAGGGATCGCGTCCCATAAGGGTCAAGGCTTCGGCAAGCTCGTTCCAAACGCCGAGGTTATAGGCGTTCTTCATGAGGCTCCTGCCCAGCAGAAACTCCATGGAAAGGTAATGTACCTGCCGCTGGGGCGCGGTTTCGTTCTGCACGGCCTGCACGCGGCTCATGATCTCGCGGATGACCATGGCGGAGGCCTGAAATACCTGCGCGTCGGTGGCGCGTCTGCCGGTCACGCCGAAACGGGCGCAAAGCTTATCCTCGATGGCTGCGTAGAGTTCGTTTGCTGTGATTTCTGACATATAAAAAACGGCTCCTCTTTTTACTTTCTGCTCTATTATACGGTGCTGCCCTTCGGAACGAGAATGGGCAGACGCTCCGTCCCGGCAAGGAAGCATCCGGGGGTGATGACGGAATCCTTATCGGTGATGACGCATTTGAGCTGCGCGCCTGCCTGTACGACGGTATCCTGCAGGATAACGCAGTTTTCGAGCTTCGCGCCCTTCTCGATCTTGACACCGCGGAAAAGGACGCAGTTTTTGAGCTCGCCCTCCACATAGCAGCCGTCCGCCACCAGACAGTTCGTCACCTTGGCCGCGTCGCTGTAGTAGGTGCTGACCTCGGCGCGGTCCTTGGTGCGGATCGGGCGATCCTCGGGGAAAAACTGCGCCATAACGTCCTTCCGCAGCATTTCCATGCTGGCCTTGTAATAGTCCTGCGAGGTACGGATGCGGCGGAAATATCCTTCATGGATATAGATGCCGACCTTGCCGCCTTCGGCGAGATAATGCTCCATGGCGTCCCGGTGGAAGTGACGGAAGCCGCCGTCGCCGCAATACGCCATGAGGGAGAGAAGAAGATGCTTCTTCAGGATATAGATCTCCGTGCAGCCGAGGCCGTCCGTCATCCGTCCGTCGGAATAGCACAGCCGCGTGGAGAAGCCGTCCCCGTCCGGGAGATAGCGGTGGTGGGGGACGGAGGCCGTCTGATCGACGCAGACGGCGGTGATCTCCGCGCCGGAGCTGCGATGCTGCTCCGCCGCCGCGGAGAGATCGACATTGCCGACATAATCGCCGGTGGAGAGGACGATGTCCTCATGGGGGATCTCCTCGATATAGGATTTGACGCTCAAAAGCGCCTCCATGCAGCCGCTGAAGCTGCCGGCATGGGCTTCGGGCAGACCGAAGGGCGGCAGCAGACGCAGACCGCCGTTGCGCCGGGAAAGCCCCCAATCCTTGCCGTTCGACAGGTGATCGAGCAGGCTTTGATAGTCCCGCTCCATGATGACGCCCACATCCCGGGCGCCGGCGTTAACCATGGAGGAAAGCGCGAAGTCGATCAGGCGGTAACGTCCGCCGAAGGGGATCGACGCGCTGTTGCGGTGCATGACAAGGTCGCGAAGCTCCGGCTCCGCGCGCAGCGTGTAAAGGATGCCGTGAAGATCGTTTTTCATTTCGAGCCCTCCACATCGTTATAGAGCATCGCGTTCGGCCCGACGACCGCTCCCGCGCCAATGGTGATATCGGGGCCGCAGGTGGCTACGCCCCACTCTTCCGTTCCGTCCGGCACCGTGCCGAGCTTCGCGCCGCGGCATACCCGGGCGTTTTCGCCCACGATGGCAAAGCGCACCTCCGCGCCTTCCTCCACCACCGCGCCGGGCATCAGCACGCTGTATTCCACGGTAGCGCCCTTCTCCACCGTTACTTGGTTCGAGAGGACGCTGTTGAACACGCTGCCCTCCACGATGCAGCCCTCCGTCACGATGGAGTGCTTGATATCCGCCTCCGAGCCGATGACCTGCGGCGGGCGGATCGGACTGCGGCTGAGGATCGGCCATGCGGGGTCATAGAGGCCGATGAGCTCCGGCGTCAGCATATCCATGTTGGCGTCCCAGAGACTGGAGATTGTGCCCACGTCACGCCAATAGCCCTCAAAGCGGTAAGGCCAGAGCTTTTCACCGGCGTTCAGGAGCCGGGGGATGATGTTTTTGCCGAAATCGTATTGGCTGTTCGGGTCGGCATCGTCGTCAATGAGCGCCTGCCGGAGGGTCTTCCATGTGAAGATGTAGATGCCCATGGAGGCCAGATCGCTCTTGGGATGCTTGGGCTTTTCCTCAAACTCGCAGATATAGCCGTCCTCGCCCAAGTTCATCATGCCGAAGCGGCTCGCCTCCGCCAGACTTACTTGGATGACGGCGATGGTGCAGGCGGCGCCTTTTTCCTTATGCTCCTGCAGCATCTTGGCATAGTCCATCTTATAGATGTGGTCGCCGGAGAGGATGAGGACGTATTCCGGATCCCATTCGTCGATGAAATCCAGATTCTGATAGATGGCGTTGGCGGTGCCGGAGAACCAGTTGCCTTTCTCCCCGGCGGACATATAAGGCGGCAGAATGAAAACGCCGCCGTCGTCGCCGTCGAGATCCCACGCCTGTCCGCTGCCGACATAGGAATTGAGCTTCATGGGGCGGTACTGGGTCAGCACGCCCACCGTGTCGATGCCGGAGTTGACGCAGTTGGAGAGCGGGAAGTCGATGATGCGGTATTTCCCGCCGAAGGGCATGTTGGGCTTTGCCACGTTGGCGGTGAGGGCGTAGAGCCGGGAACCCTGCCCGCCTGCCAGCAGCATGGCAATACATTCTTTTTTCATCGGGGAGCCTCCTCTTTGTGAATCATCCGGGGTTGCGGTTACGAATGGTGTTTTTTGTTGTATTTTCCCATGGCCTCTTCCGGGCCATGCAGGATATATTCCCTGACGGCGTCTGCCGCTTGGGCGCAGGCGGCGGAGAAATCCTCCCAGTCTTGGTTCCGGGGAACGCTCAGCACCCAGTCGATCTGCTCCTGCCCGCGGTCAGGGGGCGCGCCGACGCCGATCCTGATCCGGGGGAAGGCGTCCGTCCCCAGATGCGAGATGATGCTTTTGAGTCCGTTGTGCCCGCCGGCGGAGCCCTTGGTGCGTATGCGAAGGCTGCCGCAGGGCAGGGAGATATCGTCCGAAACCACCAGCACGCGCTCGGGCGGGGTCTTATAGAAGCGCGCCGCTTCGCCCACGGCCTGGCCGGATTCGTTCATGTAGGTCTGAGGCCTCATGACAAGCGCGGTCTGCCCGTCCGGCAGCTCCCATTTGCCGGTGAGCGCGTGGAAGCGCAGCCGGTTGGCGGAAACGCCCTCGGCCTTGGCCAGCGCCTCGGCGGCGAGAAAACCGGCGTTATGGCGTGTGCCGGCGTATTTCGGGCCGGGATTGCCCAGAAAGACGACGAGCCATTGGAGTCCGGCGGATCGGCGGAACATCAATTGAAGAGGTCGGCCATCGACTCGTCGTTATAGATGCGCTCGATGGCGCGGGCGAACAGCGGCGCAACGGAGAGATAGCGGATCTTTTCCACCTGTGGGCGATCCTTCGGATAGGGGATGGTGTCCAGCAGAAGCAGTTCCTCCAGAACACTCTCTTCCACGCGCTCCAGCGCCGGGCCGGAGAGGACGCCGTGGGTGGCGCAGGCATAGACCTTGTTCGCGCCGCCGATCTCCTTGATAGCCTTGGCTGCGCCGCAAAGAGAACCGGCGGTGTCCACCATATCGTCGAGGATGATCACATTCTTGCCCTCAACGTTGCCGATGAGGTTCATGACCTCGGACTGGTTGGCGCGCTCACGGCGCTTATCCACGATGGCAAGTCCGGTGCCGAGCTTCATGGCGAAGCTGCGGGCGCGGGCGACACTGCCCACGTCGGGGGACGCCACGATCAGCTCCTCGTTGTTCGCGCCGAAGCGCTCGAGGTAATGATCGGCAAAAAGCTTGCCGCCCAGCATATGGTCAACGGGGATATCGAAGAAGCCTTGGATCTGCGAGGCGTGGAGGTCCATCGTGAGGACGCGGTCGGCCCCGGCATGGGTGATGAGATTTGCTACGAGCTTGGCGGAAATGGGATCACGGCTCTTTGCCTTGCGATCCTGCCGGGCATAGCCGAAATATGGGATCACGGCGGTGATGCGTCCGGCTGAGGCGCGGCGCATGGCGTCGATCATGACGAGCAGTTCCATGAGGTTGTCGTTTACCGGGCCGCAGGTGGACTGGAGCAGGAAAACGTCCGTGCCGCGAACGGGTTCGTACACCGAAACGGAGCATTCACCGTCGGCAAACTGGGTGCAGACCGCGTTGCCGAGCGGGATGCCCAGACTGTCGCTGATGCCCTGCGCCAGCGCGGGATTGGAATTGCCCGCGAAGAGCTTGATCTCTTTTCCGTGAGATATCATTGGTTTTTGTCCCCCTCTATCTATATATGGTATTATTTGGAAGCTTATCTTCGGCATTATGCTGTCAGCAACCGAAAAAGCTTAACAATCATGTCAACTTATTATATCAAACGCACCGGCCAAATGAAAGACCTTTGTCAAACTTTCTGCATGGGATTTCGCACAAAAACAGCTTGTGTATTGTTTGACGCTGTATTATAATGTGTTTATATTTACCTGCAGATCAATGAGAAAAGGGGAGAAGGGACATGAAAAGAAAGCTATTTGTTCTGCTGCTTTGTCTGTGTTTGTGCCTCGGCTTGAGCGTAACGGCGGCCGCCTCGGGCGAGGCCTCCGGCGGCGCTTCGGGCGGACCGAGTGGCGGAGCCTCCGCCGTGTTTGCCTATACCGTTTCGGCGGACGGCGCGGCAGAGGACGGCGAGGCGGAATACACCCTTTCCGGCGAGATGACCGCGGCAGGAGCTTCCGGGTTCGATTTCCGGGGCGAGAACGCGGGCCTTGTCGCTGTGCTGGGCGATGATGCCACGGAAGGCGCGGTCTCGGTGAAGCTCGGCGGCGACGGGAAGAACTACGACGCGGCGGCGCTGGATATCTATCCCGCCGCGCAGGCGAAGCTGGGCTTCAAGAGCTTTGATTCGAAGATGGACGCGAGCGCCGGGCCGCAGGCCATGGCGCGGGGCGGCGCGTATCTGGAGCTCGATGGCGTGTACGCTACGGGCAGCACCGGCATCGTCACCGCCGGCAGCGATTCCGACCGCTACAGCGGCTCGGACGATTCCGCGTATATCGACACCGTGGTGGTGCTGCGGGACAGCTATCTCGAATCCGACACGGGCAGCGATATCGCCGAGGTCATGTGGCCTCACGCCACGAGCCTCATGGTTCGCGGCTCCAACCGTACCGCGCTTTCCGTCGGCGAGAGCGAAACGTATTACTACGGCACGGGCGTCGTGGTGGACGGCTGGGCGGCCATGGCCACCGACTCCGCCGTGGGCATGGGACTCGATATGGTGGCCTACAACAGCTATGCCGCCACCCGGCTCGGCGGCTACTGCTCCTATTCCGACAGCCGCTGCAGGGATTTCCTCTACGGCACGACGTATGAATCCGCCGAATACGGCGCGATCATTGCGAATTTCGGCGAATTGTATGTCCTCAACACCGACGACGCGGCGGTGGATACGAACGTGATCCGCGCTTCGAGCGGCGCGGCGAATCTGCCTGTCCGGGCGGCGGTCGATCCGCTGGCCTTCGCCGAGGAGAGCGATATCGCCGCGGGCGTTCCGTCCTCCGTGGCGGGCTTCCGCAATGCGGTCATGCTGCATGTTCCCGACCTGATGCACGGCGGCGGGAGGATCTCCGACGCGCCCGGCGTCCTTTACGTTAAGGGCTCGACCATCGGCACTTATGAGGCGCTGGCGCCCGCGGACTACGCCGACGGCGGCTATAAGGCCTCTTGGCTCGAAAAATCCACCGAGGCGAACTACGCCTATCTCGAATACACCATGGGCGCGGCGATCCTCATCCGCAGCGACAACGCCTTCATCCATCTGGAGGATGCGCAGGTCGATTCATGGACGGGCGTTCTCATTCAGTCGGCGCTCAATGCCGACGCGAACGGCAACTGGATCGGCGCGGACGAGGAGATCAAGGATACCATCGGCATCGACGTTCTGGCGGACGGTACGACCGCCCTTGTCGGCAATATCAACCATGAGGACTATCACCGCGCCATGGACATCACGCTGGCGGACGACGCGAGCCTCACGGGTGATATCTTCACCGGCACCGTGGATACATGGCACGCGAAATTTGCCGATTACCTCGACTCCGGCGCGAATTTTATCCGCGATCTTGACGGCTATGACACCGTATGGGGCACGAGCGTCACGCTGGCCGATAACGCGGTCTGGACGGTCACGGAGCAGTCGAACATCACCGCCCTCACCGTGGAGCCGGGGGCGACCCTTAACGGAGCCGTCACCGTGAACGGCGCGGCGGTCGACGTTTCCGGCGGCGGAAGCTGGGCGGGCGATATCGTCATCACCGCTGCGGCGGGCGGCGCGTCCTCAGACGGCTCCGGCGAAGCGTCCGGCGCGGGCGGAAACGGGTAAGGAAACACAGCTCAAACGACCCGATCCTTGGCGAATCGGGTCGTTCGCGCTTTCCGGGGGACGATGCCTGCTTCCCCCTAAATACCCGGTACGAGAACCGAATGGATGATTATACCGTTCGACCGGGAGAACCCCGGCGGAAATATTTGAAAGGAGAGCGAAACATGACCCATCAGATCCGCAAAACACTCAGTATCCTGCTGCTCATATGCATGGCGGCATCGCTGCTGTCTGCGGGAGGCTTCGCGTCCGGCGAGGCTGCGGAGGAAACGGCGGCAGAGGCGCTGCCTGCGGCCATCGAAGCGGCGGAAGAGCCTGCCCCGGTGGAGGAGGAAGCCGCGGGA
>CAJOIU010000013.1:43734-45184 GCA_905234855.1 uncultured Oscillospiraceae bacterium
GGTGGAGGAGGAAGCCGCGGAAGCGGCGGAAGAGCCTGCCCCGGTGGAGGAGGAAGCCGCGGAAGCGGCGGAAGAGCCTGCCCCGGTGGAGGAGGAAGCCGCGGAAGCGGCGGAAGAACCCGTCCCGGTGGAGGAAGCCGCGGAAGAACCCGCTCTAATGGAGGAAGATATCGCTTATGCCGAGGCGGAGGAGATCGCCGTGACCGACGAGGCAGCGGCAGCGCCTCCGGAAGCGCCTCCCGGCGGCGGTGGCGGCTCCGGCGGCTCCGGCAGCGTGTCGTGGTCGGGCGCGACGACGATCACAAGCGCGACGACCCAGACGGGACAGACCTACAGCTCGTCCACAGCGAGCGAGAATGCGCTGCTTGTCAACACCAGCGGCGCGGTGACGCTGAATAACCCGACGGCGACGAAGACCGGCGACGGCGTCAACGGCGATAACGCCAGCTTTTACGGCACAAACTCCGCCATCATGGTGAAGGGCGGCACGACCACGACGATCAACGGCGGCACCGTGATCACCAGCACCAATGGCGCGAACGGCGTGTTTTCCTACGGCGGCAACGGCGGCCGCAACGGCGCTTCCGGCGACGGCACGACGGTCAAGATCTACAACACGAAGATCACCACCACCGGCGGCGGCTCCGGCGGCATCATGACGACCGGCGGCGGCGTCACCTATGCCTATGATCTGGAGATCACCACGAGCGGCCAATCCTCCGCGCCCATTCGCACCGACCGCGGCGGCGGCACCGTCGTTGTGGACGGCGGTACTTATACAGCAAACGGGCTTGGCTCGCCGGTCATTTATTCCACGGCGGACGTTACCGTGAAAAACGCGACGCTGGTATCCAATCGGTCCGAGGGCGTCTGCATCGAGGGCAAAAACTCCATTACCATCGAGAACTGCGATTTTACCGTCAATAATATCCAGCGCAACGGCAACGCGAAGTTTCTCGATTCCATCATGATCTATCAGTCCATGTCCGGCGACGCAGACAGCGGCAATTCCTATTTCACCATGACGGGCGGCAGCCTCACGAGCAAGAGCGGGCATGTGTTCCATGTGACGAATACGAACGCGATCATCACGCTCCGCGGCGTTAAAATCACAAACAGCGACGCCGCCAATGTGCTGCTGTCCGTCTGCGCGGACGGCTGGAGCGGCGGGTCGAATATCGCCACGCTGAACGCTGCCGGCCAAAAGCTCAGCGGCGCGATCCTTGTCGGCTCCGATTCGACGCTGACGATGAAGCTCACCGATTCCAGCAGCTTTACGGGCTGCTTGAACGGAAATATCACGAATGCGGCGGGTACGACGGTCTCGACCTCGGTCGGTACGGTCAGTCTTACGCTGGACGCATCCTCCACCATCAAGCTCACGGGGGATATGTATGTCACCTCCCTTGACGATGCCGACAGCACCTACAGCAATATCGATTTGAACGGC
>CAJOIU010000014.1 GCA_905234855.1 uncultured Oscillospiraceae bacterium
ATGGACGGCATGACCCCCGGCTCTATGGCTGCGGTTTTTGCCGGGCACGGCGCGGGTTACGCTCCCTGCACCGCGCAGGCGGTGATGGAGCTTTTGGCGCTTTACAAGCAGCAGGGGGGATGACCTCTCGCGACCCTTTTGCCCCGGCGGGTCAACCGCCGGGGCTTTCCGCTTTCTTGTGCCGCGGGCGGGCTGAAACAGATCAGGAAAGTCAATAATACGATCAGGTGGTGCCGGATGAAGACGAGGACGTCAAATGATCAGCGCAAGCAGGCGCTGAGCGAATCGATCTGGCTGCACTACTTTAATCATACACTGTTTGAGCGTGGTCTTATTACGGAAGCGGAGAGAAACCGCATGACGATCCAGATTGATCGACGCAGAGACAAGGTCAGGTAGTGCAGCCCAAAAACGGAAAAGAAAAGGGATGCGTATGATGCTCGCCATGGTGTTCACCGGGGTCCTCAGCTCCGGCGACGCCTTCTCAAACTTCGGTAGCACGCCGGTGCTGCTGACCTTCGGCATGATCGTCATCATCGACGCCATCATCGACAGCGGAGCCATCGTCCAGTTCGAGCATGTCCTGCAGCACATGACCCGGCGAGGCGAAAAGCTGTTCCTTGTGCTGGTGTTCCTCAGTGCGGGGATCATCTCCATGTTCACGAACAATTCCGCTCTTGTCGCCATGTTCATGCCCTTCATCGCATCCACCGCCCGGTCCACCGGCGGGAAGATCAAAAAGAAGCATCTGTACCTCCCCCTCGCCATGGGCGGGCTCATCGGCGGTACCGGCTCCCTCGCGGGCAGCACCGCGCCGCTTCTGGCAAACGAGGTTTTGGAGATCACCGGACAGAAGCAGTTTTCCTTCTTCACCACCGCGCCGGTCTCTCTTTCCATCCTCGCCGTCGTGGCGCTGTGCTACTGGTTCTTCCTCTATGACCTGACGGTAAAGTGGTTCGACTTCGAGGAGGCGCGGGACGACGGCAAGCCCATCGCGGAGATCCCCCTCAACAAGCGAAACGCCGTCATCTCTCTGACGGTGTTCATTGCCTCGGTCGTGTTGTTCATCATACAGCCCTTCGGCTGGGATCTGGGGCTTATCGCCATTTCCGGCGCGGTCATCGTCATCACCATGGGCTGCGTGGACGTGAAGACCGAGCTGAGCAATATGATGTGGCCTGCCCTCGTAACCCTTGGCGCAGCTCTCGCCATGGCAACGCCTGTGGCGACCACCACCATCACCATGGTGCAGGTGGCCGGGTATCGCTTCAAAGACTATCTCCGGGCCGGCGGGCTGGTGGGGATCATCGGTCTCTTGACAGCATGGGTCGCCATCGTGCTGATTTACGGGCTTCTTTGACCCTCTCTGCCCAGCGTTTTGGTTTTATAAGGATCCAAGAGACACTTTCCCGAATACACTTCGGAAAAGTGTCTCTTTGTTTTTTGAAAACAGAGTGGAGCAGAAGGTATGCGCCAGAGGACAACGATATCGAATAAAAACCACGCACACAAAGCAGGTGTTGCGGGTTTGTTGAAAATTAATAAAGAAACCCGGAACCCCTTGATAACACAGGGATTCCGGGTGGAGCTGCTGGGCGGATTCGGACCGCCGACCTCGTCATTACCAATGACGCGCTCTACCGACTGAGCTACAGCAGCTGGCGACCGAGAAGGGACTTCGACCTCCGGCGTGACAGGCCGGCGTTCTAACCGACTGAACTACTCGGCCACGAGCTTTTTGATTATAACGGCTTCTCCTCGGGATGTCAAGCATTATTTCACGCGGAGCGACATTTTCTTTGCTCCGGGGTTGCGGGAGGAGCGTTTCCAGAAAGTTGTAATTTTTCGTAATTTTTTTGTTGCATTTTTCATTGGCTTCGTATATAATGAGCAAGAATCTTTTGTAAGGTCGTGATATTATGCATTCAGCTCGTGGTTCCAACTGGAAGCTTTGGGTTTTGATCGTTGCTTTGGTATTGGTGATCGCCGTTTTGGGCGTGCTCTGCTTCAAAACATTTTTGAACGGCCGCACCGGCGCCAAGCCTGCGCAGACGGTGGGCACGCTGTCGACGCAGGTCGCCGCGCAGGACGCAGGCGGCAAGGACGTATCCGATAAGATCAGCGTCACACAGGGGACGATGCGCCCGGACGGGGTGGATGCCGACGCCCGCCTGACGCTGTTGGATATCGAGTGGACAGGCAAGCGCGCGGCGGACATGCCCCTCATCATCACCGTTTCGGATAAGAGCTTCCCCGATGAGGACGGGCTTTCCGTGTATCATTATACGAACGGCGCATGGGAGCTCATCGGCACCTATCTCATCGTGAACAACGCCGTCTCCTTCCAAGTGGACAGCCTTTCTCCCTTCGCGTTCCAAGTCATCAGCTCCACGCCGGAGCCGACGCCTACGCCGGAGCCCACCGCTACGCCGGAGCCGACGGTCACGCCGGAGCCCACCGCCACGCCGTATGTCATCGATTACGGCAAGTTTGACAAGGTGCAGGCCGACGTTTTCGTGCAGGTCGATTCTCTGTCTGAGGACGGCGCGTATGTGATCGCTTTCGTGGACGACCCCCATCCCGGCGCTACGGGCATCACCTTCTTCGATACGGCGGACGCCGATGAGCCGATCATGGCCACGGTGCTGCTCAATTATGACGGCGAGACCCTCAAGACCGTCAAGGTCGAGGTGAAGAAGGACGCCGACGGCAAGTATTCCATCGAGGAGCCGGTGGTGGAGGGTATGCTCTTTACCGCCGCGCCCGCCGAGAAATATTACGGCACGATGCGCTTTGCCCTTGCCAGCCAGAAGAAATTCCTCAATCTGGACGAGAAAAATGAAAACGTCGTGCTGGACGACAACGATGTGCGCACCCGCTGGCTGTATGAATCCGTGAAGCCCGCGGACGGCACGGAGATCCACACGCTGGACTACCGCATCGATTCCGATACCTTCTATATCACTGCGATGGAGATGGCGGCCGCCGTTTCCGGCGAGGGTACGGAGGCCGGACAGGCCATCCGCTTCACCTCCGCGAAGGACAGCAAGGACGCCATGGCGCTCGTGATCTTCCAGGCGAAGGCCGCGAAGGAAGCCGAGACGCCGGTGAACACCGGCACCCTGATCCTGACCTCCACGCCCGCGGCGGCGGCGGGGCTGGACGCCACGCCCGACCCGACGGCCACGCCGAATAATTCCGGCGGCGGTGGCGGCGCTACCGATCCTGTCGTGACGGAAAGCCCGACAGACCCGCAGCCCATCGAATCGACGACGCCCGAGGAGACGCAGACCCCGGCGGAGACGACGACGCCCGAGGAGACCCTCGGCCCCGATCCCATCGAATCGACCACGCCCTCGCAGAACGAAGATACGCCCACCGACGCGCAATCCACGCCCGAGTCCACGCCCGTTCCGGCGGAAGAGGAAGATACCTCTACGGATCTTGGCACCTAAGAATACCATCAGCGGTTTTGCTTTTCGGCAAAACCGCTGATTTATTATTTAACAGCGAAATAGCGCTTTTCTATATTGAATTACCGTGTTATAATAAAGCAATTTAAGCATTTTTACTGTACCGCCAAGGAGAACAGGCATGGAAAAAGCATACTTGGTTCTGAGCGACGGAACCGTTTTTGAAGGGAAAGCCTTCGGCGCGGACACCGATGCGGTGGGGGAGCTGGTGTTCACCACGGGTATGTGCGGCTATCTCGAAACGCTGACCGATGAGAGCTATGCCGGGCAGATCGTGACCCAGACCTATCCCCTCATCGGCAATTACGGCGTGATCCCCGCGGATTTCGAGGGGGAGTGCCATGTGCGGGGCTATGTGGTGCGGGAATGGTGCGACGCGCCGTCCAATTTCCGCTGTGAAGGCGATCTGGATGCGTTTCTGAAGGAGCGGGGGGTTCCCGGGATATACGGCGTCGACACCCGGCAGCTCACGCGCATCCTGCGGGAAAAGGGCGTGATGAACGCGATCCTCTGCCGGAGCGTCCCGGCCGATCTGACCGTCGTGCGGGAATATGCCGTTTCCGGCGTGGTGGCCGAATGCAGCACGAAAACGCCCGCCGTCTATCCGGCGGAGGGGGATACAAAATTCCGCGTGGCGCTCATGGACTACGGCGCGAAGCGGAACATCCTCCGCGAGCTGCAACGGCGCGGCTGCGAGGTGACGGCGCTGCCCCATGATACCCCGGCGGAGGCGGTGCTGGCGCTCGCGCCGGACGGGCTGATGCTCTCGAACGGCCCCGGCGATCCGCAGGAGAACGTGTACTGCATCGAGCAGCTCAAAAAGCTTGTGGGAAAGCTCCCCGTCTTCGGCATCTGCCTCGGCCATCAGCTTCTGGCGCTCGCCATGGGCGGCACGACCACGAAGCTCAAATACGGCCACCGGGGCGTGAACCAGCCCGTGCGCGAGCTCGGCGGCACGCGCACCTATATCACGAGCCAGAACCACGGCTATGCCGTCGTGAGCGAGAGCCTTGCCGGCATCGGGCGCGTGATCTTTGAAAACGCCAATGACGGCACCTGCGAGGGCGTCGAGTACCCCGGGAAGCGGTGCTTCTCTGTCCAGTTCCACCCGGAGGCCTGCTCCGGCCCGCTGGACACGCGGTTTTTGTTCGACCGATTCATTGCCATGATGGGAGGCGAGGACTGATGCCGAGAGATACATCCATAAAAAAGGTGCTGGTGATCGGCTCCGGCCCCATCGTCATCGGGCAGGCGGCGGAGTTCGACTATGCCGGGGCGCAGGCCTGCCGGGTGCTGCGCGAGGAGGGGGTCAACGTCGTCCTCGTGAACTCCAATCCCGCCACCATTATGACGGACAAGCATCTGGCCGACGAAATATATCTTGAGCCGCTCACCGCCGATACCGTCCGCCGCATCATCGAGAAGGAAAAGCCGGACAGCCTGCTGGCGGGCTTGGGCGGGCAGACGGGGCTCACCATCGCCATGCAGCTATCGAAGGACGGCTGGCTCGAGCAGCACGGCGTGCGGCTGCTGGGAACGCCCGCGGAGGCCATCGACCGGGCGGAGGATCGGGAGCTGTTCCGGGATGCCATGCGCGCCATCGGCCAGCCTGTGGTTCCCTCGGAGATCGCCGTCGATCTTCCCGCGGCCATGGCCGCGGCGGAGAAGATCGGCTATCCCGTCATCGTGCGTCCGGCCTTCACCCTCGGCGGCAGCGGCGGCGGGATCGCGGAAAATCCCGCGGAAATGCGCGTCATTGCCCAAGCGGGGCTCGATCTGTCGCCCATCACCCAGATCTTAGTGGAAAAATGCATCTCCGGCTGGAAGGAGATCGAGTTCGAGACCATGCGGGACGCGGCGGGGAACGTCATCGCCGTCTGCTCCATGGAAAACTTCGACCCCGTCGGCGTGCATACGGGCGATTCCATCGTCGTCGCGCCGTGCCAGACGCTCTCGGACAAGGAGTTTCAGATGCTGCGCTCCGCGAGCCTCGATATCATCTCCTCCATCGGCATCGTGGGCGGCTGCAACTGCCAGTTCGCGCTCGATCCGAACAGCTTCGATTACGCCGTGATCGAGGTGAACCCCCGCGTCAGCCGCTCTTCGGCGCTGGCCTCGAAGGCTACGGGCTATCCCATCGCGAAGCTCACGACGAAGATCGCGCTGGGCTATACCCTTGACGAGATCAAAAACGACATCACCGGCAAGACCTGCGCCTGCTTCGAGCCGACGCTCGACTATATCGTGGTCAAATTCCCCAAGTGGCCGTTCGACAAGTTCCACGGCTCCAGCCGGAAGCTCGGCACGCAGATGAAGGCCACCGGCGAGGTGATGGCCATTGCCCCGTCCTTTGAGATGGCGCTCCTGAAGGCCGTGCGCGGCGCGGAGATCGGCCTCGATACGCTGAACGCTGTCCCCCTGTATGACGCGCCCGTGCGCGAGCGCCTGCGCGATCAGGACGATCGCCGCCTTTTCACCGTGTTCGAGGCGCTCAAAAGCGGCGTCACGGTGGACGAGATCTTTGAGATCACGAAGATCGACCGCTGGTTCCTGCACAAGCTCGCAAGGCTTGCTGCGTTTGAGGAGCGGCTTGCCGAAGATATGGACGACGAGGCGTATTTTGAGGCCAAACGCCTCGGCTATACCGACGCCGCCCTGCGCCGCATCACCGGGCGCGAGGCGCTGCCCGGCATCGAGTTTTCCTATAAGATGGTGGATACCTGCGGCGCGGAGTTCGATGCGGAGACCCCGTATTTCTATTCGACCTGCGACCGCTTCTGCGAGAGCCGCGCCTTCCCGCGCTCGGGAAAGCCGGTGGTCATGGTGCTGGGCTCCGGCCCGATCCGCATCGGGCAAGGTATCGAGTTCGACTACAGCTCCGTGCATTGCGTATGGACGCTGCGGGAGCTGGGCTATGACGTTGTCATCGTGAACAACAACCCCGAGACGGTCTCCACCGATTACGACACCGCGAACCGCCTCTATTTCGAGCCGCTCACGCCGGAGGACGTGGAGAACATCCTGCGGGTGGAAAAGCCCGTGGGCGTGGTGGTGGCCTTCGGAGGGCAGACCGCCATCAAGCTCACCCAGTTCCTCGACGGACTTGGCATTCCCATCCTCGGCACCAGCGCCGAGAGCATCGACATCGCGGAGGATCGCAGCCGCTTCGACGCGCTGCTGGAGTCCTTCGGCATCTGCCGTCCGAAGGGCGTGGGTGTGCAGACTCTTCAGGAGGCGGTACAAGCCGCGGAAGGGCTGGGCTATCCCGTGCTGCTGCGGCCGAGCTATGTCATCGGCGGGCAGAACATGACCATCGCCCGGAGCGAGGGCGACGTTGTGCGCTATATGACGGCGATCCTCTCCGGCGGGATCGACAACCCTGTGCTGGTGGATAAGTATATGCCCGGCGTGGAGCTGGAGGTGGACGTCATCTCCGACGGCACGGACGTGCTGATCCCCGGCATCATGGAGCATATCGAGCGGGCGGGCGTCCATTCCGGCGATTCCATTGCCGTCTATCCGCCCTATAATCTCACCGACCGCTTTCTGCAGAAAATTTGCGACTGCTCGGAAAAGCTGGCGCTGGCGCTCGGCACACAGGGGCTCGTCAATATCCAGTACCTCATCTATGACAACGAGCTGTACGTTATCGAGGTGAATCCCCGCGCCTCGCGCACCGTGCCGTATATCAGCAAGGTGACGAACGTCCCGATGGTGGATATTGCCTCCCGGGTCATGCTGGGCGAGAAGCTCGCGGATATCGGCTTCGGCACGGGGCTTTGGAAAACGCCGCCGTATTACGCGGTCAAGGTGCCGGTGTTCTCGTTTGAAAAGCTCAGCGACGCCAATACCATCCTCGGCCCGGAAATGAAATCCACCGGCGAGGTGCTGGGCATCGGCAAGACCATGGCCGAGGCGCTGTATAAGGGCCTCACCGCCGCGGGGCTGCGCATGCCCTCCATGGAGGCCGGGGAGAGGACAGGCGTGCTGCTGAGCGTGGAGGAGCATGATTACCAAGAGGCCATCGGCATCGCCAAGCGCTTCCATGACCTGCATATCGATCTGTACGCCACCCCCGGCACCGCGGAAGCGATCCGGCAGCTCGGCATCGACGTGCGCACCGTCTCCACGGCGACGAAAAACGCGGAGCTGGACGGACTGCTGGAAGGCGGCAGGATCAACTATATCATCTATTCCGGCGCGGTGAGCGACGCGACGATGGGGGATTTCCGGGTGCTCCACCGCCGGGCGATGCAGCTCGGCATCCCCGTGCTGACGACCCTCGATACCGCCGCGGCGCTGGCGGATATCATCGCCACGCGCTTTACGCCCTATAACACCGAGCTTGTGGACATCAACCGCATGCGCACGGAGCGGCAGAAGCTCCGCTTCGCCAAGATGGAAAGCTCCGGCAACGACTATATCTTCATCGAGAACTTCGACGGTGCGGTCGCAAGCCCGGAGTCCCTCTGCGTCACCCTTTGCGCCCCCCATTACGGCATCGGCGCGAACGGCATCGTGCTGATCGAGCGCTCTGAGATCGCCGACGCGAAAATGCGCTCCTTCAACCGGGACGGCAGCGAGGGACGCCTCGCCGGGAACAATCTGCGCTGCGTCGGCAAGTATCTCTATGACAAGGGCATCGTGAAAAAAGACCGCCTCACGGTGGAGACGGCCAGCGGCGTCAAGGAGCTTGAGCTGTTTATCCGGGACGGTCGCGTCAGTTCCGCCTCTGTCGTCATGGGACGCGCCGATCTCGATCCCGCGAGCCTGCCCACCACACTGCCCGGCGAGCGGATCATAGACTATCCCATCTCATTGGCTGGGGCGGATTGGAGGGCCACCTGCCTGTCCATCGGAAACCCGCATTGCGTGGTGTTCCGCGACCGCATCGACGATCTCGACCTGCGGGTCATCGGCCCGGCCTTCGAGCATTCGGAGCTGTTCCCCGACCGTATCAACACCGAGTTTGTCCGCGCCGTGAACAAGACCACTCTGCGGATGCGCGTATGGGAGCGGGGCAACGGCGAAACGCTGGCCTGCGGCACCGGCGCATGCGCGGCGGCCATTGCCGCCGTGGAAAACGGCCTGTGCGAGAAGGGTGCGGATATCACCGTCAAGCAGCCCGGCGGCGACCTCATCGTGAATTATACCGATGAGGCGGTCACCCTCACGGGCAACACCGTCCTTGTATTTGAGGGCGAGCTGGAAGTATGATACCGGCATAAAACAAGACCGCCGCGGGAGCGCTCCCGCGGCGGTTTGGCGTATTCGGTTCGGATCACTCCGCCCGGATGATCCAGCCTTCCTTGCGGGGCTTGGGCTCGGGCGTTTCGGCGGCGTGGCCGAGGATGCAGTTGCCGACGCCGACATAGCCCTCCGGCACGCCCCATTTTTTCATGAGCGCCTTGCCCTCTTCGGTTTCGAACACCGGCTCGGCGCGGTCGATCCAGCACGAGCCGAGGCCGAGGGCGTGGGCGGCGTTCATGAGGTTTCCCATCACGAGGCTGCCGTCCTTCTGCGCCATGGGCCATGTGCCGTCGGCAAAAACGACGCAGACGACCGGCGCGCCGTAGAAGGGATCGGCGTCCATGCCCATGACGCCCGCGTTCAGGCGGGAAATGGCGTCTCGGTCGGCCTTGTTCGTGACAGCGACGATGCAGGCGCGCTGCTCGCCCCGGGCGGTGGGGGCATAGGTGCCGGCCTCCAGAACGGCGTCCAGTGCCTCGCGGGAAACGGGCTCGTCCGTATATTTGCGGACGGCGCGGCGGGTGAGAAGATCGGTCAATGTGCTTTTCATAGCGGAGTTCCTCCTTGTATCGGTGTTTCAAAAATCCAGCAGATAGCGGTAAAGCGGAACGAGGGCGGAAAAATCCTCCGCCAGCGTATCCGCCAGCTCTTGTCCGGGGGGATCGGGATCGAACCAGACGGTTTTGCCCAGAACGATCCGGCGGGCGTTGTACCAGTCGTACAGGAGCTTGCCCGGATCGCCCTTTGGGCGCTTATATACGCCGCCGAGGAGGTCGAAGCCGTCAAGCTTGTTCACCTTCCGCACGATGCGGCTGAGCTTTTCGGGATGCGCGTCGATGCTCTGCCGCCAGTGCTCCAGAGCATCCGCGCCGATGTTCCAATAACCCAGTCCCCAGTCGCAGCAGCGCGCCTCCACGCCGAAGTAAAATTGCGGCTCTTCGGCGTATACACGGCCTGTGCGGCCGAGGGAGAACCACATATGATCGTTCAATGGGCCGCGGCCGTTCAGCGTTCGCGCGTCCCGGTAGATGCGGGAGATATGGGGCATGAGGGCAAGATCGGGAAACCGCTCCGCGAGCGTGTCGGCGAGCTGAAAGGCAAGGGATTTCACCGGGCCGTGCAGGCAGCGCTCGTAATCGTCCCGATGCGCCTCGAACCACGGCTTTTCGTTGTTAAGGGCGATGCCCCACAGAAAATCCGGCAGCTCCTTGGGAAAGCCCCCGAAGGGGGGCAGCTTTTCTTTTGCCATAGTCGCCTCCGGCTTACCAGATCTGGAGCCGCTCCGCCTCCCGGCGAAGCTCGGAGCGGAAATCGGGATGGGATACGGCGATCAGCTCCTGCACCCGCTGACGGACGGACTTGCCCCGCAAATGGGCGACGCCGTATTCGGTGACGACGATATCCACGATGTTGCGGGGGATGGAGACCACATTGCCGGCGGTGAGCTGCGGCACGATGCGGGAGATCGTCCCGCTCTTCGCGGTGGATTGCAGGGCGATGATGCCGCGCCCGTTTTTCGCGTGGAACGCGCCGTAGGCGAAATCCCATGCGCCGCCCGTGCCGGAATACTGCTTTCCGGCGATGGTTTCCGAGCAGATCTGTCCGGTGAGGTCGATCTCGAGCGCGGTGTTCACGGAGACCATGTTTTCGTTCCGGGCGATATTGAAGGGGTCGTTCACATAGCTCACCGGCAGAAGCTCGATCATGGGGTTGTCGTTGATATATTCATAGAGCTCCTTCGAGCCCCATGCGAAGGCGGCGACGGAGCGGTTGCGGTGGAACAGCTTGCGGCTGTTGTTCACCGCGCCGCAGGCCATGAGCTTGCCCATGGCGGAGCCGAGCATCTCGGTGTAGATGCCGAGATCGTGCCGATCCACCAGCCGCTCCGCCACGGCGTCCGGCATGCCGCCGATGCCGAGCTGGATGCAGTCCCCGTCGTGGATGAGATCGGCGGCATAGTCCGCGATGGCCTCCTGCACCGGCGTTTTCGGATAAATGGGCGAATTGGAGACCGAGCGCTCGCCGTCCACGAAGAAGTTGACCTTTTCGGCGGAGATGCGGTTTGTGCCGCTCGTATAGGGCAGGTTGGGGTTGATCTCCAAGATCACCGTTTCGCAGATATCGAACATCTCCAGCTCGAACTGCTGGCTGGAGGACATGCAGACATAACCGAAGCGATCCATGGGCGTGACGGCGCCGACGAACACATTCGGGCGCTTGGTTTCGATCATAGCGGCGGAGCAGCTGTGCAGATTGTTCGGCACGAAGCTCACCCGCCCCGCGGCGTGGAGCTTCCGCAGGCCGGGTCCGTAGAAGATCGAGAGGATGGAGATCACATCCTCCATGCCGTCAAGGGTGAGAAAAGGATAATCCTCCGGCGGGTTCGCCAGCCAGATCGTCACATCATGCACGCCCCGGTCGCGGATCTCATGCAGATGCCGCAGAAACTCTACCGGCTCGTTGCCGTAGGCGGCGACGGCGATCACGTCCCCGGTCTTGATCTGGGCGATCGCCTCGCTCATCGATATGAATTTGGAGTCATAGATCCTGTTTTTGATTTCTTCTTTGTTGAAAACATCCATCATTACATCACCGTTTCTTAGTATACCATAAATTTCCGCTGCTGCACAACGCTTTCCCGCGCCGTTCTTGACAAATATTCGCGGGCTACCTTATAATAATTTTTGTTATTAACTGATTAAAGGGGCAGTATCCGATGAATCACTATCGTCCAGAGACCGTATGCGTGCAGGGCGGCTATACGCCCGGTAACGGCGAGCCGCGCCAGATCCCCATCATCCAGTCCACCACCTTCAAGTATGCCACCAGCGAGGATATGGGCAAGCTCTTCGATCTGGAGGCCAGCGGCTATTTCTATACCCGCCTGCAGAACCCGACGAACGACTTCGTGGCGGCGAAGATCGCAGAGCTCGAGGGCGGCACCGCCGCCATGCTCACCTCCTCCGGGCAGGCGGCGAATTTCTTCGCGATGTTCAATATCGCCTCCTGCGGCGACCATATCGTGTCGTCCTCCAGCATCTACGGCGGCACCTTCAACCTCATCTCCGTCACCATGGCGAAGATGGGCATCGAGGTGACCTTCGTTGCGCCGGATTGCTCCGACGAGGAGCTGGCGGCCGCCTTCCGGCCGAATACCAAGTGCGTTTTCGGCGAGACCATCGCCAATCCCGCGCTGACCGTCCTCGATATCGAGCGCTTTGCCAAGGCCGCCCACGACCACGGCGTTCCCCTCATCGTGGACAATACCTTCGCCACGCCGGTGGGCTGCCGTCCCTTCGAGTGGGGTGCGGACATCGTCACCCATTCCACCACGAAATATATGGACGGCCACGGTGTCGCCGTCGGCGGAGCGATCGTGGATTCCGGCAAGTTCGACTGGATGGCGCACGCCGAGAAATTCCCCGGCCTCTGCACGCCGGACGAGAGCTATCACGGCATCACCTATGCCGAGAAATTCGGCAGGGAGGGCGCGTTCATCACCAAATGCACCGCCCAGCTCATGCGGGATTTCGGCTCGATCCAGTCCCCGCAGAATGCCTTTTATCTGAATCTCGGGCTGGAGAGCCTGCATGTCCGCATGGCGCGCCATTGCGAGAACGGGCAGGCTGTGGCGGAATTTCTCGCCGCGCATCCGAAGATCGAACGGGTCAGCTACTGCGGCCTGCCCGGGGATAAATACCACGCGCTCGCGCAGAAGTATCTGCCGAACGGCTCCTGCGGCGTCGTATCCTTCGAGATCCGGGGCGGCCGGGAGGCGGCGGGTGTATTTATGAAGCATCTGCGCCTTGCCGCCATCGAGACGCATGTGGCCGACGCGCGCACCTGCTGCCTCAATCCCGCCAGCTCCACTCACCGCCAGATGACCGACGAGCAGCTTGCCGCCGCGGGCGTTCCGGCCGGGCTTGTTCGCATGTCCTGCGGGCTGGAGAGCAAGGAGGATCTCATCGAGGATATCCGGCAGGCATTGGAGGCCGTGTAAATGCCCATCAAAATCCCAAACCAGCTCCCCGCGACGGCGACGCTCACGCAGGAAAACATCTTCGTCATGACGGAGACCCGCGCCCTCTCGCAGGAGATCCGTCCGCTGCATATCCTGCTTTTGAACCTTATGCCCACGAAGATCGAGACGGAGACCCAGCTTGCCCGTGTGCTCGGCAATACGCCTCTGCAGATCGAACTGGAGCTGATGGCCACCGGCGGTCATGTGCCGAAAAACACGCCGCAGGAGCATATGCTGTCGTTTTATCAGAGCTTCGACGATGTGCGAGACCGCACCTTCGACGGGCTCATCATCACCGGCGCGCCGGTGGAGCTGATGGAATACGAGCAGGTCGATTACTGGCCCGAGCTTTGCGAGATCATGGAGTGGTCGAAAACGCACGTCCATTCCACGCTGCATATCTGCTGGGGCGCTCAGGCGGCGCTGTATTATCACTACGGCATCCCCAAGCGAAAGCTGGAGCAGAAGCTGTTCGGCGTGTTCCGGCATACGGTGGAGGATCCGAATTATATCCTCTTCCGGGGTTTCGACGATAAGTTCTGGGTGCCGCACTCCCGCCATACCACGGTTTACCGCGAGGATATCGAGGCCGTACCGGAGCTGAAGATCCTTGCCGCCTCCCCGGAGGCGGGGGTCTATGCCGTCAAGACCGACGGCGGACGGCAGGTCTACCTGATGGGTCACGCGGAATATGATCGCGATACGCTAAAAAAGGAGTATCTGCGGGATGTGGCCGCGGGCGCGGACATCCGGATGCCGAAAAACTATTTTCCCGATGACGACCCGGCCAAGGAACCCATCGTGACGTGGCGCTCATGCGCCCATCTGCTCTACGGCAACTGGCTCAACTACTGCGTGTACCAGACCGTGCCGTATGACATCCGCGATATCGAAAAAGGCCTCCGCACGGAGGAAATATAGCAGATACATCGGGTTATCTTCAAAAAACCGCTTACATTTTCTCCCACTCTATGGTATACTGTGTATAGTTGCGGGTAGTATTGCCTTCCGAAAGCGGAAGGATAATCCGTGGAGAAAGGAGTGTGTATCGCTGTGTATCAGACGGGAGAGCTGATCCTGTACGGAAGCACCGGCGTATGCCGCGTGACGGAAATCGTCGCCAAAAAATTCAGCCGGACCGAGCCGGAAAAGCTTTATTACGTTCTGACGCCGCTGTACTCCTCCGGGACGATCACGACCCCCGTGGATAACGGCAAGGTGTTCACCCGCCCGGTCATTTCCCGGGATGAGGCCATTGCCCTGATCGACACGATCCCCACCATCCACGCGGAGGCCTACCATAACCAAAACCTCCAGCAGCTTGAAAACCACTACAAGGCCGAGCTCGAAAGCCACGACTGCTCCGATCTGCTGCGGCTGACCATGTCCACCTATCAGAAAAAGGTGGAGCGCGAAAAAGCAAAGCTCAAATTCGGCGCGGTGGATCGCCGCTATATGGAGCGGGCGGAAAACCTGCTTTTCGGCGAGCTGGCCGTGGCGCTTGATATCGCCCGCGACAGCGTGCAGACCTTCATCGAGGACAGGCTTCAAATGCAGCTTCCGAAGGGTGCGGAATAATAAAAAATCGAAGCATGGCGCCGTCCGGCAAGGACGGCGTTTTTTCCTTCTTGACGAAAGCGGGCAGGAATAGTATACTGAAAGAGGTTAATTCCTTAACATTTGTGGGACAAAAACAACAGGAGGGAAAAATTATGAAAAAGCTATCCAAGATCCTTGCGCTGCTCGTTGCGCTGTGCATGATCCTCGCCATCGGCGCTTTCGCGTCCGGCGAGCCGTCCGACGCCTCGGGCGAGCCTGCGGCTGCCGGCGGCAAGTCCGTGGAGGAGGCCTATGTGGAGTATATCCACGAGTGGCTGCTCAATGAGCTGACGGTGAACAGCACCATGACCATCGAGCAGGTGGAGGACGAGTTCATGCCCGCCGTGGAGGAAGGCCGGTATGACGAGTTCCCCGCCGATATGCTGTATAACGGCATGCTGAACTCCGGCGTCGCCATGACGTTTGAGGAATTTGCGGCGCAGTATGTTCCCGAGGGCGACGCTTCCGGCGAAGCCTCCGACGCCTCCGGCGAGGCCATGTCCGTGGAGGATGCCTATGTGGAATATATCCACGAGTTCCTGCTCAATGAACTGACGGTGAACACCGGCGGCATGACCATCGAGATCATCGAGGACGAGTTCATGCCCGCGGTGGAGGAAGGCCGTTATAATGACTTCCCCGCTGACATGCTCTACAGCGGCATGCTGGATTCCGGCGTGGCCATGACCTTTGAGGAATTTGCCGCCCAGTATGTCCCCGCCGCGGCGGCTCCCGCTGCGGGCGGCTACACCGCCGATGAGGCGGGCTATAAGGCCTATCTGAAGGATTGGGTCGCGGCGAACCCCGCCGTGCAGGCGAACATCGACGAGTTCAACGCGGGCATCGACGCGGGCGCTTACAATGAGTTCCCGATGGAGATGTGCTTCACCGATCAGTGGTTCGGCTTTGCCGCCTTGACCCTTGACCAGTTCCTCGCCGCGGGCGGCGTTGCGGAGATCCCTGCCTTCGATCCGAACCTCGCCCCCGACTGATAATACCGCATAAGCACAGCAGCGCGGCCGGCTTTTATGGCCGCGCTGTTTTTTTCGGTGCATGGACGCCGCCCCGCAAGGGCGTCAGCCGCAAAACGTCCCGATCCTTCAGCAGCGGTAATGGATGCTGATCGAGAAATATTTTGCGTCCGGCACCCTTACGGGACTTCTGATTCTTTTTCCGTCTCTTTTTGCGTATTGTGCTTTACAAACAGCGCTGTTTATAATATTATTAATGAGATGTAATCTTGTGAAACAAATCGCACGACATCAAGATCAGAAAGGAAAGGTACAGCACATGAAGAAAACCGCAAGAATCCTTGCCCTTGCGCTGGCGCTCTGCTTCGTTCTGTCGCTGGGAGCTATGGCCTCCGGCGAGCCGAGCGGACAGCCCAGCGGCGCGGCGGGCGGCTTCGCTCAGGTGGACGCCACCCATTGGGCGGGCAGCGCCGTCACCGTCGAGCGCGTGGAATACGCGCCCGAATTTGCCGATCAGGGCTATGTCGATTCCACCCTGTTCACCAGCGTATCGAAGATCGTCACCGACGCGGGCGAGATCGATGTGGACAGCACCGTCTATACCCCGATCCTCACCGTGGACGGTGTGCAGGTCGACCTCTATAACGCCGAGAACGTGAGCTTCACCGGCGATGTGGAGATTACCCTCGTCGAAAAGGGCGACTCGAACAACAATAAGGGCGCTCCCTTCGGTGCGGACAAGGCGCAGTCGAGCTTCGGCCCGTTCTACTACACCGCTGCGGCGTATATCGCCGACGGGAAGTATGACACGGCCAAGTCCGTCGAGGCCGCCCAGATCAGCGGCTCGGTGACGGATACCGCGGCCGACGCCCTGCAGGTCGTGTCCGGCGGCGATTACTTCTCCGGCGTCTATATCAACAACTCCGATTATGCCATCAACGACGCGCAGATGAGCTTCACAGGCGCCTGCGGCGACGATTTCAACGGCTGGGGCGCGGGCATCGTGGTGCTGGGCGATTCGAATGTTGAGATCAACCGCAGCGTGATTTCCACGCAGGGCGTGCTGCGCTCGGGTCTGTTCACCTCCGGCAATGCCGTTGCCACGGTGAAGGATTCCGTCATCGTCTCCCGCAACGACGAGGACGCCATCCCCTATGACACCGAGGACAACTATGCCACTCCGATGATGCAGCAATGCCCCTTCGGCCTTGGCATCCAAGGCAACATCCGCGCCAGCCTCGCCTGCGGCGCGGGCATGAACGTCTTTGAAAACTCCCTCGTCGCCTCCAACGGCTGGGCCGTCCTCTCCACCGACTCCGGACGCTCCGGCGCGGACGCGCTGATCGCGAATGCAATGGTCGCCGTCGTCGGCACGGTGGTGGACGCTGCCGATCCCTCCGCGGACTTCACCTATGAGGTGAACGGCGAGGATTACGGCGTGGCTGTCGGCCGCTACGGCGAGACCTCCGGCTATATCGCCTATGCCGACTCCGGCGTGAACGATTACGCCTATGGCTCCGCATGGTATTCCCCCGATTATCTGGGAATCATCACCACCGGCACCGTCACCATGGCGGAGGGCTCCTACGGCTGGTCCGGCCGCATCGGCTTCATGAGCCATTCCGGCGGCGGCTCCTCGGGTCATGGCGGGCTGAATGTCTCCGACTCCAGCTTCGATATCCAAGACGCCTTTGCCGTCACCCAGCTCTCCGGCACCTACAGCACCACCACGAACCTCGACAACGTGGATATCTCGCTGGCCGGAAACGGCGCGGATATCCTTTATATCCAGCTCAACTCCGACGATAACGCCGGCGGCCCGGGCAATACCTCGAACACCATCACCGATCTGACGTACGACGAGTACCTCACCACCGCCGCCGCCTCCGGCGAGCCCACCGAGAACTTCAGCGAGCTGAACGTGTCGAACTCCGTCGTGCAGGGCAACATCTACAATGCCGCCTCCGACGACGGCGTGGGTCTTGTCGTGACGCTCGACAACGCCGAGATCGACGGCGAGATCTCCTCCGCATGGACACGCCATGTGGATGCCGCGGGCAATGACCTTGCCTCCACTACCATCGACTGCGACTACTACACCGGCACCCGCGACGGCGCGAACGGCGTGTATGACTACACCATGTATCTGCGCGTGAAGGCCGAGGCCGCGCCCACCGTCAATAACCCCGTGACCCTCGTCATGCGAAACGGCGCGAAGTGGATGGTCACCGACACGAACTATCTCGCCTCCCTCACCATCGACGAGACCTCCAGCATCATGGGCATGAACCTTGTCATGACCGTGAACGGCGTGGAGACCGCCATCGAGCCGGGCACCTATACCGGCGAGATCGTCCTCACCGCCGGAGCCGCGCCCGCCCGTCCCGAGGGCGACGCGGAGATCAAGGCCCCCGTCATCGGCGAGGCCGCCCAGATCGCCGCCGCCTCCGCCGAGGCAGCCCCCGCCTTCGAGGCAACGAACACCTACGAGCCTTTTGACGTCGCCGTGGACGACGGCATGGTGCTTCCCTTCTCCAGTGTGGAGCTGGCCGTGACGGATACCACCGCCGCCATCTATATCCCCGATACCGCCAAGCTCATCGAGTGCGAGATCGTGAACGGCGAATGGGTCATGGAGGGCTCCGATTTCGTGGACGACGCCATCATCGCCGCTGCGAAAGCGCTTTATGAGGGCGACGGCGCCGCCGATCCCGCTGCCTCCGGCGAGGCCGCCGGGGAGAGTAAGTGGGACGCTTGGATCGACTACCTGAAGGCGTTCGTGGAGGACGGCAGCATCGACGATATCAAGGACATGGTCCTTGCCGAGCTTGACGCCGCGCAGGAGGCTGACTATCCCGGTATGCTCGACGGCACCGTCTTCGGCGTGTTCGCGTTTACCTACGACGCGACCCCCTATGAGGATTTCGAGGGCTGATGCTTTTTCTTGAAAGAAAAAGTATCCAAAAAGAACTTTATATTCGCTCGAAAAGCCAGCGTTTCCAAAGCGCTGCGCCCGGATTTACGATCCGGCTTTCATCGAGGCGAGGTTTACGCAGCGAAATAACAGTATGGCGTCCGGCCAAAGCCGGACGCCATTTTTTATTTCTTCAGCCCGTGAGCCAGCGGACAAGCTCCTCGGGGGAGGTGAACAGGGGGATGGTATGGACGCGGTCGCCGCGGGCGGGGAGCAGACCGTCTTCCGGGAGCAGACCGTCTGCCTCGGCCTCCTTTTCGCGGATGGGCTTGTCGGAATAGAAATGCCCGAGGCGGATATGCTCCAGCTCATGCCGGAGCGCCGCCTCCTGCGTGCTTTCCGGGTACAGCGTGTTGAGATAGATGTCAAAGCTGCCGTCGTCGTTCGGGAACGTGGCGGCCTTTACGCTGCGGTTCGGAAAATCGAGGCGGCGGATATAGTATTCAGCCTCCATGGCTGCGCAGGGCGGTGAAGAAATCCATGACCGCCTTCACGTCCTCGGGCTTTGCGCCGTCCACGCTCTTGAGAAGCGCGCGCACCTCCGGCCGTGTTTCCAGCATCTCCAGATAGCGGTCGAGCTCATCGTCCGGCTCGTCCGGCTCCATGCGGTCGCTCTCGCCGGTGAGCCAGCGCAGGTTCACGTTGAGATACCGCGCCATCTCCCGCAGCACAGGCAGCTTCGGCTTCTGGATGAAGCCGGATTCATACCGCTGGATGGTGGACTTGTTCAGCCCCACGCTGGCGGCAACGTCGTCCAAGGTTTTTCCCCGCAGCTTGCGGGCGCTTTTGAGCCGCGCGGACATCAGCGCAAGATCCATAAAAATACCTCCCTGCCGGTCGTGCGGCGCGTCCTCGGGGCGCGCCGTTTTTTGTCGCTATACGTCTCCCTTTTACCCTCTGCCGTGATTGTATCATAAAAAATTGCGAAAAGCAAGAAAAACTATTGCAAATTTTATTTCACTGTGCTAGTAATGATATTGCAAAAAGCAACGAGGAGAATAGTCATGCGAGATAAATGCAACAAATGTATCTATTCCTGCCCGGTGGACGTGGGGGAGGAAAACGAGATGATGCGCGCCTGCGTATACATTTTGGTGAAATACGAACGGCGCCCGTGTCCGGCGGGCGCGGGCTGCACGGTCTATGAGCCGCGCCGCAGGGGGGAGCGCAGCAAATGGCTGTGAGCGCCCGCCGGTTCATCGAGAAGAATTTGTATATCCGCACGAAGGACGCAAAGATCATCCCGCTGAAGCTCAATCCCGCGCAGGTGCGGCTGTATAACGCGCTGGAGGCGCAGCGCAAGGCGAAAAAGCCCATGCGCGTCATCATCCTCAAGGCGCGGCAGCTCGGCTTTTCCACGCTGGCGGAGGCGCTCATCTTCCAGCGTACGGCGACGAAGCCGAACGTGAACTCCCTCATTGTGGCACATCGGGAGGATTCGACGGCGAATCTATTCAAAATGTCGAAGCTTTTTTTCGAGCAGATGCCGGACGAGCTGCGCCCCATGCATAAAAATTCCAACGCCCGGGAGCTGGTGTTTGAAAACCCGGAGCGCGATCCGGAGAAAAAGGCGCGCGATCCCGGCCTCATGAGCCGCATCCGCTGCAACACAGCGGGGGGCGGAGGCGTCGGCCGCAGCGACACGATCCATAACGTCCACGCCTCGGAATTTGCCTTCTGGGGCGGCGACAAGACGGCGACATGGATCGGCATCCTGCAGGCCGTGCCGTCCACGCCGGATACGATGGTCATCGTGGAAAGCACCGCGAACGGCTTCGACGAGTTCCATCGCCTGTGGGAGGCGGCGGTGCGGGGGGAATCGGATTTCGAGCCGCTGTTTTTCCCGTGGTTCGAAAACCCCGCCTACCGCCGCAGGGTCCCGCCGAAAACGGAATGGACGGCGGAGGAGCGGCAGCTCGCGGAGCAATACGGCCTCGACGACGAGCAGCTTATGTGGCGGCGCTGGTGCATCCGCAACAACTGCGCCGGGGACGAGCGCATTTTCCGGCAGGAGTATCCCTCCTGCCCGGACGAGGCCTTCCTCACCACCGGCCAGAGCGTGTTCGACAACGACAAGGCCGCCCAGCGGCGGCGGGAGGCGATCTGTCCCGTCATGCGCGGCTGCTTCGAATACGACGCGGACGACGACCCGACCCGCATCCGCCATATCCGATGGACGGAGCGGCCGGACGGCATCATCCGCATCTATGAGCCGCCCCAGCCGCGGCGGCATTACGTCCTCGGCGGCGATACCGCCGGCACCGGCTCCGACTGGTTCACCGGGCAGGTGATCGACAACCTCACCGGGCGGCAGGCCGCCGTTCTGAAGCACCAGTACGACGAGGATCAGTACGCGCGGCAGATGTACTGTCTCGGCCGGTATTACAACGACGCCCTCATCGGCGTCGAGACGAACTATTCCACCTATCCTGTCAAAATGCTCTCCCTCATGGGGTATCCCCGCCTGTATGTGAGAGAGCTTCCCGATACCTTCAGCGGCGGCGTCCGCGAGGCCTTCGGCTTCGAGACGACCAGCCGGACAAGGCCGGTCATCATCGCCCAGCTCGTGGCGTCCTTCCGGGAGCACCCGGAGATCGTTTCCGACGCGGACACGCTGGGCGAAATGATGACCTTTCAATACAACCGGGAGCGTCGGCCCGAGGCCATTCCGGGGGAGCATGACGACCTCGTGATGGCGCTGGCCATCGCCCACGGCATACGCACCCAGCAGGAGGTCCTTGACGAGCCGGAGCCGTCCGCAAGGCGGTTCTGGACAAAGGACATGCTGGAGGACTATGCCCGGGCGGATGAGGAGGGACGGCGCGTCCTGACAGGCCTGTGGGGAAGGCCAAAATGAAGGGAGGTGAGGATATGGAAAAGAGCCGCGGCTATGAGCAGGGCATCCGCAATACCGGCGCGCAGGAGGTTTGCGCGCTGCGGAAGAACGCGCCCGTCAAGAAGGGTCATGCCGCCCGGGGAAAAGACCTGCGGAGCGGCAAGCGCTGATACGGCTTCGCGCAGAAAACGAGAGGAGACATTATGGAAGAGAACAAAGCCGCTATGAGCGGCACAGGCGAAAAAGCGCCGGAGGTCGCCGCCCCGGTCAACGAGGAGAAGCATTCGGAGACGGCGGCTCCGCAGAATGACCGCCGAAGCGACAGCGCCCGCGCCGAAGACGGGCGATACGCCGCCGCCCGCCGCAGGGCGGAGGCGGAACGGGATCAGGCCATCGAGCAGATGGATCGGCTCGTGAAGGCGGAACGCGGCCGTCTGGCCGGAGAACAGGAGCGGACGCGGCAGGAGCGGATGCGCATCGTGGCGGACGATCAGGTGCGCGAGATCTCCCGTCTGGACGGGGAGATCCAAAGCATCGACGATCTTTTGGCGATGCCGGAATACGAGGAGTTTTACGAGCTGGTGAAGCGCGGCGTCAGTATGGTGCAGGCCTACAAGCTCACGCGCTATGACCGGCTGATGCAGCGTGCCTCGGAGGCCGCCGCGCGGCAGACCGTCCGCAGCCTCGGCTCGCGTCAGCATCTGGCCGCGCTGGCCGGTCAGCCGGGCATGGGCGAATATGTGTCCGTTCCGGCGGAGGTCGCCGCCGAATACCGTCTCGCGAAGCCGGGCATCACCGATGCCGAGATCCGGCGGAAATACCGCAAATACAAGAAATATCAAAGACAGTAACAAAGGAGTGTTTCAACTATGGCATTTACCCCCTATTCCTATGAGAGCGGCCAGCCCTCGCCCTTCGCGTATCTGAAGGCCTCCGCGGGCACCTATTCCATCGGCCTGTGCGCCGCGCTCTCGGACGGCACCGCGGCGAAATCCGTGAATCCGGATTACGTCATTATGAGCGACGCCGGCACCGTGGCGGCCGGAACGGTGCTTCCGGCGATCCATATCACGGACGATGTGATCTTCGAGGCGCCGCTGGCCGAGGCCTCGTCCGCCCTGAAGCCCGGCAGCCTCGTGGACGTGGCGGCGGACGGGCTTTCTATCGCCAATACCGCAACGAACAAAAATGTTCAGATCATCGACATGAACGGCACCGCCGCCGGTGATCTTTGCCGCTGCCGCTTTGTCGGCTGAGAAAAGGAGGAGTACACACTATGGCTAATATCGTGATCGCGGAGGGCTCCGGCCGTCTTGATACCCTGTACGGCAAGTATCAGGCCCCCATCGCAAGCTGCATCGAGGACGTGACCGAGGCTTGGAAGGCCAAGGAGATCGGCCCCAAGATCTTCCGTCAGGTAAAGAGCGACAACTGGGCCGAGGCCTTCACCAGCGTGACCGCCGCCTCCGACTGGCAGGTCGTGGGCGAAAACGGCGCCCACCCGACGAACGGCTTTGAGGAGGGCTATCCGAAGACCATCGTCAATCAGGTCTGGAAGAGCCAGATCGCCATCTCCCGCGAGATGAGCGACGACAACAAGATCAGCGAGATGACCAAGCGCGCCACCAAGCTGACAGATTCCTTCTACCGCACGAGAGAGCGCTTTTTCGCGAACCTGCTGGGCACTGCCAGCACCGGCGTGACCGGCGTCACCCTGAACGGCTTTTCCTTCGACTGCGCCAGCGCGGACGGTCAGTGCCTGTTTTCCACCGCGCATCCCGCCAAGGTCTCCGGCAGCGCCCAGACGAACAAGTATGCCGACGCCTTCTCCGAGACCGCTCTCGGCGCGGCCATGACCGCCATGCAGAACTTCAAGGGCGATAACGGCGAGACCCTCGGCCTCGAGCCGGACACCATCATCATCCCGAACATCGCCTCTCTCAAGAAGAGCGTGTTCTCCGTCCTCGGCTCCTACGAGATGCCCGGCACGGCGAACAACGATTTCAACTATCTCTTCGGCTCCATGCGCGTACTGGTATGGCCGTATCTGAACGACTATATCGGCAGCACCAACGTAGCGCCGTGGTTCCTCATGGACAGCTCCTACAACGAGCAGTGCGACGGCGCCGTATGGCTCGACCGCGTGGACTGCGAGATCACGAGCCGCCTCGGCGCGAACGACGAGAACATCTGGGACGGCTACGCCCGCCTTTCCGCCGGCTTCGTTGACTGGCGGTTCATTCTGGGCGGCGGCCTGAGCGGCGGCAGCGACCTGTAAGACGGCGCGGCTGCCCCTGTGATAAGCGCGGAAAAGGAGTCGCCGCGCGAAATATTGCCTGCGGGGACAAGCTTTTGTTTGTGACCCAAGCCGTCCCCGCAGGACGTTTCGCCGGGGTATCTTTTCCGCGCGGGACGGGCTGCCGCCGAAGAGTGCTTCCGAGGAAAGGAGAAATGCATGAACGAAAAACAGAAAAAGCTCGCCCTGTGGCAGGAGAAGCTCGCCCGGTATGACGCCGCCTTCGCGGAGGAGACGGCGATGATGGACGAGCGGGAGGCCATCTACCGCGGCCGCAGCGCCATTGACGAGCTGGTGGACGGCGACGTGATCCGCAGGACGCCTCATGTCCGCAACATCGCGGCGGAGCTGATCGAGGCGCAGGTGGACGCGAACATCCCCCAGCCGAAGGTCACGCCCCTGCGCAGGGAGGACGAGCATCTCGCGGTGCTCATCGAGGATATGCTCCGCAATAAGCTCGACCGTCTGCCGATGGAGGTTTTGAACGACCAGATGGAGCGCACCGTACCCATCCAAGGCGGCGGCCTGTTCGTGCTGGAATGGGACAGCGCCGCCCGCACCCATGACGCGGTGGGGCAGAGCGTGGTATCCGTGCTGCATCCGAAGCAGCTGTCGCCGCAGCCGGGCGTGACGGGCGATCTCGATCAGATGGACGATTTCATCCTGAAGCTGCCCCAGACGAAGGCTTTCATCCGGCGGCGCTACGGCGTGGACGTATCGGACGGCTCGGAAGAGGAGCCGACCGTGCGCGGCGGCGACGTATCGCCCTCCGACGAGCTGGTGACCCAGTACGTCGGGTATTACCGCAACGAAAACGGCGGCGTCGGTCTGTTCTCATGGGTGAACGATACCGTGCTGGAGGATCTGGAGGACTGCCAGAGCCGGATGCTGTGCCGCTGCTCATCCTGCGGCGCGGTGGAGCCGGGCTATGTGCCGCCGAAGGACGGTGAAAACGACAGCGAGGACGATGAGGAGGACGAGGGCTATGCCCGGCGCTGTCCCGTATGCGGCGGGCCGATGCGCCTGTGCGCGGAGGAGACCCAAGAGCTGTGGCTCCCGGTGACGCGCTCGGACGGCTCCGTGATCCCCGGTGCCGATCCCGTCACCGGCGAGCCGAACCGTGTTCCCTATTATAAGCCGGATATGTATCCCGTGTTCCTGCAGAAATCCGTTTCCGTATACGGGCGGCTGCTGGGGGAATCGGATGTGGATAAGGTGCGGGATCAGCAGAACACCATCAACCGGCTCGAAAAGAGCATCATCGATCAGCTTCTGGCGGCGGGGACATATATCACCCTGCCTCCCGATCCCTCCATCCGTGTGGATACCGGCGTGGCGAAGGTAATCCGGCTCAAAAACGTGACCGACAAAAACTATATCGGCGTCTATGACATGAAGTGCAATGTAGAGCAGCCGCTGGCGTATCTCGAATACGTCTATCAGGAGGCGCGCGATCTCGTGGGCATCACGGACTCCTATCAGGGACGGCGCGACACCACCGCGACGAGCGGCGTGGCAAAGGAATTTGCCGCCAATCAGACGGCAGGTCGGCTCCAGTCGAAGCGCGTGATGAAAAACGCCTGCTGGGCCAAGCTCTTCGAAGCCATGTTCAAATTCGAGCTGGCCTATGCCGACGAGAAACGCCCCGTGGTGGGACTCGACGAGGCGGGCAATCCCCGGGACGAGGAATGGAACAAATGGGATTTCCTCTGCGTGGATGAGGACGGCGCATACTACTGGAACGACCGATTCCTCTTCTCCTGCGACAGCTCCGCCGCGCTGGCCGCCGATCGGACGGCCATGTGGAACCAGACCCAGAGCTATTACGCCGCGGGCGCCTTCGGCGACCCGAATGAAATGGATACCCGCATCCTCTTCTGGACGAAGATGGAGCAGCTCCATTATCCGGGGGCGGCGCAGACGCGGCAGAACCTCATCGAGGAGCAGCGCCGGCAGATCGCCCGATCGGCCGCGACGCCGCCATGGGAGGTGAAATCGCTTTGACGCTCGGACAGATACTCGGACGGATCGACACCCTGCGCCCGAACGCGTGGACGCCGGAGCAGAAGACCGCATGGGTCAGCGATCTCGAAGCGATCCTGTGGACGCAGATTTTTTTGCAAAACCCCACGGCGCGGGAGCCCTATTCCCCGGCGCAGGACGATGAGCGGACGCTCCTGCTGCTGCCGGACGGCTGGCAGCGGGTTTATATCGCCTATCTCTGCGCGATGATCGACCTTGCCAACGGTGAATATGACCAGTTCCAGAACAGCATGAGCCAGTTTAACGGCGTCATGGCGGAACTGGGCGCGTGGTACGCCGATACCTATGACCCCGCGGGAAACCCCGCGCAATGGACGCCTCTCGGCCTTCTGTCCTGTGACGCGCTGACCGGCGGCGCGGCGACCCTGTCGATCCCATGGAAGGGCGCGGCGCTGCTCGCGCTGGAATGGCGAGTGACCGATGCCTTCGATGGCGACGGGCGCGTGCGGTTCACGCTGGCGGAGACCGGCACGCCGCTGGGAGAGATCGATATCATAAGCGGACAGCTCGGCGCAAAGCATGTCGGCGGACTGACGACGCCCCCGCAGGGCTGTGTGACGATCCAAGCGGAATACACCGGCGACGCCCTGAGCGAAGGCCAAGGGGCGGTGCTGCTGCTGTGTCAGCAGCCGTCTTTGCGGCATAGGCTGAAATAAAAAGGAGGCGGCGCATGGCGGCGATACAGGATATTTTGGACGCCTTTGCCTATTACATCGGCAGCGGCGGGTATTACGAAAAGAAAAACGGCGACGCGCGGTATCTCACCCGGGCGGTGGAGAACTTCGCGGCGAACAAGGGCGACGCCAACTGGACGTATATGGGAAAGCTCTGCGGCGTGAATCCCGGCCAATGGTGCGCCATGATGGTCTCCACCGCGGTATACGAGGGCTGCGGCTCCGATAAGGCCGCGGCGAAGGCCGCCATGTGGGGCGTATGGCCTTATACGGCGTGCAACCAGCTATGGGAGGCGGCGCCGGAGGGCATGAGGCATTGGAGCCGGTATCAGCGGCAGACCAAGGGACGCGCCGGCAGCGAATATGCCCCGCAGCCGGGGGACGTGATCGTCTTTTCCGACAACGGCACGATCAGATCCCACACGGGCATGGTTTACGCCTCGGACGGAAGCTATGTCTACACCTACGAGGGCAACAGCGGAAATATGGCGCGCAAGCGCTCCTACAGCCTCGGCTCGGGCTATATCTACGGCTATGTGACGCTGAACCTCGACGGGAGCGGCGTGCCGAGCGGTATCGCCCAGTTCCAGCGGCGGCTGGGGGTGGCGGCGGACGGCGTATACGGCCCCGTGACCAAGGCGGCGGCGATCCGGGCGCATCAGACGTATCTGAACGAAGCGTTCGGGGCGGAGCTCATCGTGGACGGCGTTTGGGGGCCGGCGACGTATTACGCCACCCGAAGCGTGCAGAAGGGCGACGAGGACGAGGACGTGACGGTATGGCAGGGACTGCTGTACTGCGCGGGACAGGATCCGAAGGGACTCGACGGCAGCTTCGGCAAGAATACCGAGGCGGCGACGGAGGCCTTCCAGACGGCGGCGGCGCTGAATCCCACCGGCATCGCGGATCGGTATACATGGGCGAGGATGTTCGGTCAGAGCCGCCCGAAGCATACGACGCTGAAAAACGGCTCGCGCGGCGCGGAGGTGAAATACCTGCAGACCCTTCTCACGGATCACGGCTATCCGCTGGCGACGGACGGCGCGTTCGGCTCGCTGACCGAAGCGGCGGTCCGGCGCTTCCAGCGGGCGAACGGACTGGAGGAGGACGGCGTCGTGGGGCCGCTGACGTGGGCGGCGCTCGAATGAACCAAAGAAAGACAAGGAGGACGAAGGATGAAAGAGTGGTTTGCAAAGCATGAATGGGCGCGACGGGCGCTGCGCACCTTTCTGCAGGCGGCGGTGGGCGTTCTGGCCGCCGCCGCGGCAGACGCGGCGGGAGCGGTGGAGAGCATCGATGCGGCGGCGGTGATCGTGCTGGCCGTCTCCACCGGGCTGGCCGCCGTCATGAATATGGATTTCGGCGGGGAGGCATGAGCGATGACCGAGGTGACGAGAGCCGAGTTTGAGCAGCTCCGGCGCGCGGTGAGCGGCAATGCCCGCCAAATCGCCCGGCTCGATACGCAGTTTGCCGTCATCAACACCAAGCTCACCGCCATCCTGTGGCTTTTGGGCGCGGTGGGCACGGCGGTGATCGCGGCGGTGGTGAAGATGGTCTTCGGGGGGATCGCATGAAGCTTCGGAATGTGCCGAATCCCACCGGCTACGGGCGGGATTATCAATGCGTCTTCGGCGGCCTGAACGAGAACCTCTCCGCGCAGGACGGCGAGATCTGCGCCATGGAAAACATGACGAGCGACCATTACCCGCTGCTGTCGCCCCGGGCGAAGCGCCGCCTCGTGCGGACGCTGACCGCGCCCCACGGCATGGCCGCCCGGGACAGGCTCTGCTGGGCGGACGGGACAGTTTTTTATTACGACGGCGCGGTGAAGGGCTCGGTTTCGGCGGGAGAAAAGCGGTTCTGCTTCATCAATAAGTGGATCGTGATCTGGCCGGACAAGCTGTGCTACAACACCGCGACCGACGAGCTTTCCCCGATGGAGGCGTCCGTCGCCTCCGATACGGGGAGCCATCCGGCGGCGTTTTCCTCCGCACCCTCGCCGGGCGGAGTCTCCTCGGAGCGCAACTGCCTTACCGTCACGGGCGTGACGATGGAGGGCGTGTTCCGGCCGGGCGACGCGGTTGAGATCGCCGGCTGCGCCGCCCATCCCGAAAACAACCAGACGCTGGTGGTACGGGAGGTGGCGGGTTCGTCGCTGTATTTTTACGACAACAGCTTTACCCTCGACGACCGGGTCATGTATACGGTCGGCAAGGAGGGGCTGGCGGCGGGCTATTATAACTTCGAATACAACGGTATGTACTATTATTTCGAGCTGACCGCGGCGCTGAGCATCGGCGATACGGTGGCCTACGCCGGACACGGCGTCAAGGTGACGCAGGGCGGGGCGGAGACGACCGTCCCCGTGGAGGGCTACGGCGCTTTCGGCGACGCATGGCTTGATATGCAGGATGTGGGCTTGGACTATACCGAGACGGCGGCCGTCACGGTGAGCCGCAGCGTGCCGGATCTCGATTTTCTGTGCGAGTGCGACAACCGGCTGTGGGGCGTGAAGGATTCGACCGTCTGGTGCTCTTATCTCGGCGAGCCCCGGGTTTGGCACAACTTCGACGGCACCGCGGCAAGCTGCTGGAGCGTGGAGGTGGGCAGCGGCGGCGCCTTTACCGGGGCGTATGCCTACGGGGGCTATCCGCTGCTGTTCAAGGAGGATCATATCTACCGCGTTTACGGCACGAAGCCCTCGAACTTCCAGCTCATGGACACCGAAACGCTCGGCTGCGAGGCCGGAAGCGAGAAGAGCTTCGCCGTCGTGGGGCAGACGCTGTACTATAAATCCCGGGCGGGCTTCGCGGCTTACGCGGGCGGCGTGCCGACCCTCATCGACAGCGCCCTCGGCGTGGCGCGGCGTACCGGCGCCGTGGCCGGAACAGACGGGCGGAAATACTATGTTTCCGTCTCTGACGGCGGGAGCCGCAGCCTCTATGTCTACGATACGATCCTGTCCGTATGGCACCGGGAGGATGCCCTGAACGCAACGGATTTCGCATGGTGCGGCGGCGAGCTGTATATGCTGTGCGCTGACGGTAAGGTATGGCAGACCGGGCGTATCCGCGCCGCCGCCGGAACGCCGGAGGATACGGTGAAAAGCGCCGTGGAGTTTGCCGGACATACCGGGGGTACGCTGGCGCGCAAAACCCTGTCGCGGATCTATTTCCGGGTGCAGACGGAGGGCGTGCTGGCGCTGACCGTGAGCTATGACGGCGGCCCGTGGAGGGAGGTAGGCTGTGTGTTCGGCGAGGAAAAGGGCTTGCAGACGCTCCAGCTCGTCCCGCGCCGCTGCGACAGCTTCCGCGTCCGCTTGGAGGGCGAGGGGGACTGGAAGCTATGGGCCGTGAGCCGGGAATACAACGCCGGCAGTATGCGGGGGTGACGGGATGGCAGACCGGCTGTTTGGCACGGAAAGCTCCTTCCCGGGCTTCACCGGCGAGGAGACGCAGGAGGAGAAGATCGAGCGCATCCTCGATTACCTGTACCAGATCAACGAACAGTATCGATATATATTATGTCAACTAAACTACGGTGTGGAGGAGGACGCGGAGTGACGCGCCTCCTCCCGGAAAGGGAAATACGGTGGCAAAACGAACGTATACCTACGAGGATTTTCTGCAAAGCGCGCGGAAGGCGGGGCTGCTTGCCCAGTTTTCCGAGGGCGATCTTCGCCTCGCGCAGCAGAATCCCGACGCGGGCATGAGCCTGCTTACCTACAAGCGCGACTATCGTAACGCCTCCACAGACGAGGCGCGCGCCTTGGCAAACGCCGGAGCCGAGCGCATCCGCTCCGTTTACGGAGGCTATACCGCCGGGGCGGACGGCTCGGGCTTTTATCTGAACGAATCGGAAGGCGACAAGGATCGGTATGTCAACCAATTCGCCGACGAGCAGCGGGCGCTGATCGACCGACTCTCGACGCCGTTTTCCTATGATTCGGACGGCGACGCGGCGTGGCAGAGCTATCGCAAGGCGTATATCCGCGAGGGACGGCGCGCCTATGAGGACAGCCTCGGCACAGCGGCGGCAAACACGGGCGGTGTGGCCTCCACCGCTGCGGTCACGGCGGCGCAGCAGGCGCTGAACTACTATAACGCGCAGGCGGCGGACAAAAAGGCCGCCCTGCAGCAGCAGGCCTATCAGAACTGGCTGGCCGAGCGGGCGCAGACGGTTTCGGAGCTGGAAGCCTACGACCGGCTGGATCAGACCGCCGCGGCGCAGTATCAATGGGCGCAGGACGCGGCGGCGGCACAGGCGCGCTGGGAAAGCGAGGCGGCGACCTCGCAGATGCGCTGGGAAAGCGAGGCTGCGGCCGCACAGGCGCGCTGGGAGAGCGAAGCGGCGGAGACGCGCTACCGCTGGGAGCAGGAGATGGCAGCCGCGGCCACCAAGGCCGACCGGGAGGCGGCGACCGCCGCGGCGGCGGCGGAGGCGGCGGCCGAGCAGCAGCGCTTCGATAATGCCATGGCGGTATGGAAGACCTACGGCTATGTTACGCCCGGGATCGCGGAGATCCTTTCGCTCCCCGCGGGGACGGCCTATTCCGAGCAGGCGTACAACGCATGGCGTCAGCGCTTCGAGGAGGCGACGAACGGCGTATATACCGGCATGACGATGGGCGATACGGTGAATGCCGTCATCGGCGAGGAGGCGGGAAGCTACAACCCCGCCGCGGGGGACAGCCCCTCCCGCCATGGACGTGTCTCGCAGGGCAGCTCCGGCTCCGATGTGCTGACGATGCAGACGTATCTCATCGCGTTGGGCTACCATTGCGGGGACGCCGGGGCGGACGGCATCTTCGGCTCCGCCACCCGCGCCGCCGTGCGGGCGTTCCAGTCTGACCACGGGCTGGCGGTGGACGGCGTATGCGGCCCAAAAACTTGGTACGCGCTGATCGCCGCGCTGAACGGATAAAACGAGGATCGCCGGAGACATTTTCCGGCGATTCTTATTTTTGTCGGAAGGGATGTCCGTTTACAGCGTTAAATTGACGTAAATCCCTTGACTTGCCATAAAAATGCCTATATAATCTGTAGGTAAACAGCGGTCGGCGCGACGCTGACCGCAATTTTTTATGGAGGTTCCACGCATGAAAAAAGCATCCCGTATCCTTGCGGTGCTGATGGCTATGGCTATGCTCCTGAGCCTGAGCGCATTCGCAAGCGGCGATCCCTCCGGCGCTCCCGCACAGGAAGAGTATGTTGCCATTGAAAGCATCGGCGACATGACCGTCTCTTCCTATGCCACGCTGGACGCGGTCGCCACCCGCAGTCAGGACAAGGGCTTCATCTATCTCGGCTACGACGTCGTTGACGGCGCGCTGACCGATGAGTCCAACTGGACCGGCGATATTTCCGATATCCAGCTCAACAACGCCGTTACCGGCGCCGGCTTCACCGCCGTCCGCGCCTCCGGCGAGATGTCCGACGTCACCGTGAACGGCGGCACCCTCGTTCTCACGAACGGCGCCGACGATTCGCAGGGCGAGCATGCCTCCGACTTCACCGGCATGGGCGCCGCCTTCGTCTCGTATGACGACGCGAAGCTCACCGTGAAGGATGTGGACGTGACCACCGACGGCTTCGTCCGCGCGGGCGTCATCGTCGATCAGGGCGCTGTCGCTTGGATCGAGGACAGCTCCTTCGTCACCTACGGCGCGAACCCCCTCACCGAGGCTTACGAGGGCTATGTGAACTCCGCCACCACCAGCAAGATGCTCTCTCCCCCTTGGGTTCTGGGCATTCAGGGCGGCATCCGCACCGTCAACGTGCTTGACACGAAGGCCACCTTCGTTCTCGTGAACTCCAGCATGGCCTCCGGCGGCTGGGGCGTCATCTCCACCGACGGCTGCACCACCCCCACCCTCATCATCATCGACTCCGATCTCCGCATCCTCTCCGCGGCGGAGGGCGGCATGGATTCCGGCGCGGCGCTCTACGGCGCGGATTACGCCAACTACGGCTCCGGCTACGGCGCTTACCTCATCGGCACCTGCGACGAGCAGTATTACGGCTCCAAGGTCTCCGGCGCTACCTTCGGCGCCATCGCCCGCGAGGGTTATGCCACCTATCAGTCCTCCAACGGCGATATCGAGGTCGTCTCCGCCAAGGGCGAGAGCCTCGGCACCGTCAAGGGTCAGGGCAATGTCTCCGAGATCGACACCGTCATCGGCGTCATGACCCACTCTTCCGAGTCTGTCGGCCTCACCTACACCGACGGCACGATCATCAACACCCTCGCCGAGACCGTTCTCTACCGCTCCTCCGGCCACGCCGATTTCGTCTTCGATAACGCGGTCGTGAACCCCGGCAACGGCATCATTGGCCAGATGATCGACGACGACGACTCCACCGTCGGCATGGGCGACTTCTCCACCATGGGCTTCAATACTGCCCTCATCGAGGCCGCGGGCATGCCCAGCCAGAACGGCAATGAGACCGGCGCCACCGCCAACTGCGAGGAAGCCAACTTCGTATTCGCCAATGGCGATTACGCAGGTGACCTCTACAACGGCACCGGCTACTACGGCCAGGCCGGCGACGTGATGAACGTCACCGTCGGCGAGAACGCGACCCTCACCGGCGCCATCGCCCTGACCGAGACCTTCCACGGCGTTCCCTATTCCGCCGAGGCCAAGGCGTTTGCTGACGCGGCCGAGGGCGTCGAGTATGTCTTCATCGACAAGGACTTCAACGTGACCGCGAACGAGGCCGACGCTGCCTACATCCAGTTCACGCAGTTCACCATCGACCAGTACTACATGCTCTGCCGTCTGCTGAACCATGTTTATTCGAACGGCTATTCCGCCGTCAATGTCACCGTTGAGAAGGACGGCGTCTGGACCGTCGCCGGCGAGAGCCTCATCAGCTACCTCAAGGTCGAGGGTACTGTTTACGGTGCGCTCACCGAGAACGCTGACGGCACGCTGAGCCTCGCTCCCGCCGCCACCGCCATTCCCGCCGGCGAGTACGGCACGGCCGTTGAGGCCAATGTCGCCGCTGCCATGGGCATGGGCAACGCCGGCGGCTCCGGCGAGCCCTCCGGCATTACCACCAACAACACCGCCTCCGACGAGCCCTCCGAGGAGCCTGCCGCCGCGCCCGCCGCGGGCGGCGATGTCTCCAAGGACGCTTGGAAGGCCTATCTGAAGGAATATGTCTCCGCGGTCCCCGCCGCGCAGGAGCATCTGGATGAGTTCTTCGCGGCCATCGACGCCGAGGCCTTTGACGTCATGCCCGGCGATATGCTCTTCCAAGATACGTTCTGGGGCTATTCCGCCATGTCGTTTGACGATTTTGTAGCCGCGGGCGGCGCGTATGAGATCCCCGCCTTCGATCCGAACCTCGTCGCCGACTGATTCCCCGCAGACAAAAACACATAACACGCGCGCCTGCCGACCCGTTACGGGAAGGCAGGCGCTTTTTCTTATACCAGAAGCGGCTGGAGCTGTTCACCGCGTGCGGCGGCCTCCACGGCGGGGACGATCCGCCGGTAATCGAGGCTGAGGGAACAGGGCTTCTGCGCGGGGTCATCCTGCCCGAAGGGGACGAAATAGATGTTTTTGCGCGCAAGCAGGCGGGCGATGTTTTCCGCCGAGCCGGAAAGCCCGTCGTTCGTGGAAACGCCGATGACCAGCGGCTTTCCGTTGCGCAGATGCCCCTTCGCGGCCATGGTGACGGCAGTGTCCGTCACGCCCCGGGAAAGCTTGGCAAGGGTGTTGCCCGTGCAGGGGACGACGGCCAGTACGTCCAGCCGCCCCTGCGGGCCGAGGGGCTCCGCCTCCGCGATCGTCGTCACGGCGGTGTGGCCGCTCGTTTCCTCCAGCAGCGCCCGCCACCCGGCGGCGGGGCCGAATCGGCTGTCCCGCAGGGCGTTTTCGCTGAAAATCGGCAGTATGTCAAACACGCGGCACAGCTCCGGGAGCGCTTCCGCGAGCTTTCCGAAGGAGCAATAGGAACCGGTCAGTGCCAGACCAAGACGCAGTTTATTCATTTATGTCAACCTCCAATGCACGGTATACGGCGTCTGCCATGATGTCTGCCGCGGCCTGCGGCGCATAGTGGCTGGGCAGGCCGGGCGCCCGCAAAACCGGCGCATGATCCTGCCAACCGCCTGGCGCGCTGGCAAGCTCCATGCACAGCGCCCCGCCGTAATCGCCGGAAAGCAGCGGCGCGGGAACGGTGTTCACCACGGCGTCATAGGGTGCGGGAATGTAAATTATGTCAACTGCAAGATATCCCCTTGCCCGTGCCTCCGCCCGGGCGGCGGGACGGCGGGCGGCCACGGTGACACGCGCGCCCAGCGCGGCGAGCTTATCGGCCAGCAGGCGCCCGATGCGCCCATAGCCGACCACCAGCACGCGCATGCCCATGACCGGGCGGGGAGCGCGCCGCATCAGAAGCTCCGCTGCGCCCTCGGCGGTCAGCGCGGCGTTTTCGACGGCATAGACCTCGTCGCGCCAATAGGGGATGCCCCGGCGCTCCGCCGGCGGCGCGATGACGTGCCCGCTGTCCGGCGTGAGCCGGTGGCCGTCGGCCTCCAAGCGCTTTTTCAAATACGGATAGCGGGGATCGACCCCTTCCAGCGTGAAATTCATAGCAGATCACCTCTTGCCATGCTATGCGGAATAGGGTAAAATTGACAGTACTACCGACAAAAGGAGCTTATGCATGAGAGATATATTCACACCGGCCGATATCCTGCTGCCGAAGCGGGGCACAGATATGACGAAATGGGCCGCGGTGGCGTGCGACCAGTTTTCCGCCCAGCCGGAGTATTGGGAGGCGTTCGACGCCTATGTGGGCGAAGCGCCCTCCGCCCTGCGGCTGATGCTGCCGGAGGCGTATCTGAACGCTCCGGATGTGGAGGCGCGGAAAAGCGCCATGACCGAGGCCATGAAGGACTATCTGGTGGGGGGCGTTTTCGAAAAGATCCCGGATTCTTATATATTTGTGGAGCGAACCCTTCCAAACGGGAAGATAAGACGCGGTTTGGTGGGGAAGCTTGACCTTGAAGCCTATGACTGGACGCCCGGCTCCCAGTCCCCGGTGCGCTCGACGGAGGCCACCGTTCCCGAGCGACTGCCCACCCGGGTGGAGCTGCGCCGCGCGGCGATGCTGGAGATGCCGCATATCGTGCTGTTCATCGACGACGAGGCCGATACCGTGCTGGGCGGTGCGGAGCCGGGAGAGACGCTGTATGATTTCGATCTGTATCAGGGCGGCGGGCATGTCCGCGGACGGCGCATCACGGGCGTGGCGGCGGAGAAGACTCTCGCGGCCTTGAACGCTCTGCCCGGACCGATGGTTTTTGCCATGGGCGACGGGAACCACAGCCTCGCCGCGGCCAAGAATCGCTGGGAGGAGTTGAAGGCCGCCGGCGCGCCCATGGATCATCCGGCGCGGTATGCGCTGGCGGAGGCGGAGAACCTGCAGGACGCGGCGGTGGAGTTTTATCCCATCCATCGGGTGCTGTTCGACACGGACGAGGGCGGCTTCGTGCGGGCGCTGTCCGGCGAGGATACGGGCAAGCTGGTGTCGGAAGCGGACGCCCTCTGCCGGGAGTATATCCAAGAGCACGGCGGCCGCGTGGACTATATCCACGGGGAGGACGAGGCTCGCTCCATGGGGGCAAAGCCCGGCTGCGCGGCGCTGCTGCTGCCGCCGCTGCCGAAGGCGGAGCTGTTCCCGCACATATTAAAATACGGTAATTATCCGAAAAAGAGCTTTTCCGTCGGACACAGCCTCGATAAGCGCTGGTATCTGGAGTGCCGCAGGATCACGGAGTGACAACCGAATTAACCGTCACAGCAGAGGCCGTTCGAAGGCCTCTGCCGTTTTTTGAAAAATTTTTTGTCACCCCCCCTTTTTTGTCGCCGTCCTTCCGTATATATGCTCAGCAGGAAAAACAACACCAAAACTACTGACATACAGGAAAGGACGGTATATATCCATGAAACAGAAGCTTTCGACCCAGATCATCGGCGCGGCATTGGCCGTGATCTTTGCCGCAGGTCTCGGCACCGTGGCGCTGGCCTCCAGCGAACCCTCCGCCGAGCAGCAGCCCCCGCAGATCAGCGAGGAGATGGCGCAGAACGATCAGACGCCCCCGGAACTCCCGGACGGTCAGCAGCCCCCCGAAGCCCCCGACGGCGAGCAGCCGCCTGAAATGCCGGACGGTCAGCAGCCCGCCAGCGAGCCGGGCGCGAGCAATGAGCCGGGCGCGAGCAACGAGCCGGGCGCGAGCAATGAGCCGGGCACGAGCAATGAGCCGGGCGCGCAGCAGAACGACCCTGACGGTCGGCAGGAGCGGGGCGGCATCCGCGGGGTGCTGGAGGATCTGATCCAGCGGCTGATGAGCCTTCTCGGCATCGGACAGAAGGATGCGGGGCAGCCCGCGTCCCAGCCGGAGCAGAACGCCGCGCCCGCGCAGAGCGGACAGAGCGCTCCCTCCGGGGAGATGGGCGGCGAAGCCCAAAGCGCTCCCTCCGGGGAAATGAGCGCCTCGGGTGAGATGGGCGGCTCCGGCGAGATGGGAGGCGCGTCCGGCGAGGCGGTCGCCTATGCCGCGGCCAACACCGTGACGGAGAGCGCCTCGGGCGCGTCCTATACCTCCCGGAACGGAGATGAGAACGCCGTCCTTGTCAGCGGCTCCGACGTGACCCTCACCGGCATCACCGTATCGAAGACCGGCGATACCTCCGGCGAGAGCGCCGATTTCTACGGCGTGAACGCGGGCGTTCTGGCCGCGAACGGCGCGACGCTCACCATCGAGGAAGCGGAGATCATCACCGACGGCGCCCACGCGAACGGCGTCTTCAGCTACGGCAGCGGCACGGTGCTGAACATCTCCGATTCCACCGTCACCACCAGCGCCAATAATTCCGGCGGCATCATGACCACCGGCGGCGCGACCCTGAACGCCTCGAACCTCACCGTCAGCACCTCCGGAAGCTCCTCCGCGGCGATCCGCTCCGACCGGGGCGGCGGCACCGTGACCGTGAGCGAGGGCAGCTATGCCTCCAGCGGCGTCGGCTCCCCGGCGATCTATTCCACCGCGGATATCAGCGTATCGGACGCCGTGCTGACTTCTGCCGCCTCCGAGGCGGTGGTCATCGAGGGCGGCAACTGCGTGACGCTCGTGAACGACACCGTTTCCGGCAACAACAGCAAGCTGAACGGTCAGTCCACCGTGAAGACCAACGTCCTCATTTACCAGTCCATGTCCGGCGACGCGGCGGAGGGCAATTCGACCTTCACCATGACCGGCGGCAGCATGACGGCGGGGACGGGCGCGATGTTCCATGTGACGAACGTCACCACCGAGATCAATCTCTCCGGCGTGGACTTCACCTATGCTTCCGACAGCGACGTGTTCCTCGACGCCTCCGCCGACGCGTGGGGCACGGCGGGCAGAAACGGCGGCAACGTCACCCTGAACCTCGACGATCAGGATATCGTCGGCGTTATCACCGCGGACAGCGTCTCAAGCGTCTCGGTGTACATGACAAACGGCTCCACATGGACGCTCACCGGCGATTCCTATGTCACCGGCCTCAGCGGCGACACCTCCGGCATCGATCTGAACGGTTATACCCTCTATGTGAACGGCACGGCTTGGAACGGCTGAGCCGCGACAACCGAATATCACCGGCGGCCGGGGCAT
>CAJOIU010000015.1 GCA_905234855.1 uncultured Oscillospiraceae bacterium
TTTTCCTATCTCAACCGGCCGCTCACCGTCGGGCGGCTTATGATGAAAAACCGCATCCTCATGACCGCGATGCATACGCTGTATTCGCGGGACGGCCTGCCCACGCCGCGCTTCAACGAGTTCTATTGGCGGCGCGCCGAGGGGGAGACCGGTCTGGTGGTCGTCGGCGCCTGCCGGTTCGACGGCAAGGGCGCGCGAGAGAGCACCATGAGCCTCGCGGACGACGACTGTATCGAGCCGTGGCGGGAGTTTACCGCAGGGATGCGCGAGCGCGGCTGCCCCGTGGCCGTGCAGCTCTACCATGCCGGGCGGTATATGTACAACGCGGACGTGCTCGATGAAGGCGGCGCGGTGGCACCGTCGGCGGTATATACGCCGTTTACGAAGGAGACCGCACGCGCCATGAACCTAGAGGAGCTGCACGCCATCATCGAGGCGTGGGCGCAGGGCGCGCGCCGGGCGCGGGAGGCGGGCTTCGACGCGGTGGAGATCTCCGGCTCGGCAGGGTATCTTATTTCGCAGTTTTTGTCCCCCATGACGAATCTGCGGGAGGACGAATACGGCGGGAGCTTTGAAAACCGCTGCCGTTTCCCGCTGGAGGTCATCGCCGCTGTGCGGAAGGCCGTGGGCGACGACTATACCGTGCTGATGCGCTATGGGGCGCATACGCTCGTCCCCGGCGCGGGAACGAGCGCCGAATGCCGGGATTTCGCTGTCCTCGCTGCCAAGGCGGGCATAGATATGCTCGACCTCACCGGCGGCTGGCATGAAAGCCGCACGCCCCAGCTCACGGGCGAGATGCCGAAGGCAGCCCTTTCGTATCTCGCGGCGGAGATCAAAAAGGCGGTGGATATCCCCGTCGCGATGGCGAACCGCATGGGCGACCCGCGGGAGGCGGAAAAGGCCGTTGCCCTCGGCCGATGCGATGCGACGGCCATGGGGCGCGCGCTGATCGCGGAGCCGGATATCGGAAAATTCGTCCGCATGGGCGCGCCGGAGCGTGTGCGCCCATGTACGAGCTGTAATCAGGGGTGTCTCGCCGGGACTTTTTTCGACAAACCCATCCGCTGCCTCGCCAACGGCCTCGCCGGTCGGGAATGGGAGCTTTCGCCACGGCCGGCCGAGACGCCGAAGCGCATCCTTGTCGTAGGCGGCGGCCCCGCCGGGATGGAATGCGCCCTGCGGGCGGCGCAGCGGGGGCATGACGTGACGCTGTGGGAGAAAAACGACCGCCTCGGCGGTCAGATGGCGCTGTTTTCCACGCTGCCCGCGCGGGACGAGTTCGGCGCGCTGCTGCGGTGGTATGAGCGGGCGTTGTCGGCGGTGGGTGTGACCGTCTGTCTCGGCAAAACGGCGGACGTAGATGTGATCCGCGCGGGCGGCTTCGACGCCTGTGTGCTGGCGCAGGGGCGGGTGTATAAGCCATCGCCGGTGTCGGCGGAACCGGGCGCGGCGCCGGTGTACACCATGGAGCAGATGTTCCGGGAGCGCCCGATCCTGCCCCAGCGCGTCGCCGTCATCGGCGGCAGCTTCGTGGGGTTGGAACTGGCGAGGCAGCTCTTGCTGGAGGCGAGCGTCTCGCCGGAGGAGCTGTTTTACCGTATGCGCTATGGCGTGGAGCCGGACGGGGCGCTGCATGAGGCGCTGCGGACGTCGGATCGGCAGGTGGCCGTGTTCGAGCGGGGCAAGCTCGGAGCGGGCTACGAGCCGGGCATCGCATGGCCGACGCTGGGCGATCTGAAACGCTTCGGTGCGGCGCTGAAGCCGAAAACAGAGGTCATCGCCATCACCGCCGAAGGAGTGCAGACTGCGGAGGGCGTATGGCCGTGCGACGCGGTGGTCGTATGCCCCGGCACGGAGCCGGATGAGCGCCTCCGGGAAGCGCTGGCGGGCGTCCTGCCCTGCTATGAGATCGGCAATGCCGCGCGTCTCGGCCGCGCCATCGACGCCATCGAGGCGGGTTGCTGCCTTGGCTGCGAGATTTGACTTGATTTCACCGCCACCGACGTGTATAATACTAACGGCGCGCCGGTGTGATGGAATTGGCAGACGTACCGGATTCAAAATCCGGCGGTGGCGACACCGTGCGGGTTCGACCCCCGCCACCGGCACCAAACCAATATAATCCGAACCTTTTTCCGATAGGAGATTGGTTCGGATTTATTGTTTTCTTCAAGAAATTCGAGGACACCCATTTCCGAAACGGCGTCATCAAGCGCCCCACATCGAAACCGAGAGGGCCGAGAAAGCACAAGAGATGAAAATGATATGGAGGACAAGAACATGAAACCCATTATCTCTTGCAAGTTCAACATGGACACTGCCTGCGTGGAGCTGCGGTTCCTCGACGGCACGATGCTTGCCATCGACACCATTGCCGTGGAGGACGAAGTCGCCGCCAATATGTCGAGCGCTCGGAGCTGGATTACCTAATCTATAATGACCCAATCGGATACACAGACCTGATCCTCAACGGTGATCCCGAAGCATATCTCCGGCAGGTGACGGTTTATCACCCATTGGCTACCTGAATATAAACGGGCGGCGGTGCCATTCACAGCTCCGCCGCTCAGTTTCTGTTATTATGACATATTCGCTTCCAGCTGCTCGATAGCCGGATTGTGGCTCATGATCTCGCCCAGCAGCTTTTCCGCCTTATCTCGCGTCTCGTTCAGGAGCTTGAGCGGACGCTCTGCTCCATAATACAGAAGAACATACCATACGGGCAGTCCCAGCCCACAGCAGCCATGGCTGTTCATCTGCGAGGAATACAGACGCGCGCTCTGAACCGCGTCCAGAGGCAGATACTCCCGGTTTGGGAGATACACTGCCTTTCCCGAAACACGGAAGGAGCCAAAGGATGTGGCTGTCTTCGCGTCCGTCTTTGCATCTGGGATCTCTCGCCCCGGAAGGATCGTATTCCAAGCCATTTCGCTTCCTCCTTGTAAGACCGTGATGTGGATCGGATCGGGATCAGCTTCTCCGACCCGACTCCTTGACCCAGAAGTGCCACTTGGGCGCCTTAGGCATGGGCTCATGCTTGATAAGAGCACGGATGACGCGTCGGTGGGTAAACAGGCAGCAGACGACAAGTATGCAAACTACGATCAAAACTATGGTTCCGGTTTTCATTCGATATTCCTCCTAACAATTCAGTTGGCCGCTCCGGCCATGATCTGCTCTACCAAGTGCCGTTTCTCGTATAGTACGCAGCCTCCGGCATGATCCTCCATCAGGTGACCTCCGTCCCGCAGCTCGTGGAAGAGCCGGGAGTCGATGGCCTCCCGCAGGGAGGTCTCCGCCACATTGATGTCCGAATAGGGCGAGAAGGGACAGGGCTCCGCGCCGCCGTGGGAGTTGATGTGGAAGAAGCCCCGTCCTGCGGCCAGGCAGCCGCCGGAGCTCTTTTCATCTCCCGGGAAGGACACGAATACCGCTTCGGAGTGGGTTTGACGCAGCCTGTCGATTCCCGCCCGGATGCGCTCCCGCTCCGCGTCCCCGGGCGCGAGTTGCTTCGCCTCCTCCGTCACCGGGACAAACTCAATATAGAAGACCGCCTTGCAGCCCCGGTCTGTGAGGCTCGTCACGAATTCGTCGGAGAGGACCTCGTCCAAGTTTTCCGTGGTCACCGTGGCGGAGGCTCCGAACAGCAGGCCCCGCCGGTGGAACTCGTCCATGTTGGCGATGAGCTTGTCGTAGATCCCCTCGCCACGACGGGCGTCGGTGGTCGCCTGATCACCCTCGATGCTCATGACCGGAATGAGGTTCCGGCATTTGTCAAACAGGTTAAAATACCACTCGTCGATGAAGGTACCGTTTGTGAAGATGGGGAACAGGATGCTCTGCATCTTCCCCGCCGCCTCGATAATGTCCCGCCGGAGCATGGGCTCGCCGCCCGCCAGCAGGATGAAGCTGACGCCCAGCTCATCCGCCTGGCGGAAAATGTCCAGCCACTGGTCGTTTGTGAGCTGTCGCACCGGGGCGCAGTCCTCGGTGGCGTGGTTCGAGCGGGAATAGCACCCGGCGCAGTGCAGGTTGCAGGCGCTGGTGATACTGGCGATGAGATAGGACGGAACGTGCAGCCCCTTCGCCTCCTCCGCCGCCCGGCGCTTGGATGCCTTGGCGGAGGCCGCGGCGAATTTTGCCATGAACGCGCTCTCCCGCGGGTCCTTCAAGGTCGCACGCAGCGCGTCTTTTACGATGTTTTCCACACCCTCGGTCAGATAAGCCTGGATGTCTTTGATTTTTTCCATGGTGCACCTCGCTTGCTGTGTAATGGAAGTGTAACAGTTGATAATGGTAGTTTCAACTCGACGCCGGCGCTGTTGCGTCGATGCTTATGTTCAGCAGCTCGCCGATCATTGCTTCCCTTGTAACCTGCGCCATTTATACTTTCCTCCTGTAATTCGTACAATTTACTATGTATCCAAGAAGCACACAACTGGTTGTGCACAATCTTTATTGTAGCGGAACAGACCATGATTTCAACTCAGAATCCATGTGTATCCTCTCGTTATGAGATAATTTATATAAAATTTATCATTATGATAAAAACTAAGAGTATTCTGGATTGACCGGGAAGCATTCGTGGTTACAATATATTTAGAACAAACTAATAGTGCGCAATATATTCAGGAGGCTATGATTATGAGCAAGGTATCGGCTGCGCTTTTTCTGCCACAGGTGTCACGGCCGAGGGAGAGGGCAATATCGCGGCGCTCAGCGCCGACACATACATGCAATGATGGCATATTTATCCTTGAACTGCCGATAGAAGGTCGCGGGGGAATAACCGGCGTTATCAACAATATCCTGAACCGTGATCTTGTCGATGGGCTTCTGTTCCGCCAGCTCCCGGAAGGACTCCGCAAGGAGCTCTTTTGCCGTTTTTCGCTTCAACTGACCATTCCTCCAGCCGGGCACGCAATTCTTAGCGTCCTGTTATGCAAACAAAATATACCTCATGTTTGTATCGAGCGATACTACTGTTTCGGACTGTATTATATCACATTACCCCATTTTTTTTAACTCTGGATTTGTGAAGCCGTATCGAAGCTGACCGCCGCCACGGAGAAAACCGCTGCCCGTATTGCTGCCGCGCTGGAACCGGCTTCGGATATTGCCAGCCTGACAGAGGAAATCGAGGAACTGCGTTCGCAAAAGAACCGCATCCTCGCTCATGCCCGATGTGAGGACGCCGGGGATATGAAGGCGGATCTGGAGATCAAGGCCGCCAACGAGAAGCTCGCCAAGCCCAAGATGACCGCCAAGCAGGTTCGATACTCGGTCACGCGCTTCCGAAAGCTGGATGTACGGATTAAGGAACACCGCAAGATGTTGATTGACGTTTTCCTCAACGCGGTGTATCTTTATGATGACAAGGCGGTCATCACCTTCAATTACAAGGATGGAGCATCGACCATAACCTTTGATGACATCAATAACACGCTGTGCTCGGGGACGGGTTCGGATTTGGGATCCTCTGGTGCACCAGCTTCAAAGCCTTGGAACACCCGCATTCAGGTTTTTTTCAAAACCCCATCGGCGCTCCCGCAGCCCATGGGAAACGACAGGCGGTATGCATGAAAAAGCTCATCGTCGGCATCCTCGCCCATGTGGATGCCGGGAAAACAACCCTTTCGGAGGCCATGCTCTACCTCACCGGGCAGATACGGAAGCTCGGCCGGGTCGATCATAGGGATACCTTCCTTGACACCCATACCCTTGAACGCGAACGAGGCATCACGATCTTTTCCAAGCAGGCGCGGCTGAAAACGGACGCGCTGGAGCTTACACTGCTCGATACGCCCGGTCACGCCGACTTTTCCGGTGAGATGGAGCGCACGCTGCCCGCCATGGACTATGCCATCCTCGTCATCAGCGGCACGGACGGTGTACAGGCTCATACGGAGACACTATGGGAGCTGCTGGCCCGCTATCGTGTGCCGACCTTTGTGTTCATCACCAAAATGGACGCCGCCAAAACGACGCCCGAAGCGCTGATGGACGATCTGCGTTCCCATCTGTGCGAGGGCTGCATAGAGCTCTCCCGCACCGATGACGAGGCCGTTGCCATGCTGGACGAAACGGCGCTGGATCGATATATGGAAACCGGCAGCGTGACGGATGACGAGATCGCCCGTCTCATCCGGGAACGGAAGCTGTTTCCCGTATGCTTCGGCTCCGGGCTGAAGCTCGATGGCGTGGAGGATTTCCTGCATACGATCGCGCGCTTCGCGGAGGAACCCGCCTATCCTCCGGTATTCGGCGCACGGGTATACAAGATCGCCCGGGACGGGCAGGGCAATCGCCTGACCTATATGAAGATCACGGGCGGTTCGCTCTCCGTGCGGGATACGTTGCGGTATCTCCCCCTGCACGGCGGCGAGGCCATCGAGGAAAAGGCCGCGCAGCTTCGGCTGTATTCCGGCATGAAATTCGAGACGGCGCAGACGGCTGCAGCCGGGAGCGTCGTCGCCGTAACAGGGCTTTCGGCCACATGGCCGGGGCAGGGACTCGGCGCGGAGCCGGATACGGAAACGCCGCTTCTGACCCCGGCGCTGGGCTACCGCATCGTGCTGCCGGAGGGCTGCGACGCCCGTACCATGCTGCCGAAGCTGCGTCAGCTGGAGGAAGAGGAGCCTCTCCTGCATATCGCATGGCAGCCGACCCTTGGCGAGATCCACGTCCAGCTCATGGGCGCGGTGCAGATCGACATATTGAAAAGCCTTGTCCGCGAGCGGTTTGACGCGGATGTGCAGATCGACGCGGGACATATCCTCTACCGAGAGACCATCGCGGACACGGTGGAGGGCGTCGGGCATTTCGAGCCGCTGCGGCATTATGCCGAGGTGCATCTGCTGCTGGAGCCCGGGGAGCGGGGGAGCGGGCTCGTGTTCGATACGGCGTGCGGCGAGGACGCCCTAGACCTCAACTGGCAGCGGCTGATCCTCACCCATCTGGAGGAAAAGCCCCATCTCGGTGTACTCACCGGCTCGCCGCTGACGGACGTGAAGATCACGCTTCTCGCCGGGCGCGCCCATCTCAAGCACACCGAGGGCGGCGATTTCCGGCAGGCGACCTATCGCGCGGTGCGGCAGGGACTGATGCAGGCGCGGAGCGTGCTTCTGGAGCCGTATTATGCCTTCCGGCTGGAGGTTCCCGCAGATCAGATCGGCCGCGCCATCAGCGATATCCATGCCATGGGCGGAACGCATTCCTCCCCGGAGGCCGCGGGTGACCGCATGGTACTGACCGGTGCCGCGCCGGTGGCCGCCATGGCGGACTATATGACCGAGGTGGCATCCTATACCCGTGGACGGGGGCGGCTCTCCTGCCATGTGGACGGCTGGCAGCCCTGCCGAAACGCCGAGGCCGTCATCGCGGAGATCGGCTATGACCCGGAGGCGGATACCGAAAACACGCCGGACAGCGTTTTCTGCGCCCACGGCGCGGGCTTCAATGTGAAATGGAGCAATGTGCCGGAATACATGCACCTCGAAAGCGCCCTGCGCAAAAGCGCGGAGCCGGAGCCTGTTCCCCGTGTCAACCGGCGCAACCTCGATATCGCCGAGAAGGAGCTGGAAGCCATTATGGAGCGGGAATTCGGCCCCATCCGCCGAAAGGTCTACTCCGCGCCCACGGTGAACAGCGCCGTCGGCATCCAGATGCAGGCGAGGAAAAAGAAAGAGCGCGTCATCGTGGACGGGTATAACGTCATTTTCGCATGGGACGAGCTGAAGGCACTCTCGGAAAAGAGCCTCGATCTCGCCCGCTCCCGGCTCATTGATATACTCATCAACTACCAGAGCTATACAAAGTCCGAGGTCGTTCTCGTATTTGACGCTTATAAGGTGCCCGGCGGGCAGGGGACGAAGTACAACGAGGCAAAGCTCCACATCGCCTATACCAAGGAGGACGAGACCGCGGATATGTACATCGAGCGGCTCGCGAACGAGATCGGCAAAAACGAATCCGTCCGCGTCGTCACGTCGGATTCACTCATCCGCCTCTCCGCGCTGCGCTCCGGCGTTCTGCGCACCTCCTCCCGGGAGTTTCAGAACGAGGTGGATTGGGTGCTGGAGCAGATCGGACAGCTCGTGAAAAAATCACAGGAGTAACATGGAATCGGATTTTATCAAACGCATCGGGGACCTCGCGGATCGCTGTGAGCGGACGAGCTCCGTGACTGCCACGGGCTTTCTCACCCCGGCGGAGCAGTATGAGCTGCGGGCATGGGCAGCCTCCCATCCCGGTGTGAGGCTGCATCTCACCGGCGGGCAGCCAGACTGCGAGCGGCAGGCGGCGTTTTTCCTGCCATATTATATGGAGGCAGAAGACCTTGACCCGTCCGAATACATTCGCGCTGTGCGGATCGACGCCTATTTCGGCGAGCCGACGCACCGCGACTATATGGGTGCGGCGCTGGGTCTTGGCATCCAGCGGGAATGGATCGGGGATTTCCGCGTTGTCGGAACCACCGCCTATGTTTTTTGCCTCCCCAGCGTGGAGCCGCTGCTCCTCGATGAGCTGACGAAGGCAGGGCGCGTCAGCGTCAAAACAAACTCCTGCCCCCTCGCGGACGTTCCCACGCCGGAGCGCAAGGTGAAAAAGCTGAGTTTCACAGTGAAAAGCCCCCGGCTTGACGCGGTGGCAGGCTCCATGTTCGGCCTTTCCCGCACCGCGGCGGCGGAGCTCATCCGCATGGGCGCGGCTAGCCTCAACTACACGCCCTGCCTCCATGTGGACGCCCCCGTGAAGGAGGGCGACGTTATCTCCCTGCGGGGGCATGGCAAGGGAGCGGTCACCGCCTTCGGCAGCCGCTCCCGCAAGGATCGGCTGTTTGTGGAAGCGGAGGTATATTTATAACGCAAAAAAGCGCGGAAATATTTCCGCGACGCATTTTTTCGCCTGATCTGCGCATACTACCGCCATGGAAACGAAACGTATCGGAAAGCAGACGGTGAAGCTCACCCTGCAGCCTTCCGTAGCCGCTGCGGCCTGCGTGGGCGGCAAGAAGGAGAGCGAGGGCCCGCTGCGGAAATATTTCGACTATCTCAGCAATGACTCCCGCTTTGGGGCGAAAAGCTGGGAAAAGGCCGAGAGCGCCATGCTCAAAATGTGCTATTCCCTCGCCTGTGACAAGGCCAAGACCCCGCCCAGCGACATCGAATATGTCTTCTCCGGCGACCTGTTGAATCAATGCGCCGGTTCGGCCTATGCCATGCGTGACTGTGGCGCTCCCTATTTCGGTCTCTACGGCGCCTGCTCCACTATGGCAGAGGGGCTTTCGCTGGCCGCCATGCTCATCGACGGTGGCTTCTGCAGCACGGCGGCGGCCGCCACCAGCTCCCATTTCTGCTCCGCGGAGCGGCAGTATCGCTTCCCCCTGCAATACGGCAACCAGCGCCCGCCCACGGCGCAGCGCACCGTTACGGGGGCGGGGGCGCTCATCCTGAAGGAGAACGGCGACGGGCCGTATATCACCCATGTTACCACCGGCGTCATCACCGACGCGGGGGTGGCGGATATGAACAACATGGGTGCGGCCATGGCTCCGGCGGCCTATACTACCCTCACCGCCCATTTCGCGGATACCGGCAGGACCCCGGATTACTATGACGCGATCGTGACGGGCGATCTCGGCGTCGTGGGCTCGGATATCCTGCGGGAGCTGTTTGCCATCGACGGAGTGGAGCTGGGCGTCCGCTATATGGACTGCGGCAGGCTTATCTATTATATCGACAGTCAGGACGCCCACGCGGGCGGCTCCGGCTGCGGCTGTTCCGCCTCGGTACTGTGCGGGCATTTTCTCCACGGCATGGCCGAGGGGCAGTGGAAGCGGCTGCTTTTCTGCGCCACGGGCGCCATGATGAGCCCCACGACGAACCAGCAGGGCGAGAGCATACCCTCGATCTGCCATGCCGTGGCGCTGGAAAACAGTCGATGCTGAAAGGGGTGCTCTGCATATGTGGATCGACTTGCTGAAGGCATTTCTCGTGGGCGGCGTGTTCTGCCTTATCGGTCAGCTTCTCATCGACCTGACGAAGCTTACACCCGCCCGCATCCTCACGATGTATGTTGTGATCGGGGTGATCCTCGGCGCGGTGGGAGTATATCAGCCGCTGGCGGACTGGGCGGGCGCGGGCGCCACCGTTCCGCTGACCGGCTTCGGCAATCTCCTCGCCAAGGGCGTGCGGGACGCCGTGGCGGAAAAGGGGCTGCTGGGGGTGTTTACAGGCGGCTTTACCGCAGCGGCGGGAGGCATCGGGGCGGCTGTCTTTTTCGGCTTGATCGCGGCGCTTCTGTTCAAAAGCAAAGAGAAATACTGATTTTTTCCAAAATACTCCCATGGCTCCGGGTGGATGCCATGGGAGTATTTACGCATGGCGCCGTCTTGCGGCTCCTGTCGAGTTATGCTATAATGCGCACAGGCGGCGGTGAGATACATAGCCGCGGTTTCGGCCGCTGCCGCCGCTTTCGCACGATGGCATGAGGTGACGCCGCTATGATCCAGAAAAGCCATACTTTTCCGAAAATCATGAATATGCTTTCCGACGCGCTGCTGACGCTGCTGGCCTATTACGCCGCCGTCGGTCTGCGCTTCGAGGTGCTGGACGGCGTGGAGAGCGTCCCTATGACGCAGGGGCGCGTGATGCTCGTGATCGTCCTTTACTGCTTTGCCGTTGTGTTCGGTTATTTCTGCTTCAACCTATATGGACGGCATCAATATATCCGCCGCGGCACGGGCGTCGCCACTATCCTCAGCGTGACCGCCGCCGGCGTTCTCCTTCTGATCGCAGTATTTTTCCTCCTGCGCATCATTGACTTCTCCCGGTGGACGCTGGCATTTTTCTGGCTGTTTTCCTGCGTTTTCCTCATCGCCAAGCATGAGCTTGTCACCCAGATCGCAGCGCGCTTGGCTCGCGACGGACGGAATCTGCGCCATGTCGCCGTTGTCGGCGACGGCTTCCTTGCCCATCAGTTCATGCGGGACACGGAAAAATACCCCGAGATGGGCGTTGTGGTGGATGGATACATAAGCGCTGTGGAAAAGCCGGAGCTGGGCCGCCGCCTCGGAAGCTATGAGGAGCTTTCCGAGGTCTTGGAGGAATACCACATCGACTGCCTCGTGGTGGCTCTCGAAGCCCATGAGACTGTCTTTATGCGCGATATCCTCACCATTGCGGAAAAGGAAGGCACCCGCATCGAGCTGATCCCCTTCTATAACGAATATATGCCGACCCATCCGGCCATCGAGGTCATCGGCAGCACCAAAATGATAAACCTCCGCTCCACCCCGCTCGACAGCATCGGCTGGGCCTGCGTGAAGCGGGCGATGGATATCGTCGGCTCCAGCCTCATCATCCTGCTCACCTCGCCCCTCATGCTGCTGACCGCCATCGGCGTGAAGCTCAGCAGCCCCGGACCGATCTTTTTCAAGCAGGAGCGGGTAGGCAAGGATAAGAAGCCGTTCCAAATGCTGAAATTCCGCAGCATGCGCACCGATATCGATCACACCGGCTGGTCCACCGACAGCGATCCGCGCAAAACAAAATTCGGCAGCTTCATCCGCAAATTCAGCATAGATGAGCTGCCGCAGACCTTCAACGTCTTGGTGGGACAGATGAGCCTCGTAGGTCCGCGGCCGGAGCTGCCCCGCTATGTCCGTCAATTCAAGGAGGATGTGCCGCTTTATCTCGTCCGGCAGCAGATCCGCCCCGGCATGACCGGCTGGGCGCAGATCCACGGCCTGCGCGGCGATACCTCCATCGAGGATCGCGTCAAATACGATATCTGGTACATAGAAAACTGGAGCTTTATTCTGGATATCAAGATCCTGCTGAAAACCGTTTTCGGCGGCTTTATGAACACGGAAAAGCTGCAGACCGCCGCTGATCCCGCCGCCACGGAAGCGCCGGAAGCGGAAGCGGCCGCCGCCGAGGAAAAGGAGGAGACGGCGGCCGCGCTGTAAGCGCCGTCAGCCCCGACGCCCCGCTTGGGCGAGCGCCGCATCATAGAACTCCTCCAGCTTTTTTGCCTCCCGCCGGATATCGAAGCGGTCATCGATCCGGCAGACACGGTCTGCCGCCGGAAGGTCGTTTATTGCCCCTGCCCATGCGCTGACCCCATCCTCGAGCCGGAGGAAGCGGATGCGATCCGTCACCTGAGCCTCCCGGGGGACATTATCCGACGCCAGCACCGGAAGCCCGGCGCATTGCGCCTCCACCGCCGCCAAGCCCAGTCCCTCGTAGCGGGACGGGAACACGAAAACATCCATCGCCTGATACAGCCGCTCCACATCCGGCCGCGCCGACAGAAACAGCACCGCCTCCCGCAGTTCCAGCTCGTCCGCCATGCGGCGGATCGCTTCCTCGGTTTTGCCGATGCCGATCAGCACCAGCACCGCCTCCGGGCGGCTTTTTCGCACCTCCGCCAAGAGTTCGATCAGAAACTCTTGGTTTTTTTGATAGCAGAATCGGCCGACGTGACCGAGAACGAGTGTATTTTCCAGCCCCAGCTCACGGCGCGTCGCCTCCCGCGCCTGCGGATCAAAGCGGAACCGTTCGGTGTCGATGGCGTTATTGAACACCGCGACCTTCCCAGCCTCCACCGACCGCTTCCCAAAAAGCCACTGCCCGGCATACCGCGAGCAGGCGCAATAGTGTGTGGCAAACAGCTTGGCAAAAGGACGCAGGGCATATTTCAAAAGATTGCGCTTCGTCTCTCCCCGATTGGCCGTGCTGTGGTTGTGATTGATGCGGACAGGCGACCCCGCCGCCCACGCCGCGAAAAGGGAGAAGACCGCCAGCGTGTTCATGCCCGAATGGACGATGGGGTAGGAATTTTCCCGAAACCGCTTAACAAGCGCGCGGATATACTGCGGCAAACGCTGGCACGGCGGGATCACGAAATACCGCGCGCCCAAGTCGATCAGCTCCTGCGGCGGCTGGCACGCACCGTCAGCTTCGATATAATAATCGAACTGATATTTCGTGCGGTCGATGTTCCGATAATAGTTGTTGACGACCGCTTCCACACCGGCCGCGTTCAGCTTTCCGATGACCTGCGCGACTCGGATCGGTTCTCTTGTCATTCGATCACCGCCTTTTTGTGAAAAGCATCCTCCCGAACGGCAGCTATGGCCGCCCGGGAGGATGATGCTTTATTCCGAACCCGGCTGCTTCCATAGCGATGCGCCGGACACCGCCAGCGGCAGCAGCAAAAACGGATGATAGCAGTATTCCAGCAGATGATGCTCAAAGGCGCATTGCAGCGCAATAACAGCAAGGATACCCAGCCGCTCCCACGACCGCGCCTTGCTCTCGCGCATGGCGCTGAATACCAGCGTCAGCAGAACGCACAGCAGCATCACGATGCCGAAACGGAACAGGGTATTGATATAGGAGCAGTCCAAGAAGAAATAGTACTCGACCCATTCCGTCCTGCCGCCCAGCCCGTTCATCGGGATATCCATACCGTAGGCCGTGAAGGGATAATCATTGAACGCGATCTTTCCCAGCGCCAGCCGATTGCTCAGAAGGTCGTTCACCTTCGACATCCACGCGATATCCCCTTCATATTGGCTCGTAAGCACGATCATGACGATCGCCATGACCGGGGCGCTGACGATGAAGGCAATGCGCAGCCACCGGGGGAGAAGAAGCTCCTTCCCCCGCTTGGAGACGATCCGCCGGGCGAGCTTCATGCCCAGCAGCCCCAGCGCCAGAAGCAGGATGCAGCCGGCATTGTTGCGCGCGTCGCACAGCACGATGCTGATAACCGCCAAGCCCGCGATGACCGCGATCTCCACATAAGTGATATTCCGCTCCCGCAGCCACGCCCAGAGCGCCGCGAGGAAAAACAGATGAGCGGTGAAATCCGTCGGATAGATGATGCCGAAGGATTGGCGCATGGCGCCCCCGCGGTAATAGACGAGATTTTCGATGACGCCGGCCTCCGCCAGAATGACCGTGGTGATCAGCGCCGCCGCCGAAACGGCAAAATAGGTCCATCCGATCTTTTTGAAGGAGACTCCGTGGGCGCCGATCACGAGTACCGCCAGCTCGATCTCATAGTACCGCCATGCCATCTGAAAGCTGATGCACGACGTGCTGATCCACAGAAGACCGATCACGATCTCCGGCACGTTCCACGAGCGATCCCACGCCGTCTTGGCGCCGACGATGAAGATGAGTCCCAGCCGGAAGCCCATGAGCAGTTCCGTGCTCCATGGCATCTGCTCCTCGGTGATCATCGTCGTATACCGAAACGACATCAGCGCGATCACTGCCACGCAGAAGAGATAGGCATATTCAAAAAAGACATCTACGCCGTTTTGCCGCCGCAGACGTGCGCCGCTCGTCTTATCCATAGGAGTTCCTTCCTTGTTCTCCGGCTCCGCTTCAGCGCGAAAGCTCCGCCGCCCAGCGATCCAGCGCCGCCGCGATCACCGCGTCCATATCGTAGTACTTATACTCCCCCAAACGGCCGCCGAATATGACGTTTTTCTCGCCCTCGGCCAGCGCTTTGTATTGCGTGTACAGCGCGCCGTTCTTCGCGTCGTTCACGGGATAATAGGGCTCGTCCCCCGGCTTCCACTCAGCGCTGTATTCCCGGCTGATGACCGTTTTGGGAAGCTCATTGCCCGCCTCGTCCTTGCCGAACTCGAACCATTTATGCTCGATGATGCGCGTCCACGGCGTTTCCCGGTCGGTATAGTTCACCGCGGCGTTTCCTTGGAAATTCGGCATATCCAGCGTCTCGGTCTCGAAGCGGACGGAGCGGTATTCCAGCGCCCCGAGGCGGAAGCCGAAATAGGCGTCGATGGCGCCGGTGTAGACGACCTTATCCGCCAGCGCGTCGAGCGTCGCCTTTTGGGCGAGATAGTCCGTATCCAGCCGCACCTCGATGCCGTCGAGCATACGCTCCACAAGCTTCGTATACCCGCCGATGGGGATGCCCTGATACAGGGCGTTGAAATAGTTGTTGTCAAACGTCAGCCGCACCGGCAGACGCTTGATGATGAAGGCCGGGAGCTGATCGCAGGGACGACCCCATTGCTTCTCGGTATATCCCCGGACGAGCTTTTCATAAATATCCGTTCCCACGAGGCTGATAGCCTGTTCCTCGAGGTTCTTCGGCTCCGTGATGCCAGCGGCGCGGCGCTGCTCCTCTATCTTTGCGGCGGCCTCCGCCGGGGTCGTCACGCCCCACATGCGGTTGAAAGTGTACATGTTGAAGGGCAGGGAATACAGCTCGCCGTGATAGTTCGCCACCGGCGAATTGGTAAAACGGTTGAATACTGCGAATTGGTTAACATAATCCCAAACACGCTTATCGTTCGTATGGAAGATATGCGCGCCGTAGATATGGACATGGATGCCCTCCGTTTTTTCCGTATACACATTTCCGGCGATATGGGGACGCTTGTCGATCACGAGCACACGCTTCCCGGCGTCGGTGGCCTCCCGCGCGAACACCGCGCCATACAGCCCCGCGCCGACGATCAGATAATCATAGGGTCTTATCATTTTTTCCTCCGTTCGAATCATCTGCCCAGCATCTGCCGCAGGCGGCCGATGATCTCTTCCTGTAAAAGCGGCTCCCGCACCGCGAGGGAGACCGCCAGATACGCCGCGCCGAAGGCCGCGGCCTCCAGCATCAGCTTCACCAGCAGCCACGGCACAGACACCGGCACAGACATATATGCCTGCACCGGCAGCGCTGCCCCGGCGCCCATGGCGGCAGCCGCGAGAATGCGCCATACCGATACCCGCGGGAGGGCGCGGAGCGTATCCCGCGTCATCCAAAGCTGCACGATCAGCACCGTCAGCTCTGCCGCCAGCGTGCCGAGCGCAGCGCCGGACGCGCCCATGGACGGGATCAGAAGGGCATTCAGGATGAGGTCGACCACGCCGCCCGCCGCCACCGACAGCGTCACCTTTTTTTCCTGTCCCAGCGGGATCATGAGCTGGATGCCGAGGATGTTCGTCAGCCCAATGAGCAGCACCGTGGGCATGATGATCCGCATCCCGGGAACCGACGGCAAAAACGCCTCGCCCGAGAGGATCAGCACCGTTTCCCGCGCGCAGAGCATGAAAAACACGGTGAGCGGCACGGCGGCAAACAGCACAAAGCGGATGGCTTTATGCAGGATCTTATAAAACTCCTCCCGCTCGCCGCTCTGCACATAATACGAAAGCCGGGGCAGCAGCACCGTGCCGAGGGAGGTGACAAGGCTCACAAGGATCTGCTTGACACGCACGGCGGTATAATAATACCCCACCTCCGCGTCGCCTTTCATAAAGCCCAGCATTACCACATCGAGATTCGTATAGATCGTTGTGGCGACGGACATGGCGAAAAAGATCAGCGCGACCTTGATATGCGGCAGGAAGCTGTAATGCTCGAACCGCCGGAAGGTGATATATTTCCGCAGGCGCAGAAAATTCAGCACATAGGAGCCATAGGACGCAATGAGCAGCACCACGGCATAGGCCACGACGTTTTCCGGCGAGCGGACGAACAGGAACATCACCACGATGGAGATCACCTTGAAGATCAGCGACCGCACCGTGATATAGGCATATTCCTCGATGGCGGAATAGAACCAGTTGACGCCGATGGCATTGAGCAGGATGCTCGTGCTGGTCACCCACAGCAGCAGCTTCATCGCCCGGAAGCGCGGCACCAGCGGGATCGCCGCTGCCAGCAGCACATAGCATACCGCCGCCATGACCACATTGATGATCATTAGCTCCTGCACGGTCTTCGACAGGGCTTCCTTATCGTCCCGCACCTGCGCACAGGCGCGGATACCGTAGGTGGGGATGCCCAGCATCGCAAGCATGGTGAAATAGCTGATGACCGAAACGGCAAACTCCGCCTTCCCCATCCCCTCCGGCATCAGCACCCGGGAAACATAGGGATGCGTGATGAGCGGGAACACCAGCGACGACGCGGTGAGGATGAAGTTCATGAGGAAGTTGAAGCGGACGGAACGCTGCTTCATACTTCTCTCCGGCGAGCCTTAGCCAGAACGAACAGCAGATCCCCGAAGGCGAGCCAGAACAGAACGGCATTCGGCGTCATCTGATAGAACATCGTCCCTTGGTTCAGCGCGCTGGTGATCAGCACGCAGACAATGACCGTAAGAATGGCGATCTCATCCTTATCGCCGGGCTCCATGCGCCCGACGCATCGGAAAAACAGGATCACCGCCAGCGCGAACCATACGATCAGAATTATCAGACCCGGGAAGCCCTGCGCGGCAAAGAGATTGAATATCTCGCTGTCGAAGGTGTTCATGTCCCAGTAGTCGTTGTTCACGATATAGGTATCCGGCATATGCTCCTCGGCATATGGCACGACGCCCACGAAGGATACGCCCGTGAGGGGACGGCTCATGGCGATATCGATGCCGCTCTGCCATACCCAGAAGCGGCGGTTGCTTTGATCCGCGATGGTTTTATTGAGCTTGTAATCCCGCTCGATCTTTTTGAGGGCGCTGCTTTTCGGCGCGCTTTCCACCACCAGCTCCGCCGCCGCGTTATAGCCCCGCTGAACGAGCTTAGGCGCGCAGAAGCCTGCCGCCAGCGCCACGCACGCCAAAACGATCCCCAAGGCGTAATAGGTGAGCTTCTGCTTCCGCCGTTTGCGGTCGAACCAATAAAAGCACAGCCCGACGGCGCAGACGACGCCCAAGCACAGCATCCCGTTGCGGGAGTCGGACATGGCGATATACAGCAGCATAACGACCCCGTCCGCGATCAGCGCGCCGCGAAGCCACTTTTTCCCGCAGCGCCGGTACCAGTAAACGCACAGCGCGATCACGGCGACGCACATGACGGCGCCGAGATTCGGGTCTTGGAAGGCGCCCCACAGGCGCCCCTCATGGATGCCCGCGGCCACCGTATAGCTGCCGTTATCCAGCTCCACATAGGAGCTGTCGTAGTTGGCGAACAGCATGCCGAAGCTGATGAGCGCGAGCAGCGTCGTCCACCCCATATGCAGGATCGAAAACAGCCGCAGGTTCCGATACACATGGGACGGATCCTCTTCCCCGTCATGCGCGTACAGCAGGAAAAAGAACAGCGTCCACATGGCGAAGAAAACGACGGCATCCTTGTTGATATAGGCGCGGTTAAAGAAAGCCGAGGCCAGATAGCTCAGCCACATCAGCACCGCGCAGGGCAGCAGCGGCGTTTTGATATATTTCCTAAAGCTCGCCGCGCGGTAAACCAGCAGAACCGCTCCCACGGCCGTCATGGCGTACAGCGCCGCGGAAATCACCCATGTGCGGTGCGTCAGATTGCACGCGCCGAAGGCGGTATAGAAGAAAATGCACACCGCGAAAGCGCGTTCAAGCCAATCCACAGCGCGCTTTTTGTCGATTCGATCCAACGTATTACTCCTTTTCCGTCAGCGCCCGGCGCAGATATGCGCCCCGGCGCAGCTCCCGCCCGATCCGGCAGGCATTTTCGCACAGCCGCCGATATTCCTCCGGGGACATCGACCTTGCTATTTCTGATGCCTCCCGCAGGGAGCCCGCCGTGATGCCCGCCTGCTCCCGGGTGATGAATCCCGCCATGGCTGCCTCGTCCCAGATGGCCACCGGCAGGCCGGAGGCCAGATACAGCGAGGTCTTATGGGGATTGTTGTACCGCAGGTACTCGCCGTAAGTGCCCCGGCAGGTATCCGCGTCCGGCCCGTCCCACACGAGGCCGAAGCCGCCACGCAGCCGATCCGGCAGCTCCTCGGGCGCAAAGGCGCCGTGGTACCGCAGATTCTCCCGCTCGGCTCCGGCAAAATTGACGCCGTACAGCTCGAGCCTCACGTCCTCCGGCGCCGTATAGATATATCCGGCCTTTTCCGGCGTCAGATTTCCCGCCACGATGAGTCCGCGTTCGCTGTCGTCCCCGCCGCCTGCAGGCGCGCCGTCCGCCAGATAATCGAAGATCTCCAGCAAGACCATGCGCTGCCTGTCGATCCCGTGGGCGGCCAGAAGCTCCGCCATCCGGCCGTTATGAACGATGATACGGTCGCAGGCTGCCAGAAGCGCTTCCTCCTCCGCACGCATACGAAATTTCCGTTTTCGGTCGAAATCCTCCAGCATACAAAGCCGGATCAACTCAAGATCATGCAGGAGCGCAATGATATGCACGCCGTTTTTCCGCAGCCTCTGCAAAACACCGCCCAGCAGCATGCTGTTATAAAGCACCGGCATCTGCAGAAAAAGCGTATCTCCCGCCGTCAGTCCCGAGAGCATATCCGCCCATGCGTTCCGCCGCGTCCAATGTCCGGCGAGCTTTTTCAGCGCGTTGGCATGGATATAATCGGTCTCGTCCGCCCGCAGCGACAGCGGCCGGAAGCCATCCGCCTCGCAGATACGCTCGGCATCCAGCCGCGCCTTGGAAAACGCCGTTTTTGCATGGAAGCCCTCGAACTGGTGCTCGCAAACATAGTATTTCATCGCATTTCCCCGGCTAAAACAAATTGACGATGCGCGCGTCGCTCTCCTCGCAGCAGGATATATCATAGCCTGACTGCACAAGCCGCTCGCAGGTATCGCGCCGCTCCTGCTCAGCCGCGCGGAGGATGACGTCCGCCCAAGCCTCCGGCGGCTCCGAGAGGGGAAGCCGGGTCACCAGCTCCGTGACCGCCGCCTCCTGCGGCACGGCATCGGATACGACGCTGGGCAGACCGGCGGCCTGCGCCTCCAGCACCACGATGCCGAAGCCCTCATACAGCGACGGCAGCAAAAAAACGTCCGCCGCTTGGAGCAGCTCGTGAACATCTCCCCTTACGCCGAGACGCATCACCGCGTCCGTCAGATGCTTTTCTCTTACCCGCTCGTCAAACTCTGACGCCAGCTCGCCGTCACCCACATATATCAGCGCAGCGGAGGGGTTCTTTTTCCAAACCGCCTCGAAAATATCCAGCAGTCCCAGCGGGTTTTTCTGGGGCGCCATGCGCCCGACATGGATCACAACAAGCCTGTTGCCCTCCAAGCCCAGCTCGGCGCGTTTTTTCGCCCGTGTCCGGGGATCAAAGCGGTATTTCTTCGCGTCGATGGCATTGGGACTCACGATCGCACGATCCGCCTTTTTCCCGAACATGAACACAGACGCCGCGTCCGAGCAGGACACATAGCCGTTCGCCATAAAGCACAGCGCCGGGCGGCACAGCTTATGCAGCCGCTTCTTTTCCGTTTCGTTGTTGTGGCTGTGGACGATGATCCGTCGTCCCAGCAGGTACGGAACGACCATCGTCACCGCCGCGCCCGCGTCCAAAACATGGAAATACACTGCCGTGTATTCCTTATGCTCCCGCAGGAGCTTCCAGAGGGCTCGCCAATGCCCCCATAGAGATCTGCTCTTGGCAGGGAAATAATGGATCTTCGCGCCGCCGGCGGTGAGGATATCCGCGTAGGCGACGGAATCAAAGTCGGTGATAAAATCCAGCATGACGCTGTTTCCCTGCACGCGCCGGAAGAAATTAACGATATAGCGCTCCATCCCGCCGGGATTGTAGGTCATGCCGTAGACCAAAACATGCTTCATGCCGCTTTGCCCTCCCTTCGCCGGTTCATCCTGCCAGCCTTGACGCCAGATTCATGCACCGCGCCGTGGCGCGATAGGAGACGCAGAAGCCGCAGAGGATCAGCTTGCGTGAAAGCGGGATATTGGCCCGCAGCAGCTCCCCCGCGTTTTTCTTCATGTTCCGCAGCGCCTGCGCCGCCTGCTCGCGGTAGAGCTTCCGGTCCTCGTCATAGGTCGGCGACAGCGCCAGATTGCACAGCACGCCGAAATCGGCGCGTTTGCGGTTCAGGGCGGCCAGCCGCCGTATCTCCGGGTCGCAGCCGTTTTCCTCTGCCGCACGGCATACCAGCTCCCAAGCGGTCAGAAGATGGAAATTCTTCTCCCCGAAGCGCTGGCTTGTCACGCTTTCGGGATGACAAAAATAATGATAGACGATCTTCGTCCCGGCGGCCGCCGTCCGGCTGCGCAGGGCGAGCTCAAAGGAGGCCGTGACATCCTCGCCGTTTGCGACCCCTACAGGAAACCGCACCGTTTCGAACAGCTCCCGCTTATAGAGCTTCCCGCAAGGGTATTGCACATCCTCCTGCGTCCCGTCCTTGAAAAGCAGCTTCAGAAACTCCCGCTGGGTCAGGCTCCGTTCCTCCGATGACACCTGCGGCAGCACTCCCATATCCGCCGATTTATACAGCCCCGCCATGGAAAAATCCGCGTCAAAGCGGCGCAGGAGGCCGTAGAGATATTCCAGCGCATCCGGCTCCAGCCAATCGTCGGAATCCACGAAGGCGATATAGGCGCCCCGCGCCCGCTCGATCCCATGGTTCCGCGCATCGCTGACGCCGCCGTTTTCCTTATGGATCACCCGCACGCGCCCGTCTCTCGCGGCCCATTCGTCGCAAAGAAGGGGGGATGCGTCCGGCGAACCGTCGTCCACCAGCAGGATCTCGATATCCCCGAAGCTCTGCTCCGCGATCGACCGAACGCATCGGTCCAGATACGCCTCTGTCTTATATACCGGGACGATCACGCTGATCTCTGGCATATTCTCTCCTTCACTCCCGCTCCACGCCGAGAAGCTCATCTGCCATGCGGACGATCCGCATATACGACACGGGACGGTCGAATTGCTCCTCCGCGATCCGGCGGCCGGCTTCTCCCATCCGGCGGCAGGCGGCAGGATCGTTTTTGAGCGCGAGGATCGCTTCCGCCAGCGCTTCCGCGTCCTCCGGCTCCACATTCACGCCGAAGCCGTCCGCCTCCACCTTGTGCCAAAATTCGGGGTTTAAGCATGTGTTGATCATCGGCCGCCCGGAGGCAAGATAGTCTCCGATCTTGGATACGATGCTCTGGGACGCTTTTTTCACAACGGAGTTGATCGCCGCGTCGGAGCGCACGAGATAGGCTGCCATCACGGGAAAGGGCATATAGCCCATAAACGTAACGTTCCCGGAAAGCTCCCGCGCCAGCGCCTCAAAATCCCCCCGCAGGGGGCCGTCTCCCAGCAGCATAACGCGGATATCGTCATGCCCGCGCTTTTTGAGGATATCCGCCGCGCGGATGAGCGTGGCGATATCATAGCTCGTGCCAAGCGTTCCGGCATAGGTGATCCAGAACTCCCCCGCGGTTTTTTCCACTGCGGCAAGATTCTCCGCCGCACCTGCGTCAAAGGCGGCGATATCGTTTCCTACATAGACCGTGGCCTTGCGGGGGATATCCGCCTTATATTTCAGCGGCTCATCCCGATAATCGTCCGACGAGCCGATCACGCCGTCCGCCAAGCGATAAGCGCGGCGGGCATCGACCGTAAAATAGGAAAAAAGGATGTCGCTCACCACCGGCACATCGAAGACCATGCGCATGGCCTCCGGCCAGAGATCCTCTACATCGATAATAAACGGTATGCCGCGGGAGTGCGCATACTGCGCGCTCATCGCGGCGATATGGTTATCCGGGATGATACAATATACGAGATCGTATGTGTTCTCTTCCAGATGCTTCTTTATATTTTTGGCCATCACGCGATAGCTGCGGATGCGCTGAAGCTGGATATTTTTCGTATAGCCGAGCTGCTTCACGAACGTGATGTGACACGCGCCCTCGTTCCGGCGCATCTCCTCCGGCGTACGGAAGCGCTTTTCCCAATGCTGGAAGTTGCTGGTGATGAGATCCACCTCATAGCCGCACCGGCAGAACAGCTCTGCCAGATAATACAGGCGTCCCAACCCCTTCTCGCCGGGCAGCGCCACGTCATAGGCGACCAAAGCGATCTTCATAGGGCAGTCCCTCCCTCATTGTCCACGCCGCGAAGCGCGTCGTTCGGCAGCGGCTCGTCTGCGATCGATTCCGCCTTGAAGGCTTCCGTGCTTTTTTCCGGGGTGAACAGTACCAGCACCGTCCGCAGGAAGATCTTGATATCGAGCCACACGCTGAAATTCTCGATATAAATGAGATCCAAGATCATCTTATCCTTCGGGGAGGTGTTGTACCGCCCGTATACCTGCGCGAGACCGGTCAGTCCCGCCTTTGCCCGCAGGCGGTAGGAGAACTGGGGCAGCTCCTCGGTATATTTCTCGATATTCTCCAGCATCTCCGGCCGGGGGCCGACGATACTCATATCGCCGCGGATCACGTTGAAAAACTGCGGCAGCTCGTCGATGCGGTATTTGCGGATCAGGCGGCCGACCTTGGTGATGCGGTCGTCGTCGCTCGTGACGGAGCGATGGATGCCGCCCACCTCCGGGCGCATGGAACGGAACTTGACGATGCTGAATTCCCGTCCGTCGATGGTGGCACGCTTCTGGCGATAAAACACGTCGCCGCCATCCTCCAGCTTGATTGCCGCGGCCGTGATAAGCAGCACCGGGGAGGCAACGGTAAGAAAAATCACCGCCATGAGGATATCCACGATCCGCTTGAGTACCTGTTCCTCCGGCGAGATCTTTTCCGCCGCGGCATAGAGCACCGTGGCGTCATCGAAGTAGATCTGCTTGCCGGAATATGTCACCACATCCGACAGCTCCATGCTGTAATAGATATCCTTCCGCTGCTGATAGCAGTATTCCACGAGCCATGCCCGCTCGGATTCAGAAAGGTCATAGATGAATACGGTATCGGCTGCGTCGATCTTCGAGAGAAGCCCGTCGTCCCCCAAATAGGCGATCTGCTCGATGGCATATTGCTTTTTGTAGCGGGCGATCTTCGTAACCCAATCCGCGCAGTCGTCCCCCTGCTTTGCGATCACGAGGCAGCGCTGGGGCTTGTTGATGGTGAAATACACGCCGTTTCCGAGATAGGCCATGCCCGTGAGGATGCCGATCTGCACCGCAAAGACCGTGAGCAGCAGCCATGGATGCTCATACACGAAATGCTCCTGATGGATGATCGTGTAGTTCATGATGCATAGAAACAGGTGCGCGACAAGATCGGAAAACAGCACCACCAGCGACATGGTGGCGATGATGGAGCGGCTTTTGCGGATGCCGATCTCAAAGCCGCCGTAGACCGAGCACATGAGGATATAAACAATAGCAAAGGACAGCAGGACGATCACAGAGGTGCGGCTCAGCACCAGAAGCTGGGGGTTATAGATCGAAAACAGCCCCATCAGCGCCAGCGCGCACAACGCCATCACCAGCAAGCGGATCAACATAACAAGCAAGCTTGTCGGCTTTCGCATCGCTGAACACCCCTCCTTTTCCCGGTACCCTCTGCCGTATGAAGTATTCCCCATATCCGGGAGGATTTGTCATAGGCAGAGCCTGTTTTGATATTGTACCCTTATTTCGACAGAATTTCAAGTATTTGCGCGAATATACGCGCAAAAGCGGCGCCCGCAAAAACGGAGCGCCGCCCATGTATGCTGTTTTACGCGGAAGCTTACTCCGCTTTGTCCGCGCCGGTCTCTTCCGCGGCGGGGGTGTCCTTTTCATCGAACACGACGATATCGTCCTCCACGGTCTTGCCGGCGTTATCGTCGATATTCAGGACCTGCTTGGCCTTCTTCTTGGCCTTGCTCCACCACACGCCCACCACGGCGACCACCACGACCACCACGCCGGCCACGGCTTGGATCGCCATGCTCGTCACGGAGGGGTCGACATACGCGGCGGCGGGGATCATGAGCATCGCGGCCATGCACGCGAAGAAAAACGCAAAACGAAGCTTTTTCAATGGTATATCCTTCTTTCTGATATATAAGTTTTAATCAAGCTGAGTATAGCATCCGGGACGGCTTTTCGCAAGCCCTGTTAAGCGCCGATTTTTTCCAGCGCCCGGTAAAGCGCCTCGTTGTCCGCCGCGTCCCGCACGGCGACGCGGATGAAGCTCTGTCCGCCGAAGCCGTTTTTGGCGGATAGGTCCTTTATAAGGATATCGTCCTCCTTCAGAAGCCGGTCGGCCAGCGCCTTCGAGCCGATGCCCTCCACGCGGCACATGACATAGTTCGCCTGCGAGGGATACGGTGTTAGGAAAGAAAACGCTCCCAGCCGCCGGAGCATCTCGGCGCGCTGGCGGCAGATCTCGTCACACGCCGCTTCATACTGCGAGGCATACAGGCCGTAGATCTGGAAGAAATATTCGCCGAAGGAATTGATGTTCCACACGGGGAGAAGCTGCCGCATCCGCTCGATCCACGCCGTATCCGACCCGGCGCACACACCGAGCCTCAGCCCCGGCACGCCATAGGACTTGCTGATGCTCTTCATGACGAGGAGGTTCGGAAAGGCCTCCAGCGTCTCGTTTTTGAGAAGCGTGAAGCGCTTTTCCGGCTCCGCGAAATCCACGAACGACTCGTCCACGATGAGCCTCGTGCCGTGATCGCGGCAGATCGCCGCCAGCTCCAGCACCTCCGGCTCGGTCAGAAACGCGCCGCTGGGATTGTCGGGATTGATGAGGATGAGGTTGTCGCATTCCCGCGCCGCGGCACGCAGCTCGTCCATATCGAAGCGGAAGTCATGCGCCGCGCCGGACAGCTCCGCGATCTCGCATTCCGGGAAGCAGCGGATGTATTCATTGAAGGCAGGGATCGAGAGAGCGGTCTTCCCCCGCACCGTGCGGCCGAGGGTGTTGATAAGCTCCGCCGCGCCGTTGCCGACAAGAAGGCAGTCCTCCTTCACGCCGAACATTTTGCCCGCCAGCAGCTTCTGCACCCGCATGCCGGAGGGATACTGGGTCAGCAGCCGGGGATAGAAATACTCCATCTGCTCGAGCATCTTCTTCGGTGGGAAATAGGGATTCACGAGATAGCAGAAGTCCTTCAGCCCGCCGTAGCGCCAATAGCCGCCGAAATGCAGCTCATAGGCATGGAGCCGTTCCTCGTCCCGGGCGAACATGGTGTTCGCGATATCGAGATCCTGCACGTCGTCGATCTCGTACCACTTGATATCGCCCATATCGAAGGCGCGCAGTCCCGCAAACGGCAGATGCGCCAGCGCCTTGAGCACCATTTCGTAATACTGGTTCGTGCCGTAGGCGCGGACATAGGCGCTCAGAAACGGCTCGTACTGATCCCGGGAGAAGGCGCGGCTGAATTTATAGACGTTCACCGTTTTATAATACTGGTCGGCGCTGGCGAAGCTGAAATCCTTCTTCTCCACAAATTCGCGGATGATCCCGTTTTCATCCACCAGCGTCACGGTGCCGTCCATCCAATGCTCATATTTCGCCACAGCCACCATGTTCGGCGCATCCGCCTCCGCCATCATGCGGATGAGCCGCGGCTCATAGATGAGGTCGGATTCCAGCAGGATGGTATCGTCCGACGCGAGTTTTTCCCGCGCCAAATACAGCGAATATATATTGTTCGTCGTCGCATAATCCTCGTTCACGACGAAGTCCAGCTCGAAATCCGCGAGCTTTTCCCGCGCGAAGGCCATGAGCTTTTCGCCCTCGTAGCCCACGACGATGACGAATTTTCGGATCCCTGCCTCGCGCAGTGCATCCGCCGCGTGCTCAAGGAGCGTGCGTCCGCCCACCTTCACCATGCATTTCGTTTGGTTGTTCGTATACGCGCCGAGGCGCTTGCCCATGCCGGCGGCCAGCATCAATGCCTGCATATGCTTTTCCTCCTGTCAGTCCTCACGGATCAGCCTTGCGTAAAGGCCGAGGAAGGTATACCCCATCCGACGATGGAGCGAGAGCGTATTTTCGTTGTCCGCCCCGAGAAAGGCAAGGCCGCGCTTGCCCTCCAGCTTCACGAGGTTCCATGTGCTTGCCGTGATGGCGCGGCCAAGGCCGTGTCCGCGCATGGCGGGATCGGTGACGAGGCCGTTGATAACGGCAAGCTCGTCCGTCTCCGCGCTCAGGGCGTTCGTTGCCACGAGCCGCCCGTCCGCCGTCCGCATGACGAACAGCCGCCCGAAGCCCTCCCGGATGCGGCGCACCAGCGATTCGCACAGGCCGTCGTAGGTATACACGGTGTTATAGATATGCTCCTTCATCATGAGCGCGGCGATCTCCGGCACATCGGCCTCCCCCGCGGGCTGCACGGCAAGCTCGCTCTTGCCGTCCATGAGCTTGTCCGCCGTGATGATATGGCTCAGCTCATAGGTATATCTCCCCGCCGGCAACGTGTCCCGGAGCGGGTCGATGATCTCCTGCGTGCCGGTGACGACCTTCGGATCGAGCCGGGCGATCAGAGCGAGGGCGTCTTCCTTCGGGAACGCGCCCCGGCTATAGAGGTGCAGCGCGTCGTAATAGCGGTACATGACCGCCGAAAGGCGGCCGTCTCCGTCCTCGCAGACCCACAGGCCAAGGCCGTCGCCCTGCGTGCCGCATTCCAGCAGATCCATATAGAGATAGAAGCAGATGACCTTGTCCCTGCCGATGTATTCCGTGACACGGGGTATGTAGCTGTCGTCGCACTTTTTGAGCATGTTTATTTCTCTCCGTTTGCTTCGGATTTCTGTTTTTTCTGATTTTCCACCATGCGTCCGATGAGATATTGCGCGCCGTATTTCCCGCTCTCGCCGAAGTGGTACAGCCGCTCCCGGCGGACGGTCTCCAGCACTTCCTCATACGCTGCCCGCTCGCGGATCATGCGGTCAACGGCGTCGGCGGCCTTTTCACGCGCCTCCTCCGGCGCGATGGCGATGCCGATGATGCTGCGGATCTGATCGTCGGGGGCGTATTTTGCCACGTCCTCCTCTGTCCAAGCCTCGTTCACGATCTTGCGGGGGGTATTGATGAACAACACCGGCTTTTTCGTCGCCATGGCGTATTCATAGCCGATGTTCGACCAGTCCGTCACCACGAGATCGGCGGAAAACACGGTCTCGTTCGAGCTGAAATTGAGCTGGAAGCGGAATCGGTTACTGTCGTATCCCTCGCAGGCGCGCATAAGCTGATCGAGCTTTTGGGGAAACCGCCGGATATACTGGGGATGGGGGCGCACGGTCACATCATACCCCGCAGCCAGCAGCGGCTCGGCCAGATCGCCAAGGCAGCTGTCGAGGATGTTCCCCTCCTGCCACGACGGGGCGATGAGGATCGTTTTCGGATCGTGTTCCACCTTTTCCATGGCGTCATACTGGGCAGCCATATTGTCGATCACGCCGTAGCCGCAGGGGACCATCTTCTGGTCGGGCAGACCCTTGACCCGGTTCCAAGCCCGCATCTCCTCCTCGAAGCCGGGCGTCGGGGTGAGCAGCGTGTCGTAGTGATCCAGCGCCCCCTTGCGCAGCGTGATGAGGCCGGAGAACATGCCGTGGAAGATATAGACATATTCGATATCCTTGCGGACATAGCTGCGCTTGAGGTGATAGGTTTCGATATCGGGCATCGTCATGGCGACGATATCCGCGTCCATCTTCATAAACAGGGTGATGAGCCGCCGCTCGCCGATATAATAGGGCTGGATGCGGGGCTCCCTGGCCGCGATGGCAAAGATCTGGTCGTCCGGGTCGCTGGTGACATAGTGGATCACCGCGTTCGTTCGGGCGAGCAGCTCCTCGATGATGTTTTGGAAATACTTATAGAACCCACTGGCCTCGGAATAGAACACGAGGCGCTTGTTCGCCACATGGAAAAAGCGCTTATAATCCGCCTTTTCCCGCTTTTTCAGCTCCTTCGACTGTGCCTCGCCCAAGCGGTCGAGCTTATCCAGCTCCTCCCGGCTGGCGGCGAGGTCGCTGTAATCCACATAGTTTTTCGGTGGCATGATGAGGTTGCACACAAGCTGCACCGCGATCGTCATGAGGTTCGAGAAAATCCAGTACAGCGCCACGCCTACCGAAACGAACGCGCCCAGCACCAGCGAGATCCCGATGGAAACGCCGTTCGTGAAAAGCTGCTCCCGGCGGCTCTGCTCCCGCTGCAGCGGGTTTATATGGTTCTGCGCGATGCTCAGGATCACGGCCGCCGCGCCCGCCGCCAGCGGCATCACCCATGTCCAGCCGCCGTCCGCCGAGGGGATCAGCCCCAGCCGCGGCGCGGCGCCGGTATCGGTGATGTTGTGGATAACGCCGATGAGACCCAGCAGGATGATGATCTGGATCACGAGCGGCACGATGGTCAGCATGGGATGATAGTGCTTTTCCTTGTACATCGCCACCTGCGCCTCGTTGATCTGCTCGGTATCGCCGTAATACCGCGCTTTGATGCGGTTGATATCGGGCAGGATGGATACCATTTTGAGGCCGTTGGCGTTCGACCACAGCGACACCGGCAGCAGCAGGATCTTCGTCAGCAGCGTAAACAGCGCGATGGCGGCGACCCAATTCGGAACCAGCGCATAGCACCAATCCATCACATAGCCGAATATTTTTGCGAGAAAGTCAATCATGTGTTCCTGCTCCAGCAATCAATAGAAAGAATCATACAGCGGCTGCACCTCATCCGCCACGCCGAAATTGTACCAATACCGCTCTTTGTTCAGGATCGTGTCCCGGTCGCCGTCATAGTGGAACACACCGAAGACGTTATAGCGCTCAAAGCCGTTGGCCTCCGCATCCCATTGATCGAGGTTGCCGATCCATTCCACCTCGGGATACTGGCTCATATAGCCCCAGACCCGGGTGGTGCGGATGCGGCGGTCGCCCTCGTGCCAGTCGAAAAAGGTCGTGCCGTAATCGCCGTAGTCCTCGCCCAGCAGGGAGAGGATCGTGGGCATCACGTCCTCCTGCGCCACAGGCGCGGAAGAGACCTCCATCTCGTTGCGGGTCTCACCGGGGAGTTTTATCATGCCCACCGTCTGGAAGCATTCGAAATAGCCATGATCGGCGGAAATGATGATCGTGGCGCGGTCATACACCCCGATGGCGCGCAGATACTGGAAGAAAGTATCCAGCATCACAAGATAGCCGTGGAGCGCCGTGGTGCGGTCGGTCTCGTCCTCGGCGCACAGATAGCCGTCGTAATCCACCACATAGGGGAAATGCGCGCCCGCCATGTGATACCAGTTGAATACATTATACTCATCGGTGAGCGTGAGCCCCTCGTCCTCCAGCGAGGACTGGAAATCATAGTTGATGCGCAGCTTCTTCACGCCTTGGAAGGTGGAGATATCCACGATGCCGCCGGTGGAGACGCAGAAGTCGTTTTTCAGCATGATGGGCATATAGCGGTACAGTGACATATCCAGCACGAACTCGAAAAACAGCGGCGTCACCACGAGCCGGCCGGCCTCCACGACGTTATCGGCCTTGCCGATCATATTCTCCGCCCCCAGCGCGGCGTAGTTCGACTCCATGAAGAGGTTCGCCCGATAGCCGTGGTCGTGGAGGATATCGTAGAATTGCTCCGCCGTATCGCTGTGCCATGCGTTATAGACCGCCTGCCGGGTCGGCACCGTCGTATCGAGATACTGGTGCGTGGCGAGGTACATGAGGCTCGGGAAGGTGAAGGAATAGCAGGACGACATATTGTCGTAATACAGAAAATCCTTAAAAGTTTCCCGCAGAGCGGGATCCAATTCAAGCTGCTCCTCGAAGATGAGGGGGTTGAACTGGTCGAGGGTGATAAAGATGATGTTTTCGCCGGTGGAGAAGGTGAACTGGCCGGAGCCGTCAAGCTGGTAGTTGGGCGAGGATTTGTCCTCCGGCACCCATGTCGAGATAAGCGCCGTGGTCTGTGCGACGAACAGCGCCAGCGACGCGATCAGCGCCACGGTCTTGGCCTGCTCGGGGAAAAAGGTCGCCAACGCGATGAGCGCCGCGATCACCGCGATCCATATGGCGGCGTTGCGATAGGCGTCCTGCGGGAAGTCGCGCCAATCAAAGGTGTTGCCGTCCAGCGTGCCGATCACGCCGTTCATGAACGCGCCCTGCACATAGAACATGACCGCCGCGCCCAGCAGCAGCCCCATGGCAACGCCCCGCCACCGGCCGGGAACAAACGCGGCCAGCGCCGCCAGAACCAGCGCGGCGCCCACCGTCACGAGACCGAACGCGGGCGCGAGGCTGCCCGCCGAGAACGTCAGGTACATCTGGTTCGAGTTCACGATATCCAGCGGCCCGAAAAAGATCACCGTGTAGCATAGGGCAAACGCCGGAGCCAACAGCGTCAGAAAGCGCTTCGGCCACGTTTTCCAGTAATCTCCCGCCGTTTTGTTTTCCTGCTTCTTTTCCGCCATGCGACGAAAACCTCCTGTGATCGCTTGAGAATGCTTAACAAAATTTAATCTTCTCTTAACAAAGAGTAAAGTTTCCTGCCTCACAAATATATTAATATTATCATGCATTCGGCAGAAATACAACCGATTTTCCGGGTGCTGTGGGAGAATATTTTCCCAATTTGCGCCGACCTATTGACGAAGCACCGAAAAATTATTATAATTTTTTCATAAATCTGTTTGAAACATCCCGCGGGAGCAGCGGCTTCCGCGTCTTGGTTCTTGAAGGAGATAACCATGGAAACGCTTGCAGCCCCTTTGCCCGGAGCACAGATCGCCCCGCCCAGAAAGCGCTGGTTCCGCGCCGACAATATCCGCTACATACTGCTTTTCAACGTCATCGCCGAGCATATGCTCACCCAGACGGGCTATTTGCCCGGTCAGGTCGCGCCGGTGAACATTTCGGCGCATTGGCTCGTCACCGTCATCGTATGCTGGTCGCGCATGATCACCATGCCCGGCTTCTGCTTCATATCCGGCTACTTCTCGAAGAAGGGCGACAAATGCTATCAGAGCGCGATTTTTGACTTTCTCGTGCCGTACCTCATCTTCAACAGTCTGTTTGTGCTGTGCTACGGCACAAGCGCGCCGAATATCTTTACGCCGACGTTCGCGTACTGGTATCTCATGTGCATGTTTTTCTGGAAGCTCCTCACAAAAGCGCTCCAGCAGATCAAATACATCGTGCCCATCTCCTTCGTCGCCGCGCTGCTCGTCGGCGCGTTCTGCTCCGATGTCGGACACTTCATGAGCATCAGCCGGACGATCGGCTTCCTGCCGTTTTACCTCATCGGCATGAAGCTCAGCCGCGAGGATGTGGCAAAGCTCGAAAACCTGCCGAAGCTTCCCGTCTTCCTCGTCACGATGGCCGTCATGGCTGTGTGGGGCTGGCTGAACGTCAAAGAGGTCTTCCACATCGACTTCTTCTATTATTGGGCGCCGTTTGCGGGCGACCCCGCGCACCCCGAGTTTATGAACTTTTCCTACGGGATCGGGAAGGGCCTTTTGCTGCGTGCCCTCGGCTATGCGGTCTCCTTCCTTCAGATCATCTTCCTGTTTGTCTTTGTGCCGGACAGGTCTCTGCCCGTCATGCGCGATGTGGGCACCCGCACCATGGTGCCGTACCTGCTGCACACCTACGTCATCATGTTCATGCGCAACCTGTATGTCCTCGTTCCCGCGCTGACCGTGTGGTACATCTCCATCCCCATCGCGCTGCTCATAGCCGTGGGCGTCATGTCCCTCCTCAGCCTGCCGGTGCTGAACGACCTCTACGGCAGTCTCATCAAGTTCATCAAAAAGCTTTTCTATCAGGAGCCGAAAATCGCATAACAAAGATCGCCGGAGCAGCCCGCTCCGGCGATTTCTGTTTTGTTCAATCCTTCGGCGGTCAGCCCAGCACGTCCCCCAGCAGGGAGACGTCCGGCCGGATGCGGATCGGTTCCCCTGCCGCACGGACGGCATTCGCCGTATCCTTGAGGCCGTTGCCCGTCACGATGGACACCACCTCCGCGTCTGCCGGGAGCTTTCCGGCCATGCATAGCTTCATGAGTCCTGCCGTGCCGGTTACGCCCGCCGGTTCGCCGAACACGCCGCAGGTCCTGCCCAGATAACGCATCGCGGCAAGGATCTCCTCATCCGTCACCTCCACGGTCAGGCCGTTCGATTCCCGAATGGCCGCGATGGCCTTATCGGGATTGCGGGGGACGCCGACGGAGATGGAGTCCGCCAGCGTATCCTCCGGCATCGGCTGCCACGGCTCGCCGGTTTCCACGGCGCGGTTGATGGGGCAGGTCTTTTCCGCCTGCACGCTGATGAGCTTCGGCAGCCGGTCGATGAAGCCTGCGGCATACAGATCGCGGAAGCCCTTCCACACGCCCGCGATGGTGCAGCCGTCGCCCACCGACAGCGCCGCATAATCCGGCGCGCGCCAGCCGAGCTGCTCCGCGATCTCCAGCGCCACGGTCTTTTTTCCCTCCATGAGATAGGGATTGATGGCTGCGTTCCGGTTATACCAGCCGTAACGCTCAATGGCTGCCTTCGACATCTCGAAGGTGTCCTCATACGTCCCCTGCACGGAAAGTACCGTTGCGCCGAAGATAAGAAGCTGCGAAACCTTCCCCAGCGGAGCCCGCTCCGGCACGAAGATGAACGATTTGAGTCCCGCGGCGGCTGCGTTTCCGGCCAGTGAGGAGGCGGCGTTCCCCGTGGAGGAGCAGGCGACGGTGTCATACCCCGCCTCCAGAGCCTTCGCAACTGCCATGGCGGATGCGCGATCCTTCAGGCTCGCCGTAGGATTCTGGCCGTCGTCCTTGATCCACAGCCGCCCAAGCCCCAGCTCCTTCGCAAGGCGCGGCTCGTCATACAGCGGCGACCAGCCCACCCGCAGCGGCGGCGCGGGCGTATCTTCCTCCACCGGGAGGAACGCCCGATACCGCCACATGGAGTGATCGGGGGAGGCGGATATCGCCTCCTTTGTCGTATGCGAGCGGATGAAATCATAATCATATACCACGTCCATGACGCCTCCGCAGACGCAGGTCGTGGCATCCGGCAGAGCCTCCTGCGTCCGTCCGCAGGTCACGCAGCGCAGATACTTCACGTTCTTCATCTTCCCATAATCTCCTCTCTGTCGGCTCATCGGCAAATTTGTTAGTTTATTATAGCGCAATCGCCCATATATTGCTATATCTCACAAAAAAAAGATTTTTTTTACAAATCGGTCACTTTATATTTGAAAAATCCACACAAAAAGTTTATTATAATAAGGTCTGAACAATAAAAAATAGGAGTGATTCAAAATGGAAAATCTGTTCTGGATCGGCTTCGTGGGTGCGGCCGTCGCGCTCATCTTCGCTCTCCTTCAGCGGAACAAGGTCATGAAGTTCTCCGAAGGCGACGCAAAGATGGTTAAGCTAGCCTCTGCCATCCGCGAGGGCGCCAATGCCTATCTGAAGGCGCAGTACACCACCGTCGCCAAGGTTTTTGCGATCGTCTTCGTGCTGCTGCTCATCATCGCATTTGCTTCCAAGGGGCAGATGCTCTCACGTGTGACCCCGTTTGCGTTTCTGACGGGCGGTATCTGGTCGATGCTCGCAGGCTTCATCGGCATGCGCATCGCCACCAACTCCAACGCCCGTACCGCCAATGCGGCGCATGAGAGCCTGAACCGCGGCCTGAACGTCGCCTTCTCCTCCGGCTCCGTCATGGGCTTCACCGTTGTCGGTCTCGGCATCCTCGACATCACTCTTTGGTTCATCGGTCTGCGCTACATCGGCGGGATCAATGATCCTGTCGCTCTCGGCAACATCATGGTCATGAACGGTATGGGCGCCTCCTTCATGGCGCTGTTCGCCCGCGTGGGCGGCGGCATCTACACCAAGGCCGCCGACGTCGGCGCCGACCTTGTGGGCAAGGTCGAGGCCGAGGACGACCCCCGCAACCCCGCCACCATCGCCGATAACGTGGGCGATAACGTGGGCGACGTGGCCGGCATGGGCGCCGACCTGTATGAGAGCTATGTCGGCTCCATCCTCGCCACCTTCGCGCTGGCCGCCGCCGCCGGCTACGGCTGGAAGGGAATGTTCCTGCCCGTGGCGCTGGCTGTCTGCGGCATCATCTGCTCTCTGATCGGCTCCTTCCTCGTCAAGACGAAGGAAGACGCCACCCAGCTCAGCCTCCTCAACAGCCTCCGCACCGGCACCTATACCGCCGCCGTGCTGAGCGCCGTCGTCGCGGCTCCCCTCTGCTATTTCATCCTCGGCACCGCCAACCACTGCTGGGGCATCTACATCTCCATCCTCTGCGGCTTGATCGGCGGCACCGCCATCGGCTATTTCACCGAGTACTATACCTCCGATAACTACAAGCCCACCCAGAAGCTTGCCGCGGCCTCCGAGACCGGCTCCGCCACCATCATCATCGGCGGTATCTCTCTCGGCCTCAAGTCCACCATGGCTTCCATCCTCATCGTCGGCGCGGCGGTCATCATCAGCTACTTCGCCGCGGGCGGCACCGCCACCATCGTGGACGGCAGCGGCCTCTTCACCGCCACCTTCAACCAAGGCCTCTACGGTATCGGCATCGCCGGCGTCGGCATGCTCTCCACCCTCGGCATCACGCTCGCCACCGATGCTTACGGCCCCGTGGCCGACAATGCCGGCGGCATCGCCGAGATGAGCGGCCTGCCCGAGGAGGTCCGCGACCGTACCGACGCCCTCGATTCCCTCGGCAACACCACCGCCGCCACCGGCAAGGGCTTCGCCATCGGCTCCGCCTCCCTCACCGCGCTGGCGCTTCTCGTTTCCTATGTCAATATCGTGCAGGACAAGACCGACGTCGTGCTGAACTTCTCGCTGACGAGCCCAACCGTTCTTGTAGGACTGTTCATCGGCGCTATGCTGACCTTCGTCTTCTCCGCCTTCACCATGAGCGCGGTGCAGACCGCGGCGCAGTCCATCGTCGTGGAGGTTCGCCGCCAGTTCCGCGAGATCGCGGGCATCATGGAATACAAGGCCGACCCCGATTACGCGGCCTGCGTTTCCCTCTGCACCAAGGGCGCGCTGCATGAGATGGTCGTTCCCTCTCTGCTCGCCATCGTTGTTCCCATCCTCACCGGCCTGATCCTCGGCCCCACCGGCGTCGTCGGTCTGCTGGGCGGCGTTTCCGTCACCGGCTTCGCTATGGCGGTGTTCATGTCGAACGCGGGCGGCGCGTGGGATAACGCCAAGAAGTACATCGAGCGCGGCAACCACGGCGGCAAGGGCTCCGATCAGCACAAAGCTGCCGTCGTCGGCGACACCGTGGGCGACCCCTTCAAGGATACCTCGGGTCCGAGCCTCAACATCCTCATTAAGCTCTGCTCCACCGTGTCCATCGTGTTCTCCGGCCTGATCGTGGCTTTCCATCTCATCGGCTGATACCCCAGAAAACATAGCTTTTACCGCAGCCGGGCGACCGGCTGCGGTAAAATTTGCCCGGAGCAAGAAGAAAGGAACGAACCTCCTCCATGAACCAACGCACCATGATAAACGATATGACGCGAGGCCCGCTGGCAAAGCAGATCCTGCTATATTCCGTGCCGCTGATGCTGGCCAATCTCCTGCAGACGCTGTATAACCTCGTCGATCTGGCCGTGGTCGGGCAGGTCACGGATTCCGCCTGCGTGAGCGCCGTCTCTGTCGCGGGGCAGATCACCTTTCTGCTATATGCGCTGGGCATGGGACTCGGCAGCGGCACGCAGATCCTCATATCGCAGCAGGTGGGCGCGGGGAACATGGGCGGCGTGCGGAAGACGACCGGCACATCTCTGACGGCGACGCTGTTTTTGGCGGCGGCTGTGACGGCGGCGGGGCTCATTTTCAAAAACCTTCTGCTGACACTGCTGAACACGCCGGCGGAGGCCATGCGAGACGCGAAGGAATACATGTTCTGGTGCTGCCTCGGCATCCCCTTCACTTATGGCTACGGCTCGCTATGCGCCGTGCTGCGGGGCATGGGAGATTCCAAACGTCCGATGTACATCATCGGCATTGCCGCGGCAACGAATGTGGTGCTGGATATCCTGCTTGTATACAGCTTCGGGATGCGTGCCAAGGGGGCAGCCATTGCCACGGCTGCCGCGCAGGCGGTGAGCTTCCTGTTTGCGCTCGTGTATCTTTATCGCCATCGGGAGAGCTTTGGCTTCGACTTCAAGCGGGAGAGCTTTCGCATAGACAAACCCATCCTGCATATGGTAGTCAGTCTTTCCGCGCCGCTGGCGTTCATGTCCATCGCCATCACCATCTCCATGATGTTCATAAATGCATGGGTCAACGCCTACGGTGTCGTAGCCTCGGCGGTCAGCGGCATCGGCTCCAAGCTCTACTCCGTGGTGAGCATCGTCACCCAGTCCATGCAGACGGCGGACGCCACCGTGACAGGGCAGAACATCGCGGCGCATCGGGTCGACCGGGTTAAAAAGGCGCTTTATATCTGCACCGGGATCTGCATGGTGTACTGGGCGGTGATCTCGACGCTCTGCCTCCTGCTCCCGGGACAGATCTTCGGCTTGTTTTCTACCGATTCTGCCGTACTGGATATGGCTCCCTCGTATATGCTGATCTCCGTGGTCATGTATCTCTCGTTTGCCACGATGGGGCCGCCGCTGGGCTTTGTAAACGGCGTGGGAAACGTTCGGTTTAACTTTATCATCTCCATTGCGGACGGCGTCGTAGCCCGTATCGGGCTGGGGCTTCTTCTTTCGGGGCCGCTGGGGCTGGGTCTGCATGGCTACTGGTGGGGCAGCGCCCTTGCCGGCTTCGTCTCCACCATCGGCTGCTGGGCATATTTCTTCTCCGGTCGATGGAAAAACCGGCAACTTCTCGCTTGACAGAGCCTGCCGGTGTCCCCGACAAAGATTTTTTTCGGCAAAGGTCTTTACAAATCCGAAAATCGTGTTATAATATCTAAGCGTTGTGGGGGCGTAGCTCAGCTGGGAGCGCAAGCGATACAGTAAATTACGACTTGTGTGACTCAGTTGGTTGCCCAACAATTTCACATCCGACTAAATGGGGGCGTAGCTCAGCTGGGAGAGCGTTCGGTTCGCATCCGAGAGGTCGAGAGTTCGAATCTCTTCGTCTCCACCATTTTTTAGAACATCTGTCCAAAAGACAGGTGTTCTTTTTTGCTGTTTTTACTAAATTGCCGTGGGTAAAACCGTGGGAACCACGGGTATGGGCTCCTGCATCGAGAAAGATTGCAGCGCCTCGAAGGACACGTTCAGGTCTACGGAAAGCTGATACCCGCGGCCCACATGGACTGCCTTGATGAACTGGCAGACGATCATCTTTTTGGCATCGAATGAGCATTTATCATACAGATCAGCCCAGCTCAGGATCCGATGGTATTCGTCATGTAGATTCTGTGCTCCGGCAATCAGCTCGTTCAATTCTTCATTCGCCTTGTCATAGATCGCCTGTGCAGAAGCCAGCTTTTCCTGTGCCTCATACACCAATGTGGTCAGAAGCTCGGCATCGAGCTTGCTCTCCCCGCGGATGACCTTGATAGTTTCCGCTTTCAGATCGTCGTGATCCTTCTGTGCAGTCTTTACCGTTTCCAGTGACCTGTCTGCTTTCGCTCTGGCAAGATCGATGTCCTTCTGGTGCTGTGCGGAGATCAGGTCCTTTTCCGGGATAGTTTTGATCTGGCTGAAGATGTTGCGAATCACCTGATCCATGATGCAATCCAGCCGATCCACGGTATAAACTGTCTGCCCGCCGCAGTCGGCCGGGTGACGTACTCCGTAGTGGCATTGATAGCGATACCGTGTCACCCTTCCTTCGCTTCCGTCCGGGTTCTTGCATTTGTGGGAGCTGGTGGTCAGCGTCAAACGGTTTCCGCAGTGGGCACAGTAAACGCGCCCGGCCAGCAACGCGTGAGCTTTCATGTTCATGGGAAACTCCCGGTGCGGCTGAATGCGGCCCTGGGAGATCTTCTGCGCCTGGGCGAAGAGCTCGTCGTCGATGATGCGAAGCTCCTCGATACATGCGGACTGGCTCTCGCCGTTTTTGATGATCCCAGTGTACATGACGTTTTTTACGATCCGGTTCAGCGTCGTGTTGGTAAAGTCCTTGCCACCGCGGGCGTGGTAACCATTTTCCTGTAGGAAATGGCTGAGACGAAGTGTACCGTATCCTTCGGTCACATATTTCTCGAAGATAAGTCGCACAACGGCAGCTTCCTCCTCGTCCACAGCCAGATCAAAAACCTCGCGGTTGCGCTTGTTGACGCGGCCGTTCTTCACCAGCTTGTAACCGTAAGGATAGTGGCCGCCGGTGTAAAGGCCCTCCTCCGTGAGCTGCCCGATCCGGGTCTTGGTGCGGATAGAGGTCTTGATGCTCTCGCCAGACGCCTGCCAGAACGTGATGTAGTTCAGTAACTTGTCCACATGGGTCTCAAACGTCCGTTGGCCTTCCTTGGCGCTCCAGACCTCGATGCCTTGATTGACGAACCATTCCACTACGAACGGCGTCTCGTCATCTCGGCGTCCGAGGCGGTCGAACATAAAGACAAGCAGGATATCGAATTTCCCTGCTACGGCGTCTTTTCGGATCTCCATGATCGCGTCACGGTCGTTGGCCGAAACCTTAAAGCCGGAGACGCCTTTTTCGGAAAACTCCCGTACAAGCGTCCAGCCCTTTTCCTGAATGAACGCATGGCAGTATTCCTTCTGCATGGGGATATCGTCCTTCTCCACCTGTCCGATCGTAGATACGCGGTACAGCGTGTAGACACGTTTTTGATTGTTCTGCTCCATATACATACTCCTTATCATTGGTGTAAGCGAGATGATGTATATAGCGCATTTCAAGTCATTATTCTGCTGTCAAGGTGCATATCATCATCTTTATTATGCCGCACGGCAAAAGATAACGCAACCATGCGGATGGCCTAATCCGAGTGATAAGACGCCAAAAGGAT
>CAJOIU010000016.1 GCA_905234855.1 uncultured Oscillospiraceae bacterium
CTTTGAGTCGAACGGCATGCTGCTTTCCGCCTGCGAAAACGACGAGGGCGATCCCCATCTCGTCATCCTCGAGGACAGCCTCTCCGCCGGCTGGACGCTTTGCTGATCCCGGCCCATTCATAAATCCTCCAAACCTCCCATATCCTTACCACAAAAGGACATGGGAGGTTTTTTGCTATGGCATCGGACGAAAAGACCCGGGGGGTACAAGCGCCCCACAGCCTTACGCTTTCCGAGCGGCAGAGGCTCACCGTCACCGGCGTGGAGGAGGTCGTGAGCTTCGACGAGGATACGGTCGCCGTGCGGACGGTGAAGGGACTGCTCCTCGTCCGCGGCAGCGGGCTGAAGGTGGATAAGCTGGAGAAAAACGCCGGGGAGCTTTCCCTTTCCGGCCTCGTGACCGATCTCGGCTATGAGGAGGCGCGCACCGCCTCCGGCTTCTGGTCGAGGCTCTTTCACTGATGGAGCTGCCGGTGCCGGTACAGCTCCGGGAGGCCGGATGGTTCCTCCTGCTGGGCGGCGGCTTGGGGCTTGCCTATGACCTGCTGGGGGCGCTGCGGGATCGGTGGAAGCTGCCCGCGCTCCTTGCCGACGCCGTTTTCAGTCTGGCCGCCCTGCTGGCGCTGTTTGCCGGGGGACTGGCCTCCATCGAGGGACGGCCGCGGATTTATATGCTCTTCTGCGCCGCGCTGGGCTGGGCGTTGTGGGGCGGCGGGGTCTCGCCGGTCACGCGGCCGCTGCTCGGCGCCGCGCTGGGGGCTGTGAAGCGCCTTCTCCTGCTTCCCCTGCGTCCGGCGGCAGGTTTTTGCCGCAAACTCTGCAAAAAGGTCTTTTCAAATGTGAAAAAATGGTTTACAATAATCGGAAGAGACTACCGACCGAGGAAAGGAGCGCGCAGCGATGAAGCTACGAAGAGCGGGATGGATCACAGGACTCGTCATCGCGGGACTGATCCTTTACGCGTGCGTCACCCTGACGAATATGCGATCCAAGGTCAATCAGGCGGCCAAGACCCAAGCGGAGCTGCAGACCCGGGTGGAGCAGATCCAAGAGGAAAACGCCGCCCTGCAGCACGCCATCGACAACAAGGACGACCCGGACACCATCGGCGACATCGCCAGAGAAAAGCTCGGTCTCGTCATGCCGGATGAGCGTATCTTTTACGATGCGGGCGAATAAGCCAAAAATAACGTGCCAATATTGTGCTAAATGCCGATATTGGCACTTTTTTGTTTTTTCGCCTTGTGCATTATGCGGAGAAATTTACAATGTTTTTCCCGGTTTGGTGTTGACTTTGGGGCGGCGGGACAGTATACTGTACTTAGTCGGCTAAATCTAATCGGAGGATAAGTCTCGTGGAAGACGAGAAACTGCTGAGCCTTTTTACGGATATGGCTCGGAATCATACTTCTTATGTGGAGCGCCGCCTGCAGCCGCTGGGGATCCATGCCGGGCAGGGCGCGATCCTGACCGCCTTGGGGGAGCACGGGCCGTGCACCCAGAAGGAGCTGGCGGAATACCGGCGCGTATCCGCCGCCACCATCAGCGTCATGCTCCGCCGTATGGAAAAGGGCGGGCTGATCGTCCGCACCGCCTCCAATGACGGCAAGGGCAACCGCATTGATCTGACGGACGCAGGTTCCCGGATGTACCGGGAACTGGCGCGGGATCGCATCGGCGAGTCCGAGCGCATGTTCGCAGGCCTCACCGCCGCGGAGCTTTCCGCCGCGGAAAAGATATTTCAGACGATCTCCCGCAATATGGAGGAGACCAACGCCCCGAAATAAGCTCCGCCGCGGAGTTTATATATAACCAAGTCAAATAAAATATTTTTTAGGAGGAACAAACAATGGGAAAACCTATGGCTGATTATGCCCATACTCCCGAGCTTGAGGAGTACGCAGAATGGTTTAAGGACTTTGCCGACCTCTATCGTGAAGACGGCATCCTGCAGGTCACTTGGAAGACCAAGGACATGCCCATGCATCACTCCGGCATGGCGCACCGCGCTGTCGGCCAGCTCGCCCGCCTCATCGGCATGGATATGAAGAACGAGATCATCATCTTCACCATGCTCGGCGACAACTGGATGATTGAGTCCGATCCCGACGGCTGGGAAACCTATTCCGAGCTGCCCACCCAGCGCTTCCAGCATCAGTATTTCGACGACACCAACCTCTTCAAGAACATGGTGTTCGATATCGACGTTCCCACCATCGGCGCCATCCCCGGCCCCGGCTTCCACTGGGATTCCGCTCTGCTGGCGGACATCACCATCGCCACTGAGGACTGCGTCATGGAAGTTCCTCACGGTCAGGGCGGCCTCGTCCCCGGCGACGGCATGGGCGGCCTCTGCCAGTTCTACATGGGCGCCAAGCGCGGCAACTACTATCTCTCCACCACCCGTCAGATGACCGCGCAGGAGATGCTGGACTTCGGCTTCATCTCCGAGGTCGTTCCCAAGGGCAAAGCGCAGGAGCGCGCTTGGGAGATCGCCCGCATGTGGAAGAAGATGTCCTATGAGAACCGCACCATCATGGCGAACATCATGAAGCGCCCCGTCCGCAAGTGGCTCATGGACGACTTCAAGCTCCACACCGTTTCCGAGCAGTACGGCTCCCTGCTCCGCATCGCCGCCGGCGAGCTGGGCGACGAGAACTCCAGCCAGCAGGACGAGAAGTACATCTCCCGCGTCAACGACTGGCGCTATGCCACCACCGACATGCAGAAGCCCCAGACCTCCGAGAGCTGGGTCGATATGCCCAAGAAGGCGGCCGAGTGGTTCAAGAAGGTCGAGGCCGGCGAGATCGAGAACCCGTTCAAGCACAACGATACTCCGGGTTACTACAAGCCCTATCGCCCCGAGCCCAAGAAATAAGTTTACACATCACCCCAGAGGAGGCTGCAGTCTCCTCTGGAAGGCGTTATAAAAATCTTTTTTAAGGAGACTGATTTATCATGCCCAAGGTATATTCCGGTGATCTCACCAAAATGTTCGACATCAGCGGCAAGAAGGCCATGATCTTCGGCGGCGCCGGCGGCTTCGGCAAGGCGATCGCGGAAGGCTATGCGGCCAACGGCTGCTCCGTTTGCATCTCTTCCCGCAGCGAGGCCAAGCTGCAGGAGGCCGTGAAGGATATCGAGAAGGTCGCCGCTCCCGGCGTCAAGGTCATGTACATCGCCGGCGACGCTGCCGACGAGGAGTTCGTCAAGAAGGCCGTTGAGGTCGTCACCGGCCCCGACGGTATCGGCGGCTGCGACATCCTCGTGAACGCGCAGGGCATCAATAAGAAGATGTGGTCTTGGGAGATCGACACCGACTTCTTCAAGAAGATGCTCGACACCAACATCACCTCCCTGATGCTGACCTGCAAGCACTTCGGCAACTGGATGAAGTCCAACAACATCGAAGGCGCCGAGAAGATCGAGGAGTCCGCTTTCGAGCACGGCAAGGCCAACCCCAATCAGGGCTACGGCAAGATCATCAACTTCGGCTCCGTCCGCGGCATCCGCGCTGTCGCCAACGGCGGCAACGGCAACGTCCCCTACAACACCACCAAGGGTGCTGTCGAGATGCTCACCAAGGCTTACGCCGCTGACCTGCGTCCCAACATTCAGGTCAACGCCATCGGCCCCACCATCACCTACACCCCGATGATGGTCGGCCTGCTGCCCCCCGATGAGAAGGTCCGCAACGGCATCGCCGGCGCCCTGCCCGCGCAGCGCATCGGCTATGAGATCGACGTCGTCGGCCCGGCCATCTTCCTTGGCTCCGCCGCTTCCGACATGGTCACCGCTACCACCATCTATCCCGACGGCGGCCTCGTCGCTACTTCGTGATCCCGGTCATTCCGCAATCCTTCCGTCCCCCGCGCTCCGCGGGGGACGGACATTCGGTTTATTAGGAGTAAAAAAATGAAAGTCGAAGACATCAAAACCATAGCCATGTACGGCGCCGGCACCATCGGCGGCGGCTTCGCGGCGTACTTCTCTCTGAAGGGTCTGAACGTGAACGTGTTCGTGCGTTCCGAGGGCTCCATCGAGCGCTCCAAGCCCAAGGTACAGGAAGCCATCGACACCTATGTGAAGTACGGCATCATCGAAAACGGCGACGACATTTGGTCGCGCATCAAGTTCACGACCGACCCCGCCGAGGCCTTCACGGGCGTGTATTTCGTTCAGGAGAACGGCCCCGAGAACACCGAGGAAAAGCACAAGATGGTCGCCGTCATGGAGCAGTATCTGCCCGAGGACGCCATCATCGCCTCCTCCAGCTCCGGCACCCCCGTCACGCTGATCGCCGCCGAGGCCAAGCACCCCGAGCGCATCATCGTGGGTCACCCCTTCAACCCGGCCTACCTGCTGCCCCTCATCGAGATCTGCGGCGGCGAGAAGACCTCCCCCGAGACCGTCGCGCTTGCGCGTGAGTTCTATGCCAAGTACGACAAGGCTCCCGTCGTTCTGAACATCGAGAAGAACGGCTTCATCGCGAACCGTCTCATGCACGCCCTGTGGCGCGAGGAGATCGCTCTCGTGTGCGAAGGCGTCTGCTCCATGGAAGACGCGGACAATGCTTGGACCTTCGGCCCCGGCCTGCGTCTGGCCGCCTTCGGCCCCGCCATGAACTACGAGCTGGGCGGCGGCGATCTCGGCCTCAAGGGCTGCGCCATCAAGTTCGGCGCCATGACCGACGCCGTGTTCGCCGATATTTCCGACATGAAGAAGGTCCCCGCCGAATGGGCCGACCTCTCCGGCGATCAGATCATTCCCGAGATGGCGCACTTCCCGCCGGTCATCGGCAACACCAAGCCCCAGATCGCGTCCTTCCGCGACAATATCATCATCAGCCTGCTGAAGATGCACGAGAGACTGTAATAAGGAGAATTTTTCTATGGCAAAGAGAATCATTACCGTTGCCCTGACCGGCGCCGTGACGCCCGCGGGCTACAACGTTCCCGAGACCCCCGAGCAGATCGCCGAGCAGGTCTTTGAGTGCTGGAAGCTCGGCGCCTCCGTCGCTCACCTGCATATGCGCGACGACGCCGGCATGGGCGTTATGGATCCCGTCAAGTTCTATGAGACCATCAAGCTCATCCGCGCCAACAAGGAGTGCGACATCATCGTGAACTGCACCTCCTCCGGCGACAACCGCGTTTCCGACGACTCCCCCTACGGCAACGCCATGCGTATGCTGCACCACAAGAACGTCCCCGGCATCGAGATGGGCACCTTCGACGCCTCCTCCTTCAACTGGCGGCGGCGTTTTCCATAACAGCCCCGCCATGCTGATGCAGCTCGGTAAGCTGTATCAGGAGAAGGGCATCAAGCCCGAGTTCGAGATCTTCGACCTCGGCGCGCTGCGCGCCATCGGCGCTTACTGGAAGCAGGGCTACGTCGTTGCGCCGCTGCACTTCCAGTTCTGCATGGGCGTCATGGGCGGCATGGACGCCACCCCCGGCCAGCTCCAGCTCATGATCGACGAGATGCATCGCCTCCAGTTCGAGGGCGCGCTGCCCAAGGAGATCACTTGGTCGGCCTTCGGCATCGGCAAGGGTCACCTGCCCACCATGTTCGCGGCCATCGCCAACGGCGGCGGCGTCCGCGTCGGCATGGAGGACAACGTGGTCTTCGGCAAGGACAAGGAAGGCAAGAAGATCATGGCCACCAACATGATGCTCGTCGAGCGCGCCGCGAATGCCATCCGCGCTTACGGCGACGAGCCCGCCACACCGGCTGAGGCTCGTCAGATGCTCTCCCTGCCCGCGCTGGACATCGAGGCCGTCAACGCCAAGCTCGCCGCTGTCAAGGTCGAGGACCTCGAGGCCGCGAAGCAGGCCGTCAAGGACGAGTTCGGCGGCCCGTACTTTGCCGCGAAGGGCATGGGCGGCAAGTAATTGATTTCATAACCGCATAAAACACCGGGAGGGAAGCCGACGATCGGCTTCCCTCTTTCTCTTAACCTATCACAGATGGATTTGACGGATTGAAACGCAGGAACAAATATGGTATACTGAATTATCAGATGTGTTTAACTGCTTGTGTGTTTTGACTGCTTAGACGTGCATATCAAGGATTTATGGGATAGAAATGGAACACTTATAAAAACCACACAATCGCAAAAACCGTGTAGCTGACAATTTGAACAGTTGTTCTGTGTATCATTCAAAGCGCATTTCTTCTCCGTCAATACATCAAATGTTGGTTTTCCCCCAAAAACCTTAAACAGTTGAAAAAATCGGCGTGACCAAATCATGGTCGCGCCGATGCGTTATTCCTCGTTATCGCAGCGCGGACAGCGCCGCGGCGGTTTTGGCCGCCAGCGCGGCATTATTGAGAACGAGCTTTATATTCGCCTCGAGGCTGTCTCCGCCGGTGAGCTCCTTCACCCGCGCGAGCAGGAAGGGCGTCACCTTCTTGCCCTTCACTCCCTGCGCCGCGCTCTCGGCCACGGCTTGGTCGATGGCGGCGTTTATGACGTCCGCCGGCATGGAGTATTCCTCCGGGATGGGATTGCCGCACAGCAGGCCGCCCTTGTAGCCGAGACCCCGCTCCGCCGCGAACACCGCCGCCAGCTCCTCCGGCGTATCGGCGCGGAAATCGACGCCGAACCCGCTCCGGCGCGTATAGAAGGCGGGCAGCTCATCCGTGCCGTAGCCGCAGACGGGAACCCCCTTCGTTTCGAGGTATTCGAGCGTCAACCCCAGATCGAGGATGGATTTCGCCCCCGCGCAGATCACCAGCACCGGCGTCTGCGCCAGCTCTTCGAGGTCGGCGGAGATATCCATGGTCGTCTCCGCGCCGCGGTGCACACCGCCGATGCCGCCGGTGGCGAATACCTCGATCCCCGCCAACGACGCCACGATCATGGTAGAGGCGACGGTGGTGGCGCCGTCCATGCCCCGGGCGCAAAGCATGGGCAGATCCCGGCGGCTGGCCTTGGGGATCTCCTGCCCCCTCCGGGCGAGGTATTCGATCTCATCGTGCGAAAGTCCCGCCTTCAGACGGCCGCCGATCACGGCGATCGTCGCAGGCACCGCGCCGTTGTCGCGGATGGTCTGTTCTACGGCAAACGCCGTCTCCGCGTTCTGCGGCCACGGCATCCCATGGGAAATGATGGTGCTCTCCAGCGCCACGACGGGCTTTCCCTCCGCCAGCGCCGCAGCCACCTCGGGCTGTATGTCCAAATAACGATTCATGCTTGACGCGCCTCCGTAATCTCGATAAAATCAATGTGATACGACGTAGAACAGCAGCAGGAAAAACGCCGCCTGCATCGCAAGGATCACCGGGATGCCCACGGTGAATTTCGACTTATGGGTCTTATGCCGGAAGAGGTACATCCCCGCGAGGCAGCCGATGCCGCCGCCGATCACCGCGGTGACGAGCAGTGTCGATTCCGAAATGCGCCATGCGCCGCGCTTGGCTCGGCGCTTATCGACGCCCATCAGAACAAAGCCCGCAAGATTGATCAGCTCCAGATAGACCAATAGAATATAATAGCTTTCCATACGCCAAAGTATACACTTTTTCCAAAGCGAGGTCAACCGATGGATACCGTAAAGCTCTACTATGAAAACGCCTACACCCGCGCCTTCGAGGCGGCAGTCCTCGCCTGCGAGGAGGCAAAAAACGGCTGGCACGTCATCCTCGACCGCACGGCCTTTTTCCCGGAGGGCGGCGGTCAGACCGCCGATACCGGCATGCTGGGCGGCGTTCGGGTGCTGGACGCCCACGAGAAGGGCGGCGTCGTTTATCATCTCACCGACGCGCCCCTGCCCGTTGGACAGACGGTCACAGGAGAGATCGACTGGGCGGATCGGTTCCGCAAGATGCAGAACCACACCGGGGAGCATATCGTCTCCGGCGTCATCCATTCGCGGTTCGGCTACGACAACGTGGGCTTTCATCTCGGTGCGGACGGCTGCACCATCGACCTGAGCGGCGAACTGACCCGGGAGCAGCTCGATGCGATCGAGGATGCGGCGAACACCGCGGTATGGGCAAACCTCCCCGTCACGGCGCGCTTTCCCTCGCCGGAGGAGCTGTCCGTCATGGACTACCGCAGCAAGCTCGATCTCACGGAAAACGTCCGCATCGTCACGGTGGAGGGGATCGACCGCTGCGCCTGCTGCGCGCCGCATGTTTCCCGCACGGGCGAGATCGGCGTCATCAAGCTGCTGGACGCCATGCGCCACCGGGGCGGCGTGCGCATCTGGATCAAATGCGGCTTCGACGCGCTGCGGGACTATCGCGCCCGCTATGCCGCCTCCGCGGCTGTCTCCGCGCTGCTGAACGTGCCGCAGGCGGAGATCGTGAGCGGAACGGAGCACCTCATCGCCCAGCGGGACGCGCTGAAATTTGACCTGATCGCCCATCAGCGCCGGGCGCTGGAGGCGCAGGCCGCCGCTCTTGAGCCCACCGAGGGGAATCTCCTCCTGTTCGCGGACGCGGACGACGCTGGCATGCGCATCCTCGCGAACGCGGGCATGGAAAAATGCGGCGGCGTGTGCGCCGTGTTCTCCGGGGAGGACGGCGCCTATCGCTTCGTGATGGCGAGCCGCACCCGGGATATGCGCGCCTTCGCCAAGGAGATCCGTGAGCCGCTGTCCGCCCGCGGCGGCGGACAGGAACGCATGATCTCCGGCCGCTGCGCCGCGGCAAGGAAATTGCTTGAAGCCTATTTCCGATGATCAAGAAAAATGGATCGCCGGGAGCTGAACGCTCCCGGCGATGCCATATTTGATGCCGTATCAGTAGCCGACGATGGACGCGCCGCCGTCGATGACCATGACCTGCCCGGTGGTATTGCCGGAAAGCTCCGAGCAAAGGAACACTGCGGCGGAGGCGATCTCATAGGGCGTATTCATCACGCGGCCGGTGGGGACAAAATTATGGACGGGAGGCGGATTGCCGCCGGGGCCCTCCGGCATGGCAGATACGCCGGTGCCGAAGGACGCCGTGCCGCCCGGGGCGATGGCATTGACCCGGACGCCCCGATGTCCCCATTCGGAGGCCGCCTGCATCGTAATGGCCAGCACAGCGCCCTTGCTGGCGCTGTAGGAAGCGGAGCACATGGGAGGCACCATGCCGCGCATGCCCGCCATGGAGGCGATGTTCAGGATCGCGCCGCCACGATCCTTCATGCTCTGCTTCACGACCTGCTGCATCATGAAGAAGGTGCCCTTGGCGTTCGTCGCCTGCACCCGATCCCATTCCGCCGGGGTCAGCTCCAGCGCGTCGCCGCCGGTCATAACGCCCGCGGCTTGGATCAGAACGTCGATCTCCCCCAGCTCGGCGCGGATGCGCTCCACCACCGCGGGGATTTCCTCCGCCGAGGAGATATCCAGCGCATAGGGATGCACCTGCCCCTTGTCCTTCAGCATTTCCGCCGCCTTGCGGATCTTTTCCTCGCCGCGGCCGATCATGGCTACCACCGCGCCGGAGGATGCCAGCGTCTCGGCGCACGCAAAGCCGATCCCGCTGCCCGCGCCGGTCACAACGGCTACCTTGCCGGTAAAATCAATCTTCATACGCTTCTCCTTTTCCAGTCAAATATCTTTTCCGGGGATCCCGGATGGATTCGGATAGGAAATCAGTCGGCCGTCGCCTCTTCAATGGCGGCGGTGTTGTTGCCCTCAGCGGCAAGCTCCGTGATCGTCTGCCGCAGGGCGGCCATATCGCCGCTGTCACAGATATAATGGATGCCCACGACCTGCTGGATCGCGTCGCCGGTGAAATAGAAGATGGGGCCGGAGAGATCAGAGAGGGTGACCGAGATCGTGATCTTGTCCCCCGTGGGCTCGGCGACCGTTTCGCTGCTCACTTGGATGGCGGCCACCTGCCGGATGAACCGCATGGCCAGATCCCCGTCCAGCGTGAGATAGCCGCTCTCCTCGCCGATGGTGTATTCCACGAAAATGCCCGCCACGGTGAGATCCGTCCGCTCGCCGTTTGCGACCTGCACGGTGGTCTGGATATCGTCCCGCAGGCCGCCGATGCTGCCGCCCTCGAATTTTCCGTTGTTGTTGGCGGCCATGATCTGCACGTCCCACAGCGCGTCGATTCCGGAAAGCCAGTAATACACCGTGCCGAAGTCGGGCGCGGCCGTCACCGCAAGACAGCGCTGGGCAAAGGAGAACGTATAATACGTCCCGTCCGCCATGGTGAAGATATAATCCCGCACGTCGGTGAGGTCAATGTTCTGGTCGGGGAAGTTTTCCACCACCGTCACCGTCGCCCCGGACAGCGCCGCAAACGCCTGCCGCACAACGGCGGGATCGTCGCTCGTCACCGTTGCGCCGCTGCCCAGCCGATAGCCGACGGAAACCGGCGTATTCTGCTCGAACCCGTCCGCAAAGGCGCGCACGCCGTCGTCAAAATAGAGATCGAACAGATCGAAGGAGCTGCTGTAGGCCGGGAACTCGATCTCCCACAGCGCGTCGCCGCCCTCCACGGCATAATTGCCGGTATAGGTGCTGAGCACCCGGGAGCCGTCCGCCAAGCGGCCAAAGGTGAAATAGTATTCGTCGCCGTCCGCCATGGTGAGGACATATTCCCCGCCGGAGGCCGCCTGCTCGGGAGACGGCGCCGTGACCGTCATGCTCCGCAGCGCGTCGCAGGCAGCGATGATGGAGGCGCGGTCAAAGACATACGCCCGGCAGCCGCGGGTACCGTCCGACGCCTCGCTCTGGTAGCTCAGCGCCACGGGGGTATCGGTATAGTAGCTGCCGCCGAAGTCCTCCCAGCCGAGATAGGTCAGCAGCGGCGCGGCCTGAAACACATCCTCCGCCGACTCCTCCGCGCCGGGACGCACCAGCTCCGTCCCCGGCATAAGACTGACGTAATCGCCGCAGGCGCACAAAGCCCCCAGCAGCGCGAGCGCCAGTATCAGCGTGCATAGCTTTTTCATATCGTTCTCCCTTCCTATGAGGGGTTTTGTCGTTCCGTATCAGTATAGCACAGCGCGGCGCGTTTGTAAAACCGCGGGCGAAAAAACAAAAACCGTCCGGCAGAATGCCGGACGATCTCGGTTTTTCTCACTCAGCCATGGCGTTGATCTTCTTGGCCATCGCGGATTTCTTGTGCGCCGCGTTATTCTTATGAATAAGGCCCTTTGACGCCGCCTTGTCGACGGACTTCACGGCAGCTTTATAGGTCTCAGCAGCCTTCGCGCCGTCGCCGGCCTCAACCGCCGCGTCGAATTTCTTGATCTCCGTCTTCAGAGCGGATTTCGCAGCCCGGTTGCGGGCGTTCGCCGCTTTCTGCAGCTGATCTCTCTTTGCCGAGGACTTGATATTCGGCATTTCCTTGCACCTCCCTAATAAAGTCTGAACATGATGTCCGCAGATGCGAATTATATCAAGCTTTTCCGAAAAATGCAAGTATTTTTTTTAATTCTCTGCAAAATGTACAAAATAAACTGCGAGGAGATGATCGTATGCTCGGTTTTCGCACCGATCTGGCCGCGGAGGAACTTCCGCAGGGCGGCGGCGAGCTTCCCGGCGTCACCAGCCGGAGCTATGACAGGGATGGCTTTCATGTGACCGACGTGGAGGTTCTCAACACACAGGGCAGCAATGCGTTATGTAAACCAATCGGAAGGTATATCACTATGGATATGGAGACGTTCTTCCGCCGGGAGGAGGATTCCTTTGCCCATGCGGCGGCGCTGCTGGCAGACTGTATCCGCCGGCTGCTGCCTCTGCGGGAGCGTGACAGTATCCTTGTGGCCGGGCTGGGAAACCCCGATATCACCCCGGACGCCATTGGCCCGGAGGCAGCCTCTCTTACGCTTGCCACCCGCCATTTGAAGGTACAGATGCCGGAGGAATTTTCCGCGTTCCGTCCCGTCAGCGTCTGTCAGACCGGCGTTTTGGGGACGACCGGCATGGAGAGCTCTGAGATCATTCGCGCTGTCAGCGGCGCGGTAGCGCCGGACGCTATCGTGGTGATCGACGCTCTGGCCGCCCGATCCAGCGACAAGCTCTGCCGCACCGTGCAGCTGACCGACAGCGGCATCGTCCCCGGCTCCGGGGTGGGCAATGACCGCGCGGAATTATCACGTCGGGTGCTGGGCTTACCTGTGACGGCCATCGGCGTTCCCACCGTTGTGGACGCCGGGGACGGCCTCATCGTCACCCCCCGCGAAATCGACAAATATGTGCGGGACGCCGGGAAGCTCATTGCCTACGCTCTCAACCTCGCGCTGCACCCGGCTTTGACGCTTTCCGATGTGGATATGTTTGTCGGATGAACGTTTCACGTGAAACATTTCGGAGCGGAAAGAAACCGAGCTCAAACGGCGAATCGTTCCGAAAGCGTACCGTGCGCAAAGCGTCTTGATCCTCAAAAACAGTAATTATTGCTGATCGAGCAATGTTTTGCACCCGGCACTCTTTCGTGGCTTTCGAAAACACAATGATTCTTTTCCGCTCTTTATGCCGATGACCCGTTGAAATTCAGAACAAATCTGTTATAATAGGATGCAATGTTCAAAAGGAGGCGCGTCATGGGTCGCATCATTTCCTTTGCCAACCAAAAAGGCGGCGTAGGCAAAACGTCCACCTGCGTGAATCTTTGCGCCGCCGTCAAAATCAAACGTCGGAACATCCTTCTTATCGATGCCGACCCGCAGGGCAACGCCACCACAGGCATGGGGGTAGACAAGCATACGACGCCCTCCCTGTATGATGTGCTGATTCGCGGCGTTCCCGCGGAGGAGGCCATCGTAGAGACGCCTTACGGCGATGTGATCCCCACGAATATCAACCTCTCCGGCGCTACGGTAGAGCTGGTGGACGCGCCCGAACGCGAGCAGGTGCTGAAAAAAGCGCTCGAGCCGCTGCGGGATCGGTATGAATACATATTCATCGACTGCCCTCCGTCTCTCGGACTGCTGACGCTGAACGCGCTTGTGGCATCGGATGCGATCATCATTCCCGTACAGTGCGAATATTACGCCATGGAGGGACTGGCCGACCTCGTCACTTCCATGCGACTTACGAAAAAACGGTTCAATCCCGATTTGGAGATCGAGGGGATCCTCCTCACGATGTATGACCGGCGGCTGTCCTTTTCCACGCAGGTAGCGCTGGAGATCCGCAAATACTTCGGCAAAGCGGTCTTCTCCACCGTTGTTCCGCGAAACGTACGGATCGCGGAGGCGCCCAGTCACGGGATGCCTATCAGCGCCTACAGCCGGATGTCGAGAGGCGCTACCGCTTATGACTGTCTGGCCATAGAGTTTTTCCGACACAACCACACGATGAGCATATAACACGGAGGTATTCATGGGTAAAAAAGGATTGGGAACGGGTCTCGGAGCGTTGTTCGGCGAGGAGCCGGAGGTTATTCAGACCGACACGCTGCCCATCAGCCGGGTGGAACCGCGCAGCGGTCAGCCCCGCACCGTATTCGATGAACCGGCGCTGCAGGAGCTTTCCGAGTCCATCGGACAGCACGGTGTTCTGCAGCCCATCACCGTCCGCCCGCTGGAGGGCGGATATTATCAGATCATCGCCGGAGAACGCCGCTGGCGCGCCGCCCGCATGGCAGGACTGGCCGAGATCCCCGCCCGGATCGTCGAGGCTGACGACCAAAAAGCGCAGGAGCTTGCGCTCGTGGAAAACCTGCAGCGGGAAAACCTCAATCCCTTGGAGGAAGCACGTGGCTTCCGCTCTCTAATGGAGGATTTCGGTCTCACGCAGGATGCCGTTGCCATGAGCGTGGGCAAGAGCCGACCGGCCGTGGCCAATGCCTTACGCCTCCTCGCCCTGCCTCAGGAGATTTCCTCGCTTCTGGAGAGCGGTCAGCTCACCTCCGGCCACGCCCGCGCCCTGCTTCCCATCGAGGATCCTGTTCTGCAGCTCCAAGCTGCCAGGCAAGTGGTGGAAAAGGGCTTATCCGTTCGGCAGACCGAAGCGCTAGCCGCGGCTCTGATGAAAGCGCCTAAGCAGCAGAAGGTCAAAGACCCCTCCGCCGTAGATTACGCTGCCGTAATGAGCGCGCAACTCGGTCAGGCGCTTGGTCGCAAGGTGAATATCGTGGACGGACGCAGGCGCGGCAGGATCGAGCTGGAATATTACGGTGCGGATGACCGCGAAGCGCTGCTGAACGCGCTTCTTAGCTTAAAGAAATGAGAAGAGGAGAAGCATAAATGCTGGATATCAAATTCGTTCGTGAAAACCCCGAGGCCGTTAAGGAAAACATCCGCAAAAAGTTCCAAGACGCCAAGCTTCCGCTGGTGGATGAAGTCCTTGAGCTCGATACCAAACTCCGTGCCGCCAAAACCGAAGCCAACGAGCTGCGCGCCAACCGCAACGCCCTCTCCAAGCAAATCGGCGTATTGATGGGTCAGTCAAAAAAGGATCCCTCCAAGCGGGAGAAAGCCGAGGAGATAAAAAAACAGGTGGCCGCGCAGGCTGCACGGCTGGCGGAGCTGGAGAAGCAGGAGCCGGAGCTGGAAGCGGAGCTCACAAAGCGCATGATGATCATTCCGAATATCATAGACCCCTCCGTTCCCATCGGACCGGACGACTCCCATAATGTGGAGCTGCAGCGCTTCGGCGAGCCGATCGTCCCCGATTACGAGATCCCTTATCACGCCCAGATCATGGAAAGCTTCGACGGCCTTGACCTTGACGCCGCACGACGCGTAGCCGGCAACGGCTTCTATTATCTGAAGGGGGATATTGCCCGGTTGCACTCCGCCGTTTTGGCGTATGCCCGCGATTTCATGATCGACAAGGGCTTCGTATATCACATCCCGCCCTTCATGATCCGCGGCAACGTCGTCTCAGGCGTCATGTCCTTTGCCGAGATGGACGCCATGATGTACAAGATCGAGGGGGAGGATCTCTACCTCATCGGCACCTCTGAGCATTCCATGATCGGCTCCTTCATCGATCAGATCCTTGACGAAAGCCGTCTCCCCATTACTTACACGAGCTATTCCCCCTGCTTCCGCAAGGAAAAGGGCGCCCACGGCATTGAGGAGCGCGGCGTTTATCGCATCCACCAGTTCGAGAAACAGGAGATGATCGTCGTCTGCCGCCCCGAGGAGAGCATGGAGTGGTACGAGAAGATGTGGCGTTATTCCGTCGAACTCTTCCGCAGCTTGGAGATCCCCGTGCGGCAACTCGAATGCTGCTCCGGTGATCTAGCCGACCTCAAGGTCAAGAGCTGCGATATCGAGGCATGGAGTCCCCGTCAGCAAAAGTATTTTGAGGTTTGCTCATGCTCCAATCTCGGCGACGCACAGGCGCGCCGCCTCAAGATCCGCGTCCGGGGCGCGGATGGCAAGCTATATCTAGCCCATACGCTGAACAATACTGTCGTCGCGCCGCCTCGGATGCTCATCGCCTTCCTTGAAAACCATCTGCAGGCCGACGGCAGCGTTACGATCCCCGAGACGCTCCGTCCCTATATGGGCGGCAAGGAACTGCTCATCCCGTCCAAATAAAAATGTTTCACGTGAAACAATAGAAAATCGGCTGCTCGCACGAGCAGCCGATTTCACTTTTATACAGTATCAATTACCGATCGTGGCCACCAGCACCGCCTTGATGGTATGCATGCGATTCTCGGCCTCATCGAATACCTTGCTGGCCGGGGAGCGGAACACTTCGTCCGTCACCTCGCGGATATCGTAGCCGAGCTCCTTCTGCTGTTTCGCCATCGTTGTGTTGAAATCATGGAAGGAGGGGAGGCAATGCATGAAAATGCAGTCGGGGTTTTCCGTCGCCGCCAAGACTTCCGGCGTTACCCGATAAGGCGTCAGCAGCGTCACGCGCTCGGGAATTTTGTCCTCCTCGCCCATGGACGCCCAGATATCGGTATACAGCACGTCCGCACCACACAGCAGTGCGGGATCGCTGCCGAACTCGATCTTAGCGCCGGACTTCGCACCCTCCTCTCGGCAGTATTCGACGACCTCCGGCGCGGGAGCCAGCTCCGCCGGACCCCAGCCTACATAGTCGATTCCAAGCTTGCAGCAGATATACATGAGGCAATAGGCCACATTGTTCCGCGTATCGCCGCAGAACACGATCTTGCATTCCTCCAGCGGCTTTTTCGTATTCTCCCGCAGGGTCAGCACGTCCGCGAGCGCCTGCGTCGGATGATCCACATCCGTCAGCCCGTTCCAGACCGGGACACCCGAAAATCGCGCCAGATCCTCAACGAGAGACTGATCGTAGCCCCGATACTCTATGCCGTCGTAAAATCGACCCAGCACCCGGGCGGAATCCTCGATGGATTCTTTCTTTCCGACCTGCGAGCCGTTCTTGTCAAGATACGTCACCCCGGCGCCCTCATCCATCGCCGCCACCTCAAAGGAGCAGCGGGTGCGGGTGGAGGTCTTGTCGAACATGAGAACGATATTTTTACCGCGCAAGAGCGTGCCTACCTCGCCGCGCTTCTTCTTCGCCTTCAGCTCCTGCGCCAGATCGATAAGATATAAGATTTCCTCCCGGGAATAATCCTTCAGCGTCAGCAGCGAGCGCCCCTTCAAATCCACAGCCATTGTTATATCATCCTTTCCCAGCATTTTTTTCCGGCATCCCGCAGGCCACACGAAGCACCGAGGCACATTGCGCCGCCTCCCATACCGCCGGGGCGGCATAACGGGGATTTGCCTCTAAGACCGTCAAATCGGCGATCTCGTCCATGTTGCTATCGGAAATCTCCTCCAGCGTATCCGGCAGACCGATACAGAAGGTCATCCGGCGAATGCGTTCGATGAGCGCTGCCGCCTTCTCCGTCCTCGTCCCCTCTGCGCAGACCTCCGCCTCCTCGGCCAAGGCCGCCAGCATCGGTTCGGCGTGTTTACCATATTTTTCCAAACAGATCGGCAAAAACACCGCGCAGGCGTCTCCGGGGGATATCCCGCAAACCCGCGAAACGGCGCGGCTCATGGCTCGGACATAGCCAAAGCCCGCCCGGGACGCGGCTTCCCCCGCCCGGCGGGAGGCATTGAGCAGAATGCTGCGCTGTCGGGTCGATCCGCCGCTGTTCCAGCAGGGCTCCACCGCCTCAAAAAAGCCTCTCACGGCCTCCGCCGCCGCGTGCCGCGCCGCATCGTCCGCATAGCCGGAGCAATACGCCTCCACCGCCAGACTCAAACCCTCGGCGGCATTACGCGCCAGCACCTCCCGGGGCATATCCTCCAGAAGCTCGGGATCGAGCACCGCATAGGCGGGGATAAGGGAGCGGTCACTGACGGTAAAGGTATTCCCGCGTCCGTCCGAAAAGTCGGCGGAGCCAAGCGCTTCGGCGCCGGCGCCGGTGGCCGTTGGGATCACGATCACAGGCGGCGTCTTTTTCCGATGCAGCCGCCCGCGGCCCACCATGCTCATAACGCTGCGGCCCGGACGCGCCGCCCGGGCGGCGGCTGTTTTGGCGATATCCAGCGCAGCGCCGTCCCCCAAAACGAGGAAGCACGCGCACCCTTCCCCGATCCAATACAGGCGTATATTCTCCGCGTCGTCCGCCGTCGGCACGGCAGACAGCCGATCCCATACGGCATAGGGTATATCGCTTTCCCGCAGCGAACGGAAAAGACGTTCCTGCCAGCGCTCCGTTCCCGCGCCGAGGATCACCAGCGGCTTGCCCAAGCGATTGGCTCGGATGAGCTGTGCCGCGGCAAAGATCGAGCTCGCGCCCTCCTCTGCCATCTGCCCCTTTGGCGGACGCATACCCGCCCGGCGAAGCGTCTGGTGGAGCCGACAGTACGCCGTCGTCAGTAAAAGCATGGCAAAACCCCCTCTCCATGCGGATAAATCGAGGAATTGATAAATTTATGATACCACATTCCGGAAAAATATTGTATACTTATTTTGAGGTGATGTCAAAATGAAACTCGTATGGCACGGACATAGCTGCTTTTCCGTGGAAACCGGCGGCTATACCGTTGTATTCGATCCCTATGCCGACGGCAGCGTCCCCGGATGCGCCCCCCTTCGGCTGACCGCGGACGCGGTATATTGTTCTCACGGCCATCGCGACCACAATGCGGCGGACAGGGTGACTCTGTCAGGGCGGAGCTGCCCTGTCGCAGTGGAGACCCTCTCCTGCTACCATGATGACAAGCTCGGCCTGCTGCGCGGGAAAAACACGATCCATATCCTCTCCGCCGAAGGGATGCGCATTGCCCATCTGGGCGATATAGGCCATATGCTGAAGGGCGCGGCGCTGCAGGCGCTTTCCGGCCTTGACGCGCTGATGATCCCCGTGGGCGGGTATTTCACAATCGACGCCGCCACGGCGAAAAGGCTCGTCAACGCGCTGGAGCCGCGGGTGGTGCTTCCGATGCATTACCGCCTCGGGGAGATGGGCTATGACGTGATCGCGGAGCTTTCCGACTATACCGCCCTGTGCGATAATCTCAGGGAATACGACACGAATGCTTTTGAGCTGACCGCCGAGACCCCTGCGCAGACCGCGGTGCTGCGCTACTGCCATGGGTAAATACTACGGAATCGATATCGGCGGCACCACGGTGAAGCTCGGCCTGTTTTCCGAGACCGCTCTTCTGCAGAAATGGGAGATCCCCACCGACATCTCCGAGGACGGCAAGCACATCCTCTCGGATATCATCCGTTCGCTGCCGGGCGATGCGGACGGCGCGGCCATCGGCGTTCCCGGCGCGGTACTGCCGGACGGCACGGTGAACCGCTGCGTGAACCTAGGCTGGGGCGTCTGCCGACCCGGCGACGAGTTCACCGCCCTCACCGGCATCCCCTGCCGGATGTGCAATGACGCAAACGCCGCGGCCATCGGAGAGCATTGGCTCGGCGGCGGCGCGGGCTTTTCCAGCATCCTGCTCATCACCCTCGGCACCGGCGTCGGCGCAGGGGTCATCTATAACAACAGCCTGCTTTCCGGCTCCCACGGGGCGGGCGGCGAGATCGGCCATATCTGCGTTGAGCCGGAGGAAGAGGACGTCTGCGGCTGCGGCAACCACGGCTGTCTGGAGCAATACTGCAGCGCCACGGGCATCACGCGCCTCGCGGAAAAGGCCGGACTGGGCCCCATGTCCTCGAAGGACGTATTCGAGCTGGCCGGGCGCGGCAACGATACGGCGCTGGCTGTGGTGGATCAGGCGTGCGACCTGCTGGGACGGGGGATGGCGGCGGCCTGCACCGTGATCGATCCGGAGGCCATCGTGATCGGCGGAGGCGTATCGCTCGCGGGGGAATTTCTGCGCATCCGTGCGGAGGCAGCGTTCCATAAATACGCCTTCCACGCCTGCCGCGGCACGGAGATCCGCCTCGCCACCCTCGGCGGCGACGCGGGCATCTACGGAAACGCCCGGCTCGCCATGCTGCCCTTTCAAAGCTGACAGAAAATAACACGCCGCACCCGGCATCGGGTGCGGCGGCCGTTTTCTATCATACAAAACCTCAATGACTGCGAATTGGGTTACCGGGCGCAGCGCTGGGAAACGCCTTGGCTCGGTGCGGATGCAAAGCTCTTTTTGGATACTTTTTCTTTCGAGAAAAAGTATCAAAGGTCGATGATCTCAAACCGGCAGATAGCGCGGCGGCACGAGAGCGCCGTAGCGAGCGCGTATACCGCGAGGCAGCACAGCAGGATCGCCGTCTGGGCGGGCAGGCGTTCGCAGCCGTTTAAGAACGTGAGCCCGGGGAAGTGGTGCAGCGCCTCGCATACGCCCACCGTCAGCATCGAGACGATGATGAACGACACAAAGGGCTTGGCGAACTTATACGCCGTCCGGAAAAAACCGCTGAGAAACAGGACATTGAACTCGGCATAGATCAGCGCGATATAGCCGAGATACACGAGATTTGCGTTCATCATGGGATTGCTCGCATACGGCGCGGCGTCCCGCAGCAGCGTCATCCGCACGGCCGTAAGGATCGCCGCCAGCGCCAGTGCCGTGAGCTCGATGAAGCACACGAAAATATACTTTGCCCGCACCGCATTGGCCTTTTCCATGGGCAGAAGCACGGTATAGAGGATATCGTTCGACTCGCGGCAGGCCTGAAAACTCTGGAAAATGCCGAGGCACACGAAAAATGCGCCCACGAGGATGGGATAGCCGGGGATCAGCGTCATGGCCGCGAAGGCCAGAAAGAGATAGGAAAGCGGCGATGCGGCCAGCTTCATTTCCTTAGTCAGCAAGCTTTTCACGGAAATCCTCCTTCTCATAGTGCACCATGATCTCTTCAAGGTCGTTCCCTGTGCCCTGCCGGCGGTGCTCCTCCAGAAACGTGTCGAGCCGCCCGCTGGAAATGAGCTGCCCCTGCCGGATATAGGTGATGTGGTCGGCGCATTTATCGAGGTCGGACGTGATATGCGTTGAAAACAGGATCGCCGCGCCCTGATCCCGCAGATAGCCGAAGATATCGAGCAGTTCCTCCCGGGACACGGGATCGAGCCCGCTCGTCGGCTCGTCGAGGATGAGCAGCTCCGCCCGGTGGGACAGCGCCATGGCGAGATTCAGCTTCACCTTCATACCCTCGGACAGCTCCCGCGGCGTTTTCGCCGGGTCGATGGAAAAAGCGTCCAGATATTTCCGCAGGGCGGCCTCGTCCCAGTTTTCGTAAAACCGCCCCGTCACCGCGAGGATATCCGCGATCCGCTTGCGGGGGTAGTAGTCCACCGCGCCGCCCGCAAAGCCCACGCGCTGCTTCACCGCCCGCTCGTTTCCACGGATATCCATGCCAAAATAGCGGATCTCGCCGCCGGTGGGGTGGACGATGTTCAGGATGGATTTGAGCGTGGTGGTCTTCCCGGCGCCGTTGCGTCCGATGAAGCCCATGATGCTGCCCGCATCCACGGAAAAGGACACGGGACCCAGAGAAAAACTCGAGTACTCCTTGCGCAGCCCGCGCACCTCCAACAGCGGCGTCATGCGCGCTCGCCCCCTTCCTCCTCAAAGATCTTGGAAAACATCTCGGAAAGGCTCCCCTTGGGCGGGATCGCGAGCCCCCGCTTTTCGTCGCCCAGCAAAAGGAGCGAATCGCCCGGCTCGATGCCGAATACCTCCCGCGCCTGCTTCGGGATCACGATCTGCCCCTTTTCGCCCACCGTGACTGACCATGCATATCTTCCCTTCGGCGGTTTTTTCATAGCGCACCTCGTAAAAAAGTATGATTTGTTATACAAATCATACTCCAACCTCCCGCCGATGTCAAGAATCTCTTGCCAACCGTGTTCGCCGCCTTTATAATGGGGAAAACCCGAAAAGGAGGCGCCGCCATGCTTCGCTTTGCCGAACCCGCCGACGCGGAGGCGCTGCTCGCGATCTACGCGCAGTATATCGAGACCTCCATTACCTTTGAATATGACCTGCCGACGGCGGAGGAGTTCCGCCGCCGGATCGAGGATATCACCGCGACGTATCCCTATCTCGTATATGAGGAGGGCGGGCGCGTCCTCGGCTATGCCTATGCCCACCGATACCGTGAGCGGGCGGCGTATCAATGGGGCGCGGAGCTTTCCGTATACATCGACCGCTCCGCCCACGGCTTTGGCTTGGGAAAGCGCCTGTATGCCGCGCTGATCAGGCTTTTGCGCCTGCAGGGCGTCAGAACGGTCTACGGCGTCGTCACCCAGCCAAACGAGAAAAGCGGCCGTCTGCATACCGCCATGGGCTTCACCGTGGCGGGGATCGTCCGCAGCGCCGGCTATAAGGCGGGGGCATGGCACGATGTGGCCACCTATGAAAAGCCTATTGCCCCCCACGACGACCCTCCCGCGCCGCTGCTCCCGCTTTCCGCCGCCGATCCCGCGGCGATACAGCAAATACTGCAGGCATAACAATACCGCCGAGCCAACCCGGTTCGGCGGTATTATTCTATATGGTATTACGCGAATTTTTCCCGCTCCGCCACGGCCATGCGATCGCAGCGGTTGTTATATTCGTTGTCGGCGTGACCCTTGACCCAAACGAAGCGCACGTCGTGCTTCTGCAGAAGACCGTCCAGCGCACGCCACAGCTCAGCGTTTTTAAGACCGCCCTTTTTGGAAAAACCCGCAGCCTTCCATTTTCGGAGCCAGCCCTCGGTGATTGCCCGGGAAATATATTGGCTGTCGGTATACACCGTGACGGCGCAGGGCTCGCGCAGCGCCTCCAGCGCTTGGAGGACGGCGGTAAGCTCCATGCGGTTGTTGGTGGTCTGCGCCTCACCGCCGGACAGCTCCTTTTCGATCCCCTTATAGATGAGGATCGCGCCCCAGCCGCCGGGGCCGGGATTGCCGGAGCAGGCTCCGTCGGTATAGATGGCTACGTCCTTCATTCGGCGCTCTCCGGCGCATCCGTTTCCTCCGCCTCGGCCTTATCCGTGCAGGCCACGGAGATGACCCGGCTGCCCTCGCTGACGCGCATGACGCGCACGCCCTGCGCCGCGCGGCCATAGACCGAAACGCTTCCCACGTCCGTGCGGATGATGGTGCCGTCGTCCGAGACGATGAGAAGGTCCTCGTCGCCCAAAACGATCTTCATATCCACCACCGCGCCGGTCTTGGGGGTGATGGTATAGTTTTTCCGGCCGACGCCGCCGCGGCTCTGCACATCGCCGCCGCGCAGGTATTCCTCCGCGGGGGTGCGCTTGCCATAGCCGTTTTCGGTGACGGACAGCACCGCCGCGCCGTCGATCACGGCGCCGGCGCCTACGACCAGGTCGCCCTCGCGCAGCTTGATGCCGCGCACGCCGGCAGCGGTGCGTCCCATGGCGCGGACGTCCGTTTCATGGAAGCAGATCGCCATGCCGTCCGCCGTGGCCATCAAAATTTTCTGATCGCCATCGGTGAGCGTGACGGAGATGAGCTCGTCGTCCGGGTCGATGCTCAGAGCGCGGATGCCGACGTTTCGGATATTTTTCAGCTCCTCGAGCTTCATGCGCTTCACTGTGCCGTTTCGCGTGGCGAAGAAGAGGAACCGCTCGCCCGTCAGCTCGCGGACGTGCAGCATGGCCTCCACCCGCTCCTCCGGCTCCACGGGGATGAAGTTCACGATGGGAACGCCCCGGGCGGCGCGGCTCGCCATGGGGATCTGATAGCCCTTCTTGCGGTAGGCGCGGCCGGCGGAGGTGAAGAACAGGATATAGTCGTGGCTCGACGCGGTGAACACCGTTTCCACATAATCCTCCTCGCGGGTGGCCATGGCCTTCACGCCGCGGCCGCCGCGGTTCTGGGCGCGGTATTCGCTGGCGGGCAGGCGCTTGATGTAGCCGTTGTGCGTCATGGTATAGACGCACTCCTCCTCGGGAATAAGATCCTCCGCGTCGATCTCGTCGAACACGTCTTGGATCTCGGTCTTGCGCTCGTCGCCGTATTTGTCGCGGATGGCCACGAGCTCCTCCTTGAGCAGCGCCTTGAGCTTTTCGGGATCGGCCAGAAGCTCCAGATACCACGCGATCTTCTCCTGCAGCTCGTCATACTCGGCCTGCAGCTTCTCGCGGTTTAGCCCCTGCAGCGCGATGAGGCGCATATCGCAGATGGCCTGCGCCTGCACATCGTCGAGGCCGAAGCGCGCCATGAGGTTTTCCTTCGCGTCGTCGTAGCTCGAGCGGATGATGCGGATGACCTCGTCGATATTGTCCTGCGCGATGAGAAGACCCTCCAACAAATGGGCACGCTCGCGCGCCTTGCGCAGGTCGTATTTCGTCCGGCGGGCGATCACGTCCTCTTGGAAGGTGAGGTATTCGTCCAGAAGATGGCGCAGGGAGAGGATCTTCGGCTGGGTCTGGTTTTCCACCAGCGCCAGCATGTTGATGGAAAAGGTGGTTTGCAGCTGCGTCTGCTTGAGGAGGTTATTGAGCACCACCTGCGGATTGGCGTCGCGCTTGAGCTCGATGACGATGCGCATGCCGTTGCGGTCGGACTCGTCGCGCATATCCGAGATGCCCTCAAGGCGCTTTTCCCGCACCTGCTCGGCGATGGCCGCCACAAGGGCGCGCTTGTTCACCTGATACGGCAGCTCGGAAACTATGATGCGCGTGCGGTGATCACGGCCATATTCCTCAAAATCCGTGCGGGCGCGGACGGTCACGCGGCCACGGCCGGTGGCATATGCCTGCCGGATGCCGCTGCGTCCCATGATGATGCCCTTCGTCGGGAAATCCGGCCCCTGCATATGCTGCATGAGATCCTCAAGCTGGGCGTCGGGGTTATCCAGCACGCAGATCGCGGCATTTATGACCTCTGTGAGGTTGTGAGGCGGGATGTTCGTCGCCATGCCGACGGCGATGCCGCTCGAGCCGTTTACCAGCAGGTTCGGGAAGCGGCTGGGCAGCACGCGCGGCTCCTTGCGCGTTTCGTCGAAGTTGGGGTCCCAGTCCACGGTTTCCTTTTCGATGTCCCGCAGCATCTCGTCGGCCATCTTGGCCATGCGCGCCTCGGTGTATCGGTATGCCGCAGGGGGATCGCCGTCCACGGAGCCGAAGTTGCCGTGGCCGTCGATGAGGGGATAGCGCATGGAAAAGTCCTGCGCCAGACGCACGAGCGCATCGTAGACGGAGGCGTCGCCGTGGGGATGATATCGGCCCAGCACGTCGCCGACGGCGGTGGCGCACTTTCGGAAGGGCTTGTCCCGTGTGAGGCCGTCTTCATACATGGCGTAGAGGATACGGCGGTGGACGGGCTTCAGTCCGTCCCGCGCGTCCGGCAGGGCGCGTCCCACGATGACGGACATGGCGTAGTCGATATAGCTCGTCTGCATTTCCTTGACGAGCTCGCTTTCCACGATATGCTGCTCGGGGAACGCGATGTCCTCGGGCTTATAGTCTCTGTTATGTGCCATTTTCCGTCACCTCCTTAAAAGTCCAGATTGACGACGTATTTCGCGTTCGTCTCGATCCACTGCTTGCGCGGCTCCACTTCCTCGCCCATGAGGATGGTGAACACCTCGTCTGCCTTCACGGCATCATCGAGCGTGATGCGCCGCAGCGTGCGGGTCTCGGGGTTCATGGTGGTTTCCCAAAGCTCCTCCGGATCCATCTCGCCGAGGCCCTTGAAGCGGCTGATATCCACCTTGGCGTTCGGGTTGTCGCCCCTCAGCTCGGAGGAGATCGCGTCACGCTCGTCGTCGGAATACGCCACGCGCTGGGTCTTGCCGCGCGAGAGCTTATAGAGCGGCGGCACGGCCGAATATACATAGCCGTTTTCGATGAGCGGCCGCATATAGCGGAAGAAGAAGGTGAGCAGCAGCGTGCGGATATGGCTGCCGTCCACGTCGGCATCGGCCATGATGATGATTTTATGGTAGCGAAGCTTTTCGAGGTTGAACTCCTGCCCGATGCCGGCGCCCAGCGCCACGATCATGGGATAGAGCTTGTCGTTTCCGTAGATCTTGTCGGCGCGCGCCTTTTCCACGTTCAGCATCTTGCCCCACATGGCAAGGATGGCTTGGAACCGGCTGTCCCGCCCTTGGATGGCGGAGCCGGCGGCGGAATCGCCCTCGACCACATACAGCTCGCACAGGCTCGGATCGCGCTCGTTGCAGTCCTGCAGCTTTTCGGGCATCTGGCCGGATTCGAGGCCGGTCTTGCGGCGGACGCTCTCGCGCGCCTTCCGCGCCGCCTCGCGGGCGCGGGACGCGGTCATGGCCTTGTCGATGATCGCCTTGCCGACGGCAGGGTTTTCTTCCAAAAACTGATCGAGCTTCTGGCTCACCACAGAATCCACCAGCGTGCGCATATCGGAGTTGCCGAGCTTGGCCTTTGTCTGGCCCTCGAACTGGGGGTTCGTGAGTTTTACGGAGATGACGGCGGTGATGCCCTCGCGCACGTCCTCGCCGGAGAGGGATTCCTCGTCCTTGAGGAGCTTGGCCTTATGGCCGTAGGCGTTCAGCACGCGGGTGAGGGCTGTCTTGAAGCCCGTCTCATGCATACCGCCCTCCGGCGTATGGATGTTGTTGGCAAAGGAGACCATATTTTCGTTATAGCCGTCGTTCCACTGGATCGCCACCTCGGCGGTGGAATCCTCCCGGTCGCCCTGCATATAGACCACCGTTTCATGGACGGGGGTCTTGTTTTTGTTGATGAAGGTGACAAATTCCCGGATGCCGCCCTCGTAATACATCTCGTCGAAGGCTTCCTTGCCGGGACGCTCATCCTTCGTGGAGATGCGAAGTCCCGCGTTCAGGAACGCCTGCTCCCGCATGCGGACGTGCAGCGTCTCATAGTCGTACACGGTATCGTCGAACATCTCGGGATCGGGATGGAAGCGCACGGTGGTGCCGGTGCGGTCGGTGGTGCCGACGATCTCCATATCCTTAGTCTTTTCGCCGCGGGAAAACTCCATATGGTAGATGTTTCCGTTTTTGTGGACGTCCACCTCCAGCCAGTCGGACAGGGCGTTCACCACGGACGCGCCCACGCCGTGCAGGCCGCCGGAGACCTTATATCCGCCGCCGCCGAACTTGCCGCCGGCGTGCAGAACGGTATAGACGACCTCGAGCGCCGGCTTTCCCGTCTGCTCTTGGATATCCACGGGGATGCCGCGGCCGTTATCCGAAACGCGGATCACATCGCCCTCCTCGATGACGACTTCGATGTGGCTGCAATAGCCCGCCAGTGCCTCGTCGATGGCATTGTCCACGATCTCGTATACGAGATGGTGCAGGCCGGAGGACGACGTGGAGCCGATATACATGCCTGGCCGCATACGGACGGCCTCCAGCCCCTCCAGCACCTGAATTTTAGATGCGTCGTATTCCTGTGTTACCTTTTCGCTAAAATCAGACATGAATCTTCTCCTGAATTTCGAGCCGCCGGACGAGGATCGCCGTATTCGGCTGCGTTAATATGACCTTATCATCGGCGCAAACCACGAAGGATTTGGGGATGTCCTCCGCCGCCAGCGACAGGCGGCCTTCCTTTTCCGCCGCCGAGAGAAACTTTCGCGTGTGGACGGACCATGAGGTGTTGTCGAGATCGAAGATCCCTACGATCTCGGTATCCTCCATGGCCGCCTCGCCGCCTACATATAAATATTTCATATCACTTTTCCCGCCGGATCCGCCCGGCCTCTACGGAAAATACCCGCCCGCCGGTGCGCCGCCGGATGGCCTCGCCCTCGCAGCAGGTGATGATCGTCTGCCCGCCGCCGATGCGGTTGAGCACAAATTCCTGCCGCGCCGCGTCCAGCTCGGACAGTACGTCGTCCAGCAGCAGCACAGGGTATTCCCCCGTCTCCGTCCGAAAGATCTCTCGCTCGGCGAGCTTGATGCTCAGCGCCGCCGTCCGGGTCTGTCCCTGCGAGGCGAAGCTGCGGGCGGCCGCGCCGTTTATCGTGATCTCAATATCGTCCTTATGCGCGCCGGTGAGACATTGCCCGGCTTCGAGCTCCGCCTGCCGGTGGCGCTCCTGATGCTCACAGATCTGGTAGTATATTTCCTGCATCGGCGCTGTGGGATCGGTCACGGTGCTGACCGTTTTATACGTCAGTCCCAGCGCCTCCCGGTTATCGGAGAAGTCCCCGTGAATGGGCGCCGCTGTTTCGGCCAGCCGCTGGACGAAGGACGCGCGATAGCGGATGATCCGGGCAGAGCATCGGGCGAGCCCGTCGGAAAATTCGTCGAGTGTATCGAGAAGCCTCGGCTTTTCGCGCCAATCCTTCAATATGCGGGTCTTGTTTTCATAGAGGCGGTTGAAGTCCGTCAGCACCGAGGCATAGCTGGAGCGGAGCTGGGATATGGCGGTATCCATCAGCCGCCGCCGGGCGGCCGCGCCTTCCTTGATGAGATACAAATCGTCCGGGGAAAACAGCACCGCCGTCATGACGCCGGAAAGCTCCGCGGAGGTTTTTTTCGCTCCGTTCACCGTGACGGCGCGCCGCTGACCCCGCCGGAACAGCAGCCGCACCGTCTGCTCCCGTCCTCCGGCCTCCACGTCCGCCAAGAGACTGGCCCAATCACTGTCGAAGCCGATGAGCTCCTTATCGAAGCGGGTGCGGAAGCTGTGGGCGCCGGAGAGAAGATACACCGCCTCCAAAAGATTCGTCTTCCCCTGAGCGTTCGTGCCGGTGACGACATTCACGTCCGGCCCAAATTCCACGGTCTCCTCGTCGTAGTTGCGGAAGCCGGACAGCGCGATCCTTTGGATCCGCATGGATCAGACCCGCAGCCGGACGGGCAGAATCATATAGGCGAAGCCGTCCCCCTCCGAAGGGAAAATAACACAGGGGGAATTGGCGTTGTTGAGACCGATGCGGATCATATCGTCGGGAGCGGCCTTCAAAACATCCAGCAGATAGCGGTTGTTGAGGCCGATGGTCAGCACCGCCTGCCCCTCCTTCATCTTCGCCGGGCAGCGATCCTCGCCGCTGCCGATACCCGTGGTGCAGCTCACGTTCACAAACTCGGGACCCACGAATACCTTGAGGGGATTTTTCATCTTCTCGTCGATCACGAGGGACACGCGGCTGACCGAGCGCAGCAGATTCTCCCGCGCTACCTCCATCACGATGGCAAATTCCGTCGGCACGCTCTTTTTATAATTGAGGAACTCTCCCTCCAGCCGGCGGGAGATCAGCACGGTGCTGCCGATCACGAAGGAGACATGCTTCGCGCCGACGGTGATATCCGCCGTCCCCTCCGAGTCGGTGCAGAGCTTTTCCACGTCGCTCAGCGCCGTGCCGGGAACGATGAATCGGCAGCTTTCCAGCGATCCTGTCTTCACGCGTTCGCGCCGCAGGGAGAGGCGGAAGCCGTCCACCGCCACGATCACGAGCTCGTCATTCTCCACCTCGAAGAGGGCGCCGGTATAGATGGGGCGGCTCTCATTGTCGCTGACGGCAAAAATCGTCTGCCGCAGCATCTTGCCTAAAATATCCTGCGGAACGGAAATGGCGTTCTCCTTTTCCACCGCGGGAAGCTCGGGAAATTCCCCGCTGTCCGTGCCGATGAGGGAAAACTCCGCGTCGCCGCATTTGATCTCTACGATATTGTTTTTCTCGATGTTCAGCGAAACGATCCCGTCCGGCAGGCTTCGGACGATCTCTCCGAACAGGCGGGAGTTGAGAACGATGGCGCCCGGCTCCGCCACATCGGCGGGAAAGTTGGTGTAGATGCCCTTTTTAAGATCGTAGCCGGTAATTTTTACATCATTGCCCGCTTCGATGAGAAGTCCCTCCAGCGCGGGGATGGGACTTTTCGAAGCCGTGCATCGGGAGGCAATGTATACGGCCTGCTGGATAAGATACTTTTCACAGGAAAATTTCATGACGCTCCTCCGTACAGAAAGAAAGATAGAATATATTTTAGTAGGGTTAGTAGTAGGCGGAAATTATGTTCAAAACCGCAGAAAGCCGTTGATGTGAGCGGGTTTTGCCTGTGGAGAAAATTGTGGAGAAAAACAAAGGTTTTCCACAGCCGTTGGGGACGGAAAATTTCTCCACAGCTTTCCACGGGAAGTTTTCATCATTTTGCGGAAAAATGTGCAGAACTCATCGGTCGTGGATGGAATTGATATTGGAGGTGATATCCCGGATGGTGGCGCTCATCTCGGGGTCGGAATGCATCAGCTCCTCCACCTTGCGGGTGGAATTGAGAACGGTGGAATGGTTGCGGTGGTCGAATTGCTCGCCGATGTCTACGAGGGAGAGGTTTGTGAGCGTTCGCATGAGATACATGGCGGTCTGACGCGCCATGGCGGTGTTTTTGGAGCGGCGCTGACCGCGGATCTCCGCCTCGTCAATGCCAAAATAGCGGGAGGTTTCCGTGATGATGACCTCCGGCGTGGGGATGTATACGCCCGTACGGATCACGTCCTTGATGGCGCGCTTCACGCTTTCGACGGAGATGGAATCGTCGTCAAGGTCACGATAGGCCGTGAGGCGGTTCACCACGCCCTCGATCTGGCGGATATTGGCGGTGATGTTCTCGGCTATGTAGCGCACGACCTCGTTCGAGAGGATGAGCCCGAGACCCTGCCCCTTATTGCGGATGATGGCCATGCGCGTCTCCATATCGGGGGGCTGGATGTCGGCCATGAGACCGCCCTCGAATCGGGTGCGTAGCCGATCCTCCAGCGCAGCCATTTCCTTCGGCGGACGGTCGGATGTGATGACGATCTGATGCCCGGCCTCGTAGATGGCGTTGAAGGTATGGAAAAATTCCTCCTGCGTGCCCTGCCGCCCGGCGATGAACTGGATATCGTCCACGAGGAAGAGATCCACCTTGCGGTAGCGGCTGCGAAATTCCTCCTGCGTGTTTTCCCGCAGGGATTTGACCATTTGATTGGTGAAATCGTCGCCCTTTACATAGCCGATCTTTGCCGAGGGATCCCGCTGCAGGATCTCCTGCCCGATGGCGAGCAGCAAATGGGTCTTGCCGAGGCCGGAATTGCCGTAGATGAACAGCGGGTTATAGGCCTTACCGGGATTTTCCGCCACGGCGATGGCCGCCGCGTGGGCGAACTTGTTGGAGGCGCCCACGATGAAGCGGTCGAAGGTATAGCCCAGCGCCTCCGGGAGCACGTCGTTTTTCTGATCCTCCCGCTGGTATTCCAGCACCTCGTCGCCCACGAGGATGAGGATCTCGAAGTCGCAGGCAAAAAGATCGGACAGCGCCTGCCGGATCGTCGGCTCGAAGCGCTGACGGATGATGCTCCGCTTAAATTCGGTGGTGGTCTCCAAAACGAACCGGCGCTCCCCCAGCTCGATGGGTCTGCAGTCCGAAAACCATGTATTGATAGCGGTGGGGGTGAGGTTCTCGCCAAGCTTCTGCAGGATGCTCTGCCAGATATCGTTGAGTGAGTTCATCCTATGTCCTGCCTTCCTGCCTTATATTATAATATGAAATCTATTATTTATATTATAAGCCAATGATTTATTATAGCATTCCTTGCCGCCGATTACAACCTTTTGTTGCCTTCAGAAGTCCGATCCCGGAAAAAAATCTTGCATCCGCAGGAGAGCTGAATTACAATGATAATGAGGTAAACGACGTGAAGAATCTTACCCTTGCGATCCTGCAGAATAAAAACCTGACTCCCCTCCCCGACGCCGTCGAGGGGGGCGCTTTGCCTGCTCTTGTTTCCGGGCTGGCGCCGGTGCATCGCGCCCATCTGGCCGCGGCGCTGTCCCTGCGGACGGAACGGCCGGTCTTCGTGATCTCGCCGGACGACACGGCGGCCGAGGCCATGGCCGCCGATTTACGCTCCCTGCTGGGCGGGGATGTGACCGTCGTCGGCAGCCGCGAGTTCACGTTTTATGAAACGGAGAGCGTATCCCGGCAGGCGGAGCAGCGCCGTATGCGCGCGCTGGACGATCTCGGCGCCCGCCGGACGCAGGCGGCGGTATGCACCGTGGCCGCGCTCCTGCAGCGCGCCATGCCCCCCTCCGTGGCCGCCAGAGCCGGGTTCACCCTCCGGCCGGGGCAGACGATGGCGCCGGAGGATGTGATCGACCGGCTGCTGCGCTCCGGCTACCGCTCCGCCGATCAGGTGGAGGGACCCGGGCAGTTTGCCCATCGGGGCGGCATCCTTGACGTGTGGTCAACGGCGGAGGAAACGCCGGCGCGGCTGGATTTCTTCGGGGACGAGATCGACGTGATTTATCGTTTTGACGCCTCCAGCCAGCGCCGCACGGAGGAGATGAAAGCCCTGCGCGTCCTGCCCGGGGCGGAGACGCTTCCCTCTCTCGGCGAAGGCGGCCGCGAGGGGCTTATCTCGGAGCTTCGCTCTCTGTCGGCACGGATCAACCGGAACGCGTCGCGGTTCGACGCCAAGCGGCTCATAGAAACGGTGAATAAGGATATCGAGACGCTGGAAAACGCCTCGGACTTCACCGCGGCCGATCGGTATATGTGCCTTGTGTATCCCCAGCCGGCGACGGTGCTGGACTATATCCCGCCGGAGGCGCTCGTGGTCATGGATCAGCCCGGCAAGTGCGCCGAGCGGGCGAAAAGCTATCTGAAACAGGCGGCGGAGGATATCCGGCTGCTCATCGAAGGCGGCACGCTTCTGGGACGGCTGGCGGAGTTTTATCTCCCGTGGGAAGCGGCGACGGAAAAGCTTCTGGATTTTCCCGTGGTGATGGCGGACGCTTTCACGGTGGGACGTTATCCGCTGGAGCCGCGCACGACGGTGGGCGTTTCCGCCAAGCAGCTCCCCTCCTATGCCGGCAGCGCGGACGCTGCGTCGGACGATGTGAAGCATTGGCTGGGCGAGGGCTATCGCTGCGTGGTGCTCGCCGGAGACAAACGCCGCGCCGAGGCGCTCAAAGAGCTCCTTTCCGGCAAGGGCATCAGCGGGGTGTATCTCGATCCGCGACTAGATACGCTGCCGGAGCCCGGCAAATGCGCGGTCTGCGTGGGGAGCCTTTCCTCCGGCATGGAATATCCCCAAATGAAGCTCGCCGTGCTGGCCGATACCCAGATCGCCAAAAGCGGCCTGCGCACGGCGCGGCGCAAGCGGGCTCTGCCCGCGGGGGCTCGGCTCGGCTCGTATGAGGATCTCTCCGTGGGCGATATCGTGGTGCATGAGACCCACGGCATCGGCCGCTTCGCGGGCATCTTCCAGATGCCGGTGGACGGGGCGGAAAAGGATTATATCAAGATCTGCTACGCCGGAACGGACGCGCTGTATGTCCCCGCGACACAGCTCGACATGGTGACGAAATACATAGGCGCGGGGGAGGACAGCCCGGTAAAGCTCTCAAAACTCGGCGGCTCGGACTGGAACCGCGCGCGCAGCCGGGCGAAGGCCGCAGCCAAGGAGATGGCGGCGGAGCTCATCGGCCTGTATGCCGCCCGGCAGAACAGCCCCGGTCACGCCTTCGCGCCCGATTCCCCGTGGCAGACGGAATTTGAGGACGCCTTTGAATATACGGAAACGGACGATCAGCTCCGCTGCATCCGCGAGATCAAGGACGATATGGAGCGCCCCGTGCCCATGGATCGCCTGCTGTGCGGCGATGTGGGCTACGGTAAGACGGAGGTCGCCCTGCGCGCCGTGATGAAATGTGTTTTGGACGGATATCAGGCGGCGATCCTCGTGCCGACCACCGTGCTGGCGCAGCAGCATTATCAGACGGCGGTGAGCCGGTTTTTCGGCTTCCCGATCCGCATCGGGCTGCTCTCCCGGTTCTCGACGCCCGCCCAGCTCAAGGGGACGCTGGCAGAGCTGCAAAGCGGCGAGTGCGATATCGTCATCGGCACCCACCGGCTGCTGCAGAAGGATATCCGCTTTAAGAAGCTCGGCCTTCTCATCGTGGACGAGGAGCAGCGCTTCGGCGTGAGCCACAAGGAGCATATCAAGGAGCTGTCGAAGCAGGTGGACGTGCTGACGCTCTCGGCCACGCCCATCCCCCGCACCCTCAATATGGCGCTCTCCGGCATCCGGGATATGTCCACCTTGGAGGAGCCGCCGCATGACCGCCTTCCGGTGCAGACCTTCGTCATGGAGCATGACTGGGGCGTGGTGAGCGACGCCATCCGGCGGGAGGTCGCCCGGGGCGGGCAGGTGTATTACCTCCATAACCGCATAGACAATATCGAACGCACCGCCGCGCGGCTCCAGCAGCTTCTTCCGGATGTTTCGCTGGACGTGGCGCACGGCCGCATGAACGAGGCGGAGCTGTCCGCCGTGATGGATCGCGTTTCGCAGGGACAGACGCAGGTGCTCGTCTGCACCACCATCATCGAAACGGGCATCGATATCCCGAACGTGAACACCCTCATCATCGAGGACGCAGACAAGATGGGGCTTGCCCAGCTCCACCAGATCCGCGGCCGCGTGGGACGCTCGTCCCGCCGCGCCAGCGCTTATCTGACGTATCGGAAGGACAAGGTGCTTACCGAGATCGCGGAAAAGCGCCTTGAGGCCATCCGGGAATTTGCGGAGTTCAACTCCGGCTTCCGCATCGCCATGCGGGATCTGGAGATCCGGGGCGCGGGCAATCTCCTCGGCTCCGAGCAGTCCGGCCACCTCATCGATGTGGGATACGATATGTATCTGAAGCTCCTCGAGGAGGCGGTCATGGAGGAGAAGGGCGAAACTCCCCCCGTGCGCACGGAATGCGCCGCCGATCTGGCCGTCAGTGCAAATATCCCCGAGGCGTATATCCGAAGCCCGGAGCAGCGCATGGATATCTACCGCCGCATCGCTCTCATCCGCACCGAGGCGGAGGCCGACGATATCACCGACGAGCTGTGTGACCGCTTCGGCGATCCGCCGCCGAGCGTGAATGCGCTCATACAGGTGGCGCTGCTGCGGGGCGAGGCGTCGCAGGCGGGCATCACGGACGTGACCCAGAAGGGCGGCTTTGTGCGGTTTGCCTTCGCGGACTTCGATTTTGAGAGCGTCAGCGCCCTGTACGCGCAGGATGCGTGGAAGGGCCGCGTGAAGGTCGAGGCCGGCGGCAAGCCCGCCGTGGCGCTGAAGCTCGCCTCCAAGCGCCGCATTCTGGAGGAGGCCCGCAGCTTTGTGCGGGATTACGCCCGGATCCATTCGAAGGAGGTTTCGGCATGAAAAGAAAGAGATTATCCGCCCTCGTTCTGGCGCTCATGCTGGCGTTGTCGCTGTGGGGCTGCGGAAAGACGGTGATCGAGCCGTATGAGTCCACGCCGCCGCTGGATTTCGCCGCGGCGTTTCAGAAGCATGACCCGGAGGAGATCGTGCTGTATGCCGGGGGCGAGGCCGTCACATGGCGGGAGCTGTTTTATGAAGTGATGTACTATGCCCGCGTCCTCTCCGGCTCGGAGACGATCGCCTTCGAGAGCTGGGACGAGCCCTGTCTCATCGTGGCGGACGCCGACGGGTCGCATCCGACCTACGGATCGCTCGTGCTGCAGAACGCCCTCACGGTGATCACCCAGTATCACGTCATGCATAAAAACCTCACCGATGCGGGCGCGGTGCTGGGCAAAGAGGCGCTCGATGCCGTGGACGCCGTCCGGCAAAGCGCCGTAGACGATAACTTCGGCGGCGACGAGGCAGCGTTCTATGCCTATCTCGACGATATGTTCTGCACCGAAGCCTTGTGGCTATGGTTCCATCAGGTGGACGCGCTGTATCAGTACGACGGGTTCACGACCCTTTTCGGCAAAAACGGCGCGGACCTTCCCGACGCGGATGTGCTGGCCTATGCCGCCGGCGACCCGGCCGGGAATTGGACGGAATATGTGCAGCTAAAGCAGATCTGGCTGTATACGGACGATACCGCGGAGGACGCCGCGGCGGCGGAGACGGACGCGCTCGCGCAGATCGAGGCGGCGCTGGCCGCCGCTCCGGCCGACGAGGCGGAGGCCGTTTTCGACGCACTGTACGCGCAGTATAACGAAAACTCTGAGCTCGACGTTTACGGCGGCAGCCGGGCGGTATATGACGGCGATGTGGACGAGGCGGTGTATCACGCGGCGCTGTCGCTGGAGGACTATGCGTGGACGACGGCGGACACAGGCGGCGCGCAGGTCGTGGTGATGCGCGTGCCGCTCGAGCCGGACGCCAATGTGGTCTTCGACCCGGAAAGCGGCACGATGTATACTCTGCGGTATTTCGCGGCGTGGCAGAGCTATGCCGACCGCATAAGCGGCCCGGACGGCTGGTTTGCCCACGCGACGCTGGAATGGGCGCCGGGCTTCGAGGATTTCAGCCTCGCCGAGGCGTTTGACTGAAAAGAAAATACGGCGCTGCCCTCGGTTCGGAGCCGGACGGGCAGCGCTTCCTTATTATATAAGCATTTTCCTCAGCCTGCCGACGAGCAGGATGAGGGGGAAGCCGGCGAAGACGAAGAGATTCATAAGGAGCGGGATGCGCGTCTGCGACCATGCGGAAAACTGTTGGGAGGACGCGGCGATGAAGTGCCCGCACGCCCACACGGCGGGCGCCTCCAGCCACAAAAGCCACCGACCGCGGCGCGGGCTGAACAGAGGCAGGTTCTCCGATTTGGGATACCCGCATACCGTCCGCAGCGCCTCATGGGCGCAGCGAAGCAGCAGGGTGCAGAGAACGAAATCGGCAAATACCCACAGGGCGATGACCACCGCTTCGATCCGCTGGGCGAGGCCGAAAAGCGACACGTCCCGGATCATGGTGAAAAACGGATAGCTCAGATGTGCGGTCAGCGCCGCGCCGAAGGTGCCGACGGCCTCCATGCACAAAAGACATGCCACGACGGAGAAGATCGCCAGCGGCAGGACGACCCATTTGGCGGGCTTTTCCGTCGGCTCGACATAGCCGCTCAGAAAGGAAAACAGCGCCGCGGCTCCGCCCACGGTGAAGATCGGCCATGCGCCGAGGAGGATGCCGGGCGCGTCCGACAGATCCACGGGGACGAGGTTTTTCCATGTGACGTTCGATACGGCGAACAGGGAGACGAGCGCCAGCGCCAGCAGCAGGATCGCCCGCAGGATCACGGCGGTGCGCGCCGTCGCCCGAAGGGTGCCCAGCGCGGCGAGCATACACAGCGCCAGCATCACGAGGAGGAAGGGATCGGTGTTCGACTGCTGGTATACCGTGGCGGCGAGCCGCTCCGCACCGCCGCGCAGGATGAAACCCGCGTAAAACAGGAACCACGCGCCATAGACAAGCAGCACCAGCCGCCCGAGCACGGGGCCGAAATAGCGCAGGATAAGGTTTGCCGTCCCCTCCCCGGGGCGAAGCTGCCGCCGGAGAAGATTCATGAGCGCTGTCAAAACCAGCAGAATGAGAAACGACGGCACGGCGCACAGCCATGCCCCCCGACCTGCCATCAGCACCGACGTGCGGGGAAGCACCCGCATCAGCGGCGAGAGTAGCGCGGCAAAGATCGCGGCGGCGAATTGGGGGCGCGTAACGGTACTGTCTTTCATGGGGCGGGTGTCACACTCCGATCAGTTGGAAAGGTCATAGCTTCGCTGGATCTCCCCCGCGGCCTTCACCGTGACGGGCAGCGACGGGAACATCGTTTCCCAGTCCCCGTCGGCGTCTGCCGCGCCGGTGGGGGCGGTTTTCATGACGGCGCCCCGCAGATCGAGATAATCGCAGCCCAGCCGCTGGGAGAGCGATACCGCGGAGGAAAGAGCGCTCTCCACAGCGGCAGAAAGCGCCGATTGCAGCCGTTCGACATCCTCCGCGCCGCCCTCCTTCCGCTCCAGAACCCCCGCCTGCAGGGTGCAGTCGATGCGGATCCCGGAAAGCCTGCCCTCCTCCCATACGCCGGAGGCGCTGGCGCTGGCGCCGAACAGCTCAAGGACACAGCCGTCCAGCTTGATATGCGTGCCGGTGACGCCCTTTTCCAGCAGCGCCGCGCCGAGGGTCTCCTCCTCGGTGAGATAGGCGGCGAGAGCGCCGTTTTGCAAAACGGCATAGCCGGCGGGGATCACGGCGTCGGTGACTTCCTCCTCGGTGTATACCGTCCCCTCCGAGGGACGCTGCTCCACCGCCATGCAGAGAGCGCTGCCCCTCTCCAGCAGCGACGAGGCCGCTTCCCGCAGGGTATAGACGTGCAGCCCCCGCACCAGCTCCTCCCGTTCCAGAGAGGCCAGCCGCTCGGTGATATCCGTCTTTGCGCCGGAGGCGCCCGTCACGGCGGCGTAGGCGTTCCCCTTCACGGCCAGCATCACCGTGTCCATGCGCATGGCCGGACTTCGCTCCGCCCAGTCCAGCAGCGGCATAACGCCCTGATCGGCCATGGTCTCCCCGATGAGGATATAGCGCACATGCGCGTAAAACAGCTCGTCCTCCGGGGAATAATCCTGCAAGCGGCTGATGGCCGGCTCGATTCCGGCGGCGGAGGTCTTCATGACGAGAGGCGCGCCGCCGTCCGGTCCGATGCCGGAGGATACGCTCAGGATGACGCCGCCCTCCGTCCGGTCGAGGCCGATGGTCTGGATCGGCCGCAGATGCTCCATATCCCGGTGGCTCGAAAACATATTCCCCTCGCAGCCGGAGAGCAGCAGCGCCGCCCCGAGGGCAAGGCAAATCGCGGCGATCCGTTTCATGCCCGCCTCCGAATATCCCCGCCGTTTATGGAGGCGTCCCGCAGCTTGTCCGTCCACGGCGGACGGCGCAGGAAGACCGCCTGCGAGCCCGTCTTTCCCTGTCCGGCGAAGGCGGTGGATACATATGCCCGGCCAAAGCTCTCCAGCGAGCAGAGGTGCCATATTATAAAGGTAACGCCCACCACGATGCCGAACAGCCCCGCAAGCGAGGCGGCCACCGTCAGCGCGAAGCGGCACAGCCGCAGCGCCGTACCCATGTCCTGACTCGGCATGGTATAGCCCGCAATGCCCGCCAGCGCCACGACGATCACGGCGATGGGGCTGATGACCTGCGCCTCCACCGCCGACTGGCCGACGATGAGCGCGCCAATGATGCTGACCGTATGTCCCACGGGATCGGGCAGCCGAAGCCCCGCCTCCTGCAGAAGCTCGAAGGCGATGAGCATGCCGAGGATCTCCGCCGACGTGGAAAACGGCACGGACTGCTTCGAGTCGATCACCGAGAGCAGCAGCTCCGTGGGGATCATCTCCGCGTGGAACATGGCGATGGACACATAAAGCGCCGGCAGTAAAAGCGTTATCGCAAACGCCAGCCACCGCAGCAGGCGGATGGCCGACGCCGCGAGATAGTGCTGGGAGCCGTCCTCGTTCGTTTTCATGAACTCGGGCAGCGAGGCGGGGGCGATGAACGCCACGGGGATCCCCTCCGCCAGCACGGCGGCGCGGCCGTCCAGCAGCGCCATGGCGAGCTTATCCGGCCGCTCGGTATGGATGAGCTGCGGAAAAGGCGAGCGGGGCGCGTCGCACAGGCCGCTGTCCAGCGTATCCGGCAGGATGAGACCGTCCACATCGAGGCTGTCCAGCCTTCGCAGCAGCTCCTGCGGCAGCTCCGGCGCGGCTGCGCCCTCAAGCCACATCACCGCCGCGGCGGTGCGGCTTTTGCGGCCGACAGTCGTCTGGACGAGCTTGAGCTTCGGCGTGCGCAGGCGCGAGCGGAGCAGGCCGGTGTTCACCCGCAGCGATTCCACAAAGGCGTCCTTGCTGCCCTTGACGGATTTTTCGATAGAGGGCTCCTGTACGGTACGGTGCTGGTCGCTTTTCACCTGAAAAAGAAAGGCCGTGCCGTCAAATACCGCCGCGCAGTTCCCGCAGGAGAGGGCGTCGATGACCTCGTCCATAGTCTCCACGCGCTTCATGTCGCTGCCGTAAGCGGCGCCACGATCCAACAGGGCAGCCGCGTCTCCGGGTGTTTTCGCGCCGCCAAAACGGGCGGGATCGGTCAGCGGCCGCAGTACCTGCTCGGCCACGTCGGAGCCGGACACCGTGCCGTCGATCCAACAGACGAAAAGCGCCGCGCCTGTGCCTCCCGCCGCTACCTCCCGGCCGATGAAATCACCGCATCCGGAAAATAATCCCCGCACCGCATCGGGTGAGATCGGGCAGTCGATCTCCGGCTTCGGCAAAGGGTGACGATCTACATCTTGTGGTCTGAAACGATTGAAAATCAACATACTGGTAGTATTCCCACCGCTTCGGAAATCATCAAAAATTTTTTGAAAAAATGCGAAAAAAAGTGTTGACATTTCGATTTCCCGGTGTTACTATAGCAAAGCGCTCGCGAGAAGCGGGAGCGCGGTGTACCTTGTAAATTAAACAATGTAAGAACAGCTTATGCAAATAAGCACCAGCAGAAG